>NZ_JAOWHB010000050.1:0-711343 GCF_030332845.1 Citrobacter sp. Cpo061
CGGTAGTTCAGTTGGTTAGAATACCTGCCTGTCACGCAGGGGGTCGCGGGTTCGAGTCCCGTCCGTTCCGCCACTTATTAAGAGCCCTGAGCTAACGCTCAGGGCTTTTTCTTTGTCTGCAATTTAATTATTGCTGAATCCGCAAAAATCCTCTGCATTTTTCACTCTTTTTCTATAAAGAGCTTAAGCTCATAATCCTCTCAGTTAACGAACATAGTGATTAAAAAGAGGAATTCTATGACTATCCCTGCATTCGGTTTAGGTACTTTCCGCCTGAAAGACGACGTGGTTATCGCTTCTGTTAAAACGGCGCTTGAGCTAGGCTACCGTGCTGTCGACACTGCGCAAATCTATGATAATGAAGCGGCTGTTGGTCAGGCGATTGCCGAAAGCGGCGTACCGCGTAACGAGCTGTATATCACCACCAAGATTTGGATTGAAAATCTCAGCAAAGAAAAACTGATCCCAAGTCTGAAAGAAAGCCTGAAGAAGCTGCGTACAGATTATGTCGATCTGACGCTGATCCACTGGCCATCTCCAGGTGATGCGGTATCTGTTGAGGAATTCATGCAGGCGCTGCTCGAAGCAAAACAGCAGGGGCTGACTCGCGAAATTGGTATCTCAAACTTCACCATTCCGCTGATGGAAAAAGCCATTGCCGCAGTAGGTGCAGAGAACATTGCGACCAATCAGATTGAGCTGTCTCCGTATCTGCAGAGCCGTAAGGTGGTTGACTGGGCGAAAGCACAGGGCATCCACATCACCTCTTACATGACGCTGGCTTATGGTAAAGCGCTGAAAGATGAAGTGATTGCGCACATTGCCGCTAAACATAACGCGACCCCGGCGCAGGTTATTCTGGCATGGGCAATGGGGGAAGGTTACTCCGTAATTCCTTCTTCTACCAAACGTGAAAACCTGGCAAGCAACCTGCTGGCGCTGGAACTGCATCTGGATGCCGAAGATAAAAAAGCGATCGCGGCACTGGACTGCAACGATCGTCTGGTCAGCCCGGAAGGTCTGGCCCCTGATTGGGATTAATTGCCTGACCCTCTGTACCCATTAACCCTCTTTCACAGCTCCTTCGGGAGCTGTTCTTATATATTCACTTAAAAAGTCGATAAATGCCCGGATGCGCGTACTGACGGCACGATCGCTGTAATAAACTGCGCTAAAAGGCATCTCTACCGGCAGACGTTTATCTGCCAATAACTCCACCAGTTCACCCCGCGCGATCTCTTTATCTATCATATAATCTGAAAGACATGCGATGCCGTTGCCATTCAGGCAAAGCTGTTTTAGCGTTTCTCCACTGTTGGAAGAAATTCCGCACTCAACCTCATGCAGCTGTCCGTCGCTACAGGCAATCGGCCAGGTATTGAGTGAAACTGGTTCGGAAAACCCCAGACACAGATGCTGGTTTAACTCCTCGACGCTCTCTGGCTTGCCAAAACGGGCAATGTAGTCCGGTGAGGCAATAATCTTACGATAGCTGGTAAATAACGGACGCGCACGTAGACTCGAGTCAGTCAGTGTACCCGCTCGTATAGCAACATCCACTTTTCGTTCAATAAGATTGATGAACGTTTCTGAGGAGACGAGAGACAACGTCATCTCAGGATACCGCTCCCGGAACGGCTTGATTAGCGGCATCAGGAAATGCAACATCACCGGTGTTGCTGCGTCGATGCGCAGCAGGCCGCGCGGAGTATTACGCGACTCCATGATTTCAGTTTCTGCTGCAGCCATCTCTTGCAGTATCTGCTGCACCCGCCTGAAGTAGCGCTCTCCTTCTTCGGTCAGGCTTAGCTGTCGGGTCGTGCGATTAAGCAAACTGACGCCCAATTTCATCTCCAGCTTTTTTACTGCCCGGCTGACCGCGGAATTGGCTTGTCCAAGCTGTTCTGCCGCCCGGCTAAAGCTGCCGCTTTCCACTACCGCCACAAAAATTGCAAGTTCTTCGGAGGTTGCTTTCATTTTTGCACCTGAAGCAAAATTATATTGAGATTTTGAATATTTTTGTCATTAAAACATCCAGGCATACTGCGTGTCATCTGATTACTGATGTTACGGAGTTATTTATGCCTCTCGCTTTATTTGCACTAACAATAAGTGCCTTCGCTATAGGCACTACTGAGTTTGTGATTGTTGGTCTGGTGCCGACCATCGCTCAACAGCTGGCGATCTCGTTACCTTCAGCCGGGATGCTGGTTTCAATTTATGCGCTGGGTGTGGCAATTGGCGCGCCGGTACTGACCGCTCTGACCGGACGCCTGCCACGTAAACAGTTACTGGTTGCGCTGATGGTTCTGTTTACGGCGGGGAATTTGCTGGCATGGCAGGCACCCGGGTATATGACACTCATTGTTGCTCGTCTGCTGACTGGACTGGCACATGGCGTATTCTTCTCGATTGGTTCTACCATCGCGACAAGTCTGGTGCCAAAAGAGAAAGCGGCTTCCGCCATTGCCATTATGTTTGGTGGCTTAACGGTGGCGCTGGTCACCGGCGTGCCGCTGGGAACATTTATCGGTCAGCACTTTGGCTGGCGTGAGACTTTCCTCGCGGTATCAATGTTAGGCGTGATTGCACTGATCAGTAGCCAGTTACTGATCCCTGCCAACATTCCCGGTCGTGCAGCCGCCAGCATTCGCGACCAGGTGAAGGTGCTGACTCATCCCCGTCTGTTGCTGATTTACGCCGTTACGGCACTGGGCTACGGCGGTGTATTCACGGCATTCACCTTCCTTGCACCGATGATGCAGGATCTGGCGGGGTTCTCCCCGGCAGCAGTAAGCTGGATCTTACTGGGTTACGGTGTTTCAGTGGCTATCGGTAATATCTGGGGTGGTAAGCTGGCAGATAAGCATGGTGCGGTTCCTGCGCTGAAATTCATTTTCGCCGTGCTGTTTGTTCTGCTGATGGTCTTCCAACTGACGGCCTCCACGCAGTACGCCGCGCTGGCTACCATTCTGGTGATGGGGATCTTTGCCTTTGGTAACGTGCCGGGGTTGCAGGTCTACGTGGTACAGAAAGCGGAGCAATTTACGCCTAATGCTGTAGATGTGGCGTCAGGGTTAAACATTGCGGCGTTTAACATTGGGATTGCGCTGGGGTCAGTGATTGGCGGGCAAACGGTCGAGCATTATGGTTTAGCACAGACGCCGTGGATTGGCGCCCTCATTGTTCTGGTAGCTTTCCTGCTGATGGGGGTCAGCGGTCGTCTTGATAAACCCGTGCGTGTTGCTCTGGGGTAAATCATTGATGTAAGCGCCCACTTACAAAACAAACTGCAATTGTTCGTTGAAAGTGAGTGCTAAAATCCCTATAACAGAAGAACCAGTCCGGCTGCGGACTGGTTGACGTTACAGAGGTTTGAAAGTCTAAAGTGCGAAAAAACACCTATGCCATGCGTTATGTTGCCGGACAACCCGCCGAGCGGATTTTACCGCCGGGGTCGTTTGCGCATATTGGCCAGGCATTACCCGCAGGCGTTCCGTTAAGCAGTGAAGACCGCATTCGCGTGCTGGTATGGAATATTTTTAAACAGCAGCGCGCAGAATGGCAGTCGGTGCTGAAGAATTTTGGCAAAGATGCGCATCTGGTATTATTACAGGAAGCGCAAACCACGCCAGAACTGGTGCAGTTTGCGACCGCTAACTACCTTGCTGCCGATCAGGTTCCTGCCTTTGTGCTGCCTCAGCATCCCTCTGGCGTCATGACGCTCTCTGCTGCTCATCCTGTTTACTGTTGTCCATTGCGCGAGCGTGAGCCTATTTTACGGCTGGCGAAATCGGCTCTGGTAACGGTGTATCCGCTGCCTGACTCTCGATTATTAATGGTGGTGAATATCCACGCGGTTAACTTTAGCCTCGGCGTCGATGTTTATAGTAAGCAGTTACTTCCCATTGGCGATCAGATTGCTCATCACAGCGGTCCGGTTATTATGGCCGGCGATTTCAATGCCTGGAGCCGTCGACGGATGAATGCGCTGTACCGCTTTGCGCGAGAAATGTCGCTGCGCCAGGTACGTTTTACTGACGATCAGCGCCGGCGCGCGTTTGGTCGCCCTCTCGATTTTGTGTTCTATCGTGGTCTGAACGTGAGTGAAGCCTCTGTGCTGGTCACCCGTGCATCCGATCACAACCCGCTACTCGTTGAATTCAGTCCCGGCAAACCTGAACAATAACGGTGTGTCAGGTCTGCCGTAGGGCAGGCCTGTGATGGTTGCCCTTCCTATTTCACAACAACCGAAGGACAACACAATGACAACTCGCTCTCACCATGACAACGTCGAAAAACAGTTTGGCTCTCAGGCTAATGCCTATTTAACCAGTGCGGTGCACGCCTCTGGCCGTGACTTGCTGCGTCTGGGGGAAAGGTTGTCGGCATTTCCGCAGGCCCGTGTGTTGGATATGGGATGTGGAGCGGGGCATGCCAGCTTTGTAGCCGCGCAACACGTAAAGCAGGTTGTGGCTTATGATTTATCGTCGCAGATGCTTGAGGTGGTCGCTGAGGCGGCAAAAGACAGAGGCCTGGAGAATGTCGCCACACGCCAGGGTTATGCCGAAAGTCTGCCATTTGAAGATAGCGAATTTGACGTGGTGATTAGCCGCTATTCTGCGCATCACTGGCATGATGTCGGACGCGCGCTGCGGGAAGTGAACCGCGTTCTGAAGCCCGGTGGTGTATTGATTGTGATGGATGTGATGTCGCCAGGCCACCCAGTACGTGATATCTGGTTGCAAACCGTGGAGGCGTTACGCGATACCTCGCACGTTCGTAACTATTCCAGTGGAGAGTGGCTGTCGTTAATCAACGATGCCAATTTGATTGCCGATACTTTGTTAACCGATCGCCTGCCGCTGGAGTTCAGTTCGTGGGTCGCGAGGATGCGCACGCCCGCGGCGTTGAGCGACGCGATTCGTGCATACCAACAAAGTGCTTCTGCAGACGTGAAAGCCTACTTTGCGTTACAGGAAGATGGCTCGTTTATCAGCGACACGATAATGGTTGAGGCACATAAAGCGGGATAAATAAAAAAGGCACTGGGGGGAATCCAGTGCCTTCATTTCTACAATGCTATCAGGAGTCCGGCATACCGTTGTTTTTCACAAACAACGTGAGCTGATCGCCTGGCTGTAGATTGTCCGTATCGTTGTTCCAGCGCATGACATCTTTGATGTTAACCCCGTGACGTTTGGCAATGCTCGACAGCGAGTCGCCTTTACGCACACGATAGGTGATGCTATCGCTGTTGTTCGCCAGACGCTGTGCGCTGGTACCCGCACCCACCGTCAGGTTTTGACCCACTTTCAGGGATGACCCGCGCAGGTTATTCCACTGCTTAAGGTCATTGGTGCTCACGCCAAGGCGTGACGCGACGCCAGAAAGCGTATCGCCAGAGCGAACTTTGTAGCTACGACTGTTCAGCGGCGTGTTATCCGCGACCAGCGTTGACTGCACGGCTGCAATTTCGCCTGAAGCCAGAGACTCACGCAGCTTCTCTGCATGCTTCTTTGGCACCATCACATATTGCGGGCCGCTGGCACCCAATGTGGAGCCTTTCACGCCTGCATTGAAGGTCTTCAGCTTGCTGACGGAAATACCCGCCATATCAGCAACCTGAGCCATCTCAACCGGGCTACTCAGGCGAACACGTGCCAACGCGCGGCTTTCGTCTGTTGTTGGCAGACGTACGCCATAGCGTTTGCTGTTTTTGAGTATATCGCTCAATGCCAGCATTTTAGGCACGTATAGCTTCGTTTCCTGAGGCAATGGCAACGACCAGAAGTCAGTGGGTTTACCACGAGCTTTGTTCGTTTTGATTGCCTTCATGACACGACCTTCACCGCTATTATAAGCAGCAACGGTCAGCAGCCAGTCGCCATCAAACATCTTGTTCAGACGCTGCATCATGTCCAGCGCGGCGGTGGTGGAAGCCACAACGTCGCGACGTGCATCATAACTGCGGGTCTGTTTTAAACCATAATTGCGCCCCGTGCTCGGAATGATCTGCCAAATACCTGCGGCATTGGCGCCAGACGTTGCGTGAGGATCAAAAGCGCTCTCCACTATGGGTAGTAGTACCAGTTCCATAGGCATGTTACGTTTCTTAACCTGCCCGGCTATCCAGTACATATACGGCTCTGCCCGTAAAGTTACATCGTGGAGATAGCTCTTATTGCGTAAATACTTCTGTTTCTGTTCGCGAATCCGGCTGTTTTCCGGAATTCCCATCTTTAGCTCGTCACCAATGAAAGCCCACAAATCTTGATCAGCAGCGATAGATGTTCCGTCGTCCATCCATCGCGCCTGACTTGTAAACTTTCCTGCTTCCCCTTGACCAGCTGCAGAAAGGCTCTGTGCGTGTTGTTGGACGTTACCAGTATTCTGGCACCCAACAAGCAGGACAGAGGCGAGTAATATCGCTTTTGCCTTCATGTGTGTGTCAATAGTTGCTTAAAAGACGACCGATCATAACGGCGAAGTTTTCAAAAGGCAACCCGGAATTGTCAGAACGTATCTTTCTTTGACCTTAACCAGGCAAAACGCTCTTCAGGTTGTTTCAATATTGTTTCTTTGTTGATTTCATTAATTAAATCAATATCTTCCGTTCTCAAAAAAAGATTATTTCGCCGCTCATTTTTCAGAATTACGGGTAGTGTCATTTGTTTTTTTACGCGTAACTCATTAACTTTACGATAATATTCATTTATGAACGAATCGTGCGGGAGAATGCTTAAGGCAAACTTCATGTTTGCTAATGTGTACTCATGTGCGCAACAAATTAATGTATCGTCAGGAAGTTCGTTTATTTTATTAAGTGATTGATACATTTGAGTTGCTGTACCTTCGAAAAGTCGACCGCAACCGCCAGAAAAGAGCGTGTCACCACAAAATAAGTAAGGATGGCTAAAGTAACAGATATGTCCTAAAGTGTGACCAGGAGTAGCAATTACCCTAAATTCATGCCCCAAAACGAGTGCAATATCGCCATCTTCGACTACGTGTGTCGTTCCCTTATCTTGCGTTTCAGCCGGTCCGTATACCACTATTTGTGGGAAATGTTGCAGGAGTTCTTTCACTCCACCAACGTGATCCTGATGATGGTGGGTTAGCAGAATGGCTTCCGGCACCCAGTTATGCTCTGCAATGGCTTTCAAAACAGGAGCCGCTTCACCCGGGTCCACAATCAGACAATGCTGGTCATTATTTGACAGGACCCAGATGTAATTGTCCTGAAATGCAGGAATACTGTTAAGATTCATAGATTACCTCTCAATGCGTAACGGAAGGTTGTGATGAAACCGGCAAGGATCCCCCAAACTGTCGTAGCGCCCGTTAGCTGGGATGATTTGCCCTGGGGCGAACACTATCGTGAGGCGCTGGAGCATCAGCTTAACCCGTGGTTTGCAAAAATGTACGGTTTTCATCTGCTTAAGGTTGGTAATTTAAGCGCAGAAATCGATTCTGAAGCGTGCGCGGTTTCTCATCAGGTAAATGTTTCTTTGCAGGGATCTCCCATGCAGGTGACGGCCGATCCTTTGCATCTTCCCTTTGCCGATAAGTCCGTGGATGTCTGTTTATTGGCCCATACGTTACCGTGGTGCTCCGATCCGCATCGCCTACTGCGTGAAGCCGATCGCGTGTTGATTGATGACGGCTGGTTGATTCTGAGCGGTTTTAACCCGGTAAGCTTGATGGGATTGCGTAAACTGGTGCCCGTATTGCGCAAGACATCGCCCTATAACAGTCGGATGTTTACCCTCATGCGTCAACTGGACTGGCTATCATTACTGAATTTTGAAGTGCTGCACTATAGTCGTTTTCATGTTCTGCCCTGGAACAAGAAGGGCGGGAAAATGTTAAGCGCCCATATCCCCGCGCTGGGCTGTTTACAGCTGGTGGTTGCGCGCAAGCGAACCATTCCGCTTACGCTCAACCCGATGAAACAAAATAAAAGCAAAACGCCTATCCGTCATGCCGTTGGCGCGACCCGGCAATACCGTAAACCGGACGCTTAAGCCTCAGTCTGATACCCAATATCATCCTGAGTCGGGCTCATGGCCGCGGTGCGCGCAAGCTCATCGCAGCGTTCGTTTTCCGGATGGCCCGCATGGCCTTTAACCCATTCCCATTTGATTTGATGCGGCCCCAGCGCGGCATCGAGACGTTTCCACAGATCGACGTTCTTCACCGGTTTTTTATCTGCTGTTTTCCAGCCGCGCTTCTTCCAGTTGTGGATCCACTGCGTAATGCCTTGGCGCACATACTGGCTGTCCGTGCTGAGTATCACTTCACACTGTTCTTTCAGGGCTTCCAGCGCAACGATTGCCGCCATCAGCTCCATGCGATTATTAGTGGTGAGGTTGTAGCCCTCGCTAAAGGTTTTTTCGCGCCCGCGATAGCGTAAAATCGCCCCATAACCACCAGGCCCTGGATTTCCCAGGCAAGAACCATCGGTGAAAATTTCTACCTGTTTAAGCATCTCTGGTAGACTTCCTGTTTTAGCAAATCGAAATCAAACGATAAGTCTGACATAAATGACCGTTATGAGCACTGGAATTACACGACAGATCGTCCTCGATACCGAAACCACCGGTATGAACCAGATTGGCGCCCACTATGAAGGCCACAAGATCATTGAGATCGGTGCGGTTGAAGTGGTGAACCGCCGCCTGACCGGCAATAACTTCCACGTTTACCTGAAGCCGGATCGGCTGGTGGACCCGGAAGCGTTCGGCGTACACGGAATCGCAGACGAATTCCTGCTCGATAAACCTACGTTTGCCGATGTAGCCGACGAGTTTCTCGACTACATTCGCGGCGCGGAGCTGGTCATTCATAACGCATCGTTCGATATCGGCTTTATGGATTACGAATTCGCGAAGCTCAAGCGTGATATTCCGAAGACGAATGAATTTTGCAAAATAACCGATAGCCTGGCGCTGGCGAGGAAAATGTTTCCTGGCAAGCGAAACAGCCTTGATGCGTTATGCTCGCGCTATGAGATAGACAACAGTAAACGAACCCTGCACGGCGCATTGCTCGATGCCCAGATTCTGGCCGACGTTTATCTGATGATGACCGGCGGGCAGACCACGATGGCGTTCTCAATGGAAGGCGACAGCCAGCAGCAGAATGACACGGGGATTCAGCGTATTGTGCGACAGTCCAGCAAACTACGCGTTGTTTTCGCTACTGATGAAGAGTTAGCGGCCCATGAGTCACGCCTTGACCTGGTGCAGAAGAAAGGCGGAAGTTGCCTCTGGCGGGCATAGTTTGTACGTTTACCGTATGAAAATGGCCATTCGGGTGATTTTTGCAGCAAACGATTAAAAACGTGAGAAAAAGCGTTGACGAGGCGCGAGGCAATCCGTAATATTCGCTTCGTTCCCAAGCGGAACACAACGCGGAGTGGTAGTTCAGTTGGTTAGAATACCTGCCTGTCACGCAGGGGGTCGCGGGTTCGAGTCCCGTCCATTCCGCCACTATTCAGAAAGCCTGAATCAGAAATGATTCAGGCTTTCGTCGTTTTAGCCCGCCCAAAAATAATAATCTCATTATCACGCTTTATCGACCGCGCCCGAGCTTTCGGGTGGGCAACACATCAGGTCATCCTTAACCCGACGCATATCCAGAAGGCGATTAACTCGCGAAGTGATTCATCACGCAGGCGAAGCGGGGTGAGAAGTTATCGCCAATAAGAACCGTTTCCTCATTCAGGTGCTTTAGCATATACAGCTTGTCGGCACGTTCGTAAGCGTCGAAGAAGAGATAGTCGACAGCGTCCGTTGCGTCATCATCGGGGGATTTTTCCCGACCATCGGGAGTGAGCATAAAAACGCCTGCGGTATGGCCGAGTGGACGGGCATAGCGAAAGAACAGTTTTCGGTTAACAGCGAACTCGCCGTCGTCACTTTTGAGTTTCCCCTGGACTGACAATGAAAGGTGTCCGGAGTTGTAGCTGGTTATCAGCATTATTCCGTGGAGTTCCTTTTTTGTATTCTGGATGTCGAGTATCGACGTGAATTCCGAGGAGCAGGAAAAACTGATTTCTTGTTTTTTCGCATTCCCGGCGATAATAAAAAAAGCGATAGCCGCTAGCCCAAAAATGGCAATCACGACTGACCATAGTAAAGGAGAGTGATCGCTTTCCTGCTTCATATCATTCCTCATGATGGCGATACTGGCTGATGCAATGGTAATAGCCGAGGTTTAGCCCGCATTCAGCGGCAAACGACCACTCAACCAGATTATGGTTGCTCGCCCAGGTATTGAGATACAGATCTTTTGGGTACGAACAGTTGGGGTTAATACCCACGGACTTGAAAATATCCAGCGCTTTTTTTTCGGTTATGGTGTCGGTGAGGGCGTTTCCTAATATATGCACACGGCATTGCTCGTAGTCGATAGTCCGCAGGATCGCCGCGTCCGTCATCGCGATTTCATTGGGTATCCATGTTAACCACGCTGTCGCCAGCACGGCGATGCCGGTAATTAACGTTGTTATCGTGACAGGCCACAGGTTTCGTTTCTTTTTCCTGGGCGTCAATGCAACATTGACTATTCTGGTGGGCGCTTGCGATTCCTCCAGTTGCTGAATATTGATACTGGCGTCGCTCATCCGAAATCCTATTCGCGGAATGGTGACGATCAGTTCTGCAGGATGGCCCGTAGACGTTATTGCTTTGCGCAGAAATGAAATGTGCTGATTGAGATTAGCATCCGTCGCTCTGGCGCCATTATGCTGGAAAACATTCCGCAGAATTTCATCGCGCGAGGATATCTCTTTACCATTTTGCAACAGATAGAGCAGTAATTGTGTTGCCACATTATTCAATGTGGCCATTTCACCAGATGCCAGGTCTTTTAGGGTATTTTTATGTGGTCTGAAAACTAAGCCTTCACCAATAATTACGGATTTAATTTTGTTTATTGGTATATGAGAAATCACTGATGTCTCCTTTAAAGCAGGATATCTCGCATTCGAGTGGGGGAAGCAATAGCATAACATAATTCATTTATAAAAAATGATTGTGCCATAGATCGCTTTATTAATATTTATATAACAATCTCTTAATATATCTAATAGAATCCTCCAATCTCCTTCCTCTCTTTCACTATCTTATTGTCATTACTCGCTTTTGATGCCCAATTTCATTTTTACAAAACATTCATAAATACATTTTGCCTGTTCTTCTGGCTAAATAAAAAAATAGTTGATAGATAAAAACTCTATAAAGATTATAAATAATAGACATTAACACTGGTGTCGGCGTGTTTTTTGGCTATTTTTTAGGTAAACGATCGCTCTACAGACAGTGTTACAACACGATTCCCTGAGTTTGATTAATACCGGATTTTTGCATTGTGTCATTTTTTCGTCGACTTAATATAAGCCCCGAAACAGCGTAAACAACTGTGGGCGGTATTTCGGATGGAATACCAATGAAGTTCAAAATACAGGGTGGCTTGAGATGGATTGTTTGCAAGGAAATGCACTTCCGCCACCTGCAGATCAGGGTTTCCCTTGCATAAATTGTCTGTGGAAATAGATCGTCGGAATAACCAAAAAACAGATATAAGGTTAAGTAGTAATATGAAAATGAAAAACGTGGCTGTGGCTTGTGCGCTGATGGCGGGAATGTCTTTTACTGCATCTTCTGCTTTCGCTGCAAAAAATGTTGAACCGACTAACGGTAAAATTCACTTCACTGGTTCTCTGGTTAATTCCGCATGCGGTCTGGCCCCAGAATCCAGCCCGGTGCAGGTTAATTTTGGTGAGATCCCAACTTCTCAGTTAAAAGACAACCAACGTGCTGGTGTTAAGCATGCCAAAATCGTTCTGCAGGGCTGCGATACAACTGTTGCGAAAACCGCCACAGTAACCTACACCCCGGCAACGATTGATACCGACAACAATGCGCTGGCTGCATTTACCTCGGGTACAGCAAAGGGCGCGGGCATCGGTATGATTGACAGTGGTAACCAGGATGTGAAATGGGGCGAAGCCGCATCTCAGGTCAACATTACCGATGGCGAAACCGACATTGATTTCGTTGCTTATCTGCAGGCCAACAATGCATCCGCAGCCGTAACCCCGGGTGACTTCGAATCTACCGTTAATTTCCAGATCGATTATCAGTAACGATCTGCTGCGGGCGCAATTATGCGCCTGCTTAACCCTTCCTGCGAATAACTGAAAGGAAATGCGGTGATGCCTGGATGGCGTATTTTACTGCTTTTTATCTTCATATCGCCTGCATGGGTTTTGGCTGACACCCATCGTCTTGTCAGTACGCCCGGCAAAATGCGCATGCGGGGAAATATTATTGAGGCTGCCTGTTATGTCGATCCACGCGACCGGTCGCTGCTGGTTGAATTTGATGACCTCTCAGCCAGAGATATTTCCGGAAAACCTGAAAAAGTATCTGCGCATGATTTCAGCATTCATTTGCTGGGATGTTCATTAGGGGATTCTCAACACCCCGGGAATCTGTTCCAACGCGCCAATATTACCTTTTCCGGCGCACCGGATAGTGACAATCCTGATTATCTGAGCGTGCAATCGGAAACTGAAAATTTAGCGATAGAAATATATGACGGCAAAGGCAAGCAAATTCATTTGGGTGAGCCATCACCGGATTATGCGCTTAACCCAGGGAAAAACACGCTCAATTTTACGGCTTATTTGATCTCCCGCGACGGAAGAATGACGTCTGGTGAATTTACTGCAGTCACGCATTTTGTTGTGAATTATCTCTGAGCTACACAGCAATTCGGGTATCTGAAGGTTTGCGAACGAAAATGATCACGCTGAAAACAGATAAAAAACGTCTGGCGCTTTTAATTGCTCTGGTCTGTGCCTCTTCATGGGCTGAAGCGGATGAGTCTATTGAATTTAATACTGACGTCCTGGATGCCAGTGACAGACAAAATGTCGATTTACAGCGTTTTTCCGAAGGCAACTTTGTGACTCCCGGAGAATATCTGCTGGATGTTCGTATTAACAGCCAGGAGATTCCTCAGCAGTCGATCCGTTATATCGTTGATCCTGCCAACTCGCATAAATCCATGGCGTGCCTGACGCCGCAACAGCTCGAATTACTGGCGCTCAAAGAAGAGGCGCTGACCTATATTCATCCGATTAGCGCGACCTGCTATGACATTTCCCGCCTGCCGGGTGTGGTGCTGAATAATAGCGCAGGCGTACTGGACATTACCGTGCCTCAGGCATGGATGAAATATACCGATCCAGACTGGACGCCGCCGGAGCGCTGGGATAACGGCGTCGCGGGACTGATTTTCGACTACAGCGTTTCGGGCCAGGCCACACATTACGAACAAGGTGGCGATCATTACCGCTCACTGTCTGGTTATGGACAGACGGGCTTTAACCTCGGCGCGTGGCGCTTTCGTGGTCAGTATCAGGCCAATTATGCTTCGGATGAAAATCGTGGGCGTATCGACTGGGATCAGATCTATGCCTATCGCCCGTTACCTATGCAGGCTGCAAAACTGACGGTCGGTGAAATATATCTGAATTCCCAGGTGTTTGATTCAGTGCGATTTACCGGGGCTAACCTTGCCAGCGACGAGCGCATGCTACCACCGAATTTGCAGGGCTACGCGCCCGAAGTGCACGGCATCGCCCGCAGTAATGCGAAGGTCACCGTCAGTCAGCAGGGGCGTGTTATCTATCAAACCACCGTTCCTGCGGGGCCATTTAATATTCAGGATCTACACGGCTCGGTACGCGGCACGCTGGATGTTCGTGTCGAAGAGCAGGATGGCAGCGTACAAACCTTTCAGGTCAATACGGCAGATATCCCTTACCTGACGCGCCCGGGCTATGTTCGTTACAACGCCGCTGTCGGTAAGCCATCGCGTTATAACCACGACGTCCAGGGACCTGCATTTTATAGCGGTGATTTTTCATGGGGGGTCAGCAATGCGTGGTCACTGTACGGTGGCGCGTTGCTCACTGGCGATCGCTATAACGCCTGGTCGATGGGGATTGGGCGGGATTTGAGCTGGCTGGGCGCGCTGTCGGCTGATGCGACGCAATCCGTGAGCCGGGTGAAGCATCAGGCTGAACAAAAAGGGATGTCCTTTAAGCTCAGCTATGCCAAAACCTTTGATGAATACAACAGCGCCATCACCTTTGCCGGTTACCGTTTTTCACAGCGTAACTTCCGCACCTTCTCGCAGTTCCTCGACGAGCAGTATGAAAATAACAACAGCGCCGGCAACGAAAAAGAGATGTACACCATCACCGGTAACAAGACCTTTTTTGCTGACGACCCGCAATTAGCGACCACGCTGTATCTGACCTATACCCACCAGAATTACTGGGATCGTGGCTCTCAGGATCGTTACGGGGTGTCGATGGGACACAGCTTTTCGTTCGCAGGCATTCAGGGGATCAGCGCCAACCTTGCCGCTTACCGCTCTGAGTATCAGGGCAAACGGGACGACAGCCTTTCGCTGTCCATTTCGGTGCCATGGAGCGATGGCCGCTCAATGGATTATGAAGTGCAAAACAGCGGCAGCCAGACCAGTCAGATGGTTTCGTATTCCGATAACCGCGACCGTAACAATCCATGGCGACTGCGCGCAGGGGTTTCCGGTGAAGGGCACACCGCGTTTGATGGCTACTACAAGCATCGCAGCATGATGGCGGAACTGGAATCTAACGTCAGCTGGCAGCAATCACGCTATTTCTCCGTTGGTGGCACGATGCGCGGCGGCTTTACCGCAACGCGCCATGGCGCGGCGCTACACAACAGCCAGGCGTCGATGAATACCGCCAGGGTGATGGTTGATACCGACGGTGTGGCGAATGTACCGCTGAACGGCGAACAGGCGCACTCAAACCGCTTCGGTATTGCCGTCGTACCGGACGTCGTCAGCTATCACAGCTTTGATACCCGTATCGATGTGGATGCAATGGACGAGGACATTTCCGCGACCAAAGCCATCGTCACCAACACCCTGACGGAAGGCGCGATTGGTTATCAGCGCTTCGCCGTGGCGCAGGGGCAAAAAATGATGGCGCTGCTGCGCCTGAAAGATGGTTCGGTACCGCCGTTTGGTGCCGAAGTGTTTAACGCCAACGGTGTCAGCGTCGCCATGGTGATGGAAAACGGCATGGCCTGGATTGCGGGTGTGAATCCAGCCGAGCGTCTTTCTGTTGCCTGGGGCGGTCGCGCGCAGTGTCACTTACAGGTGCCGCAACAAATCAACCCGGAAGGTAACGTGCTGTTGCCTTGTGAATAATATCAATAACCTGAATGAATTTTGTCATGAAAAATCAAGCATTTTACTCCGTGCAGCGTTGGCTCAAACCCGTGGTCTGCGGTCTGCTTTTTATTGCAGAGATCAACGCCTCATGGGCGGGCATTGCACTTGACCGTACCCGTCTGATTATCACCGGTGATGCGCGATCTGTCAGTGCGAACTTAACCAACACCAGTCCGAGCATTCCGTTTCTGGCTCAGTCGTGGGTGGAAGACGCCAATGGAACAAAAATTACCTCGCCGTTGATGGTTTTACCGCCGCTACAACGGATTAACGGCAGGCAAAAGGGCATTGCGCGTGTGACAAAAACCAGCGGTATTAACGCTTTGCCGCAGGATCGCGAAAGTCTGTTCTACCTGAACGTGCGTGAAATTCCGCCCAAGCCGGATAAGCCGAACGTGCTGCAACTGGCGATGCAGTCGCGCATCAAACTGTTCTACCGTCCGACCGCCATCGTGCCGGAAACACCGGGCGCCGTGTGGCAAAACCAACTGGTCTTTCATAAGCAGGGGCAGCGCTGGAGTGTGGATAACCCAACGCCGTACTTCGTTACCTTAATCGGCTTAAGCCGCAAGCCTGAAGCGCAGGGCGGCGACAGGCTGACTGACTTCCCTGGGATTATGGTTTCACCAAAGTCCTCTCTCGATTTCAGCGTGGCCGACGGCAGCGTTAGCCAGTTCAGCATGATGTATGTGAACGATTTTGGCGGTCATCCCGAATTGAAATTCAGCTGCACAGGCAATGTGTGTAAAGCATTGCCGATGGAGCAACAGCCCCGGTAACAGGATTCGTAAATGAAAAAGATGCTTTGCGCTCTGCTGATGGCGGGCATGGCCTGCTCGGTTCAGGCCACAAGCGGTCGCCAGGATATGAGCAATGTGTCCGGCGAGTATGGCAACGTCCGCTTTCATGGTCGGGTGTTCGTTTCGCCGTGCGTGCTGGATATGGCCTCCCGCGATCAGACTATCGATCTTGGTGATATTTCCGCCAGCCGATTTCGCCAGGGCGGCGATCGCAGCGATCCGGTATTGGTCACGCTGTATCTGAATGGCTGTTTAAAGGGCTCCGGTCATACCTTAAGGGATTTCCCTGGGCAGACCAGTGAGATGCCTGAGCTTGCGCACAGCACGGTGGAGCGTGGTGTTTCGATGACGCTAATGGCTGAAGGCGCACCGGAAAACAGCGATTTGGGGCGTATTCGTGGCGATGTTCGCGGCGCGGGCATCCGACTACTGACTGAACGTAATCAGTTAATCCACCTGAACCAACCGCAACGCATGTGGATCCTCAAACCGGGCGATAACGCCATTCATTTTCTTGCCGCGCTGGAATCTTTTGGGCGAGAGGTGACCGCCGGAGAATTTAACGGTCTGGTCAGACTTAAGCTGGAGTATCTATGAGCGTATTACGTAAAACGCTGTTGTGGTTGGTGCTGGCAGGTTGTCCGTTGGCCGGGCAGGCATTTACACAGGGAGAAGGTGAGCCGGAAGGTGGGTCGCCGCATCAGTACGATATTGAACTGAGCTCGCTGGATGTCAGTAAAAACCACGTGGGTGGCAGAACGGAGCCGTTCCCATGGAATCTGGGCGGCTGGTATGTGGTGAATTTCTATTGCGAACAGGCTGACATCTCCCGAGCACCAATTTACTACACCACCACAACCACGATGCCGCCTTCAAATCAGGGGGCGAACCGTTTTCGGCTAAACGAGTATCTGGATGTGGAAGTTCAGGTGTGGGTTGCTGGGGGCTATAAAAAATATGTGCAGGCGCCTTTTACCAACGTTTCAAACCGCAACAGCAACAACAGCTGTAAAAAGCGTAAGGGCTACACGCGAGCGACTAACGTTGAAAGTGGTTCAAAAGGGAAAGTGACGTTTATTGTCACTAAACCCATTATAAATGGCATCAATATCACTTCCCAGTCGCTGGTGGAGGTGGCCGGGCGCATGGGAAGCGCGGGACCTACGCCAACCACGGCGATTTCTCGCGTGGTGATTAAATCCGGGCTGATTACCGTCCCGGACAAATGCACCTTCAACCGGGGAGACAAAATCAGCATTGAGTTTGGCGATCTGCCTGGATCCGCTGCCCGGCTCAACGGCACTAACTACAGCAAGTCAGTCCCTATACATGTGGTCTGTGAAGGCGGGAGTTTCGATCAGGGCGCGCTGAACATTAATCTTGGTATACAAACGACCACGGCGTCAGGCACGGCGGGGTTTAACGGTAATCTCCTTGGCACGCTGAGCGGCGGACAAAAGCGCGACGATCTCGGCATTATGCTTAAAGACGAGAGTGGTGGCACCGTCGTGCCCAATCAATTCTACAACGTGAAGGGATTTTACCAGAATCAGGGCGACTGGAATCTCACCGCCGCGCCGGTGGCAAAGCCGGGCGTGGGAAGCGTGAAAGAAGGTGAATTTGAAGCCTCTGCCACCGTTGTCGCGCAGTTTCAGTAGGGGGATGTCATGAGATTCTCGGCGTTATTCGCGACCAGTATGTTACTGCTAGGTGGCATGGCGCAGGCCGACACCAAACTGGTCGGCGGCGATATGTATTTTCACGGCACCATCAGAGCCCTGGCCTGCAGCCTTGCACCGGGAGGCGACAAAATCGAGGTCGATTTCAAGCAAATCGCGACACAGGATCTCTATCTCTCGGGGCGCAGTAAGCCGGAAAAATTCAGCATCCAGTTACGCGACTGCAACCCTGAGGTTTTCCGTGGGATCTCGGTTACCTTCAGCGGTCGTGAGGATGCGGAGCTGACCGATCATCTGGCGCTGGATAGCAGTGAACAAGGCGGCGCGTCAGGGATCGGGATTGGGATGAGCGAAGAAGACGGCACGGCAATCCGCCTTGATGAGAGCACGTCAGTTAAAGAGATAACAGAAGGCTCGATGACGCTGAATTTCTTGGCGTGGGTCGCAGCGGAGCCATCGGCGATAAAAAATCAGTCTCTCGAATACGGTCCGTTCAGCGCCAGCGGGACCTGGACGTTGAACTACCAGTAGCATGATGAACGTACTGAATCGCATTGCGCCGCTGCCTGCGCAGAAATTATTGCTCGGTATTAGTCTGTTTTTCTGGTGTGGGGCCATGCATCTCTACTGGCCGAACAACGGCGGCAGCGGTCTGTCGTTGCCGCTTAATATTACGAGCTGGATCTACGCTGTTGTACTGGCTGCAAGCGTATTGATGCTGGTGCCTCGTCAACGCTGGCGCATCACTGTGCCCGCTGCGGGTTTTACAGTCGGGGCGTTCATCCTGACGTTGCTTTGCCTGCTAACGCCTGATGTCTGGCAGGCCGAGGCACTGCTGGTGGCGGGGGCGTTACTGGGCGGTGTGAGCGTCTATCTGGTCACATTACAAATTCCGCTCACGGCAAACACCTTAACGGCACTGCTGGCTCTGCTATGGGGAGCGTGCGTCATTGAATGTCTGGCGTTTGTCTATCAGTACTGGCATTTGCCGGGCGTTGAATACTGGGAGTTTGCCTGGCGGCGCGGTACGCGACCCTACGGGATATTTCAGCAGGTCAACCTGATAGCCAGCTTCACGGCATGCGGTGTGCTGCTGTCAGCGCCGCTCTTTTTACGTCTGCACCGCGGGTATCGAATTGCCATTGGGATAGGCCTGGTAATGATGGGATTTGTGCTGCATGAATCTCAGTCGCAAACCGGCTACCTGTCTCTGGTAATCGGTGAAGTGCTGCTGCTGGCGGTTTTCCCGGCGCAACGGCGCACGCTGCTGCTGCTTCTACTGCCGCTGGCGTTAGGCGTAGCGATAGGGGCTACGGCCCGCCATTTTTTGTCTGTGGTCACGGTCGATCATCTGACGACTTCTCAAGTGCGCTGGACGGTGTTGAAAACGTCGCTGGCATTATTTGCCGAACGTCCGTGGATGGGGTGGGGCGTGGGCAGTTTTGCTGCCGTGTTTCTCGAACGCGCGGGGCCATTGGGGCTGGGCAGCATTTCGCATCCGCACAACGAACTGGTGCTGTGGTTGGTGGAGGGCGGTCTGGTTGGGCTTGCGGGGGCACTCTGTTTTATAGCGGGTGGTTTATGGCTCTGGCTGCACGGTAATTGCTGGCGTCGCGCCTGCCTGGTGGCGGCACTGCCGGTGGTTATTCATATGTTGACGGAATACCCCGTTAGGCAGTCAACGCCACACTGGCTGCTGTTGATCCTGTTGCTTCGATGTGCAGACAGCGCGCGAACGGGAATACGCCTGGCGCTTACGTCGACGTCGCTGATTCGCGCGGCAGGGTTTATCTCGTTACTGACCGTCGCGCCATTGCTGCTTCTCACGCTGCACACGCAACAGCAATTGACGCTGGCGGAGAGGCAGTCAACGCAGTGGCATCTTGCCGAACAGCTCCCTGTAGGAGGCTGGCTTCTTACCAGTCGCTATCGGTTTGATGTCCAGATGGGGTATCTGCAACGGTATCAGCGTACCCGGGACGCACGTTGGCTGGAAGCGGTTCGCCGCTGGGCGCCTGACTATGTGCGCGTTCACCCAGACCCTAATGTCTCCTTCACGCAAATCTTACTGGCGTTGCAACAGCGCGACCTGGTCGAGGCGCATCGTCTGGCGACGCGCTTTTGCCTGATATACCCAAACGATCGCCGTATCCCGTGGCTGCAGAATGCACGACGTCCTTTTAATAAAATAATGGAATGATATGAACAGATTCAGTGAACAGGCCCGTTATGTGCCAGAACTTCCCCGCAACGCCGAACTGCTGCGGATCACCGGGATCCGTTTGCAGCGCATTCATTTTTTTGATGACGCATCGCTGGATGTCTGTGAGGTGTTAAGTCAGGTACGCACACCGCTCCCACTGGATTTGTTTTTCAAGCACCTTTCCATCACGGCAAAACAGCAGCTTTTTCTATGGCAAATGCAGCGGGTGCTGGCCCTCTCTGGAAGCTATTCGCTGAATTTATCCGTCAGGATGCTGACCAGTCTGTCATGGATCACACGTCTCACAAAGCAGGTGCATCAGGGGAGGATTGTTATTGAAATTCAGGATCCGGGCTCCATGATGCGCCTGGATAAGGCAGAGCAGCAGGCCGTATGCATTGCCGTAAAAATGCTGGTGCGTCACGGGTTTCGCGTGTGGCTGGATGATGTTTCGCCTGAGCTATTTTTTGTCTGGCGGCTGTCGGGCATCCGTTTCGATGCCATCAAAATTGAAAGCGGAATGTTTCATCAGTTCAGAACATCGGAGTGGCAGTTGAGAGTTCTGGTCAATCAATTTCGTGGGCTGGGTGAACGGGTTGTCATTGAGGGAGTTGAAACACCACAGGATTATGCCATTTGCCGTATGAGCGGCGCAGATGCTGTACAGGGCTTTCTGTTTGAGCAGGAAATTTTACCGAAAAGCCTGAATCATTGCTGACTCAGGCTCTGACAATTACTCGCTCAGCGTCTGTGCGATATCTTTTTGCACCTGCTGGCGCTGTTCTGGGGTCAGCACTTTGTTCAGGTCAAAATAGTATTTTACGCGATAATAACGCGCCTGCTGTTCGATGTTGCTGAACGCGGAAAGCTGTTTCTGAACGGCAGCTTCATCCCATTTCCCGGACTTGATGACGTCAATCAACGCGCCGTCTTTAACATCTTTCACCGAAATCTGGCTTACGTTGGTTTCAAGCTGCTGGTGCAGTTTTTTAATCTGCGCCACCTGGTCGTTGGTCAGCTTAAGATGCTGAACGACCGGGTCCTGAGCTGGAGTAGGAACATTGGATACGTTTGCTGCAAGCGTACTAAAAGAAGCGCCCGCTAAGGTAGCCGCCAGCAAAGTCATGCGTAAGAAGTTCTTCATTATTGAAATCCTGATAAGGAAATTATCGACATTGTCTGCCACTCGCTGGTTACGAGTGATTATCCTTTGCAGAATACGATGCTCACCGCATGTCGCCACGCGAATTTGTTTTGCGGTTGGTTACGGAGTGAAACAATCCCGCCACAAGAAACGTAGTGCAGCGGGAGTGAAGGCGGTAGTTATAGCGTGAACGGGTCGGCGTCCTGCCAGGCGGGAAACTTCTCGCGATACTCGCGCAGCGCTGAGAGTGACAGTTCGGCGTCAATGCGTGTGGCCTGATGCGGCTCGGCGGTGGCAATAATCTCACCCTGCGGATTAATCACCCGGCTGTCACCGCGATAATGATGGCCGTTACCGTCTGTGCCCACGCGGTTACATCCTGCTACATAAGCCTGGTTCTCAATCGCCCGTGCGGCAAGCAGAAGCTGCCAGTGCAGCGAACGCGGCGCAGGCCAATTGGCAACATACAACGCCAGGTCGTAATCGTTGCGATTACGCGACCATACCGGAAAACGCAGGTCATAACAGACCAACGGCAGAATGCGCCAGCCGCGCCATTCAACAATAACGCGCGCGTCACCTGCATGGTAATGCTGATGCTCGTCCGCCATGCGGAACAGATGGCGCTTGTCGTAGAAATGCACATTACCTTCGGGCTCAACCAGAAAAAAGCGGTTTACCGGGCCGCGTTCAGACTGGATAGCAGAGCTGCCCGCGATCAGGGCGTTGGTCTGTTGCGCCTTGACGCGCATCCAGCTTACGACCTCTTCCTGCGGCAACGATTTATTTGCCGCTTCCATGGCAAATCCGCTGGTAAACATCTCGGGCAACACGATGACATCACGTCCGGCGACGGTTTCCAGTTGTCGGTCAAAATGGCGCAGGTTGGCCGGGCCATCCATCCAGATCAAGGGTTGTTGCAGCAGAGTAATTTTCAAACCAGGCACGATCGAGGCTCCTCGTTGAACAACATTTTGACACTGTAGCATGAGCATTAATGAAAATGTGGCAATAAAAAGCCCCGCATTAAGCGGGGCTAAACGTTGTGCGTATATCGTTATGCGGCTTCGACTTTACGCACTTTCTCTGGCAGCTTTACCGGCTGAGTCGCCAGCTCCTCGGGTTCAAAGTCATCCACGTTGATACTGCGCAGGCGGCTCGCTTCGGCTTTCACCAGAATCGCGGCTTCATCTTTATCAATCAGCCCTTTCGCCAGCGCATTGTGCGCCAGTTCGTCGAGACGGGTAAATGGCAGGTTTTTACCCAACTCTTTACAGATCCGCTGGTGGATAGGGTCGGCTGCAATGACATCCAGCAGCGCCTCTTCCAGCAAACCAACCGGGTTATGCTCGCTTGGCGTCAGATATTGACCGCGACCAATACGAGAACGAGTAGCACTTGGAACCTGCAAAATCTTCGCGACTTTATGGTCCAGCTTGTCAGACGGTGCGTCGTAGTGGCGACCGGTCGGGAAGATAACCACGTTCAGCAAGCCTGCGACCAGACGGTTCGGGAAGTTTTTCAGCAGATCGTCCATCGCCTGTTCCGCTTTGTACAACGCATCCTGAACGCCCCAGTGAACCAACGGCAGGTCCGCTTCATTACGGCCTTCATCGTCATAACGTTTCAGTACCGCAGAGGCCAGATACAGCTGGCTTAACACATCGCCCAGACGCGCGGAGATACGTTCACGGCGCTTCAGACTACCGCCCAGTACGGCCATGGACACATCTGAAAGCAGGGCCAGGTTGGCGCTCAAACGGTTCAGGTGCTGGTAGTAACGTTTGGTCGCATCGCCGGTTGGCGTGCTGCTGGTTAAGCCACGTGTCAGGCCAAGCCAGAAGCTGCGCACTTTGTTACTGCCAACGTGACCGATGTGTTTGAACAGCAGCTTGTCGAACGCATTCACATCGTTACTCTGTGCCGCAGCCATCTCTTCCAGAACATACGGATGGCAGCGAATCGCACCCTGACCGAAGATCATCATGCTACGGGTCAGAATGTTGGCACCTTCAACGGTAATGGCGATTGGCGCACCTTGATAAGCGCGGGCGAGGAAGTTGCTTTCGCCAAGCATAATGCCTTTACCGCCAGTGATATCCATCGCATCGATGATTGACTGCTGCCCACGGTGGGTACAGTGATATTTCACGATAGCCGACAGCACCGCCGGTTTTTCACCCAGCATAATGCCGTAGGTAATCAGTGATGCCGCAGCGTCCATCACGTAGGCGTTACCGGCAATACGTGCCAACGGTTCTTCAATACCTTCCATCTTGCCGATGGAGATTTTGAACTGGCGACGAATGTGCGCATATGCGCCGGTGGCCATTGCGACTGATTTCACGCCGCCCGTCGAGTTAGACGGCAGGGTAATACCACGTCCTACAGACAGACATTCCACCAGCATGCGCCAGCCCTGACCGGCCATTTTCGGACCACCGATGATGTAATCAATCGGTACAAACACATCTTTACCGAGGGTAGGACCGTTCTGGAACGGCACGTTCAGCGGGAAGTGACGACGCCCAATTTGTACACCCGGCGTTGAGGTTGGGATCAGCGCACAGGTAATACCGAGATCTTCTTCACCACCCAGCAGTTTTTCCGGGTCAGAGAGTTTAAATGCCAGACCCAGTACCGTGGCGATAGGCGCCAGCGTGATATAACGTTTGTTCCAGGTCAGGCGCATACCCAGCACCTGCTGGCCCTGCCAGTCGCCCATACAAACCACGCCGGTATCAGGGATCGCCCCTGCGTCGGAGCCTGCTTCCGGGCTGGTCAGAGCAAAGCATGGGATCTCCTGACCGCGAGCCAGACGCGGCAGGTAATGATTTTTCTGCTCTTCGGTGCCGTAATGTTGCAGCAGTTCGCCTGGGCCTAATGAGTTAGGTACGCCAACGGTGATCGCCAGGATCCCGGAAACGCCGGAGAGTTTCTGCAGAACGCGAGCCTGAGCATATGCTGAGAATTCCAGCCCGCCGTACTCTTTCTTAATGATCATCGCGAAGAAGCGGTGTTCTTTCAGATATGCCCACAGTTCCGGCGGCAGATCCGCGAGTTCGTGAGTGATCTGGAAGTCGTTCGCCATGCGGCACGCTTCTTCCACTGGACCATCAATAAACGCCTGTTCTTCAGCGGTCAGATGCGGTTGAGGATAGTTATGCAGTTTTTTCCAGTCAGGCTTGCCCTGGAACAGGTCACCTTCCCACCAGGTTGTACCCGCATCAATCGCTTCTTTCTCTGTACGCGACATCGGTGGCATGACTTTACGGAAGCCGCGGAACACCGGCGCAGAGATCATGGATTTGCGCATCGGCGTAAAGTTAAACGGCACGAGGATAATGGCCAGAGGAACCAGCAACCAGACTGACCACAGGCCAGCCACGCCAAGCGCAGCCGTCCAGGCGAGCAAAATTAAACTGCTGAGGAATAAGCTCACGCGGTGATAAAACAGAACGCTGAGCAGAACAACCGTAGCGATAATACTCAAAATCATCATAACGAAAAGCTCCCTTGCTTGTAGGAGGTCTGACCACTTGTGATGATATGTTTGTAGTGGATGTAAATTCTTTTAGCAATATGTTTACAAAATAATTACAACAAAGCTCACATTGTTGCTGTTTTAACCGGCACAAAAAATCAAAAGCGACAGCCATTCCTGTGGCTTGGACTTCTCGCAGGTAGCGCTATCCGGTACACTGCGTCTTGTCATTTACATTCATGCTGAAGGATATCCTCATGTACCAGGATCTTATTCGTAACGAACTGAGCGAAGCGGCGGAAACGCTGGCTAATTTTCTTAAAGATGACGCCAATATTCACGCCATTCAGCGCGCGGCGGTTCTGTTGGCAGACAGCTTTAAAGCGGGCGGTAAGGTACTTTCTTGCGGTAACGGCGGTTCCCATTGCGACGCGATGCACTTTGCCGAAGAGCTGACCGGACGCTATCGTGAAAACCGTCCTGGTTACCCTGCTATCGCTATCTCTGACGTCAGCCATATCTCCTGCGTCAGCAACGATTTTGGTTACGATTATGTGTTCTCTCGCTACGTAGAAGCCGTGGGTCGTGAAGGTGATGTCCTGTTAGGCATTTCGACTTCGGGTAATTCCGGTAACGTAATTAAAGCGATTGCCGCAGCGCGTGAGAAAGGGATGAAAGTGATCACCCTGACCGGTAAAGATGGCGGAAAAATGGCGGGCAGCGCGGATATCGAAATTCGCGTGCCGCACTTTGGCTACGCTGACCGTATTCAGGAAATTCATATCAAAGTGATCCATATCCTGATCCAGCTGATCGAAAAAGAGATGGTTAAACCATAAGAAGACGATTGCCGGATGGTGGCTGAAGCCTTATCCGGCCTACATGAGCGCCACGTAGGCCTGATAAGCGCAGCGCCATCAGGCAGTTCACGGTTTTAAGGTAGGTGATGTATGTGCGAACTGCTCGGGATGAGCGCCAATGTGCCAACCGATATCTGCTTTAGCTTCACCGGGCTGGTTCAGCGCGGCGGAGGGACCGGGCCACACAAAGACGGCTGGGGTATTACGTTTTATGAAGGTAAGGGCTGCCGTACGTTTAAAGATCCGCAACCCAGCTTTAATTCGCCTATCGCCAAACTGGTACAAGACTACCCCATCAAATCCTGTTCCGTGATTGCCCATATTCGTCAGGCGAACCGTGGCGAAGTGGCGTTGGAAAATACCCATCCCTTTACCCGCGAACTGTGGGGACGCAACTGGACCTATGCTCATAATGGACAGCTCAGTGGCTATAAATCGCTGGAAACCGGAAATTTCCGCCCGGTCGGGGAAACCGACAGCGAAAAAGCTTTCTGCTGGCTGCTCCACAAGCTGACGGAGCGTTATCCGCGCACGCCTGGCAATATGACGGCAGTGTTTAAATACATCGCGATGCTGGCAGGAGAACTGCGGGAGAAGGGCGTCTTCAACATGCTGTTGTCTGACGGACGCTATGTGATGGCCTTCTGTTCGACCAACCTGTTTTGGATCACGCGTCGTGCGCCGTTTGGCGTGGCGACATTGCTGGATCAGGACGTGGAAATCGATTTTAGCTCAGAGACCACACCCAATGATGTGGTCACCGTGATTGCCACTCAACCATTAACCGGCAATGAAACCTGGCAAAAGATTATGCCAGGCGAGTGGGCATTATTTTGTCTCGGGGAGCGTGTAGTTTGATGCCAGTTGAGGCTGAACCACTTCGTGACTCAACGGCTTGCTGACGACGTAACGACCATTGACGACAGAAACGGTCGGTGGTTTACGTGTTTGTTCAAAGTAATCGTATCCCGGCTTTAACTGGGCCCAGAAATCTTTGTAATACGAGAACTTATGGCGTTGCATGTTGGCATCGGTCATGCGGAACGGGTAAATGCTAACCTGTACGCTGGACTGCCCGAACACCAGAGCACCGGTCACAAACTGGAAAATCTCATCAATGCCGTTGTCGGTCATTGCGTAGCAGCCGACGGAAACACAGGCACCGTGGATCATCAGGTACTTACCTTCATAACCGTGTGCGCGGTCATAGGCATTAGGGAAACCAATGTTAATCGCTTTATAGAAGCGACTATCTGGTTTCAGCTGTCCACGCTGAACGCTGTAAAACCCTTCCGGACTTTTGAAATCACCCTGACGCTGCTTCGGACCTAAGCCACCGGAATAATTACAGATCTTATAACTGTCGAGCAATTGATACTGTTCGCCCATCTTGACGTACAGATCCAAGGTTCGCTCTTCTTTGAAGATCTGGATATAAACGGGGGAGCCCATTAATTGCTGCTTATATTCTTTGCTGACAGGCGTAGTCGGGCTGCTGCTGCTCAGCAAACCGGCAAATGAAACGCACGGCAATAAAAGCATCGCAAGAAAAAATGCGATTTTACGCATACTGCTTATTCCTTGATAAAACGATCACACACGCCAGGACGGCAAAAAGAATCCCCAAATCGGATAAATCTGGATCTGGAGCGCTCACATTAGCACCAAGAGAGTTTTTCGCAAGTCTCTCGTGCGGCGTTTACACTTTAGTTTTTCTTTATACGGAAAATTGCGCTTAAAGGCAGTCAGACACTGGCGTATTTTGCTGGTTACTGCGCTTCATTGGGTCTTATTCGTGCTGGATGGATAATGGGTCTGGAACGGCCCAGCATTAGGTACAACCAGACTTCTCACAACATAAAAGTACTGTATACTTAAACAGTGATGTGGGAGGGAAACGATGCGTAAAATCATACATGTCGATATGGACTGCTTTTTCGCGGCAGTGGAAATGCGCGACAACCCCGCCCTGCGCGACATTCCCATTGCTATTGGCGGCAGTCGTGAACGTCGGGGGGTCATCAGCACGGCCAATTATCCGGCGCGCAAATTTGGCGTGCGTAGCGCAATGCCAACGGGAATGGCATTAAAGCTGTGTCCGCATCTCACTTTATTACCTGGTCGTTACGAGGCCTATAAAGAAGCCTCCCGCCAGATTCAGGCTATTTTCTCCCGCTATACCTCGCTGATAGAACCTCTTTCGCTGGATGAAGCCTATCTGGATGTGACCGACAGCACCCACTGCCACGGCTCAGCTACGCTGATCGCTCAGGAAATCCGTCAGACAATTTTTAACGAGTTACAGTTAACCGCCTCTGCCGGAATTGCGCCGGTAAAATTTCTGGCAAAAATAGCCTCCGATCTCAACAAACCCAACGGGCAATATGTGATTACCCCTGCCGATGTTCCTGAATTTCTCAGAACATTGCCGTTAGGCAAAATTCCCGGCGTTGGCAAAGTCTCCGCCGCTAAGCTGGAATCAATGGGATTACGTACCTGCGAAGATGTTCAAAAATACGACCTGGCAATGCTGCTCAAACGCTTCGGCAAGTTTGGTCGCGTGCTGTGGGAGCGCAGTCAGGGGATTGACGAGCGGGACGTCAACAACGACAGGCTGCGTAAATCCGTCGGCGTGGAGCGTACGCTGGCGGAAGATATTCACGAGTGGTCGGAGTGTGAGGCGATAATTGAACGGCTCTATCCTGAACTGGAACGGCGTCTGGCAAAGGTAAAGCCGGATCTGCTGATCGCTCGCCAGGGGATAAAACTCAAGTTTAATGATTTTCAGCAGACTACGCAGGAGCACGTCTGGCCGCGCTTAAATAAAGATGACTTAATTACGACAGCGCGCAAGACCTGGGACGAGCGTAGGGGAGGGCGAGGTGTCAGGCTGGTGGGATTACACGTCACGCTGCTGGATCCACAAATGGAAAGACAACTGCTATTGGGGCTGTGATTCAGAACAATTGCCGGATGTCGGCGTAAACGCCTTATCCGGCCTACAAACCAGCGAGCATGCCTGATGGCAGCGTAAAAACTTTATTCAGCCTTCAAATCAGCGTGCATGCCGGATGGCAGCGTAAAAACTTTATCCAGCCTACAAACCAGCGTGTAGGCCGGATAAGCGCAGCGCCATCCGGCAATTAGCGCAGAATCTTACTTCGCCGGAATAGACTTCAGCAGTTCAGTCAGCAGCGTCCAGTAATGGCCGACGCTTTCGATATGAACCTGCTCATCCGGGGAGTGCGGACCGGTGATAGTTGGCCCGATGGAAACCATGTCCATATCCGGATACGGTTTCTTGAACAGACCACATTCCAGACCAGCGTGGATGATCTGGATATTCGGCGTTTTGTTGAACAGACGCTGATAGGTTTCACGAACCAGGTGCATAACCGGAGAGTTAGCATCCGGCTGCCAGCCTGGGTATCCGCCTTTTGCTTGGGTTTTCGCGCCAGCCAGTTTACCCAGTGAATCCAGCATGCTCACCACGTAGTCTTTACCGCTGTCGATCAGGGAACGGATCAGGCAGTGAATTTCAACGTTGTCGTCAGTCATGGTGACAACGCCGACGTTCAGAGAGGTCTCTACCACGCCTTTGGCGACGTCAGAGTTGCGGATTACACCGTTCGGGGTGGCGTTCAGCAGACGCACAAAGCTGTCGCGAGACTGAGCGGTCAGCGCGGCTTTGTCTTGAGTTACGGCATCCAGCAGCAGAGCCAGGTTCTTCTCTTTGGCTTCCAGTTCGTTTTTCAGGATTTCCTGATAGGTGTTGACCAGCGCTTTTAACGCATCAACTTTATCTGCAGCCACGGCCAGGGTAGCAAAGGCTTCACGCGGAATCGCGTTACGCAGCGTACCGCCGTTGAAATCAACCAGACGCAGATCCAGCTCTTCAGCGTGGCCCGCCAGGAAGCGTACCAGCAGTTTGTTCGCGTTACCGAGACCCACGTGGATTTCGCCGCCGGAGTGACCGCCTTTCAGGCCTTTTAACGTCAGCTTAAAGCTCTGGAATCCAGCCGGGATTGCTTCACGGGACAGCGGCAGGTTAGAGGTAAAGTCGATACCGCCTGCGCAACCCATGTAGATCTCACCTTCTTCTTCTGAGTCGGTGTTGATCAGGATATCTGCCTGCAGCCAGTTAGCCTGCAGACCAAACGCGCCATCCATACCCGCTTCTTCGGTCATGGTCAGCAGCACTTCCAGCGGACCGTGTACTACGCTGTCATCAGCCAGAACGGCCAGCGCAGACGCCATACCGATGCCGTTATCCGCACCCAGCGTAGTGCCACGGGCTTTCACCCATTCGCCGTCAATATAAGGCTGGATAGGATCTTTAGTGAAGTCATGCACGGTGTCGTTGTTTTTCTGCGGGACCATATCCAGGTGCGCCTGCAGAACGACCGGCTTGCGGTTTTCCATGCCTGCGGTAGCGGGTTTGCGAATCAGGATATTACCGACTTGATCGCGCTCGACGTGGAAACCTTTCTCTTGGGCCCAGCTCAGAATGTGTTCAGCGAGCTGCTCTTCATGATAGGACGGATGAGGAATAGAACAGATTTTGGCAAAAATATCCCATAGCGGTTGCGGGGATAATTGAGACAGTTCAGACACGTTGAGTCTCCTTGGCGATGTCCTACAAAACTTGCTTGCAGGCCACGGGGTTAGCAGAATTAAAAACACCACAAGTCAGGCTTGCGCGATGCGATTGAGAATACCACTTTCTCCGCTGACGGCTAGCATAAAGCATGCAAAAAGAGGCGCGGATTCCGCGAAACACTGGTTTTTAGTGCGTCAGATCTCTATAATCTCGCGCAACCTATTTCCCCCTCGAACACTTTTTAAGCCGTAGATAAACAGGCTGGGACACTTCACATGAGCGAAAAATACGTCGTCACCTGGGACATGTTGCAGATCCATGCACGTAAACTGGCAAGCCGCCTGATGCCTTCTGAACAATGGAAAGGCATTATTGCCGTTAGCCGTGGTGGTCTGGTGCCGGGCGCATTGCTGGCGCGTGAATTGGGTATTCGTCATGTCGATACCGTATGCATCTCCAGCTACGATCACGACAACCAGCGCGAACTGAAAGTGCTGAAGCGTGCCGAAGGCGACGGTGAAGGTTTCATCGTAATCGATGACCTGGTTGACACCGGAGGTACCGCCGTTGCGATCCGCGAAATGTATCCTAAAGCGCATTTCGTCACTATCTTCGCTAAGCCGGCTGGTCGCCCGCTGGTGAATGATTATGTTGTTGATATCCCTCAGGATACCTGGATTGAGCAGCCGTGGGATATGGGCGTAGTGTTCGTCCCGCCGATCTCTGGTCGCTAATCTAAAAAGTTTTCAACGCCTGGCAACTGCCGGGCGTTGTTCTTTTTGTGCTGTGTCAGGTTACACTATGCCTTAGTGAGTACTCATGGAGGCTGCAATCATGTCACAGGCTAACCTCAGCGAAGTCCTGTTTAAACCCCGCTTCAAACACCCTGAAACGTCAACACTGGTTCGTCGTTTTAATCACGGCGCGCAGCCGTCCGTACAATCTGCCCTGGATGGCAAAACCATTCCGCACTGGTATCGCATGGTGAATCGCCTGATGTGGATCTGGCGCGGCGTCGACCCGCGCGAAATCCTTGAGGTGCAGGCACGTATCGTGATGAGCGAAGCCGAGCGTACAGATAAAGAACTCTACGATACGGTTATCGGCTATCGCGGTGGGAACTGGATCTATGAGTGGGCGAAGCAGGCGATGGACTGGCAACAGAAAGCGTCTATGGAAGAGGATCCGCAGGTGAGCGGACGCCACTGGCTGCATGCGTCTACGTTGTACAACATTGCCGCTTACCCACACCTGAAAGGCGATGAGCTGGCAGAGCAGGCACAGGCTTTGGCGAATCGCGCCTATGAAGAGGCCGCACAGCGATTGCCGGGCACGCTGCGTGAGATGGAGTTTCCCGTCGCTGGCGGTGCGCCGATCACCGGCTTCTTACATATGCCAAAAGGTGACGGTCCGTTCCCGACGGTGCTGATGTGTGGTGGCCTCGATTCCATGCAAACGGATTACTACACCCTGTATGAGCGCTATTTTGCCCCACGGGGTATAGCCATGCTGACGCTGGATATGCCGTCGGTTGGGTTCTCGTCAAAATGGAAACTGACTCAGGATTCCAGCCTGCTGCATCAGCATGTATTAAAAGCGCTGCCTAATGTTCCCTGGGTGGATCACACCCGCGTGGCGGCCTTCGGTTTCCGCTTTGGCGCTAACGTAGCGGTACGTCTGGCGTATCTGGAATCATCGCGTCTGAAGGCGGTGGCCTGTCTGGGGCCAGTGGTTCATGCGCTGCTTAGCGACCCGCAGCGTCAGGCGAGCGTCCCGGAAATGTACCTTGATGTACTGGCTAGCCGCCTGGGGATGCATGACGCCTCCGATGAAGCGCTGCGCGTTGAACTTAATCGCTATTCATTAAAAGTGCAGGGCCTGTTGGGGCGACGCTGCCCGACGCCAATGCTCTCGGGATTCTGGAAGAACGATCCGTTTAGCCCGGAAGAAGAGTCACGTTTAATCACATCTTCATCTTCAGACGGTAAGCTACTGGAGATCCCCTTCAACCCGGTGTATCGCAATTTTGACAAAGGGCTGCAGGAAATAACCGGTTGGATCAATCAGAGATTGTGTTAAAAGTTTGCTAAATTTTAGCGATTTGGTAAAACAGGTGCTTCATCTAAGGAGATCGTAATGACGTTACCGAGTGGGCATCCGAAAAGTAGATTGATCAAGAAATTCACCGCGCTTGGCCCGTACATCCGGGAAGGGCAGTGCGAAGATAATCGATTTTTTTTCGATTGTCTGGCTGTTTGCGTCAACGTGAAACCCGCCCCTGAGAAACGCGAGTTCTGGGGCTGGTGGATGGAACTGGAGGCGCAGGAAAAACGCTTCACGTACAGCTATCAGTTTGGTTTGTTTGATAAAGACGGTAACTGGACGGCGGTGCCGGTGAAAGAGACTGAAGTGGTAGAGCGACTGGAATACACCTTACGTGAATTCCATGAAAAATTACGTGGCTTGTTGACGACGCTGAATCTGGCGCTGGAACCTGCTGACGACTTTAAGGATGAACCGGTTAAGTTAACGGCATAATGAACAGTAAAATGCCGGATGGCGGCGCAACCCCATCCGGCATTTTTTTATGCTATACCCTAAATAATTCGAGTTGCAGGAAGGCGGCGACGCAGCGAATCCCCAGGAGCGTACATAAGTACGTGACTGGGGTGAGCGAGGAAAGCCAACGCACATGCAGCTTGAAATATGACGGGTATAATTAGAACTGGTAGACCATACCGACAGCAACGATATCATCATCGTTGATGCCCAGTTTATTATCGCTATCCAGCTGGTTGATTTTATAGTCAACAAACGCGGACATATTTTTGTTGAAATAATACGTTGCGCCCACGTCGATATAATTCACCAGGTCTTCATTGCCGACGCCTTCAATATCTTTCCCTTTAGAAAGCACATAACCCAGTGACGGACGCAGACCAAAGTCAAACTGGTACTGAACAACCGCTTCGAAGTTCTGTGTTTTATTGGCGAAGCCGCCGGAAATTGGCGTCATGTTGCGTGTTTCAGAATAGAACGTCGCAATATAAATATCGTTAGCATCATATTTTAAGCCGGTTGCCCAGGCTTCAGCTTTATCACCCGTACCGCGAGTTTGCAGATTTTGCTGGTTGGTACGATCGGAGTTGGTATAAGCGCCGCTCACCGCGAAATCGCTGCCGCCAAAGTCATAGGTAACAGAAGTACCAAAACCGTCGCCGTTCTGTTTTTTCACATCGCGATCCTGGTTTTTACCCTGGTATTGCAGGGTCAGATCCAGGCCATCCACGACGCCGAAGAAGTCGGTGTTACGGTAAGTTGCCAGACCGCTGGCGCGTTTGGTCATAAAGTTATCGGTCTGTGCGGAGGAGTCGCCACCAAATTCCGGGAACATATCGGTCCAGGCTTCCACGTCATACAGCGCACCCAGGTTACGACCATAATCAAACGAGCCAAAATCTTTTAATTTCACACCGGCGAAGGCCAGACGTGTTTTTTGTTGGTTAGAGTCGCTTTCAGCTTTATTGCCGGCAAACTCTGCTTCCCAACGACCATAACCGGTTAGTTGATCGTTAATTTGCGTTTCACCTTTAAAACCTAAACGGATATAGCTTTGGTCACCATCTTTGCTGTCATAATCCGTCATGTAATGCATGGCTTTTACTTTGCCGTACAAATCCAGCTTATTGCCGTTCTTGTTATACACTTCCGCTGCCTGTACGGATGCCGACGCAACAATTCCCATCACCACTAATGCCAGAGTGCTCTTTTTCATTTTCATTCCTGATTAAAAGTACGCGCTAATATTCACTGGGTGTGATCCCCGTTAAAAGACAGGAGGGTTTTTAACGTCTGGCAATGAACGTTTTATGACAAAGTAAGAATATTTTTAAAAAAGGATGTTTTTTTGTTTCTGTAATAAATGCGTCAAAATCTGCCGCTACGCTTGCTGATCCTGCGCAATAAAATTTCATGCTTTGTGCGCTGGTTGTTGGCAACCGGGGCCAGTCCTGCTAAAACGTTCGTTTGATATCATTTTCCCCAATTTTGAATGGCAGAGAATCATGAGTGACAGCCAGACGCTGGTGGTAAAACTTGGCACCAGTGTGTTAACGGGCGGATCCCGCCGCCTGAACCGCGCCCACATCGTAGAACTGGTTCGCCAGTGCGCGCAGCTCCATGCCGCAGGGCATCGTATTGTTATCGTTACCTCTGGTGCGATTGCCGCCGGACGTGAGCATCTTGGTTACCCGGAGCTCCCGGCAACGATAGCTTCGAAACAGCTGTTGGCGGCGGTCGGGCAGAGCCGACTGATTCAACTGTGGGAACAGCTGTTCTCGATTTACGGTATTCATATCGGGCAGATGCTGCTGACGCGTGCAGATATGGAAGACAGAGAGCGCTTCCTCAACGCCCGCGATACGCTCCGCGCGCTGCTGGATAACAACATTGTTCCTGTCATTAATGAGAATGACGCCGTAGCGACCGCTGAGATTAAAGTCGGCGATAACGACAACCTCTCCGCGCTGGCGGCGATTCTGGCCGGAGCCGATAAGCTGCTGCTGCTGACCGATCAGCAGGGACTGTTCACCGCCGATCCGCGTACCAATCCGCAGGCGGAGCTGATTAAAGACGTTCACGGTATTGACGATGCGTTGCGCGCCATTGCCGGCGACAGCGTCTCGGGTCTGGGAACCGGCGGCATGGGAACAAAACTGCAGGCAGCCGATGTCGCGTGCCGCGCCGGGATCGACACCATTATTGCCGCAGGCAGCAAGCCGGGCGTGATTGGCGACGTGATGGAAGGCGTTTCCGTTGGGACGCGTTTTCATGCTCAGGCCTCTCCGCTGGAGAACCGTAAACGCTGGATCTTTGGCGCGCCGCCTGCCGGGGAGATTACCGTCGATGAGGGCGCGACCGCAGCAATTCTGGAACGCGGCAGCTCATTACTGCCAAAAGGCATTAAAAGCGTGACAGGTAACTTTTCTCGTGGTGAAGTGATCCGCATCTGCAATCTCGAAGGGCGCGATATTGCCCATGGCGTCACCCGCTATAACAGCGACGCGCTGCGCCGTATTGCCGGACATCACTCACAACAGATCGACACCATCCTGGGCTATGAATACGGTCCGGTTGCTGTCCATCGCGACGACATGATCACCCGTTAAGGAACAGGCATATGCTGGAACAAATGGGCATTGCTGCCAAAGCCGCGTCATACAAGCTGGCGCTGCTCTCCAGTCGCGAAAAAAATCGCGTACTGGAAACCATTGCTGATGAGCTGGAAGCGCAAACGGAAAGCATCCTCAGCGCGAACATACAAGATGTTGAGCAGGCGCGAGCCAACGGCCTGAGCGAAGCGATGCTCGACCGCCTGGCGCTGACGCCGGCGCGTCTGAAAGCGATTGCTGACGATGTGCGCCAGGTCTGTAATCTTGCCGACCCGGTAGGGCAGGTGATTGACGGCGGCCTGCTGGATAGCGGTCTGCGTCTGGAGCGTCGTCGCGTCCCGCTGGGCGTGATTGGCGTGATTTATGAAGCGCGTCCAAACGTCACCGTTGACGTTGCCTCCCTGTGCCTGAAAACCGGCAATGCGGTGATTCTGCGCGGTGGGAAAGAGACCTACCGGACCAACGCCGCCACCGTGGCTGTTATCCAAAAGGCGCTGAAAGCCTGCGGTTTACCCGCGGCTGCCGTACAGTCAATTGATAACCCGGACCGCGCGTTGGTCGCTGAAATGCTGCGGATGGATAAGTACATCGATATGCTGATCCCTCGCGGTGGCGCGGGTCTGCATAAGCTGTGCCGTGAGCAGTCGACCATCCCGGTCATCACCGGCGGTATTGGCGTATGCCATATTTATGTTGATGATACCGCGGAGATCGCCCCGGCCCTGAAGATTATCGTTAACGCCAAAACCCAGCGTCCAAGCACCTGTAACACTGTAGAAACTCTGCTGGTGCATCAGGATATTGCTGAGCGTTTCCTGCCTGCGTTAAGCCAAAAGATGGCGGATAGCGGTGTTACGCTGCACGGTGATGAAATTGTGATGCAGGTTCTGCATGGCCCTGCCAAACTGGTGCCACTAAAACCGGAAGAGCTGGATAACGAGTTTCTGTCTCTGGATCTGAACGTTGTGGTGGTCGAAAATATGGATGGTGCTATCGCCCATATTCGCGAACACGGTACCCAGCACTCGGACGCCATACTGACGCGCACGCTCAGCAACGCCAACCGTTTCGTGAATGAAGTGGACTCTTCTGCCGTGTATGTAAACGCCTCTACTCGTTTTACCGATGGCGGCCAGTTCGGACTGGGTGCGGAAGTGGCGGTGAGCACGCAAAAACTGCACGCACGTGGCCCAATGGGACTGGAAGCACTGACCACATATAAGTGGGTTGGCTTCGGTGACGACACGATCCGGGCGTAATTGAAAACGGGCGATGCCATAATAGCGCTCTTAATTTTAAAGCTATTAAGGCATCTCCCGCTTAATTCTAACCTTCACTTCGCTGCCGCATTTATTTTTCTATCCTGCGTTTTAACATCATCCGCATCAGTCTGTTTTTGACCTATGCTCTCACCAGCGCCCAAAAGGCGACGTATCACAGAATTTTCCCTGCCAGCATGAATTTTCCTGGTCTTCGTTTCACGTATTGTTCCCATGGCCCGATCTATTAGAATCAATCTCATTTTTATGAGGAGTTGTTGCGTGAAATCGGATATTCACAAACTTAGCATTCCTGTTGTGCCGCTTGGCAACCCGTTTCCTCCCCGTCATTGTTCGCTGTGCCCAAAGGGAGCGGCGATTGATCGTGATAATCAATACAAATTAATAGACAAAAGAAGGCGGTTTAAAGCTGGGGAGATACTCGCTCGGCAGGATGAAACCGCGGATATGCTTTTTGTTATCCATGAGGGGTACTGCAAGTCCAGCGTGGAATGTGGCGATAACGTTTTTATCAGCCGCTTTTATGTTCCGGGAGATATCATGGCGCTGGATGCTGTCGAAGGGGGGAAGTACCTGACAACTATCCAGGCCGCAACGGCTGCAGAGGTTTGCCACATTGATATTGCGCGGTTGTTCAAGGTAGCAGAGAAGGAGCCTTCGGTAGCTGCCGCAGTCATCAAGTTTCTCTGCAGGGACAATGGATTCATTGTTGAAAAACTGCGGCGCTATGCGAATAAACATGCTGAGGCCAGGATCGCGGCTTTCCTGGTGGAATTTTACGAGATGCATTTGCGCATCGGCAGGCCAGAAACGACGCTTCGCTTGCCATTTTCTCGGGAGGAAATTGCCAGTTATCTCGATCTTAAAATTGAAACCGTTAGCCGCTCATTAAAATCTCTTGAACAGCAGAATTTGATTACCTTACATAGGGTACGTACCGTAACAATTAATAGTTATCTTGGTTTAAAACGTTTTATCTAATTTTCTATTTAACGATAATCATTATCTCTCCTGATAAGCCAGGAATATTCATTTTATATGGAAAATTCCTGGTTTTAATTTTGTCAAATAATTATCAGTTAGAATGTAGTTTCTGTAGGTGAATGTTTTTTTATAAGAATATTCCCTCGCAAATGGATATATAATGAGAATTTTCTTGCGGCGTTAAAAATTTAGCATAATTGCAACAAATAATAAGCATTATAGAGAAACTATGGAGGTGTTAATTATCTTTATGTTTTGTAAGGGTTTTGCTCTCGTGGTATTTGTATGATCTTTTTGATATTTATCAAAAACATAAAAAAGATGAATTGTTTGATTTGTCTTATTTATTTGGGTGATAGTTCTGGTTCATGGTGTTATTTAAGTAAATTAAACTTAGGAAACTTCTTAGATTATCGTTTTAGTGGGAAAATTCTTAGTCTTTTTGTAATTTTTGCGTTTCAGGGTTTGTTGAGATGTTACTTAATTCAAATGATAATTTTTGGGCGCGGCAATTCTGGCTCGCAATTAATGGAACCGCTGGAGTGACTTAATAATAAGACTCGGTGGTGAGTTTGTTCTTAGGAGAAGATAAAAATGAAAAAATTATTATTAGTGACCTCTCTGGCGTCTGTATTTGTTGCGGCAAATGCAATGGCAGATGTCACTGCTTCTGCAACGGCCTCGTGGGACGCGACGGCAACAAAAGATACCACCAGCATGTTGGTCGTCACTCCGCTGAACTCTTTGACTTTCCAGTATGCGGAAGGTCTGAATGGCTTCAACTCCCAGGATGGCGCGTTTGATGTGACTATTCAGGGCCAGGAAACGGCAACTGATTTTGAACTGACCGCTCAGATTATTAGCAATACTCTGACCAACGCCAGTGGCGATGCGTCTACCCTGAACGTAGGGGTGGCATGGAATGGCACCGCGTTGACTAATTCATCAGATACTGTCCTGGTAAATTCCAGCTCGACTTCTGGTCTTGAAAGCCTGATGGCTGATGGCGCTTACAACGGTGCTGACCGCGTCAGCGATCAATCCAACTTCAAATTCACCATTGCGTCTGCGACTTCTGATGGTAGCACGCCGGTAACGGATTACTCTGCACTGCCAGACGGCTATTGGACTGGTGATGTAAAAGTACAGTTCAATGCAACCTGGACGACTCCGTCCGCCTAAGAAATAAAAGTTCGGGAGGAGAATTTCTCCCGAATTTATCAGGAATGGTGTCATGAATAAATATTTACCGGCAGCAATGTTGGTAGGGTTGGTAATATCTTTTTCCAGCTGGGCAATTAACGTCGGTGATATCACGTCGATAATGACTTCTACTGAGAGTTCATTATCGAAAGAAATCACTAATACGACAGATTCGGCTCGTTATGTCAGCGTATCGGTAAAACAACTGTCATCACCTTTAGCGGGCGGAGTCGAAATAAAACCTGTTAATTCCGGGGAATTACTCTCTACGCCTGCCAATCTAATTCTGCCTGGTCAGGCAAAGGATGTTTTTCGTTTCTTTTATAAAGGGCCTGCTGATGATGTCGAGCGTTATTATCGTCTGCAATGGATAGATGAGCCGGTCACCGAGAGCGCGGAAACCCGGGCCAATAAATTAGCTGTTGCGACAGCGTCAGCAGAAATTGGCACGATTTTGGTTGTTGCGCCGCGAAAAGAGCGTTTTGAATATAACCGTAATGGTGATGTTATTAGCAATACTGGCAATGTTTCATTTCGAGTAATCGCCTATGGGGCTTGCAAAAATAATGCTCGCGATCAGGGGCGGGGCTGTCGTGAACGTTATTACATTATGCCAGGTACAAAAATAAAACTGCAGTTCACCGACATTAGTAATAGCCGCTCACGCATTGGGATCTGGCACGGTAAGCAGTTTATTACAGTGAAGTGATGGTCAATAGCAGCCATCTGTACGGGAAAAATAAAAATACCGGATTGTAAGGATGCATATGACAACAACATATATTGTTGGCGGTAGCATTTGTCTTTTTCTTGCGCTGACACCAGGAACTTCACATGCAGCCCCAATAAAAGTGGGTAATTACGTTATTCCCAGCGCTTTCGCCCGTTCACTGGAGCAGGGAATGACGGTGCCGGTATATATACGTTACAACGAGACTGATGAGAAAAGTCAGCAAAAAATTGCCGATGCGGTGATTTCGCTTGTTGATGGCAATATTACAGTTAAAGCACTGACTCTTGCTGAATTGCCCAATAATGCTGTGTTATCCGAGAAAACCCGCGCGTTAGTGGAAAAAATCCGTGATGTAAAGTTTCACGATAATACGAATATTGAACTGTCAGATGATGCTCGACTGCAACTTAATGTCTCATCATTTCACCTGGAGATGATTGTCAGCAAAGATGCGTTAACTGAAGCGATTGTCGCGCGTAGTAGCTTGCTTGGACCTTCCAGCGTTGAAACTCTGTCTAACGTCCTGAACTACAACTTTGGTACCTACTACAACGATTACCGAAATGGCAGCAGTACCCGCAGCTATCTGACGATGGACAATACAACATCGCTGCGGGAGCACCACATTAATGTTAACGGTTCGTTTTACGGCATCGGTGACAGCAATGGTACCAGTAAACTTTATCGTGCGATGTATGAGCGCGATTATGAAGGGTATCGACTGGCGCTGGGGATGCTTGATACATGGAATGTCCAGTCTATTGCCAGCCTGAATGCGCTGAATGGTGGGAAAATTTACGGTGTGAGCTACGGGAACAAAGGAAGTACGGTTGTTGAGAATACCGCGCTTTCACTCACGCCGATTACCGTATTTTTGCCAGCCGCTGGTGAGGTTCATGTCTTCCGCGATGGACGTTTGCTCAGCGTGCAGAACTTTAATATGGGCAGCTATGAAATTGATACCAGTCGCTTTCCGTATGGTGTTTACGACGTCACGGTAGATATCGTGGTCAATGGGCGGACAATTAATAGTCGTGTCAGCCGGGTTAATAAGATCTTTGCTCGCCAACAAGCTGCCGGAGTTCATCAGCTCTCATGGCAGTTTTTTGGTGGTTCGCTGGATTATGATCGGGTGAGCTATAAGCGTAACCACTATCAGGATTTGGGTAGTGAGCAGACCTGGATTGCCGGGGGGGCCGCATCGGTGACGCTGGCGATATTGTCGGGGCTGGGCCTGAAATCAACGATCTATGGTTTTGACAACAATGCGGTTAATGAAACGGATGTCACGCTGAATGTGAATGAATACGTCAGTATTGGCAATCAGATGTTGGTAGCGAACGATTCATCATGGCGAAACATCAGTAACATTAATCTCAATGTCCCTGAGGGATATGGTTCCCTTTGGGCATCTCGTGAAGACAGTAAAATTGGCGATCGCTTGCCTATGCAGGAGCGTGATAACTATTCCATTGGCGGAACTCTTAACCTCGGAAAGTTTATTCCTCATGGTGGTTCACTCACTGTTAGTCAGACGGAGAATCGTTACTCAGGCAATAAATACCGTAATCTGGATTACAACACGACTCTTTATTCTGGAAGGTATGCCACGATTGGGTTACGTGCAGGAATTCAGCGTTATTACTACAACAACCGAAATGACGATGGGCGACAGGAACGTTATGTCAGCCTGGACTTATCGTTGCCGTTGGCGACCTGGTTGAGCATGGGCGTCTCCCGAGATCGCTATGGCAGCACCCAGGGTAATCTCAGTGCACGAAAACAGTATGCTGAAGGGCCGATTAAATCGGTCGGATTATCGGCATCAACGCGTCTGAGTGGTGAACAGTATTACGACAATAATTATTCGGTAAACGGCAATCTAAGTTATGACACGAAATATAACGCTGGCACCGTATCGGTAACACGTTCTGCTGACAACTCCACCAATATGAACTTCTCTTCCCAAGGTTCTCTGGCATGGGCAGGTAAAGACTTCGGTCTGAGTAAAGAGAGGCAGCGTTCTGGCGTTATCGTAAAAACAGATTTGACCGGCGAGGGGAAACTGGCTGCGAAGATTAATAACCGCAATTATCGTCTCAGCGGTAAATCAAATTTCATTGCACTGCCGCCCTATGCTCAGTACAAGCTGGAAATCCTCAATGATAAAAACTCTGAGGACAGCTTCGATATTGTTTCAGGACGCAAACAGGAGCTGACGCTATATCCGGGTAACGTGGGAGTTATCAACCCTGAAGTGAAAAGCATGGTCACCGTATTCGGTCGCATTCGTTATCCCGATGGACAGTTGGCTGCAAATACCGATATTCATAACCACATCGGTAAAACACGTACGGATGCAAAAGGTGAGTTTGCTATCGATATTGATAAAAAGTATCCGGTTATTACGTTAATTTCTGCCAATGGCAGGATATGTGAAGCCGATCTGGATCTGGAAAAAGCACGCGGCGCTGCGTGGGTTGGCGATGTGAAATGTGCAACGCAAACCACGATGGCACAGAGGTAATAAAATGAAAGTATTAATTAAATGGGCTATTTTAATCTGTGCCATGGGGAGCTTTACGCCTTTACCTGTTTTGGCTTTGAAAGCCTCCTCGTCCGGTTCTGTCAGCAATAATTATTTGTTTATTGAGAATGCGATAGATGGTGAATATTTTATTACCCCATCGGCACTTGATCCGCGCTTCAGCGGGTCAAACACATGGATAAAATACGGTACCTCACAGGTCAGTCTCGGATATTTAGGTTTTGTGGGCTGGACTGCACCCGGAAATTATTATCAGGATATGTGGATTGATAATTCCCCGATTAATGGGCCTTTCCGGGGAATACGTTGTTATAGCGGTACCCAGTGTCCATCGACCGGGTTTATTGCCGGGCAAGGAACTGACAATAATGGTTTTTATCATGCACAGGTGGGATCTGTCGCAGGTGTAGTTGGCGGAGCCTACGGATTCGCCTCCCTGACAGATACTGCCTATGAGTATTTTCGCAATGTGTCTACCGGTAGCAGCGAAACCTACGTATTCAACCGCTGCTATACTTCTGTAAATTATGATTATTCTTCCGGACAGCGTTGCAAAGACCAGTCGACCGGATTATGGAATTACGTTAATTACACGTTGACCAAACGCGGGCATTTGTCACTTGAATCGACTAATGCGTTTCAGGAACTTTGGGTTGCCAGCGACGGAACGCCAAGCATCACCAAAGACTCCGGTTATTGTGAACTTGGCGTAGTAGGCGGCACCGACGGTGTGATTTGTAAGATGGTGAGTTATAACCTGCAACAAACGGCTAATCTGACCGCCTCTCTGACATTTCGAGCTTATGTTGACACAGCGATGCTTGGTTTTACGCCGGGTTCGACTACGGTGAAATACTCCGGGAATGGTGCAAACTGGTATAACTATGGTACGCCAACGGCGTATTACAACGTTTTCACCACGTCCGGAGAGTATATTTATATTTTTCTGTCGAAAGTATTTCTGAAAAATCTTGTCGATTCAGGAATCAGTATCACTAATAGTCAACCGTTTACTTTTGGTTTTTATAATGGCTTAACGCCAGAGTCGGGGTATTACCAGTTTACTCCTTCGCTACAGCTCAATATTGTTCCAAAGGAATATGGGATCAGTATTATCTCATCGGATAACAGCACCTCGGCAAGCGGCAGCGGCACAATTGGCGAGACCGCTCCGATTGAGATGGATTACACCGTGACGGTCTCGGGGCCTCGTCAGGCTGATAGCATTACCGCACAAGTTATTGGGGAAAGTACGACGATAAACAATGTGCCTTATTGCCTGTTCACTTCTACGCAAGGCGGGTTGTCCGTCCCAATTCCCGCCTTTCTGCAATACAACAGTGAGTCGGGTGGCGTGGTACAGAAACGAAATAGCTGTAGTGAAGCGGCGATCAGCATGAGAGATGCGCAATGGCAACAGACGCCCTGGGACGCAAATAATACAGATGATGGAAGCTACTTTGCGACTGATTTAAAATTGCTTTTCCCAATGAATGATTCGCGTTCGATGTTGACCGTTTCCGGTGCGGATTGGGAAGGTGTTGTCAGTGCCAGCGGAGAGATAAAAGTGACGGCGAATTGGGTGGGAGTGACGCCATGAGCCACTGTCGTTTGGCGCTAAGATGGATATTGGCCTTGCTTTCCGGGCTGACGGTGTTCTCCGCACAGGCCGTCTACCTGGAGTCGACTATTTATGAGATGCCATCGGATAAATCATTTATCAGTAAACGAATCTATAACGATAGCCAGAAACAGAACGTGTACAGTATTAGCGCAGTTAAAATAGATAAACCGGGACCGGGAGGTGAAAACAGAAGTGCTATTGCCGAAGGCGAACTTTTGTTTACTCCGCTCCGTTTTTCACTGGCACCGCAGGCAAGTGAGTTTTTTAAGATTTTCTATCGTGGCCCGCAGGATGATAAAGAACGCTATTACCGAATACTGTTTCGTGAAATGCCGATAACGCTGTTTACCGAGCGTAATCAAGGGAAAGGCGGACAGGCTCTCCCGGTGATCGCTATGGATACCATATTGGTCGTTCGTCCGAGGAAAATGAACCTGGCCTACACCATTGATGAGATAAACGGGACGTTGAAAAACACAGGGAATACTTTTTTCAAAATTATCGTACACCAGGGGTGTCACTCAACTGATGATGAAGCCACCATGCGTTATGTGTTACCGGGGGAAACCTGGCATAGTAGTGAGTTGAAAACAAAAAACCGGAAATTTATCGTAGCGTTGCAGAAATACCTACCCGTGGGTCAGAGTTGCTCAAAAATTAATCATTAAGGGGGTTGGGTCTGAACCAATATGCCCTGATTATATATTGAACCTATACTGTCACTCGCTATAGAAAATGTAGCAATAAATTTAGAGTCGATGAAACAATATGTCGTGCATATTGCCGGAAATGTTTATGAATACAAGATCTACGACATCCTCTCTTAGTTTGTCGGTCAGCATAAACTACGGTAATATGTTATTCTGTTGGTCACTGTAGTTATATGTTTTGTAAATTTTGTATTTATAGCTTTTTGTTTTGTAATGAAGTGAAAGTGAGTAAAGGGATTTGTACTGATTAAGAAATGGAGATTTTTCTTTTTCAATTTTTAAATGGAACTTACGGTGTGATGAGAATACTCATATGGATAACTGTGATTATAAATTCTGAATTTACGTGATATGGCTTATGGATAAAGTTATATCACGAATCGCCTTATGATTATTGGAGGTCGAAGGTGTTGTATATTCTCTCGTGAATAGAGCGAGGGACCTGCTATGCCATAAATTTAAGTTGGTGATAACTATGAATACGAAAAAAATTTTTCTGCTCAGTTATGATACTTTCCTTTTTTCAGGAATAAAAGCATGGTTACCAAATCTGGTATTGATCGATGCACGGACATTTATTTCTGGCACGCAGTCAGTTATGTCGCAATATCCGTCCTGCTTGCTGGTGATCGATAACCGGTTGCCATTATTATTGGTCAAAAAATGGCTTCAGAGAAACAGTACACAGTTCATCAACATACACTGTATTGTTCTGCGGATGTGCGAAACCCTGCCTGTTAATCGGGGATATGAAGAATATTCCTTTATCAATGGGGGGGTATTGTCGGAGCAGTTGATCGCTCAATTAAAAGAGAGTCTATTGGCACCTAACAAAGTTGTGGAAGTCAATAAAGATTCACCGATGTTTACTTTTAACTTGACTGAATTTGAAGAAGAAATGCTGTATTCATCATTCACAAAAGAAAAACTGCATGATTTCTGTATTGCTAATTCGCTAACAATTAAGTCAGTGTATCGATATCGGGATAAAATTACTGCTCGCCTCGGCTTTTCCAATTTTAATGAAACTGTTATCTTTTTAACCCGAAATAATTTATTAAATGAAAGCTCTATAATCAATAATAATGTGAATGGGGATGCAGTTTACACTGACGCATATGATGTTTCGGATACTAGTAGACTGAGTATGGCAATAAGGAATGAGGAGATCATTCCTTATTTTCAGCCCATCGTGAATATCAGGGGCGACGTTTGTGGTGTTGAGGTATTGGCTCGTTGGCCACAGGGACATAACTATGCTATTTCTCAGCGAGAGTTTATTCCATTGGCTGAAAAAAGTGGCTTAATCAATGAGTTAACTAGCTATTTAATGACCGCTGTTGCGCGCAATCTGGTCTCTGGAGGCGCAAGCATTAATAAAACTCTGTTCGTTTCTTTTAATGTCAGTCCGTCAGGTTTAAATAATCCCGTATTCTATTGGGAATGCCTTAATTTTATGGATATAACGCAAGGTCTGCCGATAAAATTGATGATAGAGATAACAGAGAACCAGACGTTCACGATCACTCCTGCAATCAAAGAACTTATTCGTTCGTTACGAAATAAAGGTGTGTTGTTTGCTTTGGATGATTTTGGTACTGGATACGCTAATCTCTGCTATCTCAATGAGTTAGACCTGGATGTAATCAAAATTGATAAAAGCTTCATTAAGGAAATTAAAGAGGTTGATCAATATATCCCTATGCTCGAGTCAATTACTCACCTTTCAGGACTTCTGGGGTTACGTACGGTGGCCGAGGGCGTTGAAAATGACTATCAGCAACAATGGCTGGGAAAAAATAATGTTGACTATCTGCAGGGGTATCAGTTTCTACCGCCAGTGACATTTAATGATTTTATCCGGTATTACCAGCAGTCTGTAGATTTGTTTGAATCAGCGTCGGATTCACCTTTATCTACGTAATTCATTTTTGACACGGTTTTTACATTTGAAGGGTAAACCTTTAAACGAGTATGTGCTCTGAGCTGACATGGCCTGCAGCATGATTTTTTCCTGAACACCAGGGGCAGACGCCTCTGGTATGGGCGTCTTTGCATCGCTGCCTGTCTGCCTGGTTAAGTAAAAAGTCCTATAGTGAGGTGTGCACCGTTTGTTTATGTATCTTAAACGGGGTATTTATAGTGATATCGGCGTTAATCAAACAGGTACTGAGGTTTGCCCGTAGCCATGCGTCATTTCCTGACAAAATTAAGAGTCTGGCTTCCACCACCACTCATCCTGGTATTATTCCTCATCGCGGATGCGTTTACGGCGATCCCGCGTTTCACATTTGGCGCGGTGACTATCGTAATAAGTGCATTGTTGGCTAGCGTCAGTCTGGCGATGATACTGCATACCGCGTGGCAGATGCGGAAGAAACGTACGACGCTAAACCCACTGCATGCAGAGAAATCGACCACACTTGTTACTGGCGGATGTTATGCCTGGAGCCGCAATCCAATCTATCTTGGAATGAGTGGACTCCAGTTAGCTTTTTCTCTTTACGTCGGTAGCCTGATTGGAATATTGGCTGCACCGCTGTTTATACTGGTGGTTGCCAGATTACATATTGATTTTGAAGAGGAACAACTGCGAAAACATTTCGGGCCGGAATGGATACGCTATGAGCAGCGTGTTCGCCGCTGGTTATAGAATACCCTTGCCGCGTACAAGGAAGCCTGTGACGACACGATTCGTGCGTAATTGAATTCGGATGATGCAAAAATAGGCGTTTGATTCGCAAGGCCATTGACGCATCGCCCGGTTAGTTTTAACCTTCTACCCCGTGTTCACATTCGTGGGCATGTCCTTATCAGGGCCGATATAGCTCAGTTGGTAGAGCAGCGCATTCGTAATGCGAAGGTCGTAGGTTCGACTCCTATTATCGGCACCATTTTTTCATCCAGCATCATCCCTAATCGTCCATTTTTCCTTGTTTTTCGCGGCGTTGGCTGTTTTGTTTGTCCAGCGTTATCCGCCTTTTGCCGTTGCAATCCAAATTTAAAACGGGTACATAAACGGGTATCTGAGTTTGAGGCGGGTACCTATGAAACTAAACGCGCGACAGGTAGAGACGGCAAAGCCAGCCGATAAAGACTATAAGCTGCCAGACGGCAACGGGCTTATTCTGCTGGTGAAAACCAGCGGGGCAAAATACTGGCGCTATCGCTACACCTTTGCCGGTAAAGAAAAGATGCTGGCGCTCGGTGTCTACCCGGCAGTTTCGCTGGCGGCCGCTCGCGAAAAGCGCGACGAGGCCCGGCGGAACGTTGCGGCGGGTATCGATCCGGTGAAGGTCAAAAGCCATGTTGCAGCTGCCGCAGCAAAGACGATCACATTTAAAGAAATTGCTACAGAATGGCACGAATTCAAGAAACCGCGCTGGTCGCCTGGCTATGCCTCTGACATTCTCGAAGCGTTTAACAAAGATATTTTCCCGGCGGTTGGTAAGTTGCCGGTGGCTGAAATCGAGCCGGTCCAGATGCTGACGGCGCTGCGCAAAATTGAAAACCGCGGCGCAACCGAGAAAGCAGCCAAAACGCGCCGGTGGTGCGGTGAAGTATTCAGTTATGCAGTAGCGACCGGCCGCGCGAAGTATACGCGAGTACAGCGTACGGCCTGAAATTCGCTACGCCAACCGTACCGCGTCAATGTGGCTTGGTAGTACGCAAATTGTCGGCGCCGTGGCATGGTGGGACGTGGCAACAGGCAAAGTGAAAGCTGACGCCTCGGCGTTTTCTCTGATGCTGACCGACGCGCGGGGACATCTTTACTGGCATATTTGCCAGGAACTGACAGGCGAGCTGGCAGAATTTGATGAGAACGACAAAATCACCGGTGGCCAGGTGGCGCAGATTAAAGAGCTGGTTATCAGATTCCAGATCCCCGTAGTGTGTGTCGAGGTGAACGGTCCCGGCAGTTTCGCGGGTAAATTGCTGCGGCAGGCGCTTAAAGGAACTGGTTGCGGCGTCCGGGAAGAATTCAGCGTTACCAATAAGCAGAAGCGTATCCTTGATGCGTTCGAAGCGCCGCTGTCTTCCCGGTTCCTGTGGGCGCATAGCGACGTGCTGGACGGCCCGATGTACGACCAGATGCGCGACTTCAACCCGGCGCTGACTAACCAGCCAGACGATTTCATTGATTCAGGCGCGGGCGCTGTCATTGCAACGCCGGTACGTATCGGTAAAGTGGTCGGGATCCCGACCGGGCAGTCGCGCGAATATTGGCAGTTAAGTGATGGAGACCATGAGGTCGAAGTCGATTATTAACATGCCAGAGGTTCGCATTATGTCGGTACCTAACCAGATACCCTATATTATTTATAACGCCAACGGTCTTACGACCGTTTTTCCTTTCGAATTCTATATCATCAGTGCCAGCGATATTCAGATAACAATGAATGGCGAAGTAGTGACATCCGGGTACACAGTATCTGGTGTGGGAAACGTTGGCGGCGGTGATGTAGTCTTTTTAACGCCGCCAGCTAACGGAACAGTCGTTATGCTGGAGCGCGTTGTTCCTACTTTCCGACTGACAGATTACCAGGATAATGGCGACTTACTGGCCGATACAGTAAATAAAGATTTTGACCGTCTATGGATGGCGATACAGAGATCATTTTTGTACCTTGGGTTGGCGCTGCGTCGTCCGTTGCTTGGCGGTCCATACAACGCAGAAGGCTATCGTATTTCTGAAGGCGCCGATCCGGTAGACAAACAGGATTTTGCAACCAAGAATTATGTCGATAACGTTAGCCTAATCAGGGCGCTACGCGTTCCTGAGTCTTCCGTCAACCCGATCCCTCCAGCGGCCGAACGCGCTAATCGCCTGCTGGCATTTAATTATTCCGGTCAGCCTATTGTCGTGTTACCTGAATCCGGTAGTGCTACGGATGTACTGATTGAGTTGGCCAGTACTGAGAGCGGAAAAGGAGATAATCTGCTCGGTGTCAAACAGCCGGTCGCTGGTGCCGCGGATCAAACTCAGCATGACAAAAATGCTCAGGTAATCAACCTGAAGGATTTTGGCGCAAAATGCGATGGGGTCACTGATGATACGGATGCACTTCAGTCGGCTATGGCAGCCGCGCAAACAGGCATCCGTATTGTTCAACCATCGGGAGTCTGCCTGACATCCCAGCCGCTATCATTTACAAAGCCCATTTACTGGCATGCGGAAGCCGGTGCACGAATTAAACTAACAAGTGGTGATCATGACTATGTTGTGCAAATTGATTTGAGGGGGGCAGACAAGGGGCATTGGGGGTACGGGGCTTATTTTGGTGGTGAACGTTTAATTATTGATGGTGGTGGACATGCAAAATATGGTCTTTCACTACGTGGAGTGATTTCATCACAATTTCCAAATATCAGAACGACAAACATAACTGTAGCAGGGTTATACCAGGCATGGACACAGCTATGTACATATGAAAATTATGAATGTAGCAATAACATAGAGGTTTTTTCAACCACTCCTGCTAATGGAATACTTGCGGTAAAAGATATTAACGGCCTCAATGATAGGGGGTCATCTGCAGACATCTACATCAACCCATGTATAGAGCATGTAAGTGGCGCGGGTATTGCTGCGCTTGCTTTAATAAATTCCGTCTTTGTTAACGGCACGTCAGAAGGTAATAGCATAGGAATTCAATTAGGCCATGATACTGAAGACTGGGCGGCCCTTGGCAACACCATTATAGGTATGGATTTAGAGGAAAACTCAGCAACTGATATTTTAATAAATTCACAATCTAGTATGAATGATTTTATTGGCTTAAAAGCTGGTTATTCCTCACCTTCTATACAAGTTAAGGGGTACAGGAATAAATTCCTTGGAGGTAGTTGTAGTGGTTTTGATTTTAGACCTGAAAGCCATGATAATGACGTCGATGGTGTGACATTTATCGATGTTGCATCAACTATTTCAAATAGTGGTATACGTAACACCTGGCGCAGGGTGTGGAATTTAAAAACAGCGCAAGTTGTCAACTCCACAAACCCATATCCTGAGAGGAAACAAATAACGGCAGCGGCAGGAGAAACAGTAACAATCAATCCAATGGAGGCTTCACAATTCTCCATACTTATGACTGGTTCACCAATTAACATAGGAACCTTATCATCACCACGTATTGATGGTATCGAGTTTAACATTACTATTTTTAATACCGCCGGGACTGACTCTCCTGTAATTAACTTCGATAATAGCTTACGGTATGCTGGTTGGAGCAACCCAAAAGCCAGCAAACATAGGAGTATGAAGTTTGTTTATGATGCAGCGTTTGATTACTATACGGCGGTAAGTGTAGGCCAATACGACATTGATAACTAAAAAAAAGGGGGCTTGCGGCCCCCTTCAAACTAAATATATTTCTTTAAGAATTTGGCTATAGGTCTCTCAAGATAAACGTGGGCTAATGAGCCAAGCGCACAACTTATCAAGAAGTAACACACTATATAAACCACAATATTCGTATACGCTAATGCGCCTGTAGCTACGAAGATATATGAAACCCAGGCAGTGGTAAGGCCATGCATAAGATATATGCTATAGGACGCATCACCAAGAAATGTAAGAATACGCGGGGCTTTAATCTTTCCTTCAAGGCTTAATGCAGCCCATACACCATAAAAGGCAAAGAAGCCATATACCAATGGCCTATGCCATCCTCCGCCCATCTCTCTTGTTAACCACATGCTTTCACATATATAGAAAACTGGTATAAATGCAACTAAAATTACCAGCGCTATATTCTTTTTGAGCATGACCCCTGATATATACAATCTGTACATAAACATCCCGAGAGCAAACTCAACCATAATTGGTTGCGACATAACATCTATAAATAGAGCATATTCTTTTACAAAAGTATTTGTTACGTGATGATATGTTAAGGCGTTCACAAAAACAATTATTGTAACAAACGCTATGTCGATATACTCTATTTTTGACAGCTTCATAGCCATAAACAAAGAGAAGCAAGTATAAAACAAAAACTCATACTGAAGTGTCCAGCCAATACTTAGAATCGCTGGTCTATGCCAATGAGTAAATGTAATGCTTTCAATATACCATTGAAAATCTATTTTAGATGCTGGCCACCAATAACTAATTGCAGCCGTCGGATTACTCATGTGATTTACAATATATGCTGACAAAACACAGAGTGCTGTTATTATCGCATAAATTGGAATGATTCTTATCACTCGCCGCATAAAGAAATTAAAGGGTGACATCCTGAAACTTCCTTCAGATGTATTTCCTCCATAGGCGACATATGGAATAATAAATCCACTGATAACGAAGAATATATCAACACCAAAACCACCAAGAAAACCATCTCCTGTGGTGGTGTTGTATTGACTTAACTCAGTATGCGCTAACACCACCATTGCTGCAGCAAAAAAACGCATCATTTGCAAATTGTAAATTGTTTTTCTTTTTTCCATTATATTCAGCTTATTCTATTAAAATTATTAACAAAAATACTTATATATATATAGGTTATGTTGAATTTTTTGTATGTTGGCGCTGATAGTACATCATTATGAAAGAAAAACCAGTATAAATAGTGTGCAGTTAACCAAGATTTAGATTCGTTATTTCTTGTCACTATGGCTTTCATGAGTGGATAGTCAGGATTCCGACCGCTCTCATGCCTTACCCTCACCACTAAATTAAGTGGACCCCACGGGGGTAAGGCATGAGGATGAACAACCATTCAGATCTGGCTGCAGGGGCTTCCTATATCACATCCGGCGGTAGCGGTATTTACTGGCTGTTACAACTGCTTGATAAGGTAAGCCCCAGTCAGTGGGCCGCTATCGGTGTTCTGGGAAGTATCTTTCTGGGGCTGGTTACATACCTGACCAACCTGTATTTCAAAATCAAAGAAGATCGGCGAAAAGAGGCTCAACTTTATGGCCAGCAACAGGACTAAGCTTAGCGCCGCAGTTCTGGGGCTTGTGCTCGCCGGTGCGCCAGCGTCCGTTATTCTCGATCAGTTCCTTGACGAGAAAGAAGGTAACAACCTGACGGCGTATCGTGACGCCGGGGGGATCTGGACGATTTGTCGTGGTGCTACGATGGTGGATGGTAAACCGGTAGTTCAGGGCATGAAGCTGACGCAGGCAAAATGCAACCAGGTTAACGCCATCGAACGTAATAAGGCGTTGTCCTGGGTGGAGCGCAACATTAAGGTGCCGTTGACCGAACCGCAGAAAGCCGGGATTGCGTCGTTCTGTCCTTACAACATCGGCCCTGGGAAATGTTTCCCGTCCACGTTCTATAAGCGTATCAACGCTGGCGACCGCAAGGGAGCATGCGAGGCGATCCGCTGGTGGATAAAAGACGGCGGTCGGGATTGCCGTATCCGTTCGAACAATTGCTACGGACAGGTGTCGCGTCGGGACCAGGAAAGCGCGTTGACGTGCTGGGGGATAGACCAGTGACTTTAAAAGCGAAACTGTCAGCGCTGGCCGCTCTGCTGGCGCTGTTTGTCGGTACATACTATGCCGGCTATCTCAAAGGCTGGTACACCCACAGCGAAATGGTAAATGACGAGTATGCAAAAAAGAACAAAAAGGTAGAGAAGGCTGTCGTCGCCGGCGAACAGAAAGCGGCGGCCGCCAGCGCAGAAGGAAAAGTGATTTACCGGACCATTTATCGCGATGTGGTGAAATATGTTAACGACCCGAATCATACTAAGTGCGATTTTGACGATCACGCTGTGCAGTTGCGTCAGCACGCCCTCGACGCGGCCAACTCCATCAGCAGATTTGATGCAGGAACCGTGCAGGGGGGCGAGCAAAGCAGGAACTGACAGCGATGAAGACCTGCAGGCGGACATTGAAACTGCTGAATGTCTGCGCCAGTTGCGGCTGGATAAGTACCGCTGGCAGGCGTGGTATAAAGCGACGGAATAGCCTGTTTTGTTCCCCAATCGGGAGCGAAATAAAAAAAACGGGTATCAATTCGGGTATCTGTCGATAATTTGTAAATAAAATGCAATAAATACAATGCATTATTTATTGTGTTTTACTCCTATTATCGCACCATTTCAAACTCCTCCCAGGTCTACCGAAATCAACGCAAACCCCGTTTACTGCGGTTTTCAGCGCACATCTTATTTTTCGGGTAACCTGCACCACGTTCTCCGTATCGCCATTCTTGGTTGGTAGTTAAGAGGCCGTTAATCAGGCCTCGTCGAAATGGCTGATAATATCGAGCGGCCCTGTGCCAGGGCCGATTCGTTTACTGAGCAGATTCAACAGGATGTAAATGCAATACGCTTCAATCCCTCTACCGCTTTTTCGAGGTAGGCGCGTGGACATCCCATGTTCAGGCGGATAAAACCTTTTCCAGCAGGACCAAAGCCATTTCCCATTGAAGGCGCAATACCGGCAACATCAAGCATTACCCATTTGAGCTGCTCATCATCCAGTCCAAGCGCTTTGCAATCTATCCACAGTAGATACGTTGCCTGGGAAGGAACAACCCGAGCCCATGGGAGATATTCATCAATTTGTTGAATAAACCAGCGTCGATTTTCAGCCAGATAGCCAAGTAAATCGTCTAACCATGGTGCACCATGTTGCCATGCAGCCGTACTCGCCTCGACGGATAGCGCATTGAATACATCCAGTCCATGCGCATCCAGACGGCGTAAAAAGTGTTCACGCAATGCTGGTGCCGGTATCAGAAAATTAGCAATACGCAATGTCGACAAACCAAACGTTTTACTGGCTGAAGTGGCTGAAATTACACGTGAATGCCAGCGTTCTCCCAGATGCAGAACTGAAGTAAATTGTTCTCCTGGAAGCAATAAATCTGCCCATATCTCATCAGACAGCAACGTTACATCATAGGTCTCGCATAGCGTAAGTAGCTGTTCCAGCTCCTGTGCAGTCCAACAACGACCGGTTGGATTATGCGGATTACATAAAATCATCAACGGCGGACGTTCAGTCCGGAATAACATTTCCAGGTGAGCAAAATCCATTTGATAACCGGTAGCCGGGTCCTCATACAACGGATTTTCCAGCAGCTGTCTGCCGTTCAGAGAGATAATTTTAGCGAATGAACCATAATAAGGCCCCTGAACGACCACGCCTTCACCGGGTTGACTTAGCATTTGTACGAGTAGCGATAATCCCGGAACAACACCTTCAATACTGCAGATCCACTCTTGCTTGATTTCCAGCTGATGCCGGGTTGAGAACCATGAAATTAATGAATCAAAGTAGCTTTGTGGTCGTTCGCTGTAACCAAAAATACCGTGCCCGACGCGGTGAGTTAAAGCCTCCTGAACAGCGGGCGGGCAAGTAAAGTCAAAATCAGACACCCACATTGGCAATAGTTGATGTGTATCCTCGCCGAAATATCGCGCCATAAAGTCCCATTTCAACGAGGCGGTATCGTGACGATCGATAATCTTATTAAAATCCATTACATGCTCTCCCTATTCTGCTGCCGTAATATTTTTTTCTGTTTCTGCCACTGATGGCGCCTTCGCAATACCAATTCCCGTGAAACCGTAAATCAAGGCGAAGAAGATTGCGGCATAGCACTGAATCGCCCATGGCAATAAATCCAGCGTGCTCACTCCTAATGTCGTGGCCATATAAACTCCGGCAGCGGTCCACGGCAACAACGGCTCAATAACGGTGCCAGCGTCTTCAATGGTGCGGGACAGATTTTTGGTATCCAGTCCCATACGACGATATGCGTCTTTAAATAGTTCAGCTGGAACCAGAAGAGCCAGCTTGCCGTCGCTTGTCGCTCCGGTCACCAGAAGGGTGGTACCAATGGTTGCCGCAATTAACTGACCGACACTGTGAATGACCGTCAGTAAGCGGTTAATGATAATGTTGAGCGCGCCGGTTAACGTTAAGGCTCCAGCAAAAGAGAATGCGCAAAATACCAGAAGGATAGTGCTCATCATTGAGAACATTCCGCCGCGGTTCAGCAGGCGCGGAACATCAGCAATAATGCCCTCACTCCCTTGCGGGAACATAGTAATGTTGAATCCATCTATAAAGGCATCCAGTCCCTGCTTGATGCTGAGTCCTTGCATGACAACGCCCAGAATCAGGGCTAATACGCATGCACTCAGCATTAAAGGAATGACCGGTTTTTTACGAATTGCACCCCACAACACAATAACCGGCGGCAAAATCAGAATGATATTGAAGTGGTACAGCGACTCCAGAGCGTTGACAATATCGGTAACCCGTTGCGGCGTGGCGACCTCGCCCAGCATATTGCTGTGGCCGGCAATAAGATAAACCACGGCGGCAAGCAGAAAGCTGGGAATGGTGGTCCATAATAAGTGCTGGATATGCTCGAAAAGGGTGGTATCTGCAACAATGGCCGCAAAGTTGGTGGAGTCTGACAGCGGCGATATCTTGTCACCGAAGTAAGCGCCAGAAACAACGGCACCTGCCGCTGCTGCCATCGAAACATCCAGTCCGGCGGCTACGCCCATCAATGCTACGCCAACCGTTCCGGCGGAACCCCAGGAGGTTCCGGTACACACCGATACGACGCTGGTCAAAAAGAACGCGGCGATGAGAATGTATTCGGGGCTGATGAGTTTAAGTCCCCAGTACACCATGTAAGGGATGGTGCCGCTGAACATCCATGTACCAATCAGGCCGCCGACACAGATAAGAATCATGATAACCGGCATTGCTTTGGCGAGTTTATCAACCACCGAATTAATGATGTCTTCCCAGCAATACCCTTGCCACCAGGCCATGCCCGCGGCGACTGCAGCAGAACATAGCAACAAGGGCTCAATACGTAGCCCCATGATGCCGTAGCCAATAATTAGCAGCAGTAGCATGGCTAAAATAGGGATCACTGCCAGTCCAAATGAGAGTGTTTTTTTCTGATTTTGAGAGGCATTCATTCATGAATCTCCAGTCTGTAAGGTCGCTCAAGAGTAGAGAACACCCTTTTGCCTGACTGTGATCGCTCATTGGCCCTCATGTAAGCGATTACATGAAGACGTTAAACTTGAAGTCGATCACAATTCAGGGGCTTGACGATTTACGCATTGATTTCAGAGAGAGGGGGGAAGAACAGAATCGCGGATCACTAAATCCGCAGTGAAACTATTCACGCTGGGACGCTGAGTTGCGCCCTTAAAAAGCTGTATCGCCAGCTGCGAAGCGCAGCGAGCCATGCGCTCAACGGGATAATGCATTGTTGTGAGTGCGGGGTAGAGATAGCGGGCCATCACCACATCATCAAATCCAACGATCGAAAGCTGCTGCGGAAGTGTAATTCCCTGCTGATGGAGGATGCGCATAATCCCGGCGGCCATCACATCATTAAATGTCACCGTTGCGGTGAAAGGAATGCCACAATTAAGCAGTTGATGTGCAGCGCGTTCGCCACCTTCTTCATTAAAGGGCACGCTAATCACCCAGTTTTTATCTGGCGTAATGCCATATTCAGCCAGCGCCTGGCGATAGCCTTCCAGCCGCTCACGGCGATCGATAATCGGTAAATCACTTGTCACGCAGGCAATACAACGGTGCCCCTGTTCCAGGAGATGTAGCGTGGCTGTTTTAGCTGCCTGACTATTTTCCAGCCACACGCAGCGATTGGCCATCCCGGCAATATAGCGGTTCACGACCACCATGGCAGGAAAATGAGCGGCATATCGCAACAGTTCCTTTTCAGACAGTCTACTGGCATGGACCACAATAGCTTCGCAGCCCTGGTTTATCAGGAAATCGAGTCCTGATTTTTCCATTCCTTCATCGTGGCCACCGCTGCATACCATCAGCCGAAATTGCTGCTGGCGTGATACTTCTTCCACGCCTCGGGCAAGCCTGGCAAAAAAGGGATCGGCAAGGTTGCCGGTCAATAACCCGAGCATGTCACCGCTGCGTTTCGCTAATGCAATAGCGGCGGCATTGCGATGATAGTTCAGTTCGCGCATGGCTTTTTCAACACGCTCACGCGTCACGGGTTCAACCCATGCGGTTTGATTAATAACACGTGAAACTGTTGCGGTGGACACTCCCGCTAACTCTGCAACATCCTTTATCGTTGCCATGCTGGCTCTTTACCTTTTTGATTCTTAAGAATTTGCTTATCGCTGGTTTTTTTCCTTATCTTATTCAGGTTGGGGGGATTTGTCACCGAGACATCCTCTGAGTATATCTACTCAGAGGCTTATTTTTAGTACTGAATAATTAAATACTATCCTGAGTATTATTATCCTTACATACGATATTCGATCATCCCGCTCTTTTGGGCCACCCAGTCATACAGTCGTTGTCCGCGGAGATTGGTTTCATGCGTATGCCAGTATAATCTTGACGCGTGGTGTTTTTTGGCTTGTTGTTGGACATACTCGATAAGCTGTTTACCGATATGTTGGCCACGTACCTCTTCGCTAACAAATAAATCTTCGAGATAGCAATAGTTGGATTCTGCCCATGTTGAACGGTGAAAGAGATAATGCACCAGCCCCACTATTTTTCCATCATATTTGGCAACAGCACAATAAACAGGTTCGTTCAGGGTAAGGAAACGCTCCCACGTTAATTTTGTTACTTCATCTGAAATTTTAGTGCGATAAAATGTTTGATAGTTTATCCATAAAGGAAGCCAACTGGCGTAGTCTTTTTGTTCTGCACTTTCAATAGTAACGGTATTCATGTTAGTCATATATATCCTGATATTTTATACGAGTAATGTGTTAGTATGATGATACTAAGAACTTTATAATTTCTCGTAAAGAGACACTTTCGATATATTGATAGGATCCACTTTTAGTATAAAGGTTAATACAATGAAGAAAAACAATGCGCCTTTATTTCAAGGATTTGTTTTAGGAAAAGGCGCGGTTAAGGAGCAGGTTTACCACATCCTCCGCGATCACATCCTCGAAGGGCGATTGCCGCCAGGAACAAAATTGCCATCAACCAGGGCATTGTCCGAGATGATGTCAATTTCACGAAACTCAGCGATCGCCGGTTATGACAGGCTTTTAGATGAAGGGTATATCCTGACCCGTAAAGGGTCTGGAACATATGTCTCACATAATATTCCGGATCGGAGTATCAGCAATAGCTATCCAAAGATGGCGTCGGGGGACGCCGTCTCGCCTGATGAACAGGTTCACAGCCGAAATAATCCTGTTCGCGATTTGTGGTCAAATGAGTATGAAGGGCGCGGCATGAACCGCCTATTTGCGGTTGGTGTCGGGTGTACGGATCTCTTCCCGCATGCGTTATGGGGAAAGCTACTGCAACGTGTCTGGAGACAATCCCGGCATCAACTGGGCGCTCACACTCATCCTTGCGGGTACCTTCCTTTGAGAAAAGCGGTTTGCCGCTACATTAAAACAACGCGTGGAGTGAACTGTAACGAAGATCAGATAGTCATCGTAAATGGTATTCAACAGGCATTGAACATTACTGCACGAGCATTGCTGTCGGCAGGAAGTGACGTTTGGCTGGACGACCCGGGTTACAAAGGCGCTCGCGGAGCCTTCATGTCAGTTGGCGCGATGGTGAGGCCGGTACCGGTAGATAGCGAGGGAATGAACGTCCGCTATGGTATTGATCATTTTCCTGACGCTAAGCTGGCCTATGTCGTCCCGTCGGATCAATATCCATTAAGTGGAACGTTAAGTTTATCCCGGCGTTTTGAGTTGCTGGAATGGGCGAAGTCGAATCAGGCATGGATATTTGAAGATGACTATAATAGCGAGTTCCGTTATGCCGACCGTTCTTTACAAGCTCTGCAAGGATTAGATCAGAATCAACGCGTAATCTACGCCGGAACATTTTCTAAAATGATGTACCCGGAATTCCGTTTAGGTTTTTTAGTTGTCCCGCCGGGTTTACAAGAGCAAATTATGGTGACGAAATATTTTTCCGATCTTGGCACCAGTTATCTTGAACAGGCTGTGATGGCGAATTTTATTGAGGATGGTCACTATGCCAGTCATGTGCGCCGAATTCGTAAGGCATGCTATGAAAGAAGAACTGCGCTGGTCAATGCTATTCAAGAATACCTGGCTGATAAAATGATTGTGCAGCCTTCTGACTCTGGCGTCCATATTGTGTGCTGGCTAAAAAACGGATTAACCGGAAATGAAGTTGAGGAGCAAGCCAGATTACTAGGGATGGGAATACTATCACTAAGTCGTTATTACCAGAGCGATATCTCACGACAGGGGATTTTGATTGGTTTTGCAAATCATCCGGTAGAGGCAATTGTTGATGGGATTCGCCGTTTGGCTCAGGTTATTTAAATTAAAATTTATTCCGCTCTTAGCATTAATGCAGTAAATACGTTTCTTTCGCTACGGGCAAAAATATAGCGCCTGTTTTTTGTATAATTAAAGAGTGTGGATCCGTTAAAAACACGCATTGTGGTTCTTTTGGGCCGCTCAGTTTGATCATACCCTGCGCTGGTTTAGTTCTGTTTTGTAAGAGGTACAGATATGCCGGGCGTCTTTAATCAATTCCAACAACCCGTAGGTATGACTTTGTCTGACTGGAAAGGCGCACCCTTTCCACAGGCTCAGCAAATTACAGGTCGCTATTGTAAGCTTGAACGCATTAACACCGAACGCCATGCAAAAGAGTTGTATGAAGCGTACTGCGAAGCAAGCGATTGTCGTGACTGGACATATCTGGCGGTCGGGCCTTTTGAAACTTTTGATGCCTTCCTGGTTTATTTAAAAAACATGGAAGAACAGACAGATCCGATGCATTTTGCCGTGATCGATTTAACCAGTATGAAACCTGTTGGGACGTTTGCTCTTATGCGGATTGATCCCGCAAATGGTGTGATTGAGGTAGGGCATGTTTCTTACTCCGTACGCATGAAACGCACGCGAATTTCAACGGAAGTCATCTCATTGCTTTTAAAGTACGTTTTTGAGGATCTGGGCTATCGCCGCTTTGAATGGAAATGTGATGCCTTCAATGCGCCTTCCCGTAGGGCGGCAGAGCGCTTTGGCTTCAGTTTTGAAGGTATATTTCGGCAGGCTATTGTTACCCGTGGACGAAATCGTGATACCGCATGGTACTCAATCATCGACGGCGAGTACCCGACACTTCGACCTGCCTACGATCTGTGGCTCGATGAGGGTAATTTCGATAGCCAGGGACGGCAGATTCGGCGCCTTGGCGAACTGATGGAAAGGGGATAAAAAAGCTCCCCGAATAAACCGGGGAGCCAGAAAGCGTAGCGCACGCGCAGTATTATTTCTGCCGCGACTCCAGCCAGACCAGCGCCAGCGTGGAGAGTGCGCACATCAGCAGAATGCCGACAAACCAAAACAGATACCACATCGTACGGTCCTCCCTAGTAAAGTTCGTGATTGTGGCGGCGGATCGTTTCTACATTGATTCGTCCCAGCATTTTGTAATAACTCCACACGGTATAAAGCAGAACGATCGGTAGAAAAATCAGCACAATAACCAGCATGATACTGAGCGTCATCTGGCTGGAAGTGCTGTCCCACACCGTCAGACTGGAGAGCGGATACGCGCTTGAAGGCATCACAAACGGAAACAGGGTGATTCCGGCGGTGAAGATCACGCAGGCCTGGGTCAGTGAAGCGCACAGAAATCCCCATACGGCCCGACGTTGCCCGCAGGCATAGATCGCGAGCATCGGGAAAATCATGCCAAGCAGCGGAATAATTAACAGCAGTGGTGACTGATAAAAGTGCGCCATCCACGCGCCCGGTGAGGTCGTTACCATTTTTAACAGCGGGTTGGAAGGACCATTCGGATCCTGGCTAAGTAGCACATAGCCGTCGATCCCCGTCCATAGCCAGTAACCGGCTAACAGAAAGCAGAGCACGACCAGCATTGCGCTACGACGGGTAGCAGAGAGCGCGCGTTGGTGAAGAATGCCGTCGGTCTTCAACTGGAGCCACACGCCTCCTTGCAGAATAACCAGCATCAGGCTTAATGCGCCGCACAGCAGCGCAAAGGGTGAGAGTAACTGCCAGAAAGTGCCCAGGTATTGCACATGAAGCTGTGGTGTGAAGATAAAAGGCACGCCCAGGAACAGGTTGCCGAACGCGACGCCGAAGATAACAGGAGGGACCAGGCTCCCGATAACCAACCCGGTGTCCCACATAGCACGCCAGCGTGCATTGGCTATTTTGCCGCGATAATCAAAGGCCAACGGGCGAAAGAAAAGGGCACACAGCACCAGGATCATTGCCACATAAAACCCCGAAAATGCGGCGGCATAGACCCGCGGCCAGGCCGCGAATAATGCACCACCCGCCAGAATGAGCCACACCTGGTTACCTTCCCAGTGCGCCCCGACGCTATTGATTAACACCCGTCGCTCATCATCGTTTCGCGCGATCAGCGGTAACAGGCAGCCGACCCCCATATCAAACCCGTCAGTGACCATAAAGGCCACCAGAATGATGCCAATCAGCAGCCACCAAATGAGCCGCAACGTTTCATAATCCAACATGATTGTCTCCTTTATCCCTGTTGTTGCGCTGGTTGCTGGTTATGCATTGCATCTGGACCAAGGCGCGCGTATTTCTGCATCAGGTAGACCTCAGCAATTAAAAACAGGGTGTAAAGCGTGAGAATTAGCCCCATCGAGAAGGCCAGTTGGCCTGCGCTCAGCGCGGAGTGGGCGTACCATGTCGGCAAAATATCCTGAATCGCCCATGGCTGGCGGCCAAACTCCGTCATAAACCAGCCAGCTTCGATGGCAATCCACGGGAGCGGCAGGCTCCATAGTGTCATGCGCAGTACCCAGCGATGCTGGTCGATACGCCAGCGTAAGGTCTGTATCAACGCAATCGCCATCACCAGTAGCAGCAGCGAACCGCAAGCAATCATGATGCGAAAGCTCCAGAACACGGGGGCCACTTGCGGAATGGCGCCGCGTTGCGCGGCCTGATATTGCGCTGGCGTAACGTGGTTCATGTCAGGCGCGTAGTTCGCCAGCAGGATGCCGTAACCCAGATCTTTCTCCACAGCGTGAAAAGCGTTCAGTACCTGAGGCGTTCGGTTACCTTTGGCAATTTCCTGCATCAGTAACCATGCCTCCCGGCCTCGCTGCAGGCGTGGGAGCGCGTCCGCCATCAGGTTTTTCAGCCCCGGAACCGGCGTATCCAAAGAGTGGGTCGCCAGAATACCCAGCAGGGCCGGTATTTTCACGGCAAAGGCGTTACGCTCTTGCTCCTGCTGCGGCCAGGCGATGACATGAAAGGGCGCGGGGGCCGGTTCGGTTTGCCATTCGCCCTCCATTGCCGCCAGTTTTACTGGCTGGAGCTGGGCGACCTCAAAGGCTGAGCTATCACCCAGTTGTAGCGTGCCGAGGATAGCCAGCGTGCCAAAGACGGAACCCACCGCGAAGGAGCGCCGGGCGAACTCGCGATTGCGACCACGCAGCAAATACCAGGCGCTGATGGACATCACAAACATGGCGCCGGTGACATAACCAGACATCACGGTATGCACAAATTTCACCTGGCTGACGGGGTTAAAGACCAGCTCGCTAAAGCTGGTCATCTCCATGCGCAGGGTATCAATATTAAAGTGAGCGCCAGTTGGATATTGCATCCAGCCGTTGGCGTTGAGGATCCACAGGGCCGAAATGTTAGAGCCAAACGCAACCAGCCAGGTCACCAGTAAATGCTGATACTTGTTTAAGCGCTGCCAGCCAAAGAAGAACAGCCCCACGAAGGTGGATTCAAGAAAGAAGGCCATCAAGGCTTCCATCGCCAGCGGGGCACCGAAAATATCACCCACATAGTTGGAATAGAGCGACCAGTTAGTACCGAACTGAAACTCCATGGTCAGGCCGGTTGCCACGCCGAGCGCAAAGTTAATACCGAATAGCTTTCCCCAGAAACGCGTCATGTCGCGGTAGACTGTTTTGCCGGTCACCACGAACAGGGTTTCCATGATGGCTAGCAAAAAAATCAGCCCCAGCGTCAGGGGAACAAACAGAAAATGGTACAGCGCGGTCAGCGCAAACTGCCAGCGCGATAAGTCAATGACGTCCCACATGCGAACTCCATCAGGCATTAGAGAGTGAATAGGTAAGGAAGAAAACGCCAGACCCGCAGTAGAAAAGTACGCGGGTCTAAAGAGGGGGATCAGGCCGGCGGGCCGGATGCCAGCCAGCCGCAGACTTCATCCAGGCGCTCGAGCGAGTCGAGCAGATCTTCCGGTGCGGCCAACACCAGTTCCGGCAACGGACAGATCTCATAACTCTCAAGCAGAAGCCCTTTCAGGGTATCCAGACAGCGAACATGCCAGACATGGCGCAGCGCCGTGGCGTCGATTTGGCTCTCGCCGTAGCCGATGGTGCGGATTTGAATGTGCCCTTCGCCGCACAGGCGGGCGAGGAACAGGCGATCCGCGTCGCTAATCGGCAGTTGGGTGAGGTTAATGCTATGGGGTTGCGCTGCCGGATCGCGCACGTGCGCCAGCAATTCCTGGGCCAGCGTCAGGCCATTCATCAACCCATCTATAGGCGGAGGCAGCAGGCTATCGTCCGGCAGCGTATTGATTGTTGCCGCCTGCCAAAGTGCCCGTGGTGCGCTGCCTACTTCCAGATGTTCCTGCCATTGCCCCTTGTCATTCTGACAACGCACCCGCCAGATACCGCAGAAAATCGACTCCTGAATCTCGCTCGCCCTGCCGTCAGCATGCTGAATGCGCACGGAAACTTCGCCTTCGCCGAGTAGCGTATTCAGAAAGGTGAGATCGTCTGCATTGAGCGAGGATAAATCCCATCCCAGCACATCCGGTTTGGCGGGAATTCTCTGGGTGAGCTGGTGGCGCACATCGGCTAACAATGCCATCACCGCCGGACTGTGCGGACAGTTTTCCAGTGTTGCCATGCTGGGGTCGCTGTTGACCTGGCAGGTGAGGGGCAAGGGATTCATGCTGAAGCAGTCATCACCTGGCTGCGTTCCTGGCCCCAGCAGATGAAAAAAGGAATCGCTCATCATGCAGACTCCGGCGGTATACGTTCTTCAACGAGGGGACGCATCAGGTTGAGCAAGTCGGCCCACGGGTGGATACCGCTGAGAATGCCGCGCAGCTCACCTTGGGTAAACACCAGGGTAGCCGGAAAACGGAACACGCCAAAGCGATCGCCGATCGCCTCGCTGTGTTCAAGATCCGCCATGGCGATGTGCCAGTCAAACTGGGGAAACTCGCGGAGCAACTCGGCAATCATGACCGGGTTATCGCTGACTTCCGGTGTACGGCGAGGATCGCTACTGAGCAGGACCACGCCATTACGCACGCGGGTTATCCAGTCATCCAGTTCAGATGCGCTCAGCGGTTGCCAGCCCTTAGCCAGCATTCGCTGCCATAGCGCAGAAAACGCTTGGTCATTCAACATGTTAATTATCTCTCCAGCGTTACGCGATACTGGCGAATACGCACGCCTTCATAGTTTTCCATCGACAGGCAGTCATAGTTCAGGCAACGCGTTTCATCGCTTATCTGTGGCGCAATGCCCCACGCGGCCAGTTGCGTAAGCGCGGCCTGTTCTGCCGCCGGGAGCTGAGCGCGCGCGATGTCGGTCAGGCTGCCGCCATAGTCGTCCAGCTGTACCGGCTGTAGTCCCACCAGAGCGATGTGCGCGGGGAGATGGCCGCGAATATCCGCCAGAGCCAGCACTTCAGAGAAGCTGTTCTGATGCAGACTCATTTTTTTGGCGCTGAGGTAACTCGGGACTTTGTCTCCGGCGTAAGTTTGCAGGGTGCCTGGCGCGAGCCCGTAGTCGATGGCGTCAAGCAGCAGCAAATGGCTGGCCTGCTCAACGTAGCCCAGCAGATTCAGTCCCTGCGTGCCGCCGTCAACAATCTCTACCGATTCAGGCCAGTGATAATGAGCGTACAGGCGCTCAGCGAGGCGAATACCAAACCCTTCATCTGCCCACAGCAGGTTGCCTAAGCCCATCACGATGACGTTAGGTTCGCTCATGACGCCTCCTTATCGTGCTGACCCTTAGGAAACTTATGACTACGAAAGCCGTTAATCATGGTTGAGATGACGGTCTCGTCAGACATGATGTCCTCACGAATCGCCATATACACATGGCCTACGATGAAGGCGGCGATGAACCACATCCCTAACCGATGCCAGCTGTGGATATCGAGAGAGTTCCCGCCGGTCCAGTAGAAAAACTCCGTCACATAGCGGAAAGGGATAAAAATGGCGTACTGGCTATGTTCGCTGTATAAGGCAAAACCGGTGAGGATCATAAAAACGGAAAGCAGGAAATAACCGCACATCGCCGCCTGCGCGATGGGGTTATGACCGATATCATCTCCCGGTTTTTTTTCCAGAAACAGATACCAACGCACCACAGAATACGCACCCTGCCACCAGCTGCGCCGCCAGATCGGCACGATAAACAGTTCGCGTGAATAGCGGTTACCGACGAAGGCCCAGTAAATGCGCATCAACAGTATCACCGTGAACACCATGGCGGCGGCGAAATGCACCAGCCGGATGTCGCCCATGTAGAACAGATAAGTGGCCTCACCGCTGACCGACGGCAGCGGTCGGCCAATGAAGTATCCGGTCACCATCAACACCAACATGCAGCCCACCGTCAGCCAGTGCCACAAGCGTACTGGCGCTTCAAACACATAGTGGCTGGTGGCGGTATCACGCGCCTCCCCGACGCGTGGGGATGTTTTTCCAGTCATCGTTCCGTTCCTTAACGCTTAGCGAACCTGGACGGCGATAAGTTCGCTGCCGTCGTTGCCGAGTACGTGGGTTGAACATGCCAGGCAGGGGTCGAAGCTGTGCAAGGTGCGCAGGATCTCCAACGGTTGATCCGGTATCGCCATTTGGGTGCCCATCAGCGCCGCCTCGTAAGCGCCAATTTGTCCCTTTGGATCGCGCGGGCTGGCATTCCAGGTGGTCGGCACCACGCATTGATACAGGTCGATCTTCTGGTCGCGAATCGATGCCCAGTGGCCTAATGCTCCGCGCGGCGCTTCGGTAAAACCGATCCCGCGACAGTGCTGCGGCCAACTTTCAGGCTCCCACTTTTCGGTATTTGCGGTAGCCAGATTGCCGTTTTTCAGGTTGGTCATCAGCTTGTCGAAGAAATATTGCAGCTTGCTCACGGCCCACTGCGCTTCGTGCGCGCGACACAGAATACGTCCCAGCGTTGATTGCATACCCGACAGCGGCAGCTTGAGGGCGGACATCATGCGATCCACGGATTCAATCGTGGCGGCATCCCCTTTGTGATAGGCAATCAGCGTACGCGCCAACGGCCCAACTTCCATAGCGTGTCCCCGCCAGCGCGGGGCTTTAATCCACGAGTAGCGTTCCTGTTCGTTGAGCTGCTTGATATCGGTATCGCTGCCTTTGACATCGCCCGGGTTGTACCAGGGTTCAGTAATCCCTTCGAACGGGTGGCGACCTAATTGATCGTCCGGATAACGATACCAGGCATGATCGACAAACTCCTGAATTTGCTGCTGATCGTCCATGTCCACCGGCATGACGTTGTTAAAATCACCATTAATCACCGCGCCGCCAGGCATCAACAGGCTCTTCGCGCTGAAGTCATTGGCGATATCCGGGAACGCGCCGTAGCTTAAGACGCACTTATCAGAAAGCCCGGTGCCAATCTGGCTCCAGGGTTTATTGAACTGGCCGATAGCCAGCGCGTCAGGCACCATGACGTTGTTGATGAAATCAGCGGTGCGGGTGATGATCGACTGCACCAGGTTCAGGCGTTCCATATCGACTGCGCCTACCGCGCCGCTCTGATCGATATTGATAGCGCACGGCATCCCACCGACAATCCAGTTCGGATGCGGATTCTTACCGCCAAACACCGTATGGATTTTGATGATCTCGCGCTGAAAATCGAGCGCTTCCAGATAGTGGGCAAAGCCCATCAGGTTGGCCTCTGGCGACAGCTTGTACTGCGGATGTCCCCAGTAACCGTTGCGAAAAATCCCCAACTGACCGCCTTCGACAAATTTCTTCAGGCGATTTTGGACGTCAAAGAAGTAGCCTGGAGAAGACATCGGCCAGGCTGAAAGGCTTTGTGCCAGCTGCGATGTGGCGCGCGGATCTGCTTTTAGGGCATTCAGCACGTCAATCCAGTCCATTCCGGCTAACTGGTAAAAGTGCACCAGATGGTCGTGGCACCACAGCGTCGCCAGCATAATATTGCGAATGATGTTGGCGTTGTCGGGCACCTTTATGCCAATAGCGTCCTCAATGGCATAGACCGAGGCGAGCGCATGTACGCCGGTGCACACTCCGCAGATTCGTTCGACAAATGCCCAGGCATCGCGCGGGTCGCGCCCCTGTAGAATGATCTCCAGCCCGCGGAACATAGTGCCGCAGGAAACCGCGTTGGTGATGATGTTCTGCTCATTAATGTTCACTTCACAACGCATATGGCCTTCAATGCGCGTGATGGGGTCGACAACCAGACGGCGACCGGCATTGTTTAAGGTATATCCCTGGGTTTGATACGAATTGCTCATGCCTGTTTATCCTTATTGTCTGGAGACTGTTGTCCGGCGTCGGCTAGTTGCTGTTTGTGGCGGTTGTGTTGATTGACGGCGCTGGCGACTGCGTGAACACCGACACCGGCCGCCACGACGCCTAGCGCGGTGAGGCCCACGGTATCGGCGGTTGAATGCGTCCCCATTTGCGGAATATCAACCACGCGACTGTAGAACGAACCGCGATCCCAGAAGCCGTTTTCCGAACATCCCAGACAACCGTGGCCGGACTGGATGGGGAAGGAAACGCCACCATTCCAGCGGGTGGTGGAACAGGCGTTATAGGTGGTTGGCCCTTTGCAGCCCATTTTGTACAGGCAATAGCCTTTGCGGGCGGCGTCATCGTCCCAACTCTCAACGAACTCCCCGGCGTCAAAGTGGGCGCGGCGGTAGCATTTATCGTGAATACGCTGACCATAGAACATCAGCGGACGACCCAGACGATCGAGTTCAGGCAAACGATCAAATGTCACCATGTAGGTAATGATGGCGCTCATGACATCCGGAATCGGCGGGCAGCCGGGCACTTTCACGATCGGCTTATCGGTGATCACCTTATCGATCGGCGTAGCCTGGGTAGGGTTAGGCCGGGCAGCCTGCACGCAGCCCCAAGAGGCGCAGGTTCCCCAGGCGATAATCGCGCTGGCACCTGCTGCGGCTCTTTTTAGCTTTTCAATAAAAGGGCGCCCGCTGCTGATGCAAAACATTCCTTGCTCGCCCAGCGGAGGGTTGCCTTCGACTGCCAGAATGTATCGGCCGTGGTAGCGGCTCAGAATGTCTTCAAATACCTCTTCGGCCTGCGTTCCGGCGGCGGCCATCAGCGTGTCGTCGTAATCGAGGGAAATCAGGGAGAGGATGACGTCTTTGGCAAGTGGGTGAGAGGAGCGGATAAATGATTCGGTGCAGCAGGTGCATTCCAGCCCGTGGATCCAGACTACCGGGATTCGGGGTTTGTTCTCCAGCGCCCAGGCAATTCTGGGCGTCATTCCTGCTCCCAACCCCAGCGATGTAGCCGCGAGGCTACAATATTTGAGAAAACTGCGTCTACTTACGCCTTTGCGACGCATCGCCTGATAAAAGGTCTCCTCGTTATTCGTATTCATAACACGCGTTTCTTCCCCCGTTGAGTTCTGGCGCATGCCGCCAGCGATATCTAAAAAAGCGTATCCGATCGGAAGGGAGAAACAATGCAAAGAGTGTGGTTATGTCCTATTGCGATATTTTCGTGCCTGTTACCTGTTTTTCGCTTTCCAGGAATAAAAAAACGCACAGGGGGGATCGCCCTGTGCGTCGGGTTTATCGCGGAAGAACTTAAACCCCAAGGCGATCGCGTAAGCTGTAATATGCCGCCCCCATGGCGGTAAACGGAATGCGCAGGCTGCGGCCTCCCGGGAACGGGTAGTGCGGCAGTTTGGCGAACGCGTCAAAGCGCTCGGCATCCCCGCGCAGCAGTTCGGAAATCAGGCGTCCTGCCAGGTGAGTACAGGTCACGCCGTGGCCGCTGTAACCCTGCATATAGTAAATGTTGGTATCAAGACGGCCGAACTGCGGCATACGAGACAGCGTTAACAGGAAATTACCGGTCCAGCGGTAATCAATTTTTACCCCCTGCAATTGCGGGAAGGTCTTCAGCAGTTTCGGCATTACCAGACGCTCAATATCGTCCGGATCGCGAGCGCCGTAGACCACACCACCGCCGTACAGCAGGCGGTTATCTCCGGTCAGACGGTAGTAATCGAGCAGGTAGTTACAATCTTCCACACAGTAGTTTTTCGGGATCAGCGAGCGCGCCATCTCCGCCGACAGCGGTTCGGTGGTTAACACCTGCGTGCCGCACGGCATGCTGCTTTTTGCCAGCGCTGGTTCCAGTTTGTCACCGAGATAGGCGTTGCCCGCGACGATCACAAAGCGGGCCGTCACCTGGCCTTTTTCAGTGCTGACCACCGCCGGGCTGGTGTGCTGAATACGGGTGACTGGCGACTGTTCGTAGACGCGTCCGCCGTTCAGACGAATGGCGTTAGCTTCGCCAATCGCCAGGTTCAGCGGGTGAATATGACCACCGCTGTGGTCGAGCAGCGCGCCGACATAACGATCGCTGCTGACTTCGCGACGAATTTCACTGCTGTCTAACAGTTCAAGCTGCGTGTTGCCGTAGCGTTCCCAGTTCGACTTCTGCTCTTCCAGCGTTTCCATCTGTTTGTGGTTCAGCGCTACAAACAGCCCGCCGGGACGATAGTCGCATTCGATCTGATAACGCTTGATGCGTTCGCGGATGATATTGCCGCCTTCAAACATCATTCCACCGAGCATTTTAGCGGTGTCCGGGCCATAGGTACGTTCGATGACGTCGATATCACGACTGTAGGAGTTCACCAACTGACCGCCGTTACGTCCGCTGGCCCCGAAACCAATACGCGCGGATTCCAGTAGCACCACGTCGTAACCCATTTCCGCTAAATGCAGGGCGGAGGAGAGTCCGGTATAACCACCGCCCACGACACAAACATCACAGCTAACCGATTCGCTAAGGGTCGGAAACGGTTCGTACTGATTGGCGCTTGCGGCGTAATAACTGCTGGTATGTTCAGTCATGATTAAGACTCCAGGGAGATCCAGATGGTTTTCAGTTCGCTAAATTTTTCCAGCGCATGCAGGGATTTATCGCGTCCGTTACCGCTTTGCTTATAACCGCCGAACGGCACGGTCATATCACCGTCGTTGTAGTTATTCACGAAGACTGAGCCGGCTTTCAGGCGACGGCTCATACGGTGGGCGCGCGACAAATCGCGGGTCCAGACCGCGGCGCCGAGGCCGTAGTCACTGTCGTTAGCCAGCGCCAGAGCTTCGGCTTCGCTGCTAAAACGGGTGATGACCAGTACCGGGCCGAAGATTTCATCGCGGCTGACGTGGGCCTGCGGTGCGGTATCGACAAAAATCGTCGGGCCGATAGCGGCGGGATGTACGTGGCTGCGGCCATCCAGCGCCAGCGTGCCTTGCGCTTCACCGTCGCGAATAAACGTGTCTACGGTGTCGGCATGCGCATTGTCGATAAGCGTGCCCATCGTGGTTTCCGGATCCAGCGGGTTGCCAGGCTGCCAGTTTTTCGCCTGCTCTTTCAGCAGCGCGATAAATTCGTCGGCAATACTCTCTTCCAGCAGCAGGCGCGTACCGGCGATACAGACCTGACCCTGGTTGTAGAAAATGCCTGCCGCTGCATTAGCGGCGGCTTTCGGCAGATCCGGGCAGTCGGCAAACACGATATTGGCGCTTTTACCTCCGGCCTCCAGCCAGACGCGTTTCATGTTGCTGTCGCCAGCGTCTTTGAGCAGTTGCTTGCCGGTACGGGTCGAGCCGGTAAAGGTGATCACATCAACATCCGGATGTTGTGACAACGCCTGACCCGCTTCGTGACCATACCCGCTAACAACGCTGAGAACGCCATCGGGCAAACCTGCTTTTTTAGCCAGCGCAGCCAGGCGAATGGCGGTCAGCGGTGATTTTTCGGAAGGCTTGAGGATCACGCTGTTACCCGCAGCCAGTGCCGGGCCGAGTTTCCAGCAGGCCAGCAGCAGAGGAAAATTCCACGGTACAATGGCGGCAATCACGCCTACCGGTTCGCGCACAATCAGTGCCAGATCGTTCACCGAGGTGGTGGCAACTTCGCCATAGACTTTATCTATAGCTTCGGCATACCAGCGGATGGCGCGTGCCGCGCCGGGAATATCATCACGCAGGCTATGGCGAATCGGTTTACCGGTATCGAGCGTTTCCAGTAGCGCCAGCTCCTCGTGATGCTGCTCCATTAAATCGGCGAGTTTGTGCAGTACCGCTTTGCGCTCTGCGGGTGATGCTTGCGACCAGTCTCCGCGTTCAAAGACGGTACGGGCTGCGGTGACCGCGCGGTCCACATCCGCTTTTTTACCGCGGGCGACTTTAGCCAGAGGACGTTGTCCTGCCGGATCCAGCGTAATAAAAGTTTCGTTATCAGCGGCGGCACAATATTCGCCGTTAATAAATAAACGGGTCTCTGGTGAATAATGGCTGGCTTTCTCACGCCAATATTTAAGATTCTGAAAGTTCATAGCTACTCCTTTTATATCAATAAGATAAAGTTCGTTGCTGATCTTTTTCAGGCAAAATCAGGCTGCACGATGCCCCAGGGATGTACCCTGTTAATGCGCGTTATTTAAGAAGGCCTGAGAAACTCAGGCCGCTACTTATTAGAAAGTGGTGGGAGTGTGGGCACTAATGATGCGGCAGATCCCTGCCGAGGTGTTGCTGAAGCTGTGTGGTATGCCGGTGTTAATGGCATAGCTTTGCCCTGCAACAAGAGGATACGTTTGACCATTGATGGTCAGTATCACTTCACCTTCCAGTATTGTGCCAATCTCTTCACCCTGGTGTTTAATTCTCTCCCCGGTTGTCGTGCCTGGCTGATAGGTTTCAAACATCATTGCCAGCGTACGATTCGGATTTCCGTTGTGTACCAGCTTCATGGATACTCCCTGACTCCCGATCTCAATCAAATCATCCTGATTGATAACCACCTGCGGTTCGTCAGGCTTTTCCGGTTCCGCGAAGAACTCGGAGAGCGACAGCCCATATACTTTCAATAGCTTTTGCAGCGTACTGATGGCAGGACTGACTTTATCCTGCTCTATGGTGCTGATGGCGCTATGCGTTAACCCAGACAGTTCGGCGGCACGACGCTGCGAAAGACCCAATTGCTGGCGGATCTCTGACAAACGTTTACCCGGCGCCAGGCCGTCATCGCTCATAATTGCATTTCCTTAACTGTAGTGGTCAGAGTCGCTGTTTTTCAGCGAGGTGGTTCTGACAAGCGGTGATAAAACCTTCAAGTAACAAACGCGACAGGGCGTATTCGCTACTGTTCCATTCCGGGTGCCACTGCACGCCGAGCGCGAAAGGATGGTCATGGACGCTGGCAGCTTCCACTAATCCATCCTGCGAGCGTGCTTCCACGCGCAGCTGCGGGCCAAGGGTTTTTGCGCCCTGACCATGCAAGGAGTTAACCCAAAACGTGCTGCAACCTGGTACTAACTGAGATAGCAATCCTCCCTGTTGAACCTGGACTTCATGAGATGGTGCATATTGCTGCTCCACCGGGAGTTCCGCATCTTCACGATGTTCCAGGAACTGTGAGTGATCGCACAGGCGACGATACAGAGTCCCGCCAGTGGCGACAACTAATTCCTGTAAGCCCCGGCAGATGGCGAAAATGGGAATGCGCCTTTCGAGCCCGGCGGTAATTAGCGCCATGCTCAGAAGATCACGCCCGGGATCGGCGTCAGACTCATCGCCATTTTCACCATAGAGGTGCGGCTGCACATTGCTTGGGCTTCCTGGCAGGAAGATACCGTCCAGTTTCGGTAACAGCGCGTTCAACAATTCGGGTTCCGCAAGCGCATGGGGAAGCGCTATCGGTAATCCACCGGCATTTAATACCGCATTCAGGTACTTTTCTTGCAGAGTCTGGGTCTGGTGACCCTTAAGCCTGTTCCTACACATCACTACACCAATAACTGGCTTGTCAAATATATTGCCCATGATCGACCTCACGTTTTGGAATAAATTATTGCCAAACGGTTCCTTGTTGTGCCATTCCGTTCATTATTTTCTCAATCTAGCAGCGGAATAACCTTCTAGCAAACTTAATTTAACATTTGACAAACAATTTGTTTGCATCCAGAGTCGAAGGGTGGACATTATATTTAACAGTCAAATCACAGAACAGCTTACCAGGCCAACGGCGGTGAATCATGGAAACCAATATCGTAGAAGTTGAGAATTTTGTTCAGCATTCTGAAGAGAGACGAAGTAGCGCGTTTGCGCGCGAAGTTAAGCAATATCTGGAACGCTATCCTAATACGCAGTATGTGGATGTGTTGTTAACCGACCTTAATGGCTGTTTTCGCGGTAAGCGCCTTCCCGTTGCGGGATTGCATAAGTTAGAGAAAGGCTGCTATTTCCCGGCATCCGTTTTCGCGATGGATATTCTGGGCAATGTGGTCGAAGAGGCGGGATTAGGCCAGGAGCTTGGCGAACCCGATCGGACCTGTGTACCCGTGGCAGGTACGTTAACCCCTTCGGCTGCCGATCCGGAATTTATTGCGCAGATGATGCTGACGATGCTGGATGAAGATGGCGCTCCCTTTGACGTTGAGCCGCGGAACGTACTAAACCGACTCTGGCAGAAACTTCGCCAGCGCGGTCTGTTCCCCGTCGTAGCGGTAGAGCTGGAGTTCTATTTACTCGATCGTAAGCGTGACCCCGAAGGTTATCTGCAGCCGCCATGCGCGCCGGGAACGGACGATCGTAATACCCAAAGTCAGGTTTATTCGGTTGATAACCTGAACCACTTTGCGGATGTGCTGAACGATATCGATGAACTGGCCCGTTTACAGCTGATCCCGGCTGACGGCGCGGTGGCTGAAGCCTCTCCTGGGCAGTTTGAAATCAACCTCTACCATACCGACAACGTGCTCGACGCCTGCGATGACGCGCTGGCGCTGAAACGTCTGGTACGGCTGGTGGCGGAGAAACATAAGATGCATGCCACTTTTATGGCAAAACCTTATGAGGAGCATGCCGGTAGCGGGATGCATATCCACATCAGCGTAATGAATAACAAAGGTGAGAACGTGCTGGCTGATGCGAATGGCGATGATTCCGCGTTATTAAAGCGTGCGCTCGCTGGGATGATTGATCTGATGCCCGCATCAATGGCGCTGCTGGCGCCGAATGTGAACTCCTATCGCCGCTTCCAGCCGGGGATGTATGTTCCGACCCAGGCGTCCTGGGGGCATAACAACCGGACGGTGGCGCTGCGTATTCCCTGCGGCGACCGTGATAACCATCGGGTTGAATATCGCGTAGCGGGGGCTGATGCCAACCCGTATCTGGTGATGTCGACCATTCTGGCGGGGATCCTTCACGGTCTGGATAACGAACTGCCGTTACAAGAAGAAGTGGAGGGTAACGGTCTGGAGCAGGAAGGGCTGCCGTTCCCGATTCGCCAGAGCGATGCGCTGTGGGAGTTTATGCAAAATGACAGTCTGCGTGAACTATTGGGTGAGCGGTTTAGCCATGTGTATCACGCCTGTAAAAACGATGAACTTATCCAGTTTGAACGTCTGATTACCGACACTGAAATTGAGTGGATGCTGAAAAACGCCTGACCGTTGTACAGGTCATTGAAAAAGAAGTCGCATCATGCGGGCTGAGCGGAGCCAGCCCGTAAAAATTGCAGGAATACCTGCCATTTCCCGGATGTCGCGTAATGGAGCGCGGGCGACAACGGGTCTTCAGATAACCGACAGAGTTTGTGACGAGGAAATGTGATGATGCCAATGTTTAAAAACCCGCCCCGCGTGAGTATTCATGGCTCCCGCAGTAAATACGGACCGCATCTGTGCCGTACCCCATTGACGCCTTTTTTATGCCATTCCTCCCCGACACGACCCAGGTCTGCTGTACCCACGTTTCGAACGCAGATCTGGACTCGTAGCGGGGAGGAAAACTATGTCGACTAACTCTTCTGCTGATCGTTCTGCCCAGCCGGGCAAAGCACAGCTGCGTAAATCCCTGAAGCTGTGGCAGGTGGTGGTGATGGGGCTTGCCTATCTCACGCCGATGACGGTGTTTGACACCTTTGGCATTGTTTCGGGTATCAGCAATGGCCATGTTCCGGCCTCCTACCTGCTGGCCCTGGCGGGAGTACTGTTTACCGCCATCAGTTATGGAAAGCTGGTGCGCCAGTTTCCACAGGCCGGTTCGGCCTATACCTATGCGCAAAAAGCGATCAACCCGCATGTCGGGTTTATGGTCGGCTGGTCGTCACTGCTTGACTACCTTTTCCTGCCGATGATTAACGTACTATTGGCGAAAATTTACCTTTCCGCGCTGTTCCCGGGGGTTGCGCCATGGATTTGGGTGGTGATGTTCGTCGCGATCCTCACCGCGGCCAATCTGAAAAGCGTTAATCTGGTAGCGAACTTCAATGCGCTTTTTGTACTGGTGCAGGTGGCGATCATCGTGGTGTTCATTTTCCTCGTGGTGCAGGGGCTGCACAAAGGGGAAGGGGTTGGGACTGTCTGGTCGCTGCAACCGTTTATCAGCCAGAATGCGCATTTGATCCCGATTATCACCGGGGCGACCATTGTCTGCTTCTCGTTTCTCGGCTTTGACGCGGTGACGACTCTATCTGAAGAGACGCCGGATGCTGCGCGCACCATCCCGAAAGCTATTTTTCTTACCGCGCTGTACGGTGGGCTGATCTTCATTGCCGCCTCGTTCTTTATGCAACTGTTCTTCCCGGACATTAGCCGATTCAAAGACCCGGATGCGGCGCTACCGGAGATTGCGCTGTACGTCGGCGGCAAGCTGTTCCAGTCTATTTTCCTGTGTACCACCTTTGTGAATACGCTGGCTTCAGGTCTGGCGTCGCATGCCAGCGTTTCGCGTCTGCTGTACGTGATGGGCCGCGATAACGTCTTCCCGGAGAAGTACTTTGGTTATGTCCATCCCAAATGGCGTACTCCCGCGTTGAACGTCATCATGGTCGGGATTGTGGCGCTGTCGGCCCTGTTTTTTGACCTGGTGACTGCCACGGCGTTGATTAACTTTGGTGCGCTGGTGGCCTTTACGTTCGTTAATCTCTCCGTGTTTAACCACTTCTGGCGTCGTGAAGGACGCAAGCATACCTGGCAGGAGAAGCTGCACTATCTGGTATTGCCAATGGTCGGTGCCGCCACGGTTGCCGTACTGTGGGTGAATCTTGAGGTGACATCGCTGACGCTGGGTCTGGTATGGGCCGGCGTTGGGCTGGTGTATCTTGCCTGGCTGACCGGACGTTTTCGCAAACCGCCGCCGCAGTTTGACGCCGCGAAATCTGAGCGCGCCTGGGAGTGATGGAAGCTGAATAGGCCGTAGCATTCGGCTGAGTTGAGGTAAAAATGAAACACGGTATGTCGCGGCAAACGGTCGCGGCATACCTGCTTTAATTAAAGTCCTGCTTGTTTTAGGGAATAAAAAAACCGGCACGGGAGCCGGTAAGTAAATCAATGTAGGAATATAATTATTATTATAATTACTGAATTATAATTCAGCCAACTCAATAGGAACGGGTTTCCCTATATGGTATCCCTGTAACCAACCAATACCCATCGTAATTAGCATCTTTTCAATTTCCTCATTTTCAACAAACTCAGCGACTACTTCCATGTTTTTGAGTTTTGCTACTTCGCAGAAGGATCTGACGGCGCATCGACTAAATTCATCGGTCAATATATTACGGATGAAGGAACCATCAATTTTCAGAATATCTGCGTCTAACGTTCGTAGTCGTGAATAGCTTGATGCTCCTGTGCCAAAATCATCAATAGCAATTTTAGAACCGGCTTTACGTAGTGCTCTCAGAACATCAGTGACATTAGCGTTGTCAATGATATCTGATTCAATAACTTCAAATATTATACGTTCAGGTGCTATTGAGTATTTTCTAAACAATGTAAAAACATTATCAAGAAAATCAATTTTATTAAGCGAGTCAGGCGTCAGATTAATGGAGAAGTGACTATTAGGGTCAGATTTCTGCCGTGACTGTATAAAACGAAATGTTTGCTCTATAACAGTGATATCCAGCGCAGGAAGTAATCCTGCCTCGCGAGCAACCGGTAGGATGGTGTCTGGAAAGATTAACTTACCATCAACCATTTTGATCCGAATAAGTATCTCGTGATAACGTGTCAGTCCCGTGGTTGAAACGATCGGCTGAACAACCAGCATCGTTGATACGATGGGTTGAGCCATAAGCTCAAACGACTTTCTGTCAATTGCCTTTTGCAACATATGACGAATGACAGCCTGGCTGACAATTTTATCACCTGGCACTTGCGGGCTGAGTAACAACGGTTGCCCCTGCATTAACGAGATGTAGCTTTGGGTATTAAGATGCTTAATTGCTTGAGATAAATTTTTAATCAGGTTTTTCTCGGTGGTATATGCCACACCACAAGATAGCCCTAATTGGTAGTCCTTCCAGATAAAACGAAAAGAGTTTAGGTCCTTGTAGAGATCAGGAATATCAGGGACAGCATTAAGGCGAAGAATTATTCCATGACCTGGTGCGTAATAAATGTCACCTGTACCCTTAATCAATTTACGTACATATGCACTTAGCGCTTTTACAAATTCAAAACGGAATTCTATTCCGTGAGTTTGCTCCAGCGTATTCAACTCTGTACAACGGATGTAACACAAGCACTCTGTTGCGTGTTTACGGATGTCCATTTGCAGGGCCTGAAAGTTAGGCAGTCCGGTGTTAGGCTCTGATCTAAAAAGTTGTTTGAGGCGGCGGAGATATTTTCGGTTATGAACCACAAGTACACCGGTAACAACAATCGTAATAGAAAAGACAAACACTATCGTGGAGGAAATCACGAGACTATGTAAATAATTATTATAGTTAGCAGGTGGAATATAACTGTTTATATAATATCCCAACAGGATAAGCATTGTTACCCATACAGGAGATATAAAAGCATGGCCAATACAGATCACTCCCCATAGCATTACTGGAAGTAACCACAGTAATGAATAGTCTGTAAATATAAGAATATCCTCTCTGATGACGATCAAAGCGGACATAATGCAGAGTAACAACACCAGCCATAATACTTGATACAGAATAGGAGGGCCGGATTTTATCAGCGCCTTTACTTGTCTAATGTATAGAATGCACCATGCAGGATTTTGAACGCTTCTAAGCAACAGATAACAAAAAGGGATGCCAGTCAGGCAAGAGTTCATCAGCCACTGTAAGTTAATTAATGTTTGTAGTGTAAAAAGGTTTGCGATCGGTGCAGAGGCTGTGTTCGATTGGAACCAGTGATCAATTGAGATGAATAGTAAGGCGTTGCAACACACGAGCCAGACAATACGCAGGGTTGTAAGCTGGCTACGACCAAAGCTAACCGCGCCTCGTTTGCCTGTCGAGAAAAAGTAGAGTGTCTGGCTAATGAGAGCAGCCAGTAGCTGAGCCGTTAGTGTGAATACCGAAGATAAAGAGTAAGAGTAAAGCGCATACAAGAAAAAGGCAGCCAAAATTGGCAGCGCCTTTTGCCGGTATAAAACCAGCAGTGCAGAAATGAGAGGTAAAGTGAGATCGTAAAAATGCAGTGTTATACCCGCAACATCCTCTTGCTTACTGAGATGACCTGCGACCAGCTGTAATGCAAAAAACGCGATGCCGACACAAAAATAGTCTCTAAATGTATTAATGAAATTTATACTTTCCGTTTTTCTTAGCAATATCATCATTCGCAATTCTCAGTGAGTTATCACCGTTCTCGATTTAAGTCATCTACTTAAAACAGGTTAGACTAGAGGTTTGAAATGTGTATTTTTGGATGTTTTCGCTAATTGAAAACTATTCTAAAATATGTTATATGGATTTTTTAAATGTGACCCTCGATAATTTCACTGTGTTTCACAACGCAGGGGAGAACAATCTTTGTGGCTGTACTGATAATAAAAGTTGCGTCAGAAGTCATTATTTAAGACAGAATATACGATCGATAATAACGATCAATATAAATCTTTTGATAGATTTTATCGATAGGTTTAGCAGATCATAAATACCATGAAAGATCGATGAAAGCTATTAAAGTGTTATCTTTTAATGGTATTTATTTCATAAATGTTAATTAGGTGCTTTGTTTATTAAAATTTAACCTACGGAGGCATCTTTCTAAGGGAATCATTTTTTTATTGCCAGGAAAGTGAGTTTCCCCACCTTCCCACAACACACTCAATTGTTAATCATTAACGAGGCTGCTGCTGTGTCGCGCAGTGAATACCGCCGCCACCGGCAGCGATACCGTCGATATTCAACTGAATAATTTCACGATCGGCAAACAGCTCCTGCAAAATAGTATGGGTATTACGATCGGTGCGCTTATCGCCAAATTGCGGTGCAATGACGGCATCATTACACAGATAAAAATTGATATACCCCGCGGCGAAATCATCGCTCGCATAAGTCTGGCGGATGGTAGAAGGTCCTTCCAGCGTGACTACCTCCAACCGTCGGCCTTTGGCATCCGTGGCGGCCCGTAATATGTCCAGATGACGTCGGGTGATCGCGTAATCAAAGGATGACGGATCCTGCTCAAGACCCGCCACCACCGTACCCGGATGCGTGAATCGGGCGTAAAAATCTGTATGGCCGTCGGTAATATCCTTGCCGGCAATACCCGGCAACCAGATGATTTTCTCCAGACCTAGCAGTCGCTTAAGTTCTTCTTCGCATTCGGCTTTGCTGACGCCAGGATTACGGTTGGAGTTAAGCACGCAGCTCTCGGTGATGATTGCTGTACCTTCACCATCTACCTCAATACCGCCACCTTCCAGAGTCAGCACCGAGCGGATAAACTCAGCATGAACGTAATCAGTAACAAATTCAGCCACATCGGCATCTCGTTCGTGCTCTTGCTTATTGCCCCAGCCGTTGAAATTAAATCCCACTCCGCCGAGCGTGCCGCTGGCGCTTTTCACAAACACCGGCCCGGTGTCGCGGATCCACAGATCGTCTATTGGGTGAACCAGAAGATTGACTGACGGTCCGCACAGACGCGCGGCGAGCTCGCTGTCTTCTTCGCGTACTAACATATTCACGGGTTCAAATGCGGCGATGGTTTTGGCAACTAACGCCAGGTTTTCCTGCACCACCGGTAGCAGATGAGGCTCCCAGATCTCCGCACTAGCACCAAACGCCATCCAGGTTGCCGCATGCGGTGCGCCTTCATCAGGCATTTGCCAGCGGCGGTTCTCTGTTGCGCGGGCAAATTGGCTAAAGCTGAAGCCCGTCATACCGGCGAGTAGCATACTCGTTGAAGTCACCAGGCCTTGTCTGACGAATGAACGTCTTGTCATCATAGGATTAACCTTTGCGTATTTTTACCTGATATCAGGTGAATAAAATAATAATAGATAATAAATATTCTGCGTATTTTAAATATTGAATAATAAATAAAGTGATCGCGGGTAAATTTCACGCGAAATATAGCACAGGAGATATACGTTGCAATCTCTTAGTTTTATATAATGAGTGAAACTGGCGACTATTAAAATTTCTCAACTATATATTTATATATAATTTATATTTATCAGCATGAACATATGTCACGCCGTTGGCTCTGAGCCCTCGTCTGGCGGGCCTTGCCGTGGATTGTGATCTGGCCGATTGTTCTGTTGTATTTATTAATGCCATGAACCGTGTGGACTATAGTAAAGATGGCCGTTATTTCTCATCATTAATAACCGTGAGTGGGGGATGTGAATGAAGAAGATACTGATGCTGGTCGGAGATTATGTCGAAGATTATGAAACGATGGTGCCTTTTCAGGCTTTGCAAATGCTTGGGCATCGTGTGGATGCCGTCTGTCCGGATAAAAGTCAGGGTGACTACGTTCAAACCGCCATTCACGATTTTGATGGGGCGCAGACATACAGTGAAAAGCCGGGGCATCGTTTTACGTTAAATGCGAATTTTGCCGAGGCGCGGGCCGCCGATTACGACGCACTGTTGATCCCCGGCGGGCGTGCTCCGGAATATCTTCGACTGAATCCGGATGTCATTAAGCTGGTGCAAGATTTCAACACTGCCGGTAAGCCTATCGCCGCAGTTTGTCATGGGCCCCAACTGTTAGCGGCGGCGGGGGTGTTAGAAAACCGGACCTGTAGCGCTTATCCGGCCTGTGCGCCCGAGGTTCGTCTGAGCGGTGGACATTATGCCGATATTGGCATTGATCAGGCCCACGTTGATGGCAATCTGGTGACGGCACCAGCATGGCCCGCGCATCCGCAATGGTTAGCTAAATTTGTTGAAGTATTAATGAAGTAAGCGATGATGCGATGAAAAAGTCGGTATAACCTGCCAGGCTATACCGACTGCATTTATTACCTCTGCATAAGTGCGAACACGCCCCACCCGATATATTCCCGGGTGAATGCAACGTGGCGGACTGGTGAACTTCTCAGTTGCTCTCTGACTTCGGCGGCAAACTCATCGTCCGGATTTGCCTCCAGCCACCGGCGCATCGTCAACCATTTTGCCGCCTCGTATCTGTCCCAACCTTCCTGGTCAGCCAGTACCATTTCCACCACGTCATAACCGAGCAGGTCGAAAGACGAAACGAGTTCTGGCAGAGAAAGAAAATCGGCTACTGAAGCCGCGCCGCAAGCCATAGCGATCTCCTCCGTTGCGGGCATCTGACGCCAGTACGGTTCGCCGATGAGCAGGATCCCGCCTGGTTTGAGACTTTGTTCCAGCTGTTTGATCGTTCCGGCAACGCCGCCGGCAATCCAGGTTGCACCAACGCAGGCGGCAATATCGAATTTTTCTTCGGCGATATAACCTGTTGCATCGGCATGAATAAAACGCACGTGCTCAGTGACGCCCAATTCACTTGCCCGCAGGGTGGCTTGCTCACTGAATAACTGGCTCATATCGATACCAACGCCGGAAATTCCATGATCGCGTGCCCAGGTGCACAACATCTCGCCCGAGCCGCTGCCGAGATCCAGGATGCGGGTTCCTGGGGGCATCCGTAAAACCTGACCTAACGTCGCATATTTTTGCGCGGTGAACGGATTATGAATGCGATGTGCGCTTTCGCTGATCGTAAAAATCTTCGGGATATCCATCTCTCTCTCCTTAGCGATTATCCAGTTGGGCTCGAACGTTGTTCAGCCCGGTGGTATTGATGCGGTAGGGCTGACCATTAACGGATTTGATCAGCTTTTTCGTTCTGAGTTTTTTGAATACGTCGAGCGTGCAGTCGCAGAGCAGTAACCCTTCGCGGCTATAGCATTCGACGGAAATGACGCGACCAGATGCATCGCGGACGTGAGCAATACGGCCACCTTTGGCGAGAACGTGTAAGGTACGTTGTTCCTGACGGGATAAATTCATACTGGAAAACCTGTTTAATCATCATGTGCAAAACGTGCAAACACACAGCGGTGTCCGCATTCGATTTCGGCGCATTGATAACCAGTCCGGCCTGAAAAGGTCGGTAAGCTGATTATCTGATGATTACATTCTCCAGCATCAAAGCCTCGGGTTGAGTTGATAGGTATTTACCTGCTGAATCATACCAGCCTGGGCGAGTAGGGGAATCGTTCTGTCGGGAAAATGTGATCTATGACGAAAAATTGCGTTTAGCTTATTTTATAATTTTTTAACTCTCGTTAGCTGAGCAGTGTATGGATATATTAAATTTATTGAATATTCAGACATCGTCAGTAGCGGTATTGGCCGTAATGATGCGTTGTGAGTCCCACTTGCGTCATACTATAGATTAGTGATATTTAATTTTTCCCTATCCTAATTTTGTTTTATTTGATAAACATGTCTTTATTATAAAAAGGATTTTTAATGGTGTTTTCTTTTAATTCTTTTTAGGAATTTTCTTAACGTCGTGAAGTGTGTATACTCAATCCAGCAAGAAGCTCTTCTGTTATCATCAAAACTATAAAAATGTCCTTAACACCCGTATTACCTCTGCCCTGAATCTCTTCTCAGGGGAGAGGTTTTTTTTGCCTGTGTATAATTTTGATAATCGTCATATATAGATAATTTAATATTATTGTTCTTGTTGTTTTGCATTAGTGATGACGACAGGTTTTGTTCTGTGAACCATACGGTAATGTTGAAATAGTATCGCTATGAATCTATTTCATGGTGAATAGTGTGATTTCATCTTTATTTATAGGGGTATTATATAGTTTTTCTTATAACTGTCTGTTTTTAAGCGTTATGTTAATTTTCGCTTTTGAAGTAATTGTGATTTTGTTCACGGATTTTAGTGCGTTAAGTGGCTATTTGTAGAGAGGTGCAAACGGTTGCATGTTGCTGTTACAGCATTTGTTCATTAAAAAAATATAGCGATGGTATGTCTTGTGTCGGTATCGGGGGCAAGAATCTAAATGATTTTTATTATCCCTTAGACATACGAATTCAGTTTATGACTTCTGTTAGCTTAACACCATGGAAAATGTAGTAAAAAAACAGACAGGGAATATGATTTTATCAATCAAAAGGAGTTTTTAATCACTGGTATAATTACTGGCCATTTTTAACTTCCTTTATATAAATCGTTGTCGTAACACCCATAAAATCAGCGTTCTGGGATGAGCGCTGATTTTATTTTGTTCTCAGATTATTCAACCCACGCTGTATGCAGGTCTTCTCTTGCAGTACCTCGTAAATGATACATTAAAGGATCTCCTGGAATGGATATTGTTGAACGCTTTATTAACTACACGAAAATCAATACCACGACCTCAAGGGAAAATGGTGCTAATGGGATAATGCCTTCTTCACCTGGTCAAATGGAACTGGCAAAACTACTTGCAGTAGAACTTGAAGCATTAGGAATGGAAAACATTGAGGTCAGGGATACCGCTATTGTGACCGCGACCTTACCTGGAAATACCGATGACACCATCCCTGTCGTTTCCTTTTTTGGTCATCTGGATACCAGCGCAGAACAGACCGCGGACACAAATGCGCAACGTCTTCACTACAGCGGTGGGGATTTGTGTCTGAACCAGGAGCTGAATATTTATCTGCGTGAAAGTGAATTCCCGGAACTGAAAAATTATATCGGTGATGACCTGCTGGTGACGGATGGTACCAGTCTGCTAGGGGCTGATGATAAAGCCGCCATCGCCGCGATTATGAATGCCCTGGAGTACCTGGTCGCGCATCCGGAGATTAAGCATGGGCCGGTGAAAGTCGGTTTTGTTCCTGATGAAGAGCAGGGATTACGGGGAGCAAAAGCGTTTGATGTTGCGGCGTTTGGCGCTGATTTTGGCTATACCCTGGACTGCTGCGGCATTGGAGAGTTTGTCTATGAGAACTGGAACGCGGGTGATGCGGAAATCATCTTTACCGGCCAGTCCGCGCACCCTATGTCGGCCAAAGGTAAGCTGAAGAACTCTCTGCTGATGGCGCATAAGTTTATTGCGATGCTGCCCGGTGGAGAGGCGCCTGAGTATACGGAAGGACGCGAAGGGTATTACTGGGTAAAACAGCTTCAGGGCAACAGCGCCCGTACGGTACTTAAGCTGGATATCAGGGATTTTACCGAAGAAGGGTATAAGGCGCGTATGGCATATATCCGCCAGCTTGCCGTCAGCACCTGCGCGCTGTGGGGAGAAAACAGCGTGGTCTGTCATTTAACCGATCGCTATGCCAATGTGTTCAATAGCTTGCAGGGCGATGCACACTACCCGATTGATATTGCGTTACGCGCGTATCAGAAGTGTGGCATTACCCCGCAACCTGTCGCCATGCGTGGTGGGTATGATGGCGCAGTGCTATCGCAGAAAGGACTGCCTTGCCCGAATATTTTTACCGGTGCTCATAACTTTCATTCAATTTATGAATATCTACCGGTGCGTTCACTGCGAGCCGCCAGCGATGTGGTGGTAGCGGTCATTGAGGAAACCTTTGCTGAGTTCGCGCAGAGGAGAGCTCAGTCATGATTCAGGTGTTAATTGCCCTACTGGTTATCGTGGTGGTCGCGCGTCTGATACTGAAAGGTTATCGCGCTGAACCGGTGCTGTTCATTGCGGGCCTGGTGTTGATGATTTGTACGGCGTTAACCGGATGGGGTTCTGTATTACCGAAGGGCGTTGCCAGTACGGGGATTTCATTTCTCGATCCTTTCGAGGTGATGCGCGATCTCTTTAGTACGCGTGCTGCCGATCTCGGCCTGATGATTATGGCGCTCATGGGATTTGCGCATTACATGGATCATATCGGGGCAAATGAAGCGGTTGTGCGGGTCGTGACGAAGCCTTTGCGCGCGCTGCGTTCGCCCTATGTGCTTCTATTTTTCTCCTATCTGCTCGCCAGCCTCCTGCAGTTGGCCATCCCATCCGCTACCGGGCTTGCCGTGTTGCTGATGGGGACGATGTTCCCCATTATGCTGGGGTTAGGGCTTTCTGCGGCCTCGGCTGCTGGGGTTATTGCCACCTCGCTTGGTGTGGCGTATACCCCGACGGCCATCGATGCTATCAGGGGATCTAAAGCGGTCAATATGGATGTGGTGGAATACGTTGTTTACCACCAGGGACCCGCAGCGCTGGCAACCGTGCTGGTCGTGGGTGTCTGCCATTTCTTCTGGCAGCGGCATTGCGACTGTAAAGCGGGGACGCTTCCACGGGAAATCGGTAGCGCTGAGGTGACTGACTCAGGAAAAGCCCCGGCTTTTTATGCGCTGCTCCCGATGCTTCCGATATTGATGGCGGTGGGATCATCGGAAATGTTCGTCAGTGGTATTAACCTGAATATTATCACCATTGTGCTCATTTCAATGGCTGTCTGCATGTTGATTGAGTGGCTGCGGGTGCGTGATTTAAAGTCAGTATGCGAAGGATTCAGCCATTTCCTTAAAGGCATGGGCACTGCCTTTACCGGGGTGGTTGGGCTACTGGTTGCGGCAGGTGTTTTTGCTCACGGAATTAAAGTCATTGGTGCCATTGATCAATTAATCCTGATGGCGGAGCACGTGGGATTACCTCCATTTGCTATGGCGGTGGTGTTTGCGCTGGTGACGCTGGCGGCAGCAATTATTATGGGATCGGGTAATGCGCCATTCCTTGCTTTCGTTGAGCTGATCCCGCAAATCGCGGCAAGTATGGGCGCTAACGCTGTTGCCATGATCCTGCCGATGCAACAGGCATCACATATGGGGCGGGCAATTTCACCGGTTTCCGGCGTGGTGATTGCCGTTTCCAGTGGGGCGAAAATAACGCCATTTGATGTGGTTAAACGTACCGCCGTACCGCTGATCGTGGGCTTTGTAACGCATACCCTGATCATCGGTATTTTCTATTAACTTCGTCTGTAATAAGCAAACTTCCGGGTTGCTGAATGCCCGGTAGTTTGCTTTTTCTGTTTACAGGTCTCATCACAAAAGGTGATATTGATTACTGGTGATTATTATTAACCTTTATCTTTATCGCATTATTCTTATTAGTCATTGTTGAGCCACCCCGGATTAATGATTAATAAGTATGATGTATTATATTTGCACGTTTATTACATAGAGATAAGTTAATCTGGATCATATTTTGGCGATTTTAGTTGTAGTAATTTTTTAATAGAGTAATACAAGAATGACGTGGAATAACAATGATGATTTATTTGGGCAGGTTTAAGTGGTAAGGGATTCTGGAAGAGTTAGTACGTTACGACATCATTATCAGGATGATCTGGAAGCCTTTACCTGGAGTGCGTTAGTCGCAATTGGTATTGCGATAAAGGATCATAAAATCTACTCAAAAATGTCAGAGCATCTATTCATTATGCATTGGCTGGCTATTGCCAAAAAAAGAAAAATCTTTTCGAAGAGCATTGTCAGTGAGCTTCAGTGGTTAATTGATGAGGGGAAGAAAAAAAGCCTCAATGCACAACTTAAATTTAAAATAGAATATTTGTACGCCACATCGAGCGGTGATGTGACAATGCAAAACGACTATTTTAAATTTACTCACACGATTGAAGTGTTGAGAAATAATGGATGGGAGAGCTTTCTGCTCACTCCGAAGAAGTGGCAAGGCCTTCATGAAAGTATTAAGGTCAGAAAAGGTGACTTTATTTTTATGGATGACACCCGGCTTCAGGAGTGCTTTGGCGTGCAGGGCGAGATAGTCAAACCTTTCTGTATTCGAGTGTACGGCGATATTGAGTTTGCAAAGTTAACGTTCATCAAACATAACCTGCCGGTTGAATTTGTGAAACATATTTCGAATGAGTTTTATTACTTCAATTTTCTTTCTGATAAGTAATGCTTAACTGATATGGGGGACAAATTTCTGTTTGTTCAAAGAGTGTATTGATCTACCTGTGAAGTTATCGGATATATACCACGCGCAAAGGACAGCGAATGTTTACTCGAAAGTTAGTGATTACAACTGAATGGATAAGGTTGTCGGATACGCCAGACAATGTGTCCATTTCTTTTCGGGGCGTTCTTGAGATCGGTGAAAGCACGGTTGTACCAGATGGCAACACTCCTTTACTTCGCTTAGAAAATGAAATGGCACCTGTCGCCGTTGATGCATTGTCATGGGTAAGGGTGCCAGTTGAACGCCAGGAAAATGTTATCGTCTATATTTTCTGACTCCTGGTTTATAAATCCATTAATAATGTTAATGTCGATTTGTTCTTATTTTATTCCTCCCGGTGCAAGATGAGATGTCTGGCTGAACAATCTGTCGGGGATCACATCGCGGGTGAGAGCATTTGTAGCGCGTGTACATTATAAATAATGCCAAACACCGCCACCGCGAGCAGAAACAGGGAGGAGATAAAAACGCTGCGTCTGGCAAACCGCTCTGGCATCCAGCGTTTGAAAACCATGATGTAAAAAGACAGCACCGTAACATCAAAAATAACCCATACCAGCGTTAGCGTCACAATGCTGGTGGTGAAATCTTGCGTAATGGCAATGAACTGGGGAAAAAACGCTACGAAAAACAAAATGTCCTTTGGGTTAGCGACCCCTGTCAGAAATCCATGGATAAGCCCGCTGTTATCGCGTTTTGGCGCGCACAGTCCGGGGTTTGAGTCCCTGGCCCGCAGGCCGTTAATCGCCATCACACCGATATACAACGATCCCACAAGACCCAGTACGCCAAGCCATATCGCAGAGATTGAAACCACGCCAGCTAGCATCAGTGCAGCCAGAGCAATCAATACTAAAGAAGCGCCGTTAGTGCCAATCAGCGTGATAAAGGCCCGGCGATAGCCGTGCTGCGACGCGGTGGTGGTAATCAGCGCCACGACAGGACCCGGAGTTAACAGCAGGGTTACTACGCTGAGGCTATAGGTAGCCAGTAAAGTGAAATTCATACCTGATTATCCTGATGATATTTTCCATCAGTATTCCGCCTGCGTGGCGCATTGAAAAACGAATAAAACTGCGCTCTACTGTGAGTAAAACTCAACATAGAAGCTGAGAATGACGCTACCTCCGTTGTATGCCCTGAGGGCTTTTGAAGCCGCAGCCCGTCTGGGATCGTTCAGTAAAGCTGCTATTCAACTTAACGTGACGCCGGGCGCGGTAAGCCGTCATATTCGCACGCTGGAGGCATGGTTTGGTTGTGAGCTATTTGTCCGCAGCGGCCCGCGTATCGAGATAACGCCTTCTGGCCAAGGGTTGGCGCAGCAGTTGACGGCTGGGTTTCAGAGTCTGGAACATGCGTGTCATGCCTTTCGCAGCAGCAGTCATGAGCTACGGCTGAAAGCGCCGTCTACGTTGACGATGCGCTGGCTTCTGGACGTGCTGCGTCATTTCCGTGAAGCGCATCCGACCCCGGTTGTCGAAATTTCCAGCGTCTGGATGGATACCGATTCGGTATCCTTCGGTCGTGAACCGTATGACTGTGCGATCCTGTTAGGGAATGGCCATTTTGGTGACGATACCGACAGCCGGTTGCTGTTTCAGGAGTGGCTTATCCCGGTGTGCTCACCCGCACTGCTGGTGCAGGCGCAGCGCGATCTTTCTGCCTGTGAACTGATTCATCCCTCAGCGGATCGCCGTGACTGGCGTCGGTGGCTGCAACGCACCGGGAAGTTTACGGCGTTGAATCTTGCGCGAGGCAAAGTGTTCGACACCCTGGAGCAGGGCAGTCTTGCCGCGATGAGCGGTCATGGCGTGTCCGTTGCCGACCTGCTGTTAAGCCTGGCGGCCATTCAGGCAGGGATGTTGGCGTTACCGTTTAAAGATGCGGTGGCGACTGGCGAGGGGTATTACCTTGTCTGGCCAAAGGCTTCAACACGGCTCAGAAATATTGAGCTGCTGTATCGCTGGTTAAAAGAGGCTGCGCCGTGTGTCTCCTCGGCAGATCTAAACTGGCTGGATTAAGCTGTTTATTCTGCTAATCATCATATTGATAATGGTTCTCATTATTATTGTCGTATTGCGCAGGTAATGGTAATGTTGCTTCAGTTATAAACCGTTAATCCCATTTCCTGTGCAGAAGACAGCATGAACAATACCACCGCCCTGAATGCCTCCGGACGCGTCGCTCGCACTTTCTCCGTCAGCGAGTTTATGGATTTTGGTGAGCGCTACGGGATCGATTACCGCTTTCCCCAGTTGGCACAAAGGCCGGATTTACCGTCTGGCAGCCCTGTTCTGCAAGGTGAAATTGAGGAGATGACTCTCCCATGTGGGATGTGCGTGACGCACTCCGACGTACAGGTATTGCAACCCTACGAAACCACCTCTCGTCACGACAGCCCTCTGTATATGCTGGTGGTACTGGAAGGCTGCGTGATCCTGACGCTTAACGGACAGGAGCACGTGGTGCGCTCCGGCATGGCGTTTAGCTCACGCCTGAGTGAGCACCAGACGATGCGTGCCCGTCATCATGCTGATTGTAAACTGCGGACATTATCGCTCGGTTTGTATCCCGACGGCGCGTGTCGCACGGGGTTGCTCGAATCGTTGATGCGTGAGTGGGAAAGATGCCAGACGCCAACGCTTATCTGGCAGGTGCCGGGGTTTTTACTCAGCGGACTGCAGTACGCGCAGCAGAGTACGATTAGCCATGTTTCTCGTCAGCTGATGCTGGAAGGGCTGATATTACAATTGTTCGGTCATGGCCTCAGCGTGTGTCAGGTCGAGAGCGGTAAACGTCTTGCGGCGAGCGGGGAGCAGCAGCGGCTGGAGGTCGTTCGCCGACTGCTAGAGCAGAGTCCCGAAAATGACTACACCCTTAATGAACTGGCCCAACGCGCAGCGATGAGTCCCAGCAGCCTGCGTAGTAAGTTTCGCGCAGCCTATGGCTGTTCGGTATTCGACTACCTGCGCGATTGCCGTCTGGAACGTGCACGCAGCTATCTACTGGAAGGATATAGCGTACAGCAGGCGGCCTGGATGTCGGGTTATCAGCACGCCACCAACTTTTCTACCGCTTTTCGTCGCCGTTACGGCTTTTCACCCGGTGATTTGCTCAAACTTTGCTAATCCATATTTGCGTTTTACGCACGTGATTTCCTGACAATTTGGCACTGCGCATAGGCAACCTGGCATCCGGCATAGCTATCTCCGCCAGCAAAAAGGTAATAATTCTCACTTACAATTAGACATGCCTTTGGAGATATTCATGTTCGCGAAGACTCGCTTGGCGCTGCTGGTGGGATGGGTTACCGGCAGCGTGGCTTTTCCTCTGCTGGCGCAGGAAACAACAAAAAACGATACGGTGGTTGTCACCTCGCAGATGCAGAGCGGGGCCACGAAGCTTGCCACGCCGGATATTGAAACGCCGCAGTCGGTATCGATCGTAACCCGTGAACAGTTTGAAGAGCAGGGCGCAACCAGCGTGCGCCAGGCCGTCAGCTATACGCCGGGTGTGTACAGCAATCAGATTGGCGCCTCCAACCGCTTTGACTACATCGTGCTGCGTGGCTTTTCTGACGGTAGCCTGGATAACGTCTATCTCGATGGTCTGAAGATGATGGGCGACACCAACTCACACAGCTCGCTGGTGGTCGATCCGTGGTTCCTCGAAGATATCGAAGTCGTACGCGGTCCGGCTTCCGTACTGTATGGTCGTTCCTCTCCGGGTGGCATTGTGGCGCTGACCTCACGTAAGCCATCGTTTGATGCGGGCGGCGAAGTGAAGCTGTTTGCCGGCAACAATAACCAGCGCGGCGCGGCGTTTGACGTCACCGGGGCACTGGATGATAACGATCGCGTGGCGGCGCGACTGAGCGGGATGGCGCGTTACGCGGACTCGCAGTTTGGTCCATTGAAGGAAGAGCGTTACGCGCTGATGCCCAGCCTGACATGGCGTATCACCGACCAGACGCGTCTGGATCTGATGGCCTATCTGCACCGTGACCCGGAAGGCGGTAGCCACTCCGGTCTGCCGTATGACGGCACCGTGGTTCCGCATTACGGGCAAAAGATCTCCAACACCTTTTACGAAGGCGAGGATGATTACGACAAATACGATCGCCGTGAAAACATGGTGGGCTACAACATTGAGCATATGTTTGATAGCGGTTGGTCGGTGCGGCAAAAGCTGCGCTATCTGCATACCGACGTTGAGCTGAATCAGGTGTATGCGGCGGGCTGGCTGAATGAAACCGAGCTTAATCGCGGTTACTCCGGCTCTGATGAAAAAATGTCGGCGATTACACTGGATAACCAGCTCGACGGCAGCTTTGATACCTGGCAGGTAAACCACCGTCTGCTGGTGGGGATCGACTATCAGGATCGCAGCAACAATACTACCGGTTACTACGGCGCTTTCCCGCCGATTGACGCTTTTAACCCGGTGTACGGCGCGAAGCCTGATTACATCGACATGTATGCGCGTGAGAAACACAAGCTGCGCCAGACGGGTTACTATTTGCAGGATCAGATGTCATGGGATCGCTGGCGTATTACGCTCGGTGGTCGCTACGATCAGGTCAGCGTTTCTAACATTGATAAGATCAAGGATACTCGCAGCGATCTGGATAAAAACAACTTTAGTACTCGCGCCGCATTGCTCTACTTGTTCGATAATGGCTTTGCGCCGTACGTGAGTTATTCCACCGCCTTTACGCCAACCAGCTTTGCCGATGAGAACGGCAATCTGCTGGATCCGATGAAAGGCAAGCAGTGGGAAGCCGGGCTGAAATATGAGCCGGAAGGACTCAACAGCCAGTTCAGCGCATCGGTATTCCGTATCAATCAGACGAATATAGCCACCAAAGAAGAGCCGACCGATCCGTACCGCTCGATTGGGGAAATTGAATCTGAAGGGGTGGAGCTGGAGGCAATTAGCCAACTGACAGATAGCTTCCGTTTGCAGGCGGCGTATACCTATACCGACATTCGCTATAAGAAAAGCAGCCCGGAAGAACAGGGCAAGCGCGCAGTGTACGCCCCGCGTAACCAGGCCAGTACCTGGCTGAGCTACGATGTGAAAAGCGGTCCGCTGGACGGCCTGACGTTGGGTTCAGGCGTGCGCTACGTTAACGGTATTACCAGCGATCGCCTGAATACTCACACCCTGCCGTCCTACACACTGGTGGATATGGTGATTGGTTACGACTTAACGAATATCGGCATTAAAGGGTTGAGCGCGCAGTTGAACGTTAACAACCTGACCGACAAGCGCTACGTTGCAGCCTGTAACTCGCTCTCATACTGCTACTTCGGCGCCGAGCGCAGCATTGTCGGCAGTGTGTCCTGGAAATTCTGATGTTTTAGCCGGATGCGGCGCTGGCGCCTTATCCGGCCTACAGCAGCGTGCAAATCGTAGGCCTGATAAGCGCAGCGCATCAGGCATTGTGATTGCGGCTATTGTGTAAAACCGTTTTGCAGACAAATCTGCGCGCTGGCGCCTTATCCGGCCTACAGCAGCGTGTAAATCGTAGGCCTGATAAGCGCAGCGCATCAGGCATAGTGGATTGAGGTTATTTTGTAAAACCGTTTTGCATACAAGTCTGCGCGCTGGCGCCTTATCCGGCCTACGGCAGCGTGTAAATCGTAGGTCTGATAAGCGCAGCGCATCAGGCTTTGTGATTGCGGCTATTGTGTAAAACCGTTTTACAGACAAATCTGCGCGCTGGTGCCTTATCCGGCCTACAGCAGCGTGCAAACCGTAGGCCTGATAAGCGCAGCGCATCAGGCATAGTGGGTTGCGGTCATTGTGTGAAACCGTTCTGCAGACAAATCTGCGCGCTGGCGCCTTATCCGGCCTACGGCAGCGTGCAAATCGTAGGCCTGATAAGCGCAGCGCATCAGGCATTGTGATTGCGGCTATTGTGTAAAACCGTTTTGCAGACAAATCTGCGCGCTGGTTCTCAGCGTAAAGGCGACTTTGTCTGGGTACTGGCTGTAATAGTTATGCTCTTCTTCCAGCCCTTTTGCCTGCGCCAGACGTACCGTTTCCAGCGAGCAGGTACGGTAGATCAGGTCTTTATTCATATTGGTCTGCTTCTCGCGCTGTTTATCTGCGGACAGCGCCAGCCAGCTTTCGGACAGTGAGTAATCGTAGACCACACGATTTCCTTTCGCCTGCACGTTCTCAATGGTAATGAATTCGTCGATTTTCAGTCTTGGCTGCCCACGCATTTTTTTCTTATCTTCCGCGGCGGCATATTGGGCCAGCGCATGAATATCCATACTGGCTATTTTCTGTTTATAAGCATCTACATAAGCGGTAGGTTGCTGATAATGCCGAGCGTAAGCGTTTCTTAATTCCCCGTCATTCATCGTACAACCTGCCAGAAACAGAGGTAATAGCAGTGCCAGTTTTATTTTAGTCATGATGTTATCCCGTTCATTATTTTGATCCCAGTCGCCCATAACAAAATAGAAAAATTATTACAGATGATATTTAAGGTTGTATAAACGAGAGCGCGATGGCACAAGTTCAATTGTCTTAAAATGGCAGGACAGGCGGGAAACCCTGCCAGAATTGGCAGGGTTTTGAACATACTGATAAAAAAATTAATGGCCGATCATCTTTGCCTTCGGGATCAGCTGGAAATACATATGATCGGGCACTGGCGTATCCCAGACATTGGCATAAACGGCATAACCAATGGTGGCAAACAGAATGCCAAGCACCAGTAGCGTCATGGCAACACCTGATAGCGTCCTCTGTCGCCATAACGGTTTACCGTTGTCTTGCGCCCCCGGCGGTGTTTGCAGTGAGAAGCTCAGCGTTGAGGCCACCGGGCAGGATTCAACGCAGGTCATGCAGCCAGTGCATTCCACGGTACGCACCTGAATCAGTTTGTCGACCGGGATATTCGACGGGCAGTTTTTCGCGCATTTTCCGCAGTCGATGCAGCTGTGTGCGTTACGGCGGATTTTAAACGGCGAGAGCAGCGAGAACAGGCCGAGCAGCGCACCATAAGGGCACAGATAGCGGCACCAGGCATTGCGAATAAACAGGCTCAGGACACTGATAACGACAACAAAGATGAGCGTAGCGGAGCCAATATGGCGAAAGAAATCGAGCATCTTCACGTCGATAATCATGCCATAGGCCGACATTAGAAAATACTGAATCCCCTGCGCAGGCATCGACAGGGCGATATACAAAAAGAAACTCAGCAACAGATACTTCAGGCTGAGCAGCGGGATATCCAGCCAGCGCGGCAGCGTGAAGTTGCGACCAAATACTTTTTTCCCCAGATTGCCGAGCAGTTCGGACAGCGTGCCCACCGGGCATAACCACGAACAGAAGGCTTTTTTTAACAACAGACTAATCAGGATAAACGCAACTAACAGCAGCATGGAGGCGGCATGGATAGGTGGAAGAAAACCAGTCTCCAGCGTATAGCGGATATTCATCAAACCCGCGATTGGTAGCCATCCCTCAATACCACCTGGCCTTGGAATATAGACGCTGGTGCCGGCGGTTTCGAAATAGCGGACCCAGTAATAGAACGTTACGCCAATATAAATATTAATAGCCAGCAGGAGAAACTGTGTGGCTTTTCGCCAGCTGCTGGCGTTGCGCCAGTCATTCCACGGCAGTTTGCCTCCGATCGTGCCTGGACGGCGCTGCCAGCGCGTTCTTTTCTTCCCGTTCATGGTTTTATACTATCCCTCATATTTCCCCTTCTGCATTCAGAAGGCGTCATCACCGGGATATGCTAGCGCTATTCAGATTTGGTGTATTTGATTTACATCTTATTACGTGGCTGTTATTTTCATCACGCAAATAGGCCTGAATAAAAATAACAGCTCGGTATTTATCGCCGATCAGATAAATACCCTGAACGGGGTATTTATTTCTCTGTGGCGGAGAAGGTTATTCCTGATAAACCTCAACGCGGTCGCGACCATTACTTTTTGCCTGATAAAGCGCTCGATCGGCTTTATCAACCAGCTGTTTGTAGTCGGGATGATAATCATATTCGGCAATACCGATACTGACGGTAATAGAAAACGTTTCTGTCGCAGAGGCTGCCATGCGCATCCCGGCAATTTTCATACGCAGCGTTTCCAGAATAATACTGGCCTGCGATTCATCTGACTCGACGAGCAGGATCATAAATTCTTCACCACCGTAGCGGAACACGTAATCGCTGCTACGGATATGATCATAAATGACCGCTGCGACGTTTTTGAGCGTCATATCACCAGTATTATGCCCATAGTTGTCGTTAATTTGCTTGAAGTAGTCGATATCCAGCATCGCCAGGGTGAAGGGCTTCCGCGCATGTAACGCTAACGAAATCTCACGCCGCATGATGGTTGGAATAAAGCGGCGGTTAAGTAACTGGGTCAGCGAGTCTTTACCATTTTCCTGTTTAACCAGTGCGTCAAACATTGAGGCGAGCAGGAAATGGATTTTTGCCGATAGCTGGCGGACATCCTGCAACAGGCTCATCCTCTCAGGTTCTGTTGGCTGATGCTGATGCGAAAAGGTGGTCGTCATGCGGTTGTCGATCTCTGCTATCAGCGATTCCATTTCTTTCAACAGATTGCTGTTGCCGAGAATGTGTTTTCCTTTATGTGAGAACCACATACCAAAATCAGAATTCGCCAGAAATACCATCTCACCGAAAGGCATACCGATGGCGATGTTATAGATAAACTGATTTTCCCAGTCGGTAAATGAGCGAATTTGCCGTTCGCGCTCGACGTTAACATCATCGTAAATGGTCTGCAGGCGATACTGCTCCTGCGTATGCAGAGAGTTTTGGTGGCTTGGGGAATAGGAGACGGTCATGGCCTCCAGCGCAGTATCCATTGCCAGGCTGCTGAAACAGATAGCATTGCTCAACAGGGAAGACGAGTCGTCAGCTTTGGTTTTCAATACCCGATACAGCTCATCCTTGAGCTTACGCGCGCCGCGGTTTACCAGATCGATGGGCAGGCCGATACGGGCATGCACCACGCCAATTTTGCGTTGTTTGGCCAGCAACTGCGGTAGATCTTCATGCGCGCTGCCAAGGACGCTGCGCAGCCAGTCAAACATGCTGCCGCTGAGGCGGGTACTGACCTGTTCTGTATTGAGGAATAATGCGCTCTGGGCGTGGGAGAGCATATAGTCATAAAAAACGGTCACTAAATGGCGGATCTCTTCATCGCTTAACGATGTCAGGAGCGTGTGAACTTCAGGCGATGTTTGTCGTATCAGCGCCTGCCATTCTGTAAGGAGTAATGTGTCGTTTAGCGGTTCAACCTGTTCCATCTCACTGCCACTCAACCTGCGATTAAAAATTCAGGCGGTATTACGGACAATTACCTCACAATGGTCAAGTTAAACTCTCTTATCGATGGCTAATACCTTCATAAATAAGTCTTAGCGCGAAAACACCTATTATTGCGCCAATCACCCGGCTGGCAACGCGTTGGATGCGACCATACGCCCGTCGCACGGCAGGCAAAGAAAATGCCTGGCTGAGAAAAATACGCCAGATAACGGAAGACAACACAATGCCTGCCCAGGCCATCAGTCTGGCCCACGTAGGCGTGTCTGCGCTTAAGGTGACCGAGAAGATACTAATAAAAAACAGCACGGTTTGCGGGTTTGATAAATCCGTTAGTAATCCACGGCGGAAAAACACATACCAGGGGGCGGAAAGCGGTTGCTGTAGCGTGGGCATTTGCGGCGTGGCCTGATGGCGGATGCTGTTCCAGGCAAACCACAGCAGATAGGCGCCGCCGACAATCTTAATCAATGAAAATATCTCTTCACACTGGGTGATTAGCGTTGCCATACCAAAGAGCCCAAGGCCGGAGTAAAACGCATCACCTAAGGCAACACCCAGACCGGTCATCACACCTGCGCGTCGTCCGGATGCCAGGCTAGTTTGTACTACCACGAACAGGTTTGCGCCGGGGTTAAAAAAGGTTAAAACAAAGAGGCTGATGGTGAGAACGACGGCGTGCAGAGGTTCCATAGACAACATTTCCATTAGTAAGCGCTTAAGTGACAGCTAACACTATAATTTTAGTGTGTTCATCATTCTGCGTATTCACTCACACTGCGCAGTGAAACGCGCTGAGATTTGCAAATGACTTCATAGATTATTTTGTGCAAACCTGGCGCGTCAGATAACGCGACGGCACAGGTTTTCTGTTATCAACGATTCGCAAAATCTCTTTATATTTCCGCCTGCTCTGGATCTTTTTGCCAGGCTGAACTACTTATTAATCATCCTTGACTCGCATGTCGAATGTTCAGGGGTCGATGATGGCATATATAACAAAATCTGGAGCTTTTATATGAAAACTGGAATTAAAGTACTTATTGGTGCGTTAGCTTTTGTTGTGACCAACGCGTACGCCGCGGAATTTATGACGAAGGTTGAGTTTGAAAAGGTTGAGTCTCAGTATACAAAAATCGGTGATATTTCAACGAGTAATGAAGTCTCTACTTCGGATGCTAAAGAAGACCTTCTGAAGAAAGCTGAAGAGAAAGGCGCTGACGTGGTGGTATTAACCTCCGGCCAAACGGATAACAAAATCCATGGCACAGCGAATATTTACAAGAAAAAATAACGTGCAGCTGTAAAAAATACGACACCCGTCGGTCATTGTACCGGCGGGTTTTCTTTTAATCTGCGCCAGAACGTGGTTCTGCTAATTCCGAGATAGCGTGCAGCCGCGGTTTTATCACCATTGAATTGTGCCAACACCTGTTGTGGCGTCAGCAATGACGATGCTTGCGGTGAGTCTGCAACAATGGCCAGTTCCGGTAACAGCTGTTGTAAAAAATCCACATTCAGCTCTGGCTGCGGCTCGACGCTTAAAAACAGTGCCAGACGTTCCATCATATTACGCAGTTCGCGGATATTCCCCGGCCAGCCATAATTCAGCAGCGTCGGCTGACTTAATCCCAACCCCTTGCGTACAGGCTCAGAAAACGGCACGTCCAGTTCCGCCAGCGATTGTTTTAAAAAGCCTTCCGCCAGTGGCAGGATATCGGGCAACCGCTCGCGCAGCGGCGGCAGCTTGAGGCGTAAAATGCTCAGGCGATAAAACAGATCGGTACGAAATTCCCCCTGTTTCATCTCCTGCTCCAGATTACAGTGTGTGGCGCTAATCACCCGGACATCGACCGGTATCGGCTGATGTCCACCGACCCGGGTAACCTCTTTTTCTTCCAGCACACGCAGCAGTCGGGTTTGTAACGGCAGCGGCATCTCGCCTATCTCGTCAAGAAACAGGGTTCCGCCGTGAGCGATTTCAAACAGGCCCGCGCGTCCCCCTCGGCGAGAGCCGGTAAAGGCGCCATCCTCATAGCCAAACAGCTCCGCTTCCAGCAATGACTCGGTGATTGCCCCGCAGTTGACGGCAACAAACGGCGGTGAGGGTTTACCGCGCCGATTCTCCTGACGAGTGAAAAACTCACGGTGAATGGCCTGTGCGGCCAGCTCTTTACCCGTTCCTGTTTCGCCCTGAATGAGGACCGGCGCACGCGAACGGGCGTACAGCATAATGGTGTGCCGTACCTGTTCCATCTGCGCAGAGTGACCGCGCATATCTCCGAGCGCGTAGCGAGTGCGCAACGTATCGCCAGAGACGTACTGACCGTTTCTGCGTAATGTCAGGCGGGTCATATCCAACGCATCGACAAAGGCCTGGCGCACGGTGGCCGCCGAATAGATAAAGATGCCGGTCATGCCTGCTTCTTCTGCCAGATCGGTAATCAACCCCGCACCAACTACCGCTTGTGTACCGCCAGCCTTCAGCTCGTTGATTTGCCCACGAGCATCTTCCTCGGTGATATAGCTACGCTGTTCAAGCTGCAAATTGAAAGTTTTTTGAAACGCGAGAAGCGCCGGGAGGGGTTCCTGATAGGTAATGATGCCAATTGACGAGGTGAGTTTTCCCGCTTTTGCCAGTGCCTGTAGCACGTCGAATCCGCTGGGTTTAATCAGGATCACCGGAATAGACAAACGGCTTTTCAGATATGCGCCGTTGGAGCCTGCCGCAATGATGGCATCGCAACGCTCGGTGGCCAGCTTCTTACGGATATAGGCCACCGCTTTTTCGAAACCAAGCTGAATGGGGGTGATGGTCGCCAGATGGTCGAACTCCAGACTGATGTCGCGAAACAGTTCAAACAGGCGGGTGACCGAGACTGTCCAGATAACCGGTTTGTCGTCGTTCACACGCGGCGGTAGATGCGTATCTGCCATAACTAACCCCAAAAATTAAGGAACCGAGTAGTAGGGTTTAGTTGTGTTTCATAAATGTTGCAATGAAACGTGAAGGAACGTTTCATGAAACGATAGCTGACACGCTTTTGTGCAACAAAAATAGAAAAATTTGATTTAATCTGTTGTTTTAAAAGATAAAAATTAAATTGAAGAGAAAATAAGCTCCCTGGCATACCCCTTGCTTTAGAAATATCAACGAACGATAACAAGTTGATAACAAGAGGACGGGATATGTCTCTACACTCCCCAGGGCTGGCGTTTCGCGCTGCGCTCACTAAAGAAAACCCATTACAAATCGTTGGCACCATCAACGCCAATCACGCTCTGCTGGCTCAACGTGCCGGGTATCAAGCGATTTATCTCTCCGGCGGCGGTGTCGCTGCGGGGTCGCTGGGGCTGCCGGATCTCGGCATTTCTACCCTTGATGATGTGCTGACTGATATTCGTCGCATTACGGATGTTTGCCCGCTGCCATTGCTGGTGGATGCGGATATCGGTTTTGGATCGTCTGCATTCAACGTGGCGCGTACCGTCAAGTCGATTTCCAAAGCGGGTGCTGCTGCGCTGCATATTGAAGATCAGATTGGCGCTAAGCGCTGCGGTCATCGTCCGAACAAGGCGATCGTCTCGAAAGAAGAGATGGTCGACAGGATCCGCGCAGCCGTTGATGCGCGCACCGATCCCAACTTTGTGATTATGGCGCGGACCGATGCGCTGGCGGTGGAAGGATTAGAGGCTGCCATCGATCGTGCCCAGGCGTATGTCGAAGCGGGCGCTGACATGCTATTCCCGGAAGCCATTACCGAACTTGCGATGTACCGCCAGTTTGCCGATGCGGTACAGGTACCAATTCTCGCCAACATTACTGAATTTGGCGCCACACCGCTGTTTACCACCGATGAACTGCGCAGCGCGAACGTTGCGATGGCGCTATACCCGCTGTCAGCTTTCCGCGCCATGAACCGCGCGGCGGAGAAGGTTTACAACGTGCTGCGTCAGGAAGGTACGCAAAAGAACGTTATCGACATTATGCAGACGCGCAACGAGCTGTACGAAAGCATCAATTACTACCAGTTCGAAGAGAAACTCGACGCGTTGTACACAAAAAAGTAACCGTCGTAGGCCGGATAAGGCGTAGCCGCCATCCGGCAATAAATTAGTACCCTACATATTACAATAATGACGAGGACAACATGAGCGACACAACGATCCTGCAAAATAGTACCCATGTCATTAAACCCAAAAAATCGGTTGCGCTGTCAGGCGTCGCTGCCGGAAATACTGCCTTATGTACCGTGGGTAAAAGCGGTAACGATCTGCACTATCGTGGCTACGATATTCTTGATCTGGCACAACAGTGCGAATTTGAAGAAGTTGCGCATCTGCTGATTCACGGGAAATTACCCACCCGCGATGAGCTCACCGCCTATAAAAGCAAACTGAAAGCGCTGCGCGGATTGCCCGCTAACGTGCGTACCGTACTGGAAGCGCTGCCTGCCGCCTCGCATCCGATGGACGTGATGCGCACTGGTGTTTCCGCGCTGGGTTGTACGCTGCCGGAAAAAGAAGGACATACCGTCTCCGGCGCACGCGATATTGCCGACAAACTGCTGGCTTCGCTCAGTTCTATCCTCCTGTACTGGTATCACTACAGCCATAACGGCGAGCGCATTCAGCCGGAGACCGACGATGATTCTATTGGCGGTCACTTCCTGCATTTGCTGCATGGTGAAAAGCCATCACAAAGCTGGGAAAAGGCGATGCACATTTCGCTGGTGCTGTACGCCGAGCACGAGTTTAACGCTTCTACCTTCACGGGGCGTGTGATTGCGGGAACTGGCTCTGATATGTACTCCGCGATTATCGGTGCGATTGGCGCACTGCGTGGGCCGAAACACGGCGGAGCGAATGAAGTATCGCTGGAGATCCAGCAACGCTATGAAACGCCGGATGAAGCCGAAGCAGATATCCGTAAACGCGTTGAAAATAAAGAAGTGGTGATTGGCTTTGGTCACCCGGTTTACACCATCGCCGACCCGCGCCATCAGGTGATCAAGCGTGTGGCGAAACAGCTTTCTCAGGAGGGCGGTTCGCTGAAAATGTACAACATTGCCGACCGTCTGGAAGAGGTGATGTGGGAAACGAAAAAGATGTTCCCTAACCTCGACTGGTTCTCGGCAGTCTCTTACAACATGATGGGCGTCCCCACGGAAATGTTCACACCGCTGTTCGTTATCGCCCGCGTCACTGGCTGGGCGGCGCACATCATCGAACAGCGTCAGGACAACAAAATTATCCGTCCTTCCGCCAACTATACCGGCCCGGAAGATCGCGTATTTGTCTCGATTGAAAAACGTTGCTAATGCAAAACCTCTAAAGATAAAAAACAGGAAATGTACCCTATGTCTGCACATATTTCGAACGTCCGCCCTGAATTTGACCGTGAAATCGTTGATATCGTTGATTATGTCATGAACTACGAGATCACCTCGAAGGTGGCGTATGACACCGCGCATTATTGCCTGCTTGATACCCTTGGCTGTGGCCTGGAAGCGCTGGAATATCCGGCCTGTAAAAAACTGCTGGGGCCGGTTGTACCGGGTACCGTCGTCCCGAACGGTGTGCGCGTACCAGGTACCCAGTTCCAGCTCGATCCGGTGCAGGCGGCGTTTAACATCGGTGCGATGATCCGCTGGCTGGACTTTAACGACACGTGGCTGGCCGCAGAATGGGGTCATCCTTCCGATAACCTCGGCGGTATTCTGGCGACGGCTGACTGGCTGTCGCGCAATGCGGTGGCGGTGGGTAAAGCGCCGTTAACCATGAAAAAAGTGTTAACCGGAATGATTAAAGCCCATGAAATTCAGGGCTGTATCGCGCTGGAAAACTCCTTCAACCGCGTCGGTCTGGATCACGTCCTGCTGGTAAAAGTCGCCTCCACGGCGGTGGTTGCCGAGATGCTTGGCCTGAACCGGGATGAAATTCTCAACGCCGTCTCGCTGGCGTGGGTCGACGGTCAGTCGCTGCGTACCTATCGTCATGCGCCGAATACCGGCACGCGTAAATCCTGGGCGGCTGGCGATGCCACCTCACGTGCTGTACGTCTGGCGCTGATGGCGAAAACCGGTGAAATGGGATATCCATCTGCACTGACGGCGAAAACCTGGGGCTTCTATGATGTCTCTTTCAAAGGCGAATCTTTCCGCTTCCAGCGCCCGTACGGTTCGTACGTGATGGAAAACGTGTTGTTTAAAATTTCCTTCCCGGCAGAGTTCCACTCGCAGACCGCGGTAGAAGCGGCGATGACGCTGTACGAGCAGTTACAGGCCGCAGGTAAGACCGCTGCCGATATCGAAAAAGTGACCATTCGTACGCATGAAGCCTGTATCCGCATCATCGATAAAAAAGGCCCGTTGAATAACCCGGCGGATCGTGACCACTGCATCCAGTACATGGTGGCTATCCCGCTACTGTTCGGACGCTTAACGGCGGCAGATTACGAAGACGGCGTGGCGCAGGACAAACGCATTGATGCACTGCGTGAAAAGATTAACTGCTTCGAAGATCCGACCTTTACTGCGGATTACCACGACCCTGAAAAACGCGCCATCGCGAATGCCATCACGCTTGAATTCACCGACGGCTCACGCTTTGAAGAAGTGGTAGTGGAATACCCAATCGGCCACGCGCGCCGTCGTAACGACGGTATGCCGAAGCTGGTCGAGAAGTTCAAAATTAACCTGGCGCGTCAGTTCCCGACCCGTCAGCAGCAGCGCATCCTAGATGTCTCCCTGGACAGAACTCGCCTGGAGCAGATGCCGGTCAATGAGTATATGGACCTTTATGTAATCTAAACCTGCGTGCGGCAAGGCGTAAGTTCAACAGGAGAGCATTATGTCTTATAGCGAGTTTTATCAACGTTCTATTACGCAGCCGGAGTCGTTCTGGGCCGAGCAGGCCCAGCGTATTGACTGGCAGCAGCCGTATACGCAGGTGCTGGACCACAGTAATCCGCCGTTTGCCCGCTGGTTTTGCGGCGGTACGACCAATCTGTGCCACAACGCAATTGACCGCTGGCTGGAGAAACAGCCTGACGCGTTGGCGCTGATTGCCGTTTCTTCAGAAACTGAAGAAGAACGCACGTTTACCTTTCGTCAGCTGTATGACGAAGTGAACGTCGCGGCGGCGATGTTGTTGTCGCTGGGCGTACAGCGTGGCGATCGGGTACTGGTTTATATGCCGATGATCGCCGAGGCGCACATTACGCTGCTGGCCTGCGCACGTATAGGGGCGATCCATTCGGTGGTGTTCGGTGGTTTCGCCTCGCACAGCGTAGCGGCGCGTATCGACGACGCCCGACCGGTGGTTATCGTGTCGGCGGATGCCGGGGCGCGCGGCGGTAAAGTCCTGCCGTATAAAAAGCTGCTCGATGATGCGATCGATCAGGCGCAGCATCAGCCGCGTCATGTGGTATTAGTCGATCGCGGTCTGGCGAAAATGGCGCGGGTAGAGGGGCGAGACCTCGACTTTGCCACGCTGCGCCAGCAGCATCTCGGCGCGCGGGTACCGGTTGCCTGGCTGGAGTCGAACGAAACGTCCTGCATTCTCTACACCTCCGGGACAACCGGTAAACCGAAAGGCGTCCAGCGCGACGTTGGCGGTTACGCGGTCGCGCTGGCGACCTCGATGGACACTATTTTCGGCGGCAAGGCAGGCGGCGTGTTCTTCTGCGCGTCGGATATCGGCTGGGTAGTTGGGCATTCGTATATCGTGTATGCCCCACTACTGGCGGGGATGGCGACAGTGGTTTACGAAGGGTTGCCAACGTATCCAGACTGTGGCGTATGGTGGAAAATTGTTGAGAAGTATCAGGTCAGCCGGATGTTCTCCGCCCCAACCGCCATCCGCGTGCTGAAGAAATTCCCGACCGCGCAAATCCGCAATCACGATCTCTCCTCGCTGGAGGTGCTGTATCTGGCGGGTGAGCCGCTGGATGAACCGACCGCCAGTTGGGTAACGGAAACGCTGGGCGTCCCGGTTATCGACAACTACTGGCAGACTGAATCCGGTTGGCCGATTATGGCGATCGCTCGCGGGCTGGACGACCGCCCGTCGCGGCTGGGTAGCCCAGGCGTGCCGATGTACGGATATAACGTGCAGTTGCTCAATGAGGTGACCGGCGAGCCCTGCGAAGCGAATGAAAAGGGCATGCTGGTGATTGAAGGGCCGCTGCCGCCGGGCTGTATCCAGACTATCTGGGGTGATGACGCGCGGTTTGTGAATACCTACTGGTCGCTGTTTTCTCGTCAGGTGTACGCCACCTTTGACTGGGGTATTCGCGATGCGGACGGCTATTACTTTATCCTTGGTCGTACGGATGATGTCATCAACGTGGCCGGGCATCGGTTGGGGACGCGTGAGATAGAGGAGAGTATTTCCAGCTATCCGAACGTTGCCGAAGTGGCTGTGGTCGGCGTGAAGGACGCACTGAAGGGGCAGGTAGCGGTCGCGTTTGTCATTCCGAAACAGAGCGACAGCCTTGAAGATCGCGACATCGCACATTCGGAAGAGAAGGCGATTATGGCGCTGGTGGACAGTCAGATTGGTAATTTTGGCCGTCCGGCGCATGTCTGGTTTGTGTCGCAGTTGCCGAAAACGCGCTCTGGCAAAATGCTTAGACGGACGATCCAGGCGATCTGTGAAGGCCGCGATCCTGGCGATCTAACGACCATTGACGATCCCGCGTCGTTGCAGCAAATCCGTCAGGCGATCGAAGAGTAACATCGTGTGATGCCCGGTGGCGCAATGCTTACCGGGCCTTTTAGTATCGTAGGCCGGATAAACCACGTGAGTGGTGCATCCGGCAAAGAGGCTTTTACAGCGCGACGCTTTCGCGACGACGCAGCAGGGAAAACGGCCCCGGACCGCTAAGGGTAAATACGGAAATCAGCGTGAAGCTCAGCGCAATAATCCCCAGCACCAGATAAGCTCCCTGGAAACCAATACTCTCATACATTTTCCCGGCCAGAACTGACATGAAAATCATGGCTAACTGTTTGAAGAAACAGAAACACACCAGATAAATCGTGGCCGAGAAACGTACTTCGAACTGGCTGGTGATGTACTTGAAGCAGCCGACGATCAGGAACGGTATCTCAAACATATGCAGCGTTTTGAGAATAACGACCTCCAGTGCAGTGGTGGCGAATGACGAGCCAATAATCCTTACCGACATAATCGTACCGGCCAGCAGCAGGGCGTTCTTTCCGCCAATTCGGTTCACAATCAGCGGTGCAAAGAACATGATCGAGGCGTTGAGTAATTCTCCCATCGTCGTGACGTAGCCAAACACGCGGGTACCCTGTTCGCCGGTGGCAAAGAATGAGGTAAAGAAGTTGGCGAACTGCTGGTCAAACACATCGTAAGTACAGGAAACGCCGACCACATACAGGGAGAGGAACCAAAGTTTCGGCTGTTTAAATAACTCCAGCGCCAGCTTCAGGCTGAATGCCGAGTTATTGGCGCCTACCGCATCCGCGACTTTTGCAGAAGAGGGGGCATCTGTTTTTGAAAATAACAGCAGCAATGCCAGAATGACCGCACAGCCAGAGCCTAACCAGAAGACGAATTGGTTATTGATGGTGAACATAATTCCGGCAATCGAGGCGCACAGCGCCCAGCCCACGCAGCCAAACATGCGCGCGCGACCAAATTCAAAGTTGCTTCTGCGGCTGGCTTTTTCAATATAGGCTTCAATCGCTGGGGCACCGGCATTGTAAATAAAGCCAAGGTAAATCCCGCCGACAATTGAACCCAGTAAAATATTAACCTGCAATAATGGGCCAAATACGTAAATAAAGAACGGGGCAAACATTACCAGCATGCCGGTAATTACCCACAGCAGATGTTTACGCAGGCCAAGCTTATCGGACAGTAGCCCGAAAATTGGCTGGAATAACAAGGAAAACAGTGAGATACAGGCGAAGATGATGCCGGTATCGCCTTTGCTGATATGGTTTACATCGTGTAACCAGATAGGGAAGAAGGGGAAATACGCACCCATAATAAAAAAGTAAAAGAAGAAGAAAAAGCCAAACATCCAAAAGTTAGTGTTTTTTAAATAATACATAACAGACTTCCTATAAATGCGGGCAGGTATCAACCTGCCCTGCTTATATTATTATTTTTGGCCCCAGACGAACTGGAAGTGGTAGCGTCCGGCGCTCAGCTGGAATTCCGGCGACACGGAAGGACTCCACGAATCATCGCCGCCGACGCCCATATGGAAGCCATCAATATTGAGCCAGGTGCCCGCCTCAGGTTGCAGCAGATGGCGGTGGCTGGTTTCCATCAGTTGCTGCTGGCTAAAGCGGCTGATGTTGAACAGGAAGTCTCCGCGCCACTGGTGCGCACCGTAGTACAGTTCGCGCGTGCCGCAGCGCAGACCGTTTTCGCTCGGGAAAACATACGGGGTGTACATCTCATCAAGCGACAGATCCCAGCGATCGAAACAGGCGGCGCCCAGACGGTCCGGGTAGTTCTCATGCGGGCCGAGACCTAACCAGTTCACTCGCTCCGCAACCTGCGCCAGCTGGCAGCTCAGGCCGATGCGGGCCGGATGCGGCGTACCGCTGGCAACGTCGACATCCACCGTTACCTGCATTTCACCATTGCCGTCAATACGGTAGCTTTTTCGGCTGATGAACAGCGTTTCACCCTGATACTGCCACGCATGTTCGGTGGTGATCAGTACCGCACTGCTCAGCGTATCGGCAGTACAGTACAGTAACGTTGCTTCAGCCTGATAGTGACCGGCGGCCTTCCAGCGTTCAACCCAGGCATTAGGGTCGATGCGGGTTGACTCGCTCACGCCGATGTCGTTGTCCAGCGGCGCGCGGGTGAACTGGTCAGTAAGCGGGCTTACCAACTGGGCTTCATCGCTAATCCAGTATTGTGTTAGCAGGCCGGATTGACGATCGAATTGCCAGCGTGTGTTGTTGGCCACCACGGTAAAATTGCTCTCACTAACATCCAGATGTGGTGCGCTGCTGGCGTGTGATGGACGTACCAGGCTGAGCTTCTCTTCCAGCTTCCACTGTTGCCAGGCGCTGATATGCCCGGCTTCTGACCATGCGGTTGCCTGAGGCTGCTCTACGCGCACCGTCAACCACAGTTCGCCTGCGGTGTCCGGCATCGGAACGTTCGGCAGGGTAATCACCTGGCGGCCCTGTGGGGCGATATTCAGAACGATTTCTCCGGCGGCCAGCGGGTTGCCGTCAAGGGCAATCGACCAGTGCAGAACTTCGTTATCGCTGCGGCGGAACAGATATTCGCTGGTCACTTCAATCTGGCGTTCAGCGCCCGGCAGTAACGTGAACTGGAAAAACTGCTGTTCATGCTTGGCCTCATATAACGCCGGATGCGGAGTGCGATCGGCGAACACCAGCCCGTTCATGCAAAACTGACGATCGTTAGGCGTGTCGCCAAAATCGCCACCGTAGGCTGACCATGCTTTGCCGTTCTCATCATATTTGGTCAGCGACTGATCCACCCAGTCCCAGACAAATCCGCCCTGCAGGCGCGGATACTGACGGAACGCTTGCCAGTATTTAGCGAAGCCGCCAAAGCTGTTGCCCATAGCGTGGGCGTATTCACAAAGGATCAGCGGACGCTGTTCGCCGGGCATCGACAGCCACTTTTTAATCGACCATTTGGGTACTGCGGGGAAGGGCTGATCCTGATCGACGCGGGCGTACATCGGGCAAATAATGTCGGTGGCGGCAGTATCAGCTCCACCGCCCTCGTACTGCACCGGACGTGACGGGTCTTCTGATTTTATCCAGCGGTAGAGCGCGTCGTGATTGACTCCATGGCCGGATTCATTGCCCAGTGACCAGATAATAATGCTCGGGTGGTTGCGATCGCGCTGCACCATGCGCGTGACGCGCTGGCTCATGGCAGGCAACCATGCGGGATCGTCGGTGAGGCGATTCATCGGCACCATGCCGTGGGTTTCAATGTTGGCTTCGTCGACTACATACAGGCCGTAACGATCGCACAGGGTGTACCACAGCGGATGGTTCGGGTAATGGGAACAGCGCACGGCGTTGAAGTTATTCTGCTTCATCAGGATGATGTCCTGCACCATCGTCGCCTCATCCATCACCTGGCCGTTGACCGGATGGTGCTCATGGCGGTTGGTACCGCGAATCAACAGCGGCTTGCCGTTTAACAGCAACAGGCCGTTTTCGATACAAACCTGACGAAAACCAACGTCACAGGCTTCCGCTTCAATCAGTACTCCGCCTGCGGTGTGTAACTGCACAACGGCGCGGTACAGATTGGGCGTTTCGGCACTCCATAGCGCCGGTTTTTCGACGTTCAGACGCAGAGTCACCCGGTCATGATAAGCGCCGCGTTCATCAATGATCTCGCTGCCGAGCGGTGAGGTCGTTTCGTGGGTGAGCGTTTCACTTTCCCACAATTGCAGGGTGACGCGTAAATCTTCGTTCTCGTTGCCACCCACTCTGACTTCCGCTTTCAGCGTGGCGCGGCTGAAGTCGTCATTAAAACGGGTATTAATGCGCAGGTCGCGGATTTGCGTAGTGGGCTTATGCAGCAGGGAGACATCGCGAAAAATGCCGCTCATGCGCCACATGTCCTGGTCTTCCAGATAGCTGCCGTCGCTCCAGCGCAGCACCATCACAGCCAGACGGTTTTCGCCGCGCAGCAGATAATCGCTAAGATCAAACTCAGACGGCAGACGGCTATCCTGACCATAGCCGACCCAGCGACCGTTGCACCACAGATGAAACGCGGAGTTCACGCCGTCAAAAATAATGCGCGTCTGGCCTTCCTCTAACCACGCGTCTTCAACATTAAATGTGAGCGAGTAACATCCTGTCGGGTTCTGTGCCGGAACGTACGGAGGATTCACCGGGATTGGGTAGGTGACGTTGGTATAAATTGGCGCATCATAACCGGCCATCTGCCAGTTAGAGGGGACGTTGATGATGTCTGCCTGTGGCAGATCGCTTGTCAGCCAGCTTTCTGGGACAGCCTCCGGCGCGGCAAACCAGGCAAATTGCCACTGGCCATTCAGCGAGCGTAACTGACTCGAACGCTGATTGGTACGTGCATCATCCGCTGAGCGCCAGCTACAGAATGGCGGATGTGCTTCCAGCCGGTTGAGCTGCGTGACGCCGGGATTTTCCCAGTCGCGGCGGGCCAGAACAGCGGAGAGTGAATCTGTGTTCAGGTTCATAACGGTATCCTGTTTGAATTTGTTACTCGCTCACAATTTCAATCAAAATACGAACAAGCGCTCCTTGCTGTAAAGGATGGGGCGTTCAATAAGTGAACTGACTCACACAATTGTTATGCGTTCACAATTTGGGTGTGAGCTGAGAAACTTGCCGCGCCAGCTGGATCAGTGAATCAGCCAGCGCCTGGGGAGTGGTGGGTTGCGTATCGGGAGGCAGAACCGTTTTGCGCTTGACCAGGGTGACGGGAAGCAGTTGGTTACCTACGCTGGAGCCGCCACGGGGGAGTTGCAATAGCCTGTCGACGCTGGTTTCACCCAGCAACGGAAAATCCTGCCTGATGGTGGTCAGCGGTGGGATGTAACAGGCGCTGTCTTCGGTGTCATCGTAGCCAATTACCGATATATCCACTGCAACCCGCAGACCGAACTCGCTGATTGCCCGCATCGCGCCCAGCGCCATTTGATCGTTAGCGACCAGCATGGCGGTAGGGAGGTTGCCGTTATTCAGCATGTGCATCGTTTGCTGAAAACCAGACATCGCGCTCCAGTCGCCTTCCAGCTCCACAACGGGTTGTAGCTGGTAATGTGCCAGATACTTGTGCCAGCCCGCATGCCGAAGCCTTGCTGAAACGGAAGTGTGCGGCCCGCTCAGCAGGGCGATCCGTTGATGTCCGTGCTGCACCAGATGTTCAACGCCAAGGTGCGCGCCGTCGTCATGAGAGAAAATCACGCTGTTAATTGGCGTCAAGTCAGAGACATCGAGAAACAGCACCGGCACTGTACCGCAGGCAGCTGCCACGGCAATGGCATCTTCTTCATCCAGCGGATAGTTGATGATAAGCCCGGTTACGCGTTGAGAAAGCAGATTGTGGACCGCGGCTTTACAGGACTCAACGCCGCTGCGCTCGACCATGGCGATCACCACGCTGGCACCTGACTGGTCGGCGCGGGATTTTATGGCAGCAACGATTTGTGAGGGGGCATGCAGGGCAAGGTTTGCCGTCACAACGCCAATCAGTGGCGTCTGTTTGCCAGCCAGCTGCTGTGCAACGCGGTTAGGAATGTAATTGAGTTCCGTCATCGCGGCCTCAACTTTCTGTCGGGTTTTTGCGGAAACGTGGCTGGCCTGGTTCACGACGCGAGAGACGGTCTGGTAAGAGACACCTGCATGGTCTGCCACATCGTATAGCGTTACCGGTTTCACGTTTATCACCCCTGTCATGACGTTATCTGTGCGCTATGATGCCACAGCGGGACGGTTTTGGGGTATTTGCGCATGGGTTCTGCGAGGCGCATTCCAGGGTTTGAGGATAGCGTGATGAAGGATTTATCGCCGTTATACCTAACAGAAGAAAAAAGTGAGGATATTGTGAGCGATTCTGCGGCTAAAAATATTCTGTCCATCTACCGACGCCATGCGGATGCTTTTGCCAGCCAGCGCTCGCGCACCTTGTTCGAGAAAAGCTGGCTCGATAAATTTATTTCCGTGATGGGCGGGCAGGGCAGCATTGTGGATATTGGCTGCGGCAACGGTCAGCCGATCGCCGGTTATTTTATCCAGCAAGGTTTTCAGCTTACCGGCGTTGATGGTTCCTCGGCGATGCTGGCGCGGGCCCGAAACACTTATCCTGCACAGCGCTGGCTGGAACAGGATATGCGCGAGTTGGCACTCAATGAGACTTTCGATGGACTGATCGCCTGGGACAGCTTTTTCCATTTAACTCAGCAGGACCAGCAAAAGATGTTCCCGATTTTTGACCGCCTCAGCCATCCCGGTAGCGCGCTGATGTTTACCAGCGGTACGGACAACGGCATCGCGATGGGGCAATTTGAAGGTGAGCCGCTGTTTCACGCCAGCCTCGCGCCGGATGAATACCGCGCACTGCTGTCAGCACACGGTTTTGCGGTGGTCGAGATGGTGATGGAAGATCCGCACTGCACCGGGCACACCATCTGGCTGGCGCAAAAAAGAGGCTAATCACCGCGAAAGGTTTTACGCCATTCAGCCGGGCTAACGCCAAAGTGGGATTTAAAATGCTGGCGCCAGGTGACAGGCGACTGAAAACCAACCTGTTCTGCGATGCGTTCAACGGGTAACTGGCTGGACTCCAGCAACGTCTGGCTACGGCGCAGGCGCTCGGCAATCAACCATTCGGCCACGCTTGACCCTGTGGCCTTCATAAAATGACGGGTGAGGGTGCGACGGCTCATCATCACCCGTTGCGCCAGCTCGTCAAGATTATGCGGTTCATGGAGATGCTGGCGCAAATAGTCGAGCAGGACGTTGATGCGCTGATCTTTGGTATTTTTCGCCACCGGTTGCTCGATAAACTGTGCCTGGCCGCCCTCGCGATGTGGCGGCACAATCATCCGTCTGGCAATCTGATTCGCCACCGTGCTGCCAAAACGCTGGCGGATGACGTACAGGCAGCAATCCAGCGCAGCGGCGGTGCCTGCCGAGGTAATAATACCGTCGTCATCCACGTACAGCGCGTTGATATCCAGATGAGCTGCCGGAAAGCGGGCCTGAAAATCCTGCTCGAACTCCCAGTGCGTAGCCGCCCGTTTGCCATCCAGCAGACCGGCGTAGCCGAGGACAAACGCACCCAGGCATAACCCAACAATCTGCGCGCCGTTTTGTCGCGCACGATTGAGCGCATCAAGCAGGCTTTGTGGTGGCCGATGTGCCGTGGTACCCCACCAGGGGATCACCACAATGTCGGCGGCCTCCACCGCTTCATAGCCGTAGGCTGCGTTAATGGAGAAGCCATCCTGCGAGGAAACGATGCCCGGCTGTTCTGCACACAGTTGCACCTCAAAACGCTTTTTCGTCGCCACTTTGTCACTGAAAATAATGCACGGCACCGAGAAGTGAAACGGGCTGAAATCTTCCACGGCAACAATGGCGACGTTAAGCGGTTGCATACGAGTCCTCTGTGGAGTTTAAAACGTCAGGGTTTCGCCATCTTCCGGCACGTTAACGAATTGCGCAATCTGGTTGTCGCAGGCGTACTCTTTCAAGGCTGCGCGGGTCAGCAGACAGTGGTTAATCGCCTCCATGTGGGTCGCCACAATTTGTGCTTCGGGCAGCGTGAAGTGGGTTTTTAGCACATCTTCCGCGCCCATGATAATTGGGCCAAACCCGATAACGTGAGCAAAGCCTGCGTTCAGAATGACCACGCCTGGCTGGAAAGTCCGCATGTTGGTTTCCACCTCGTCGCGCCAGATGGTGTCCCCGACCAGATACAGCGTTTTTTCCGCCGGATGCTGGAAGATAACTCCGCAGGCATCACCCAGACGCTCAGCCATTTGCGGGATGGCGTAAGCGCGATCCGAACCGTGCTGGCCGCCGGTTTTACGCAGGGTGATATCACCAAGCGCAGTGTTTTGCGTCAGTACGGTCAGTTGCGTGAAACCTTGTTCCCGCAGTACCTGCGCATCGCGATCGTTTTGCACATAAATCGGTTTGTCTTTCGGTACGACACGAGCCGCGGATTCATCCCAGTGGTCTTCATGCAGATGGGTCACGATCAGCGCATCAACGTTGAGCAGGGTGTCGATATCGACAGGCAGATCAACGGTCGGGTTGCGGATCTCGGCGCGAGCCGTACCGGCAAAGCCCGGATAAGTACCTTTTGCCGCCAGCATAGGGTCGATCAGAAAGGTTTTGCCACCAAAAGTGATGTGCTGCGTAGCGTTACGGATTTGCGTGATGTTCATGGTGTTTGCTCCACGTGTTGGGTCAGTGGTGTCATCGTAGAGTGTTGTCCAGAAGATGAATGTGGGCAAATGGGCGACTAGCGATGGGATTGGGCCAACTGCAGATTACAGATATTGATAACATAATTAAGGTAATTTAATATTTCCTTGGTGACTCGTTATTTAATACGCAGTTGTTTTTATCGAGCTGAATAAGAATGCTGTTATTTAAATACGGACAGATTTATATAATGCGAAGCGGCCCTGGAAAATATATTGAATATATGCAACGTATTATAGCCAGTAAAACAGATCGCGAACCATGAAATAAGAATGCTATCATTCACACCAGACGCGGCAGGCAACTGCTGGCATATGCATTTACCCCGGAGCAACTGATGAACAACGACATTCCGCTAAAATATTATGATATTGCCGACGAGTACGCGACCGAGGCCGCAAAGCCGGTGAGCGACACAGAACGTGACGCGCTGGCGCACTACTTCCAGCAGTTGATCACCCGTTTGATGAACAACGAAGAGATCAGCGAAGAAGCGCAGCAGGAGATGGCTACCGTGGCAGGTGTCGACGCTCAGCGTATCGATGATATTGCGGAGTTTCTCAATCGTTGGGGTAACGAGTAGCCAAAGACATGGCCTGTGTTTTACACTGCGCGCAAATTGAGTAGGTATACTCTACAAGTAATAGGTTTAATCAGGCGGAAACAGCAATGAACGGAACAATCACAACGTGGTTTAAAGATAAAGGCTTTGGATTTATCAAAGATGAAAACGGCGACAACCGCTATTTTCATGTGATTAAGGTTGCTAATCCTGAGCTGATCAAGAAAGACGCGGCGGTGACTTTTGAGCCCACCACCAACAACAAAGGCTTGTCTGCCTACGCGGTAAAAGTCATACCAGACAGCAAGTACATCTATATTGCAGGCGAGCGTCTGAAGCTCACCTCGATCAAGTCATTCCTGGTCTACAGCGAAGAAGTCCCTGTAGAGACCCGTATCGACAAAGAAAATGCTGTGCTGTCTGTCGGCGTGCTGATGAACAGCATCCGACCGAAATCAGACGTCAAACCTGGCGAGATGCGCACGTTGAAAAAACTGGCCATCACCACCTTCCAGGGCACGACGCTGATCTTCTCTGAAGATGAAATCGACATCGACGCGACGGTGAAACTGCTTAAGGTCTGAAGCTCTTCGGCGTGATAAATGCCGAAACTCTGCTGATTACGGGGTTTCGGCTTTTTTTGGGGGAGGGATGACTAACAATTAAACAACTGTTTTGTGAACTTTGTAAGTTTAGATTTTTATTGAAAAAGAAAAAACATTTCAAGTTTTCACCACCATATAGTTTATAATACGAAAAACATACCCATTAATTATTACTTTGGTTCAAAAATAATCCCATTATTAATGGCTGTTGATTCTGTCTGTTATTAATAACATGTAATAATTAGAGACAATTATTACTGATTTTGGCATATTGTAATTATTGTTGTGATTTATAGAAATTTTGTGCTCTATGCTATAATTAGTGCTGTAGGAAAAACATTTGGATTGTTACAAATATTTAAATAATTTCGGAAGAATAGGTTGAAAATATTTATTAGTGTTAAAAAAGATAGTATTTGATTATGATTCTCTTTATCACTATACAAACTTGAGTAATATTTTTTCGTACAAATTATGAACATATTCATTTGAAGATTGTGGTAAAAGTAAGAGGTTAAGATAGCTTCTACAGTACTCCTCAGGAGCCGATGAACGTTGTCACTAGGATTTAATAATTTACATAAAATTCAACAAGATGAATTGATGTGGTATAGTTGTGTGGGTAGAAATAATGCTTTCTAGGGGAATAGTCGCTTAGTCTACTGAACATAAAAATCTAAGTCTTGGGTAATAAATTTGCAGTTCTTGATTCAATAAAACAGGCATTTCAAATGTGGCTAGATGAACTGCTTGGAAATGTTATAGATATCTTAATATAAAATTTTATATTTCCTTCATTACTTAATTTCTCCCATGGACTTGAAATGGAAAGGGGTTTGTGGCTTGATCTAACTTCAAAGTATGATTGAAAGCGATTTCACATTGCCGGGTGGCGTTGTAACTATTTGATTATTAGATGGAATTTTTGAAATGACACAGCAGGAAAGAAAGGTATTGTGCACTATCGAAAAGGGATACAGCTCTGAGAGAGAGGAGCAAATTGGGAAGTTAAGAGTGTATTTTGAGATCTTTGAAAACGGAGATGTTTCCCCTATCAATCAAATGGAATTTTTTTGTGATACAGAACAAGTTTTTGTAACTAGTGGATATTCGGATATTAAGGAGAGATTTAAAAATAATTTATTTGAAGCAGTTTGTATACCTACTAATTTTGAACAAAAGGATGGGAATTGTAGGTACGTTACTAGAGCGAATTCATGTGAAGAAATTAAAGGGTTACAAGTTTCTCAAATTTACGATGTCAGTTTGCCAACTCCAAATGACCCATTGATAGTTGTTGATGATATTCCGCTTACCAGAACTTTGTTAATAAAAGATGATGGTTTTATTTATGGGCCATTCGATTACACTAGCAAATTCGAAGAAAAAACAGAATGTTATATTCTTTCTCTTAAATCAGTCAATACACCTATAAGCAAGATACCTCAATACCATATTGGGAAAATTGGAATACAAAAGTGCATAGCTTATTTATCGAATGATAAAAGAAAACCAATTTTCTTGGCAAATATAAAGAAAGTTTTGGATATTCTTGATGAAGAGATCGATTTTATTACTGACGATCAAATATTGTCAATATATGGAAATAAGATAGCATTAAATGCAGACTTTAGATCATTCACGAAAGGTACAATAGCTCAAATTAGAAAGCATTTTTCTTCTGCAACAGAGTACCGAACTTTTCCACAACGTTTTAATAGATTATTTCAATGTTTAGAAGATTCTTTGGCTTGGGATTCTACCAAAACGGAGTTGATTCAGGCATTTTTAGGTACTAAAGAGGGAAAACAGGTATTAGTTGATTATATATCTAAAAATAGAGATGACTATTTCAAAGAAGAAAAAGCTAATTATACAAAAAAAATGGAAGAGGAAACAAAAAAACAAAAGGATGCGTTTGAAGAGTTAAAAGAGAAAAAAGAAGCTTTGGAATCAGAAATTCGTAAAAAAACAAGAGAAAGAAATGATTTTGAGGTAAATAATTTAGGAACCTTATCTTCGTTAACTGACGAAAAAAGGAAAATGATTGAAAGTCAAATATCTAATGAAAAAATCAAACTTGATAGTTTAATCAGTGAAGTAAAGGCTATTGAGGAAAAATATAGTAAGCTTAAAGACTATGATAAACTTCATAAAGAGATTCAAACTCTAGAAGATGATCGGGATCGTGCTCGAGATAAAAAGAAACAAATGGAAGAGCAGGTCGATGAAGTTAGAGCTAAACTAAAGGAAAATAATGAGGTCTTGACAAGTCGTTTAGTCAAACTTAAGCCTGATGTTGATGCGCTATGTGGATTAAGACCTCGCAATGCTATTCAACAACTCGATTATAGTGTGCCTGTAAAAACTAATTACAACTCGAGTGATATTGAGGATATTCGTGAGGATTTAATCGATACAGTTTTAGACTCTCTTAATAAACAGGGTAGGAAAACTGATTATGCGACCGCAGCAAATATACTAACGACAATTTCTCAATGCCAATTTACTTTATTTAGCGGTTTACCCGGAACTGGAAAAACATCTCTGGCTAAGATGCTAGGGAATTGTTTGGGATTAGGGAATAGATTTCTAAATATACCTATAGCTCGTGGTTGGACGTCATCAAGAGATATCTTGGGATTCTATAACGCATTATCTCAGTCATTTTCTCCAGCTTCAACAGGTTTATATGAGTTAATCCAACAATTAAGCTCTGAAATTGACGATGGCAGAGAAGTTGCAGCTTCGATTATTTTGTTAGATGAGTTTAATTTATCTCAACCTGAGCATTATTTTAGTCCATTTTTGGAAATGGCTGATCCTGAGTCGAAAAGAATTTTAGCCACTGGCAACCCAGATAAAGCTTACTTTAATATACCAAATTATCTACGTTTCTTAGGTACAATAAATCAGGATGAATCAGTTCAGTCATTGACGCCAAGGTTACTTGATAGAGCAGCGATAATAAATTTCGATGATTTTGAACCAAATTATGAAATAAGTGTTGTCGGTTCCGAAAATATACTAGATGTTGCTCCGGAAGCTATTGGTGGAAAGACATTTATTGATATTTTTAAAGCTAATAGTTTAGAAATGCCTGCTGATATTGAGAAAGTATTGCAATCAGTTGTGATGACGCTGAGAGATGATCGTCCTGAATATGGAAGTCCAATAATTATTTCATACAGAAAAATTAAAGCGATAAGATCTTATTACAATGTTGCTGGCCCTCTCATGTCTATGGAGAGCAAATATCTTGGATTAGATTATGCCATATGCCAGCATGTAATTCCTTTGCTTAATGGTTATGGTCAGGGATTCGGGAGAAGAATAGAAGCATTAATACAGAATCTTCCTGATGAAATGGATAAATCATTAAAAATGCTTAAAAGATTATTAAATCATGGTAATCAAAATATGTTTAGCTATGGACATAATTTATGATTAAGTGGAAACTCTATATCAATGCTATTGATGAACCTTCCTGCGTATACCTGGAGCATGGAGAGAGGATACAAATAAAAGAGACCGATAGGCTTTCATTTGTGATCCATATGGATACTGATGATTTGTCTATTAATGGAGCACCGACCATTGTGGTCGGTGATATTCCTTTAGTAATGGTTTTACAGGAGAATACACACCAAGATTTTTATGTTTTCACGTCAAAAGAGTCAATAACATCGCATGGATCTAAGTATTTCTATAATTTTTTTGGAGAAAGTGAGGTTACTTTATATTTTGATAATACATATGCAGAACTTGTAACTGTTAATTTTGATATTTTAGCAAGAAAAGAAAATGCACTTTTAGCAAATGACATGTTATGTTTCTTAACAGATCATCTTGAAGATGCCATTACAATTTGTTTTTCAAGAAGTAAGCGGGGAGGCGATTTATTAGGTGATGACGAGCACAATTTTAATAAGATTGATGCAATTAACCAAACTTTTGATTATTTAAGTCGCGCAGTACATCTTTTTTTGAGGGAAAGAAAATCGCAGGTACAATCTGATCTTATTTTATCAGAGAATGGAGCTCCAACAGGACCAGACTCTGTTTATTGGGCTTTAACAAACCTTGATCGACTTTCACCTGCGAACCAAGATAGTGTGAATATTTATTTTAATAATCGCGGTTATCACTACGAACAAGTACCAAAAGAAATATCATTGGAAAATTTTGATGTCTATGAAAATAGAGTTATAAATACTTTTTTAATAAATTCTGTGAATTTTTTAAATTCATTAAAAGATGAATATCGTACTAATATTGAATTTCCTCAAAATCCGTTAAATAGCGATTATGTGAGATTCGATCATACGATGGCAAAATTTTCAAAGATGGTATTGGATGTAAAAATCAAAGAAATTGATATTTTGCTAGCAAAGGCCAGTGAATTACGAGGAGTATATTTAAAGATAATACCATCTAAAATTAAAAAATTTGCAATTCCTAGAATGTCATCATATGTTATAAGGCATTCGCATTATAAAGAGGCATTTTCTCTGATAGAAAAATGCTATAGAACTAATGCTCCCGATTTCTCTAACAATAAATTGCTCTTAGGTCTTAAAAACCTTTCAATTATTTATGAATTAACAACTTTGCTATTACTCCATAGGGAGATCGAAAATGTTTTCCAAACATCACTTGCGAGTCAGAATTTTCGTGTTCATGCGGAGTCAAACCCTTTTGGAGGCATTGATGCCGAGCGACCTGAGGGGAGCATAAATAACCACTTCGTATTTTCTAGTTCTGAATTCCTGATTGATCTACTTTACGAGGCTAAGATTTACCCCTATAGCGCTAATAGCAAACCCGGTGATTTGATTGACACGAGTAATACTCATCGTTCAGCAATATATGGGAAACATCATTTCTGCCCAGACTTTGTTATGAAAGTTACATCCAAAGAAAAGGGGTTATCATTTACCGTAATATTAGATGCTAAGTTCAAGGATGTTAACACTATCAAAGAGTACGATATGGATATTCTTACAAATAAATATTTGATGAACATACACTCTATCGATAATAATAGGAAGGTGACAATGTCATCAGTTGATATGTTAATAATATTATTTGCACATGCGAGAATGGGATCTATCTTACGACGAGTTGCCCCTCGCCATTGCTTAACTGGTCAGTACCCAGTATTCCCACAGTCGACAGCTATTGCTCTTCATACTAGCGATGTTTCATTATTAAATGAACATCTAAGCAGTATAAAAAAAGTTGTTACTGGTTTCGTTGGTAGTGACTATACATCTTAGGATATTTTATTTTTAGTAGCTACGATTAGATGATTATTTCCCTAATCTCAACTCAGTAGACCTGTTGAGACTAGGGAGGCTTACAAATTCTTTCTATTGCGAAATATATTTTCGCCGTATTTACATCATAATCTATAAGTTTTCATTTGCACCTTAAAGGACAATTAATTATTGAATTGTGTCATTATCGGAGAATGACCTGAGAGATAATTAATTGTCTGAAATATATTATCATGATTTTTTGTAAAATAATTATTTCAGGGTGTCATGAATTTCAAAAAAATATTTTGTGCTTTTAGGGATATTAGTTTTTTGTGTCATTGATAATGAGATATGTTTGACATATTTAACACTGAAGGTCAATAGCATAACTTTATATGTATTATTTGATATTTATATCGCCCATCTCAGCATCATTGTGATCCATCTCACCTCCCGGCAACCAAAATCTCCTGCGATTCGACGCCGTCCTCTATCTGTTTCGCCACCTTTTGTAAGGCCGGAAGATGCTTTTCCGCGGCCTGTTCGATGGTCATGGCGCTGGCCATATACACCAAATTCAGGCAGCCGATCACCCGCTGTTCGCTGCGGATGGGGACGGCGATAGAAGCGATTTTCTCCTCCTGATCCCAACCGCGAAAGTTCTGCCCAAAACCGTCTTTTCGCGCGCGGGTCAAAATGGCATTGAGCTTCAGCGGCTCGCGCGCAAGCTGGAACTCTTCTCCCGATCGGGAGGCAAGCATTTCAATCAGTTCCTGCCGTTCATTCTCCGGGCAAAATGCCAGCCAGGTCAGGCCGGATGCGGTTTTCAGCAGTGGCAAACGACGCCCTACCATCGCCCGGTGAAACGACAGACGGCTGAAACGGTGGGTGGTTTCACGTACCACCATCGCGTCCACATCCAGCGTGGAAACGTCAGTCGGCCAGATGACCTCGCGCAGCAAATCTCCCAGCAGCGGGGCGGCGAGTGCAGAAATCCACTGCTCGTCACGAAACCCCTCGCTGAGCTGGCGGACTTTAATGGTTAAGCGAAAGCTGTCATCGGACAGGCTGCGCCGGACGTAACCCTCATCCTGCAGGGTTTCCAGCAGCCGTCTGACCGTGGTGCGATGCAGGCCGCTTAACTCAGCAAGCAAGCCAACACTGGCCCCACCATCGAGCCGGTTTAACATATTTAATAACATTAATCCGCGCGTTAATCCGCGTACGGTTTTGTACTCAGTGCTCTCGTCATTTTTCATATTCATTGACAAATCTACAGATAAAACAACGTTGTGCACTTAGTGCACATCCTGGCATGTTTTGATTGTAGCGCAAAAACTCGCTTCTATACTGACCGCACAACAAAAAATTATTCACATATTTTTAACAAAACAAATTGCGCCTCACCAGGGTCCGCAATTGCGTTTTGTCCGAGTCGTGAGGTTCTGAAATGACAACAAAAAACCCGGATATCCAACCCGCTTTGCAGCATACCGCGCAGGTGGCGATTGCCGGTGCTGGTCCGGTAGGGCTGATGATGGCCAACTATCTTGGGCAGATGGGCATTGAGGTGTTGGTAGTGGAGAAGCTCGACACGCTGATCGACTATCCTCGCGCCATCGGCATTGACGATGAAGCGCTGCGCACTATGCAGTCTGTGGGGCTGGTCGAGAACGTTTTGCCGCACACCACGCCGTGGCACGCGATGCGCTTTCTCACCCCGAAAGGCCGCTGTTTTGCTGATATCCAGCCGATGACCGACGAATTTGGCTGGTCGCGCCGCAATGCTTTTATTCAGCCGCAGGTGGACGCGGTGATGTTGGAAGGGTTGTCGCGTTTTCCCAACGTGCGCTGCCTGTTCTCCCGCGAGCTGGAGGCCTTCAGCCAACAAAACGGCGAAGTGACGCTAAATCTGAAAGCGCCAGACGGTCAACGTGAAACGGTGAAGGCTCAGTGGCTGGTGGCCTGCGACGGCGGCGGCAGCAACGTCAGACGTTCTCTGAACGTGCCGTTTGAAGGTAAAACCGCGCCGAATCAGTGGATTGTGGTGGATATTGCCAACGATCCGCTCAGCACGCCGCATGTGTATCTGTGCTGCGATCCGGTGCGCCCGTATGTCTCCGCCGCGCTGCCGCACGCGGTGCGCCGTTTTGAGTTTATGGTTATGCCGGGGGAAACCGAAGCGCAGCTTAGCGAGCCGCAGAATATGCGCCAGTTGCTGAGCAAAGTGCTGCCGAACCCGGACAACGTCGAGCTGATCCGCCAGCGCGTGTATACCCATAATGCTCGTCTGGCCGAACGTTTTCGTATTGACCGCGTGCTGCTGGCGGGCGATGCGGCGCACATTATGCCGGTCTGGCAGGGTCAGGGATACAACAGCGGCATGCGCGATGCTTTCAATCTGGCATGGAAACTGGCGCTGGTGATTAACGGTAAAGCCGGCGATGCGCTGTTGGATACCTACCAGCAGGAACGCCGCGACCACGCCAAAGCGATGATCGACCTCTCCGTGACCGCTGGCAACGTACTTGCGCCGCCCAAACGCTGGCACGGCGCGGTACGCGACGGGGTTTCCTGGCTGCTGAATTATATTCCGCCGGTCAAACGTTACTTCCTTGAAATGCGCTTTAAGCCGATGCCGCAGTACCACGCCGGGGCGCTGGTGCGTGAAGGCGACGCGAAAACTTCACCGGTCGGCAAGATGTTTATCCAGCCGAAGGTGACGCTGGAATCGGGCGAAGTGACGTTGCTCGACAACGTCATCGGACCGAATTTCGCGGTGATTGGCTGGGGCTGTAACCCACTATGGGGCATGAGCGAGGCGCAGATCCAACAGTGGCAGGCGCTGGGGACGCGTTTTATCCAGGTTGTGCCGGATACGCAGATACATACCGATCAGGATAACCACGACGGCGTTACCCGCATAGGCGATACGCAAAACCGCCTGCGCGCGTGGTTTGCCCAGCACAACGCCGCGCTGGTAGTCATGCGCCCGGACCGCTTCGTGGCCGCCATCGCCATTCCGCAAACCCTGGGCAGCACCCTGAATAAACTGGCGTCGGTGATGACGCTCACTCGCGCTACTGCCGACATTCCTGTTGAAAAGGTTGCCTGATATGCACGCTTATCTTCACTGTCTTTCCCACTCGCCGCTGGTGGGCTATGTCGACCCGGCACAGGCTGTGCTCGACGAGGTTAACGGCGTGATCGCCAGCGCTCGGGCACGTATTGCGGCGTTCGAACCTGAACTGGTCGTGCTGTTTGCCCCCGATCACTACAACGGATTTTTCTACGACGTGATGCCGCCGTTCTGTTTAGGCGTTGGCGCTACGGCGATCGGCGATTTTGGTAGCGCGGCGGGGGAATTACCGGTGCCGACAGATCTGGCTGAAGCCTGCGCCCACGCGGTAATGAAAAGCGGTATCGATCTCGCCGTGTCCTACAACATGCAGGTCGATCATGGCTTCGCGCAGCCGCTGGAGTTTTTGCTCGGCGGCCTGGATAAGGTGCCGGTGCTGCCAGTGTTTATTAACGGCGTCGCCACGCCGCTGCCGGGCTTTCAGCGTACCCGCATGCTCGGTGAAGCGATTGGCCGTTTCGCCAGCTCGCTGAATAAGCGCGTGCTGTTTTTAGGCTCCGGCGGGCTATCGCACCAGCCGCCGGTACCGGAGCTGGCGAAGGCTGATGCCCATATGCGTGACCGCCTGCTCGGCAGCGGCAAACAGTTACCTGAAAACGAGCGCGAGCTGCGTCAGCAGCGGGTGATCAGCGCCGCCGAGAAGTTTGTGGTCGATCAAAACACGCTACACCCGCTTAACCCCGTCTGGGATAACCGTTTTATGACCCTGCTTGAGCAGGGGCGTTTGCAGGAGCTGGACGCGGTCAGTAACGAAGAGCTGTCCGCGATGGCGGGCAAATCAACGCATGAAGTTAAAACCTGGGTTGCCGCCTTTGCCGCCATTTCTGCTTTTGGCAACTGGCGCAGCGAAGGCCGTTATTACCGCCCGATCCCGGAGTGGATCGCCGGATTCGGCTCCCTGAGCGCCACTACGCAGAACTAAAACAGAACTGAATATGCAGGAGAACATCATGACTTACCAACCGCAAACCGAAGCCGCTACCAGTCGTTTTCTGGAGGTGCAGGAAGCAGGCGAAACCCTACGCGTGCATTTCAATGACTGTGGGCAGGGCGAAGAGACCGTCGTGCTGCTGCACGGATCCGGTCCTGGCGCGACGGGCTGGGCAAACTTCAGCCGCAATATCGATCCGCTGGTACAGGCCGGATACCGGGTGATCCTGTTGGATTGTCCTGGCTGGGGCAAAAGCGATGGGATCGTTAACCGCGGTTCGCGATCCGATCTCAACGCCCGCATCCTGAAAAGCGTGGTCGATCAGTTGGATATTCAAACAGTCCACCTGCTGGGTAACTCGATGGGCGGTCACAGTGCTGTGGCGTTTACCCTGAGCTGGCCGGAGCGTGTGGGCAAACTGGTGCTAATGGGCGGCGGAACGGGCGGCATGAGCCTGTTTACCCCGATGCCAACCGAAGGTATCAAGCGCCTGAATCAGCTGTATCGCGAGCCGACCATCGAGAACCTGAAGCTGATGATGGAGATCTTTGTCTTCGACACCAGCGACCTGACCGAGGCGTTGTTTGAGGCGCGCCTGAATAACATGCTGTCGCGTCGCGATCACCTGGAAAACTTTGTCCAGAGTCTGGAGGCCAACCCGAAACAGTTCCCGGATTTCAGCCCGCGTCTGGGTGAAATCAAAGCCCAGACCCTGATTGTCTGGGGACGCAATGACCGCTTTGTACCGATGGATGCCGGTCTGCGCCTGCTCTCCGGAATTGCCGGTTCTGAGCTGCATATCTACCGCGACTGCGGACACTGGGCGCAGTGGGAACATGCGGATGCCTTTAACCAGCTGGTGCTGAATTTCCTCACACGCCCTTAAGGAACGGACATGACGAATCGTAATCTTGAGCAGCTAGCCGCCGATTTACGTCAGGCTGAAGAAAAAGGGGAAGCCATCGCCCCACTGCGTGAATTGATTGGTGTGGATAACGCCGAAGCAGCCTACGCCATTCAGCGCATCAACGTGCAGTACGACGTGGCGCGCGGGCGTCGCGTGGTCGGGCGCAAAGTGGGGCTGACGCACCCGAAAGTGCAGCAACAGCTGGGTGTCGATCAACCGGACTTCGGTACGCTGTTTGCTGATATGTGTTATGGCGATAACGAAACCATCCCGTTTTCCCGTGTGCTGCAACCGCGTATTGAAGCCGAAATTGCGCTGGTGCTGAACCGCGATCTGCCCAATACCGACACCACTTTTGACGAGCTTTACAACGCCATCGAGTGGGTACTTCCCGCGTTGGAAGTGGTCGGCAGCCGTATCCGCGACTGGTCGATCAAATTTGTTGATACCGTGGCGGATAACGCCTCCTGTGGCGTGTATGTGGTCGGCGGTCCGGCACAGCGTCCGGCAGGATTAGATCTGAAAAACTGCGCGATGAAAATGACGCGCAACAACGAAGAGGTCTCCAGCGGGCGCGGCAGCGAATGCCTGGGACATCCGATCAACGCCGCCGTCTGGCTGGCGCGCAAAATGGCCAGCCTCGGCGAGCCGCTGCGTGCCGGAGACATTATTCTCACCGGAGCGTTAGGCCCGATGGTGGCGGTGAATGCGGGCGATCGTTTCGAAGCCCATATCGACGGTATTGGTTCAGTCGCCGCCACCTTTTCAGCGGCGGTTACAAAAGGAAGTCAGTCATGAGTAAGCGTAAAGTCGCCATTATCGGCTCCGGCAACATCGGTACCGATTTGATGATAAAAATTTTGCGTCACGGCGTGCATCTGGAAATGGCGGTGATGGTCGGTATCGATCCAGAATCTGATGGCCTGGCGCGTGCCCGACGCATGGGCGTTGCCACCACCCATGAAGGGGTGACAGGGCTTATCGCCATGCCGGAATTCGCCGATATCGACATTGTGTTTGACGCCACCAGCGCAGGCGCGCATGTGAAGAACGACGCCGCGCTACGTGCCGTTAAACCAGGCATCCGCCTGATCGACCTGACGCCCGCGGCAATCGGTCCTTACTGCGTGCCGGTGGTGAATCTGGCAGCCAACGTTGATCAGCAGAACGTCAATATGGTGACCTGCGGCGGACAGGCAACCATCCCAATGGTGGCGGCAGTTTCTCGCGTGGCAAAAGTCCATTACGCCGAGATTATCGCCTCGATCGCCAGTAAATCGGCGGGGCCGGGTACCCGCGCCAATATCGACGAGTTTACCGAAACTACCTCGAAGGCGATTGAAGTGGTCGGCGGCGCGGCAAAAGGCAAAGCCATTATTGTCCTTAACCCGGCCGAGCCGCCGCTGATGATGCGTGACACGGTGTATGTGCTGAGCGAAGCGGCCTCTGAGGTTGAAGTTGAAGCGTCGATTAATGAGATGGCGGCGGCGGTGCAGGCCTACGTGCCGGGCTATCGCCTGAAACAGCGTGTCCAGTTTGAAGTCATCCCGGAGGATAAACCGGTGAATCTGCCGGGTATCGGCCAGTTCTCTGGGCTGAAAACCGCGGTGTATCTGGAAGTGGAAGGCGCGGCGCACTATTTACCAGCCTACGCGGGCAACCTCGACATTATGACCTCCAGCGCGCTGGCGACCGCTGAGAAGATGGCGCAGTCCCTCGCTCGTCAGGCAGGAGAAGCAGCATGAACGGTAAAAAACTTTATATCTCTGACGTGACCCTGCGCGACGGTATGCACGCTATTCGTCATCAGTATTCACTGGAAAATGTGCGCCAGATAGCCAAAGCGCTGGACGACGCACGGGTTGATTCTATTGAAGTGGCCCACGGCGACGGTTTACAAGGTTCCAGCTTTAACTACGGCTTTGGTGCGCACAGCGACCTGGAGTGGATTGAAGCGGCGGCGGACGTGGTGAAGCATGCCAAAATTGCCACGCTGTTGCTGCCGGGTATCGGCACTATTCATGACCTGAAAAATGCATATCAGGCCGGCGCACGGGTAGTGCGCGTGGCGACCCACTGCACTGAAGCGGATGTGTCGGCCCAGCATATTCAGTATGCGCGTGAGCTTGGCATGGATACCGTCGGCTTTCTGATGATGAGCCATATGACCACACCGGAGAACCTGGCACAGCAGGCGAAGCTGATGGAAAACTACGGCGCGACCTGTATTTATGTGGTCGATTCCGGCGGCGCAATGAACATGAGCGATATTCGCGCCCGCTTCCGCGCACTGAAAGCGGTGCTGAAGCCGGAAACAGAAACCGGAATGCATGCGCATCACAACCTGAGTCTTGGGGTGGCGAACTCCATTGCCGCGGTAGAAGAGGGGTGTGACCGTATCGACGCCAGCCTGGCCGGGATGGGCGCAGGCGCGGGCAACGCGCCATTGGAGGTATTTATCGCCGCTGCGGATAAGCTTGGTTGGCAGCACGGAACCGATCTCTATGCACTGATGGATGCCGCCGACGATTTAGTGCGTCCACTACAAGACCGCCCGGTGCGGGTGGATCGTGAAACGCTGGCGCTGGGCTATGCCGGGGTGTACTCCAGTTTTCTGCGTCATTGCGAAGTGGCGGCAGCACGTTATGACCTGAGCGCAGTAGATATTCTGGTGGAACTGGGCAAACGTCGGATGGTGGGCGGCCAGGAAGATATGATCGTCGACGTAGCGCTGGACCTGCGCAACCGCAAATAAAAATGATTACGCGGCTGGCAACGTATCAGCCGCGATTCACCTGCATCGTGACCTCAGAGGGACATCTTATGACGACCCGTACCCCCGCATCTTACCGCCTGACGTTGACCGTTGGGCTTTGCTTTTTAGTTGCCCTGATGGAAGGGCTGGATTTACAGGCCGCCGGTATCGCTGCCGTCGGTATCGCCCACGCGTTTGCGCTGGATAAAATGCAGATGGGCTGGATCTTCAGTGCGGGCATTCTCGGGCTGCTGCCCGGCGCGCTGGTGGGCGGCATGCTGGCCGACCGCTATGGCCGCAAGCGTATTCTCATTGCCTCTGTGGCGCTGTTCGGCCTGTTCTCGCTGGCGACGGCGATTTCCTGGGATTTCTCATCGCTGGTGTTTGCCCGTCTGATGACCGGTGTCGGGCTGGGCGCGGCGTTGCCGAATCTGATCGCGTTGACTTCCGAGGCGGCGGGCCCGCGTTTTCGCGGTACGGCAGTGAGCCTGATGTACTGCGGCGTGCCGATTGGCGCGGCGCTGGCGGCAGCGCTCGGGTTTAGCGGCCTGGCCTCCGCCTGGCAAACGGTGTTCTGGGTAGGCGGGGTGATCCCGCTGCTGCTGGTGCCGCTGTTGATGCGCTGGCTGCCGGAATCTCAGGTTTATACCCAACAAACGCAGGTGGCCGCCGCACCGTTGCGCGCCCTGTTTGCGCCAGCGACGGCGAGTGCCACGCTGCTGCTGTGGTTGTGCTATTTCTTCACCCTGCTGGTGGTGTATATGCTGATCAACTGGCTGCCGATGCTGCTGGTGGAGCAGGGCTTTCGGCCATCGCAGGCGGCAGGCGTAATGTTTGCTCTGCAAATTGGCGCGGCCAGCGGCACGTTAATTCTCGGGGCGTTAATGGATAAACTGCGCCCGGTGGTGATGTCGCTGCTGATCTACACCGGGATGTTGGCTTCACTGCTGGCGCTGGGTACGGTGTCGTCATTGAGCGGCATGCTAATGGCGGGATTTGTGGCGGGGATGTTCGCCACCGGCGGGCAAAGCGTGTTGTATGCGCTGGCGCCGCTGTTTTACAGCACGCAGATCCGCGCCACAGGCGTGGGAACCGCCGTCGCAGTCGGGCGTCTGGGGGCGATGAGCGGCCCGCTGCTGGCAGGGAAAATGTTAGCGCTCGGTACCGGAACGGTAGGGGTGATGGCGGCTTCTGCGCCGGGCATTTTGCTGGCAGGCCTGGCGGTATTTATTCTGATGAGCCGCAAATCACAGATGCCGATCCCAGCCAGCGGTGCTTAAGCACTCATCCGGTTGTGGGAGTGGGGAGATTTGATTCCCACTTCCGGGTGAACGCCGTCAGTCAACTGTGTTGCCAAAGTTTAGATAAAACATGGCAACGGAGGCGTTATGAGCTGGCGGCCCTTTTTGTATCTGATTATTAATCCCCACCCGCTATTAAGCGCCCGGCGCGGGCATCTGCGTCTGGTGCAGGGTTGACTTTGCATTCTGTTAACAAACGCGGTATAACAAACCTTCTTTGGATGTTTAGATGTCCATACGTTTAGAAGGTTATATGCAAACAACACAACAAAATGCGCCACTGAAGCGCACAATGAAAACGCGTCACCTGATTATGCTTTCCCTGGGCGGCGTGATTGGCACAGGATTATTCTTCAATACCGGGTACATCATCTCCACCACCGGAGCGGCGGGAACGCTGCTGGCCTATCTGATTGGTGCGCTGGTGGTCTGGCTGGTTATGCAGTGTCTGGGCGAGCTGTCGGTCGCGATGCCGGAGACCGGGGCGTTTCACGTTTATGCCGCGCGCTATCTTGGCCCGGCAACGGGGTATACCGTGGCCTGGCTCTACTGGCTGACCTGGACCGTGGCGCTGGGTTCGAGTTTTACCGCCGCCGGATTCTGTATGCAGTACTGGTTTCCACAGGTTCCGGTATGGGTCTGGTGCGTGGTGTTCTGCGCGATTATTTTTGGTCTGAATGTTATCTCCACGCGCTTTTTTGCCGAAGGGGAGTTCTGGTTCTCGCTGGTCAAAGTGGTCACTATCATCGCCTTTATCATCCTCGGTGGGGCGGCGATTTTCGGCTTTATTCCGATGCAGGATGGCTCGCCCGCGCCGGGGCTGAGTAATATCACGGCGGAAGGCTGGTTCCCGCACGGTGGCTTACCGATTTTGATGACTATGGTGGCAGTGAACTTTGCTTTTTCGGGTACCGAGCTTATCGGCATTGCCGCCGGTGAAACGGAAAACCCGCGCAAAGTTATCCCGGTAGCGATTCGTACTACCATCGCGCGACTGATTATTTTCTTTATCGGCACCGTGTTTGTGCTGGCAGCGCTGATCCCGATGCAGCAGGCGGGCGTGGAGAAAAGCCCGTTTGTGCTGGTGTTTGAGAAAGTAGGGATCCCGTACGCCGCTGATATTTTTAACTTCGTGATCCTGACGGCTATTCTTTCTGCAGCGAACTCCGGGTTATATGCCTCCGGGCGCATGCTGTGGTCGTTGTCGAATGAACGTACGCTACCGGCCTGTTTTGCGCGAGTAACGAAAAACGGCGTGCCACTGACGGCGCTGTCGGTCAGTATGCTCGGTGGTGTGCTGGCGCTGTTTTCCAGCGTGGTGGCCCCGGACACGGTATTTGTTGCGCTGTCGGCAATCTCCGGGTTTGCGGTGGTGGCGGTGTGGCTGAGTATCTGCGCCTCGCATTTTGTTTTTCGCCGCCGTCATCTGCAACAAGGTAAGGCATTGAGTGAATTACATTATCGCGCGCCGTGGTATCCGCTGGTGCCGGTATTAGGTTTTGTGCTGTGCCTGGTGGCCTGTGTGGGGCTGGCATTCGATCCAGCGCAGAGAATTGCGTTGTGGTGCGGGTTACCGTTTGTTGCGTTGTGCTATGGTGCTTATTTCCTTACTCAACCCCGAAACGCAAAACAGGAGCCAGAACATGTCGCAGAATAATCCGTTACGCGCTCTCCTTGATAAACAGGATATCCTGCTGCTGGATGGCGCGATGGCGACGGAGCTGGAAGCGCGAGGGTGTAACTTAGCCGACAGCCTGTGGTCAGCCAAAGTGCTGGTAGAAAACCCGGAGCTTATCCGCGAAGTGCATCTTGATTACTACCGGGCGGGGGCGCAATGCGCGATCACTGCCAGCTATCAGGCGACGCCGGCGGGCTTCGCCGCGCGAGGTCTGGATGAATCGCAGTCGAAAGCGCTGATTGGCAAAAGCGTGGAGCTGGCGCGTAAAGCCCGTGAAGCGTATCTGGCAGAGAACCCGCAGGCGGGAACGCTTCTGGTGGCGGGATCCGTCGGGCCTTACGGCGCGTATCTGGCGGATGGCTCTGAATACCGTGGCGATTATCATTGTAGCGTTGAGGCATTTCAGGCGTTTCATCGCCCGCGCGTGGAAGCCTTGTTGGATGCCGGGGCCGATCTGCTGGCCTGCGAAACCCTGCCGAATTTCGCCGAGATTGAGGCGTTGGCTGAGCTGTTGACCGCATATCCGCGTGCGCGGGCGTGGTTCTCATTTACCCTGCGCGACAGCGAGCACCTGAGCGACGGTACGCCGCTGCGTGACGTGGTTGCGTTGCTGGCGGGTTATCCGCAGGTGGTGGCGCTAGGCATTAACTGTATTGCGCTGGAAAACACCACCGCTGCGTTGCAGCATTTACACGGTTTAACGGCGCTGCCGCTTGTGGTGTATCCGAACTCGGGCGAGCATTACGATGCGGTGAGCAAAACCTGGCATCATCACGGTGAACATTGCGCGCAGCTGGCGGATTATCTGCCGCAGTGGCAGGCCGCTGGCGCACGGTTAATTGGCGGGTGCTGTCGCACCACGCCTGCGGATATCGCCGCGCTAAAAGCGCGAAGCTGAGAGTTTTATCGGGTCTACATCGTTCATTGTAGGCCTGATAAGCGCAGCGCATCAGGCATTGCCGGATGGCGGCGCAAGCGCCTTATCCGGCCTACATCGTTCATTGTAGGCTTGATAAGCGCAGCGCATCAGGCATTGCCGGATGGCGGCACAAGCGCCTTATCCGGCCTACAAAGCCACAAAACGTTATGCCGCATCCGCCAGAACAAACATGCCGTACGGATGGATTTCGAGATAATACTGTTCGCCGACGTCCGGTTGCAGGCGCGTAGCGTTGACCTGCAATAAAATCTCCTGCCCGTGCCATTCCACCGTCACTTCATACTGCGGCCCCATATAGGCGACATGGCGGATCACGCAGCGCTGGCTCTCCTCGCCGCGATCGCTGAGCGTGATCGCTTCCGGGCGCACACCGACCATCCCTTCGCCCTGTGTACCAAAGTGCAGTGGGCGCGGCAGATGATAGCCGTAGATATCAACGTATCCGTCGCTGAAGGTTGCCGGGAACAGGTTGGCATCGCCCATAAAGCTCGCCATAAAGCGGGAGGCGGGCTGGCGGTAAAGATCCTGCGGTGAGCCGATCTGCATGATGTGTCCCTTGTTCATCACCAGCACGGTATCAGAAACCGCAAAGGCTTCGCTCTGATCGTGGGTGACGTACAGCGAGGTGATATCAAACTGCTTTTGCAGCTCGCGGATCTTGTCGCGCATGCTGCGACGCAGGTTGGCGTCGAGGTTACTCAACGGCTCATCAAACAGCAGCACTTTCGGCTTGAGGATTAGCGCGCGGGCCAGCGCCACGCGCTGCTGCTGACCGCCGGAGATCTGATCGACAAAGCGGTCTTCGAATCCTTCCAGATCCACCATCGCCAGCGCCTCTTTGACGCGGGCTTTCAGCTCTGCGCGCGGTACACCGAGCATTTTCAGGCCATAACCGACATTCTCTCCCAGCGACATATGCGGGAACAGGGCATAGGACTGAAACACCATGCAGATATCGCGCTGCTGAATAGAGCGATGGGTGACGTCTTCGCCATCAATGAAAATTTGCCCTTCGCTCGGTTTTTCCAGCCCGGCAACCAGGCGCAAAATAGTGGTTTTGCCGCAGCCGGACGGGCCGAGCAGCGTCACCATTTGCCCCTGCGGGATGGTGAGGTTGATATTGTCGATTACCGTATTACTGCCAAATCGTTTAGTGACGTTGCGCAGTTCAACGAAATTTTTCTGAGTCATAGTGCGCTCCATTACGCCTGGTTTTTGGCTTTTGAACGGGAGGTACGTGATTCACCGATCAGCCAGTCAAAGATGAAAATAATCGCCAGCATCACCACGATCAGAATGGAACCGTAGGCAATCGCTACACCGTATTCGCCATCTTCCACGCGGTTGAGGATGTAAGCCGTCGCTACGCGGGTATCCGGCGTGACGAGGAACACAATGGCGCTGACGGTGGTAATGGCGCGCACAAAGCTGTAAATCAGCGCCGAGAGGATCGCCGGGCGCAGCAGCGGCAGCAGGATGTGCGTAATAGTACGCAGAGAACCGGCGCGCAGGCTGAGTGAGGCTTCATCCAGTGATTTATCGATTTGGCCTAAGCCCGCGATACCCGCCCGGATACCGACCGGGACGTTACGCATCACCATTGAGATAATGACAATCGCCGCCGTACCAGTGAGGTACACCGGGGCGCTGTTAAAGGCCAGAATGTACGATACGCCCGCGACGGTGCCCGGAACGGCAAAGCACAGCATGGTGGTGAACTCGATGGTCTTCTTGCCTTTAAACTGCTGGCGCACCACGATCCATGCGATCAGCAGGCCGAAGATCGCGGTGATCGGCGCGGCAATCCCGGCGTAGAGCAGGGTGTCGAGCAGTGAAGGCCACGCGCCGTCGCTCATCCCCTGACCGAACAGTTTGGTAAAGTTCGCCAGCGTCAGGGTGTAGTCCACGCCCCAGTTGACGGTGAAGCTACCATAGAAAATGCTGCCGTAGAGCAGGGCGTTAAAGGCAATCCACACTGCCAGCAGCGCGACCACGCTCCATACCAGTGTTACCGGCAGCGGCTGTACGTCGCCCCGGTAGGATTTGCCGGAAACGGTGACGTATGAGCGTTTACCAATCCACATATACTGCACGCAGAACACCAGAAGCGAGAACAGCAGCAGGAAGGCACCCAGCGTACTGGCGGCCTGGTAGTCAAGCTGCGAACCGGTGATGTAGAAGTAGATTTGCGTTGCCAGCACGTCGAAGTTACCGCCGAGCACCAGCGGGTTACTAAAGTCGGCCAGCGACTGCACGACCACAATCAAAAAGGCGTTCGCCAGTGCGGGTTTCAGCAGCGGGACAAACACGCCGTTAAAGGTCTGCCAGCGGCTGGCACGCAGGGTGTATGACGCTTCTTCCAGCGACGGATGAATGGTTTTGATTGCTCCGTCGAGGATCATAAACGCCATCGGCGTAAAGGCCAGAACCTGCGCCAGCCAGATGCCGGTAAAGCCATACAGCCAGTTGGTGTTGGTTAAACCAAACCATTCGACCATAAACTCGGTGATGTAACCGGAGCGTCCCATCATCAGCGTGACGCCTAAACCGACGACAAACGGCGGAGTGACGATCGGCAAAATCGAGAAGATACGTCCGATTATGGCGCTGCGTCTGGCGATACGGGTGGTGTAGATAGCCAGTACCAGACCAAAGAAGGTACAGCCGACGCCGACGGCAATCGACAGCATAATCGAGTTGAGGATCACCTGAATGATATGTGCCTGCGACAGCACATTCATAAACGCCAGCGGGGCAAATTCCCCGGCGTCGTTGGTGAACATCGGAATGAAAATGGCGATGCTTGGCCAGACGATAAAAATACCGATCAGCGCGACAATCGCGGTAAGCGAGCCGATGACGAAACGGTCACCGCCCAGCCATTCGAGGCGGGTGAGCGCCAGGGTCATGATTGCGCCAAGCGCCACAAACAGCACGATGGTGGCATAGCCTAAGCCGCGACCCTCAAGGGTGGCGCTGGCGACAATAAAGGCCATACAGAAAAATGCCCAACCCGCGTCAAGATAATGGCGGCTGCGCTGTTCGCGCCTGGCTTCATGGAATGGGCGCACCAGCAGCAGGCTTGGCAGCAGATACCACAGCCAACTGATATTGAACTGCGACCAGCCGTAGGCGGCGAGTATTTCTTCCCGCGTTGACTCCAGCAGACCGTAGTCCAGGCTCCAGCTCGGCAGCAGGGCAAACGCCAGCCAGCCGAGCAAAACCCAAAGAAATATCGCATCCCGTTTTTTCACGGGATGGAGTGCAAGTGTGTGTGACATAGCGTTTCCGATAATGTAGGCCGGGTAAGGCGTTTAGACCGCACCCGGCAAATGAACGCAACGTGGGCTTATTTACCCATCTTAACTTCGCTAACCCACTTATTGATCAACGCCTTACGTACGTCAGTCGAACCGTACTTATCCATGTCGTAATTGATAAGCTTCAGGTCGTCGAGCTTCAGCGAGTTAGGAGAGGTCTCGGCAGTGGTGTTGGTCAGGATCTGATAGGATTTGCCTTTCTTCCACGCCAGCTCCTGCGCGTCTTTCGACAGCACCCAGTCAACGAACAGTTTGGCGTTGTCGACGTTGCGAGCGCCTTTCAGGATGCTGACGCCGCCGATTTCATAACCGGTGCCTTCGCATGGAGAAATCAGCTCCAGCGGTGCGCCCTGTTCTTTTTCCAGCGAATAGTCGTGCAGGAAGCCAATGCCGATAGCCGTTTCGCCGCGGGCGGCGTTACGCGCCGGGGCAATGCCGGATTTGGTGTATTGAGAGACGTTGGCGTTGAGCTGTTTCAGGTAATCAAAGGCCTGATCTTCACCCCACAGTTGAGCAAAGGTCGCCAGCGCGGTGTAGGCGGTACCGGAGCTTTGCGGGTCAGCAATCTGGATTTCGCCCTTGTATTCCGGTTTGGTCAGATCCTTCCAGCATTTTGGCACCGGCAGGTTTTTCTCTTTCAGGCGCTGGGTATTAACGCCAAAGCCCAGAATACCGACGTAAACCGCCGAAGAGAGATTACCTTTGACCTTCGCGGGATCGCGGAATTTCTCCATGATCTGTTCGAGGTTTGGTGATTTATACGGCTGCAGCAGACCCATTTCACCGGCCTGGGATTGCGGATCCAGCGTACCGCCGTACCACACATCCGCCTGCGGGTTTTTCTTCTCTGCATCCACTTTCGCCAGCGTACTGCCAGAGCCGTTGCGAATGAATGAGGTTTTCACATCATATTTTTCACCGAAGGCTTTGGTTTCGGTTTCGCACATCTCGTTGGTGGCGCTGCAATACACCACCAGACGGCCCTGCGCCTGGGCTGCGTTGCTGAAGGCTGCCAGCGTCAGAGCGGAAGCGATCAGGGTAGAGGTAAGCGTCAGTTTCATTGTTTTATCCTTTGACTGAGAGAAGGGGTAATGCCCGCAATGAGCAACGGCATCAGCAATAAACCCATAAAGACAGCGGCAACCGAGAGCAAACTGAACATTCCCGACCAGCCGTAATGTTCTATGACCAACGACAGCGGCCAACCCGCCAGCGCGGCCCCCAGATAGGCGAACAGCCCGAGAAAACCGGTAATTGAACCTGCCGCCGCTTTGTGTCCGCATTCAACGGCTGCGAGGCCAATTAGCATTTGTGGGCCAAACACAAAAAAGCCCACGGTAAAGAAACACACTGCCAGTAGCGCGTAGTGGTGCACTGGTGCCAGCCACAGTGCGGCGACGGAAACCATCAGCCCCAGCGTGAACAGCAAAATCATCGGCGCACGCTGACCGCTGAACAGCAGATCCGATCCCCATCCGGCAAACAGCGCCCCCAGCAAGCCGCCAACTTCAAACAGCATCACCGTGGCATTGGCGCTGAGCAGATTCACGCCGTGGCTTTCCGTCAGCCAGATGTTGCCCCAGTCGTTGAGCGCAATGCGGATCAAATAGACCAATACATACGACACGCCGAGCAGCCAGATCATCGGGTTTTTCAGCATGGTGGTGCGCAACATTTGCCACAGCCCCATCGGCGGGCTTTGCTGTTCCTGACGCAGCTCCAGCGGGTCATGCCGCCATTCCCCAACCGTGGGTAATCCTTCTTCCTGGGGCGTGCCTTTCAATTGCAGGGTGAGCCAGATTCCCAGTGCCATACTGATTATCCCCGGTGCCAGCATGGCCGCCTGCCAGCCCCACCAGTGGGCGGCAAAAGCGCTAATCAGCGGGATAATGGCGCCACCGATGTTGATCGACATATTCCAGCAGCCCCACCAGAAGCCACGTTCGTTGCGCGAGTACCAGTGGGTCAGCAGTCGGGCACAGGGCGGCCAGCCCCAGCCCTGAAAAAATCCGTTCAGCGTCCAGACCACCAGCAGCAGCGTCAGCGATTCACCAAAGGCGAACAGCACGTTTAAAACGCCGGTGGCAAACAGACCAATACCCATAAACGCGCGCTGTCCGTGGCTGTCGTGCCACAGCCCGGCGGTGAATTTCGACAGACCATAGGTCAGATAAAACAGTGACCCAAGCAGGCCGATATCGCCTTTATCCAGACCCAGATCCGTTTGCAGCGCCGGGAGGACGTAGTTAACGCTTTTGCGCGTCAGATAAAACGCGGCGTAACCAATTACCATACACATCAGCAGCCGGGGGCGTAGCGCCCGGTATTGTTGGTCTGTTTCGCTGGCTGAGCGTGTATGCATGGCAGTCTCCGTTTGTGCTGACTATAGGAAAGTGAAAGCAAAAGGGGATGAGAGAAAGTCCGCAGTGACTAAGACTTTTTCCTGGTTAGCGGCTGGTTTGTTGCAAATTTGTGGGCAGGTTAACAATTACTCGCGTGCCGTTGTTTGATTCGAGCGTCAGTTCACCGCCAAGGGCGCTCACCCGCTCACGCATCCCCTGGATACCGAAACCGGGAATTTTTTCTGGCAGAATACCAACGCCGTTGTCAGCGACGTCCAGAAACAAGCAATGTTCCCGCTGGCGCAGCGTAATCGACACATCGCTGGCATCGGCATGTTTGCAGACGTTATTGAGTAACTCCTGCAACAGGCGATACAGCGTGAAGCGCACCGTTTCGTTTTCTGGCGTATTTTCTAGCTGATAATCAAAGCGGCAGCGAATACCCCGTTCAGCAAAAGCAAATTCATTCACCAGATGATGTAGTGCATCTTTAAAAGACAGTTCATCGAGCGCGGGGGGGCGCAGCTGGCGCAGCAACTGACGGGTGGAGTGATGAATACGCCGGGCCAGGTCGTTGATTTGATTCGCAGCCTCGAGCGTTTGCTCACGACCCGGTGCACGTTTGACCAGTTGCGACTGAATTTGAATGGCGGTGATGTTCTGACCAATTTCATCGTGCAGTTCCCGCGCCAGGCTTTTGCGCGTGTTTTCTTCGGTGCGGATCAGCTGTTCGGTCAGTGCGCGACGCGCCGCCAGTTCGGTTTCCAGACGTTGGCGATAATGGTGCAGGTTTTGCGCCAGATGCTGCTGGCGGCTGATGGCGATCCCCAGCCCTATACCCAGCAGAGCCTGGGTGGCGAGGAAAATCTCCAGCTCCAGTAAGTTACTGAACCCGACACCGATTTGCCGGGCGATGGTGATCATCATACTGCCGAGCAATCCGGACAACACGCCGCCCTGCCAGCCAAATTTCCACGCCATCACCACGTTCGGTAAGAACACCACGATCAGCAACAGGCGCTCGATCTCCGGCGACAGTACCATCTGAGTACCGATGCCAATAATAAAAAACAGGCTACACCAGATGATAAGCGAAGTGCGCAGCGGGGGATTGGTGGTATCCAGCCCGAGCAGATGATAGCGGTGCTGTTGGCGCAGAAATTCATAGATCAGATAAACAAACGGCGTCAGCAACACGCCGCCGGTAAACGACGCCAGGCCAATCAGCGTTGCCGGGCTCTGGATAAACGGTGAAAGCAGGGCTGTATTGAGCAATGAGGTGAGCGTTACGGCGGCCAGCAGCAGCGTTAAGCGTTGCCAGTAAAGGGGAAAGCGGTGCCAGTATGACTGGCCGATGCTCGCTGGAATCAGGCTAATTAACGGCGCAGCCAGCAGGATATAGCCATTCAGTAATTGCTCGCTGTGCAGCCAGAACAACATCAGCACCGGCGGCAGCACCAGCGCGGGCCAGTAACGGCGAGAAAGCAGGATTAACAGCGCGAGATAGACGCCATGTGGCAGGAACAATGCCGCCTGCTGGCCGTTGTGGGTCAGATAAAACCCCAGCGTCCACAGCATCAGCCAGCCCGATCCCCAGGCCAGCAGAATAAACAGAGAAATAACCCAATGCCGAAGACTACGCGACATTAATGCCCCGTCAATAGTTGGTGGTCGAGGGCAAAATGCACCAGATCGATGGTGCTGTGGCATTGCAGTTTGCCCAGCACGTTCGCCCGATGAACGTGCACCGTCTTGTGGCTGAGGTCGAGCTTGAAGGCGATCTCTTTTACGCTGTCACCTTTAACCAACAGATCAAACACTTCACGCTCGCGCGGGGTCAGAACTTCCAGAACCTGCGCGGGCTGCTCGCCGCCGCGTAGTGCACGCAGCGCATCGGCGCACAGGTAATGGCCGCCCATGCCTACTGAGCGTACAGCCTGCACCAGTTCTTCCGGGCCGCAGCGTTTGGTCAGGTAACCGCTGGCGCCTGCGTCCAGCGCGCTTTGCACAAACGTGGGCGAGTCATAAATGCTGAGAATAATGGCGCGAAAACCGGGCTTCTGCGCCCGCAGTCGTTTTAACAGGCTCAGGCCATTTTCATCCGGCATGGCGATATCCATTACCGCGACGCTGACATCATCATGCAGAAGTGCAGGCCAGGCCTCCGCCGCGCTGCTGTACTGACCGGTAACGTTCAGATCGTCTTCGAGACTGAGTAATTGCGCAAAGCCGGAACGCACCACCACATGGTCATCCACCAGCACAACATGAATCATGATATTGCTCTCTTGCTGACAATGGCCTCTATGATGCCTGCCAGCGCCGCGCTGGCAATCATCGTGGCGCGGATATGTAACGAATGTAACAAAATCGCAATAATTTACAGCGAGTGTAGGCCTGATAAGCGCAGCGCATCAGGCATTGATTGCGGATGGCGGCGCAAGCGCCTTATTCGGCCTACGTTCTGTAATGAGCGAAATAGCTAACTATTGCCGCTTTTTTTCTAAAAACGCTTTGTTCTTAGCCAGAATTTTTAATTCCTTTATCAAAATGTGCCGCAACGAAATACTGCCTCCATAACAAGACAGGGGAGCAGACAATCATGGCTATTTCATCGCGTAACGCACTTCTTGCCGTACTGGCATTCATCGCATTTCAGGCGCAGGCGGTGAACGTCACCGTTGCTTATCAGACCTCCGCCGAACCTGCCAAAGTGGCGCAGGCGGACAACACGTTTGCCAAAGAGAGCGGGGCGACCGTTGACTGGCGCAAATTCGACAGCGGGGCGAGCATCGTTCGTGCGCTGGCATCCGGTGATGTGCAGATCGGTAATCTTGGCTCCAGCCCGCTGGCGGTCGCTGCCAGTCAGCAGGTGCCTATTGAGGTTTTCCTGCTGGCATCAAAGCTTGGCAATTCTGAGGCGCTGGTGGTGAAGAAAAACATCAGTAAACCGGAAGATTTGATTGGCAAACGCATTGCCGTGCCGTTTATTTCCACCACCCATTACAGCCTGCTGGCGGCGTTGAAACATTGGGGGATTAAACCCGGCCAGGTGGAGATTGTGAACCTGCAACCACCGGCGATTATTGCCGCATGGCAGCGCGGAGATATTGATGGTGCGTATGTCTGGGCACCTGCGGTCAACGCGTTGGAAAAAGACGGTAAGGTGTTAACCGACTCCTCGCAGGTTGGCGAGTGGGGGGCACCGACGCTGGACGTGTGGGTGGTGCGCAAAGATTTTGCCGAGAAGCATCCTGAGGTGGTGAAAGCCTTTGCCAAAAGCGCTATCGATGCCCAGCAGCCTTATATCGCTAATCCTGATGAATGGCTGAAGCAGCCGGAGAATATCAGCAAACTGTCACGTTTGAGCGGCGTACCGGAGGCGGATGTACCGGGGCTGGTGAAAGGTAACACTTACCTGACACCGCAACAGCAAACCGCTGAGCTAACCGGCCCGGTGAACAAAGCGATTATCGACACCGCGCAGTTCCTTAAAGAGCAGGGCAAAGTCCCCGCTGTCGCGACAGATTACAGCCAGTACGTTACCGATCGCTTCGTGCAATAAATAAGGAGGCGATGATGCTGCAAATCTCTCATCTTGCCGCCAGCTACGGTGGAAAACCGGCGCTGGAGGATATCAACTTGACGCTCGATAGCGGTGAACTGCTGGTGGTACTCGGGCCTTCCGGTTGCGGGAAAACCACGTTGTTAAATCTGATTGCCGGGTTTGTGCCGTATCAGCATGGCAGCATCACGCTGGCGGGTAACAGGGTTGATGGTCCGGGGGCAGATCGCGGGGTCGTGTTCCAGAACGAAGGACTGCTGCCCTGGCGCAACGTGCAGGACAACGTGGCTTTTGGGCTGCAGCTGGCGGGCGTGGACAAGCCGCAGCGTCAGCGTATTGCTCTGGAGATGTTGCAGAAAGTCGGGCTGGAGGGCGCGGGAAAACGCTTTATCTGGCAACTTTCCGGTGGACAACGTCAGCGCGTCGGCATTGCCCGGGCGCTGGCGGCCAACCCGCAGCTGTTGCTGCTGGATGAACCCTTTGGTGCGCTCGACGCCTTTACCCGCGAGCAGATGCAAACCCTGCTGCTGAAGCTGTGGCATGAGACTGGCAAACAGGTGCTGCTGATTACCCACGATATTGAAGAAGCGGTGTTTATGGCGACAGAACTGGTATTGCTGTCCCCAGGACCAGGCCGGGTACTGGAACGTCTGCCGCTCAATTTCGCCCGTCGCTTTGTGGCCGGAGAGTCGAGCCGCAGCATTAAGTCCGATCCGCAGTTTATCGCCATGCGCGAGTACGTTTTAGGTCGTGTCTTTGAACAACGGGAGGCATTCTCATGAGCGTGGTGATTAATGATAAACCCCGTCGCCAGCGGGTGCTGAACTGGCGCTGGCCGTTCTCGCGGCAGATTACCTTAAGCCTTGGTACGTTGGCCGTCATTCTGGCGGTGTGGTGGACGGTGGCGGCGCTGCAGTTAATCAGTCCGCTGTTTTTACCGCCGCCGGGACAGGTTTTACAAAAGCTGATCGTCATTGCCGGGCCGCAAGGGTTTATGGATGCCACGCTGTGGCAGCATCTGGCGGCGAGTCTGACGCGTATTGTTATCGCGCTGCTGGCGGCAGTGCTGCTGGGCGTTCCGGTTGGGATCGCGATGGGGCTGAGTCCGACGATGCGCGGCATTCTCGATCCGATCATTGAACTGTATCGTCCGGTTCCTCCCCTGGCCTATTTACCGCTGATGGTCATTTGGTTTGGCATCGGTGAAACCTCCAAGATCCTGCTGATCTATCTGGCGATTTTCGCCCCTGTGGCGATGTCGGCGTTGGCGGGGGTGAAAAGTGCGCAGCAGGTGAGAGTGCGCGCCGCGCAGTCGCTGGGGGCCAGCCGTGCGCAGGTGCTGTGGTTTGTTATTTTGCCGGGGGCATTACCGGAGATCCTCACCGGGTTACGCATCGGGCTTGGCGTGGGTTGGTCGACGCTGGTGGCAGCTGAACTGATCGCGGCCACGCGAGGGTTAGGATTTATGGTGCAGTCAGCCGGTGAGTTTCTGGCAACGGATGTGGTGCTGGCAGGGATCGCGGTCATTGCCGTTATCGCATTTATTTTAGAACTGGGTCTGCGCGCGCTTCAGCGTCGCCTGACGCCCTGGCATGGAGAAGTACAATGAGTGAACGTCTGAGCATTACCCCGCTGGGGCCGTACATTGGCGCACAAATCACTGGTGCGGATTTGACGCGTCCGCTGAGCGATAATCAGTTTGAACAGCTTTATCATGCGGTACTGCGCCACCAGGTGGTGTTTCTGCGGCAGCAGGTGATTACGCCACAACAGCAGCGGGCACTGGCGCTGCGTTTCGGCGATCTGCATATTCACCCTGTCTATCCACATGCCGAAGGGGTAGAGGAAATTATCGTGCTGGATACCCATAACGATAATCCGCCGGATAACGACAACTGGCACACCGATGTCACCTTTATCGATACGCCGCCTGCCGGGGCGATCCTGGCAGCAAAAGAGCTGCCATCGGTCGGGGGAGACACTCTATGGACCAGCGGAATTGCCGCTTATGACGCATTGTCTGAGCCGTTTCGTCAGCTGTTGAGTGGCCTGCGGGCAGAGCATGATTTCCGTAAATCGTTCCAGGAGTATAAATACCGCAAGACACCAGAAGAGCATCAGCGCTGGCTGGAGGCGGTCGCTAAACATCCACCGTTGCTACATCCGGTGGTGCGGACCCATCCGGTAAGCGGTAAACAGGCACTGTTTGTGAATGAGGGATTTACTACGCGAATTGTCGATGTGACGGAAAAAGAGAGCGAAGCGTTACTAAGCTTTTTATTCGCCCATATCACCAAACCGGAGTTTCAGGTGCGCTGGCGCTGGCAGCCCAACGATGTGGCGATTTGGGATAATCGCGTCACGCAACATTATGCCAATGCGGATTATCTGCCGCAGCGGCGTATTATGCACCGGGCGACGATCCTCGGGGATCAGCCTTTTTATCGGGCGGGGTGATTGTTGGTGGGGTTTTACTTATCGGGCCTGGAACTGTCGGCCCGATAAGGTGAAGTCGCCATTCGGCAACAAAGTGGTTAGCGCAGGATTTTTTTCTCAGCCAGATCCAGTGCGAAGTAGCTGAAGATCAGATCCGCGCCAGCGCGTTTGATCGAGCCTAAGCTTTCCAGAACCACTTTCTCTTCATCTATTGCACCTGCCATCGCCGCGAATTTGATCATCGCGTATTCACCGCTGACCTGATAAGCGCCAATCGGCAGCTCGGTGCGCTCGCGGATATCACGCAGAATATCGAGATACGCGCCAGCCGGTTTCACCATCAGGCAGTCTGCGCCCTGGGCTTCATCCAGCAGCGATTCGCGAATCGCTTCACGGCGATTCATCGGGTTCATTTGATACGTTTTACGATCGCCTTTCAGCGCCGTGCCTGCGGCTTCACGGAACGGGCCGTAGAAAGAAGAGGCAAACTTGGTGGAGTAGGACATGATCGCAGTATCGGTGAAGCCCGCGGCGTCCAGCGCCTGGCGAATCGCCTGTACCTGGCCGTCCATTGCGGCGGAAGGGGCGATAAAATCTGCGCCCGCTGCGGCGGCAACGACTGCCTGCTTGCCGAGGTTAGCAAGGGTTAAGTCGTTATCAACGCCGTGTTCGCATAATACGCCGCAGTGACCGTGCGAGGTGTATTCACAGAAACAGGTGTCGGACATGACGATCATTTCCGGTACGGTCTGCTTACAGATACGCGACATGCGCGCCACCAGACCGTCTTCTTTCCAGGCATCGCTGCCGGTCTCATCGGTGTGATGAGAAATCCCGAAGGTCATGACCGAGCGGATGCCTGCATTAGCAATACGTTCGATTTCGCGCGCCAGGTGTTTCTCTGGTATGCGCATCACGCCGGGCATGGCGTCGATAGCTTTGTAATCGTCGAGTTCTTCTTCAACAAAGATCGGCAACACCAGGTCATTTAAGCTGAGTGTTGTCTCTTCAAACATAGCGCGCAGCGCAGGGGATTTGCGCAGGCGACGAGGGCGTTGGATTAGGTCTGTCATGGTATGCCTGATGTTTGTGGAATCGAAGGCCGTAGTATACCCGAACCTGAGGGCGAGGGGTTTACGAAAGTTGGCGTTATGCCGAGGTTATGTTGATGTTACCAATGCATGGTATTATGTGTTATCTCTATTTTTGCAATTATGACTATTTTAAATAGTGATTAGTTTTATGGTGAATTTAGTTTAATTTAATTTTTAATTAAGTGACGAGATTTAACAGCATTTATTTGCTGACGTTTGATTTTTAAGCTAATCATAATTTCAATATATTGTTTCGCCAATGGTTTTACATGTAACTGTCTAAAATAAAAATGATTTTTACGTTTATTTGCTGTTTCGAATAATTTGCATATCTATTGTCCGTAATCGGACTTAAACCAAAGAATAATTGAACCTTTCCTTTGTGAAACCGCATAATCTTCCCCGCGAAACATAAAATGTTTTCTTTGCATTGATAATTGATGGATCAACTATATTACGTCCCTGAGGAGGGATGACAAATGCACACTTGGAAAAAGAAACTTGTAGTATCACAATTAGCATTAGCCTGCACTTTGGCAATCACTTCTCAGGCGAATGCTTCTACTGATATCTCTGGAACAACTTACAATACGTTCTCTCACTATAATGATGATACTCATGCTGACAACTGGTATTACGGTGGGTATGTAGGTTGGAACAACTACGACACGGATAGTATTTATAACGGTAATATTTATCCGGTAATCAATAACGCTACGGTAAACGGTGTTATTTCTACTTATTATCTGGATGATGGGCTGTCAACTAACAGCAATAACAACAGCCTGACGATTAAAAATAGTACCATTCACGGTATGGTGACTTCCGAATGCATGAGCGCGGATTGTACTAACCGTACGGGTACCGACTACTACTACGATCGTCTGGCGATGAGCGTCATCAACTCAACTATCGATGACAACTACGAACATTATACCTACAACGGTACGTATAATGACGCAGCTGACACACACGTTGTCGACGTTTATAACCTGGGTACAGCTATCACGCTGGATCAAGAAGTTGATCTGTCTATCTCCGCCAACTCTCATGTCGCTGGCATAACCCTGACTCAGGGTTACGAGTGGGCAGATATTGACGATAATACCGTCAGCACTGGCGTAAACAGCAGTGAAGTATTTAACAACACTATCGCTGTCAGCGATTCCACCCTGACCTCTGGTTCATGGACTGACGAAGGCACCACCGGTTGGTTTGGTAACACCAGCAATGCAAGCGACTACAGCGGCACTGCGAATTTTGTTTCTGTCGATACAGATGGTGATGGATATGCAGATGCCGCTGTTGCAAACAAATGGGACGATGTTGCATTAGCGGTTGTTGCGAATCCAAATGCTGATAATGCTATGCAGACTACTGCTACGTTTGACAACTCAACTTTGATGGGGGATGTCGTCTTCTCCAGCAACTTTGATGAAAACTTCTTCCCGAATGGAGCGGATAGCTATCGTGACACTGATAGTGATGTAGACACCAACGGTTGGGATGGTACTGATAGTCTGAATTTGACCTTAAATAATGGTAGTAAATGGGTTGGTGCTGCACAATCAGTTCATCAAACCGGATCCATTGATTTGGACGGTGATGGTGTTGGTGATATCACTACTTACGGTGTAGGTACTGAAGCCACCGCTACGCTGATCGACATCACCGCTAACAGCCTGTGGCCTTATTCAACCTACGGTATTGATAGCGACACAACTTCTTATGACGAAAATGGTCATGTAGTTGGCAACGCTGTTTACCAGAGCGGTCTGTTCAACGTCACGCTGAACGGCGCTTCACAGTGGGATACCACCAAAACGTCTCTGATCGACACCCTGAGCATCAATAGCGGTTCCGTCGTCAACGTGGGTGATTCTTCCCTGATTTCTGACTCTATCTCTCTGACCGGTGCTTCTGCACTGAACATCAACGAAGATGGTCATGTTGCGACGGATACGCTGTCTATCGACAACAGTATCTTCACGATTGCTGATGATGTTGCTGCTGGCTGGGGTGTCGGTAGTGCTGCGCTGTATGCCAACACCATCAACGTTACCAACAACGGTGTTCTGGATGTGGGCAACAGCACGGGCGATGCACTGCAGGTTGATACGCTGAATCTGACCAGCTACACCGACGCTTACAACCATGTTAATGCGGGTGTTTTCGACATCAACAGCACTAACTATGTACTGAATGCTGACCTGACCAACGATCGTACCAACGATACGACCCAGGCTAACTACGGTTATGGCGTGATCGCGATGAACTCTGATGGTCATCTGACTATCAACGGTAACGGCGATTCCGACACCTCAGGCGATCAGTCTGAAGTTGATAACTACGGTGACCACGTAGCGGCAGCAACCGGTAACTATAAAGTTCGCATCGACAACGCGACTGGCGCAGGTTCTGTTGCGGATTACAAGGGTAACGAGCTGGTCTACGTTAACGACGCGAACAGCACTGCGACCTTCTCTGCAGCTAACAAAGCTGACCTGGGTGCTTACACCTATCAGGCACAGCAGCAGGGTAACACCGTTGTTCTGCAGCAGATGGAACTGACAGACTACGCGAACATGGCGCTGAGCATTCCGTCTGCTAACACCAATATCTGGAACCTGGAACAAGATACCGTTGGTACTCGTCTGACTAACGCGCGTCATGGCCTGGTTGATAACGGTGGCGCATGGGTAAGCTACTTCGGTGGTAGCTTCGATGCAGATAACGGCACCATTAACTACGATCAGGATGTTAACGGCATCATGGTCGGTGTTGATTCCAAAATTGATGGTAACAACGCTAAGTGGATTGTCGGTGCTGCAGCAGGCTTCGCGAAAGGTGATATGAGCGACCGTACCGGTCAGGTGGATCAGGATAGCCAGACTGCCTATATCTACTCTTCTGCTCACTTTGCCAACAACATCTTTGTTGACGGTAACTTAAGCTACTCTCACTTCAACAACGATCTGTCTGCCAACATGAGCAACGGTGAGTATGTTGATGGCAGCACCTCATCTGACGCCTGGGGCTTTGGCTTGAAACTGGGTTATGACCTGAAGCTGGGTGATGCAGGTTACGTAACGCCATACGGCAGCGTATCCGGTCTGTTCCAGTCTGGTGATGACTATAAGCTGAGCAACGACATGAAAGTTGATAGCCAGTCTTATGACAGCATGCGTTATGAACTCGGTGTCGATGCAGGTTATACCTTCGCTTATAGCGACGACCAGGCGCTGACCCCGTACTTCAAACTGGCCTACGTTTACGACGACTCTAACAACGATTCTGACGTAAACGGCGACTCTATCGACAACGGTGTAGAAGGTTCTGCGGTACGTGTTGGACTGGGTACTCAGTTCAGCTTTACCAAAAACTTCAGCGCATACACCGATGCTAACTACCTCGGTGGTGGCGATGTTGATCAAGACTGGTCTGCAAATGTTGGTGTTAAATATACCTGGTAAGACATCTCTTGTTGTTAAAGAAAAGATAATCTAACTCAGAAAAATGCCCGTCACGGATTTGACGGGCATTTATTGCAAGGGATGCCCAAATGTTGTCTGCAAATAAACCGCTTGTGGAATTTGGTAAGCTTGATAAATGTTTGTCAAAATATGGCAAACACTTTGAGTGTGATAACGATAAAGAAATAATTTATTCCAGTGATATAAACAGTGACGATACCTTTATCATTTTAAATGGTGTAATTTCCCTGAGGCGAGGGGAGAATGTGCTGGTCGGTATTGCGCAGGCACCGTTTATTATGGGGCTTTCAGATGGTGTGATAAAAACAGATATACAATACAGATTAATCACGGAAAGCGATTGTACGGGATACCATCTACCCGCCTCGCAAACAATTAATATAATTGAAGAGTGCCAGCTTTGGCGTGAAGCTTTTTGTTGGTTGGCATGGCAAAACTCCATGCTTGAATTACGCGATCTGCAGTTGATCGGCAACAACTCCTACGATCAGATCCGCGCGACATTGATCTCTATGACGAAATGGGATGAAGCCCTTCGTTCACGCATCGGCGTTATGAACTATATTCATCAACGCACACGAATTTCACGCTCGGTTGTCGCTGAGGTTCTCGCAGCATTGCGTAAAGGCGGTTACATTGAAATGAATAAAGGCAAACTGGTGTGCATTAACCGTTTGCCTTTTGAGTATTGAATCAGGATGCAGGAATGACCTGTGGCTTGTACCCGCTCAATTCTGCAACCAGTTCGTTGATACCGTCGCTCATATTGGTAAAACGGGTTAGCGGAGAGCGCGTCACTACGACAAATGCCCCAACGTTTTGCTGTGGGATCATCGCCATATAGGTAATGAAGCCACCGCCGCCACCGGTTTTTTGAATAATTCCCGGTCTGCCATTCTTCGGCGCCATGTAGACCCAGCCCAAACCAAGCGCATCGGCTCTGCCTGGAACGTCCATTCCCACCACTTTAGTTAACTGCGTACGCTGGTAAATCAGCGTCTGCATCCGGTCGGCCTGCTGGCTACGATGATAAAAGTCAGAAGAAAGATACTGCTGCATCCAGCGCATCATATCGCCAGGCGTTGAATAGACGCCGCCGCTGCCCATCGCTGCCAGCGTATTGTTACAAGGACTGGCACCTTTTTCCGCGACCATCAGGCGTCGGCACTGATCGGGAGATGGCGTAAAGGTGGTGTCTTTCATCCCCAGCGGACGGGTGATTTTTTCTTCAAACAGCTGCGGATAAGGCTTACCTGACGCGGTACCCAGCGCATCGGCCAGCAGATCAAACGCCAGGTTGGAATAAGAAGCCTGCGATCCTGGTGCGGCTTTAAGCGTAGCCGTTGAGAGATAGCTCCAGCGCTGCTCGCGGGTTGGCCAGACAAACACCGGGCGCTTGGCCGCGCCGCCTGGCTGTTCGCGCGGCAGTGCGCTGGTATGTGTCGCCAGATTCACCAGCGTAATTGGTGTTCCTTGATAAGTGGGTACGCGTGCGCCAGGAGGTGCATATTTACTCAATGGATCGTTGAGTTTGACCGTGCCCTGATCGAGTAATTTCACCAGCATTTCGCTGGTCATTAATTTGGTAATTGAGGCAATGCGGATTACGGAATCCAGTTGCGGGTGAACATTATTGCCGGGGCGTGTTTCACCAAAACTGCGAAATACACGCTGATTACCATCAATCACCACGAGCGCCATCCCCGTAGCACCACTGCCGTAAAATATATGGTCGGCATAACGATCAACGATATCAGAGGCGAAGACCGGATCGGTTATAGGCTGTGCCGCCTGGACAGATGTCAATGACGCCGCACACAGCGCGGCAGAAAAAAGCAGACTACGTTTCAACGGTGGTGTCCATGAGTTAGAGAAAGTGAAAAAGGATGTCGTGCGTATGCGTATTTATACTACTCATCGGCGTATTGCAAAGCGCTTATCAACCAATGATAGTGGGAAAAACGTAACGATGAGTAAACACAGGAGTTTCCTGGATTGCGGATGTTCGCTTTTGTGATCTCACGCTGTGATAATCTGCACATACTGGAACGTTGTCGAGTGTGAAAACCACAGAAACAATTCTTCATAACCGAGGTGCGAACTAAGTGCCTCGTTTTTGGTCACAATTGTCGGTTTCAGCTTGTGTTTTTGGGCGTAAGCCGTCTGGCCTCCGCACTCTACGGTGGCAAATGCACAGCAGTCGTCATAACGATAAGAAGTTAGCAGGAGAGCACTATGTTTAAGTCTTTTTTCCCAAAGCCGGGGCCGTTCTTTATTTCGGCATTTATTTGGGCACTGGTCGCCGTTGTATTCTGGCAAGCAGGTGGGGGAGCCTGGGTTGCACATATTACCGGCGCGTCGGGAGACGTACCTATTAGCGCAGCGCGTTTTTGGTCGTTGGATTACCTGATTTTTTATGCGTACTACATTCTTTGTGTCGGGGTGTTCGCGCTGTTCTGGTTTCTCTACAGTCCACACCGCTGGCAGTACTGGTCTATTCTGGGCACATCGCTGATTATTTTTGTGACCTGGTTTCTGGTTGAAGTCGGCGTCGCCGTCAACGCCTGGTATGCGCCATTTTATGACCTGATTCAAACTGCGCTCAGCGCACCACACAAGGTGAAGATTGAGCAGTTCTATCATGAAGTGGGCATTTTTCTCGGTATTGCGCTGATAGCCGTAGTCATTGGCGTGATGAACAACTTCTTCGTCAGCCACTATGTGTTCCGCTGGCGTACCGCGATGAACGAACACTATATGGCGCACTGGCAGCATTTGCGTCACATCGAAGGCGCAGCACAGCGTGTACAGGAAGACACCATGCGTTTTGCTTCTACGCTGGAAGATATGGGCGTCAGCTTTATCAACGCGATTATGACGCTGATTGCCTTCCTGCCTGTACTGGTTACGCTCTCTGCCCATGTTCCTGACCTGCCGATTGTTGGACATGTGCCTTATGGCCTGGTGATTGCCGCGATTGTCTGGTCGCTGATGGGAACCGGTTTACTGGCCGTGGTCGGGATAAAACTTCCCGGGCTGGAGTTTAAAAACCAGCGCGTGGAAGCGGCCTATCGTAAAGAATTGGTCTATGGCGAAGATGATGGCAACCGTGCGACGCCACCGACGGTGCGTGAACTGTTCCATGCGGTACGGCAAAACTACTTCCGTCTCTATTTTCACTATATGTACTTCAATATTGCCCGTATTCTTTACCTGCAGGTTGATAACGTTTTCGGCTTGTTCCTGCTGTTTCCGTCGATTGTTGCCGGTACGATTACGCTCGGCCTGATGACGCAAATCACTAACGTGTTTGGCCAGGTGCGCGGCTCGTTCCAGTATCTGATTAACTCCTGGACAACGTTAGTAGAACTGATGTCTATTTATAAGCGTCTGCGCAGCTTTGAACGCGAGCTTGATGGTCAGGATATTCAGGAAGTTACCCATACGCTGAGTTAATAATAAGGAGATGTTATGTCGACGGTTTCCCGTCTTTACCCCTTGTCTGGTCTGGCAGCACTGGTGCTGGTGGGATGTAGTAGCCAACCTGCGCAGCCGCTAAAAAAGGGGGAGAAAGCCGTCGATGTGGCGAGCGTGGTGCGCCAGAAAATGCCCGCCAGCGTGAAAGACCGGGACGCGTGGGCGCAGGATTTGGCAAAGACCTTTGAAAGCCAGAAGCTGGCACCGACGGTTGAAAACATCTGTTCGGTGCTGGCGGTAGCGCAGCAGGAGTCAAACTTCCAGGCCGATCCGGCTGTTCCTGGTTTAAGCAAAATCGCCTGGAAAGAGATTGATCGCCGCGCAGAACGCATGCATATCCCGCTGTTTGTCGTTCATACCGCGCTAAAGATTAACTCGCCAACGGGGAAAAGCTACAGCGAGCGTCTGGATACGGTGAAGACGGAAAAACAGCTTAGTGCCATCTTTGATGATTTCATCAACATGGTACCGATGGGGCAGACATTGTTCGGATCGCTTAATCCGGTACATACCGGTGGTCCAATGCAGGTCAGTATCGCGTTTGCTGAGCAGCACACCAGCGGGTATCCGTGGAAAATGGCGGGGACGGTACGTCAGGAAGTGTTTAGCCGCCGTGGTGGGTTGTGGTTCGGTACGTATCATCTGCTCAACTACCCGGCGAATTACAGTAAGCCAATCTTCCGTTTCGCCGATTTTAATGCCGGATGGTATGCGAGCCGTAATGCAGCTTTCCAGAATGCGGTCAGTAAAGCCAGCGGAGTGAAGCTGGCGATGGACGGGGATTTGATTCTCTATGGCAGCAGTGAGCCGGGCAAAACGGAGCTGGCGGTACGTAAACTGGCCGGGAAGCTAGGGATGAGCGAGAGTGAGATCCGCCAGCAGCTGCAAAAAGGTGACAGCCTGGCCTTTGAAAAAACCGCATTGTACGAAAAGGTTTATAAGCTGGCGGAAGCGAAGACCGGGAAAACGTTACCCCGTGAAATGCTGCCGGGCATTCAACTGGAAAGCCCGAAGATCACGCGTAATCTGACTACTGCGTGGTTTGCTAAACGGGTGGATGACCGTCGGGCGAAGTGTATGAATCAGTCATCTTTATGATGACGGTGACGCCAGCGCATGACCGCCGCTATGACGCCAAGAATCAGGCTTCCGGCCAGGAAGGGGATCAGTCCAAAGAGGGTACCGACGCCTAAACCGATTTCAACCCGCGGGCGTCCTGTCTCCTGCATTTGTAGCTGCATCAGTTCTTCATAGATGCCGGGCGCGTGGGCCAACAGATTTAAAATCTGTGCACCTGCCCAGAAGCAAAACAGCACGAATACGGCATACGCAATGTTGCCGGGCAGGGAGGAGGGATCCCGATGCTTGCCCTTAAACAGGGATTTTGAGAGCGTAAAATCAGCCATAAAGACCTCCGGAAATAACCTGCTTTTTTTGACGTAATGCCTGGAACTGAGAGTGAGTCTGACAGGTGATCGGCAATGTCAATATCAGAATGATGGTAATTTCAGGTAGAGATTATTCCTGGATTTCGGTTTTTTGTTGGCGGTCACAATTATGTAACCTTAAGTTAAATTGAGTTACATTTAAGAAATTCCGCACAGGCCACAGACGCCCTCGGGGAAATGTGCGAGGATGCCTTACTGTGTTGTATTTCCACCGGAGCTGTTATGAACCTGCCTGTAAAAATCCGCCGAGACTGGCACTACTATGCCTTCGCTATTGGGCTTATCTTTATTCTGAATGGCGTGGTGGGGTTATTAGGTTTTGAAGCGCAGGGATGGCAAACCTATGCGGTGGGGCTGGTGACCTGGGTGATTAGCTTTTGGCTGGCCGGATTAATCATCCGCCGCCGCGTTGAAGATGATGAAGCAAAGGATGCCCAATAGCTCTATCAGGCATCCTGACGGGTTTACATAGTGGTTTTCAGCGCGCTATCCGCAGCATGGCGTTCCAGCGCCAGTTCGATCAGGCGAGTGATCAAATCGGTATAGCCTAAACCGCTCGCCTGCCACAGCTTCGGATACATACTGATGTTGGTAAAGCCAGGCAGCGTGTTGATCTCATTGATCACAACGTCGTTTTCAGCAGTTAAGAAGACGTCCACGCGCGCCATACCGGCACAGCCCAGAGTCTGGTAGGCCTGAATGGCGATTTCGCGGATCTTATCGTTAATCTCTGGCGCAATTGCTGCCGGAACGACAACTTTGGCACCGTTATCGTCAATGTATTTAGTGTCGTAAGCGTAAAAATCGCTGTTCAGCACGATCTCGCCACAGGTACTGGCCTGCGGATGATCGTTGCCCAGTACCGCACATTCGATCTCGCGGCCTTTGATCCCTTGCTCCACAACGACTTTATGATCGAATTCAAATGCCAGCGCGACGGCCTGATCGTATTGGGCTTCGCTGGTTACTTTACTGACGCCAACGGACGATCCCTGGTTGGCCGGTTTTACAAACAGCGGCAGACCCAGGCGGGATTCCACTTCGGCAAAGCTGATGCTGTTGCGATTCGCGCGAGTGAGTGTAATAAATGGCGCGATGTTTAACCCGGCATCACGCAGCAGACGTTTGGTCACGTCTTTATCCATACAGGCAGCAGAACCCAGCACATCAGAACCGACAAACGGCAGGTTCGCCACGCGCAGCATGCCCTGCAGAGAGCCATCTTCACCCAAAGTACCGTGTACGATTGGGAAAATAACATCGACCGTCGGTAGCGGTTGACCGTTTTGTGCATCGATCAACTGGTGCTCTTGTTTACCGGGTACCTGCGCCAGGCTGGTCTCAGAAGGTCGCAACGCAATATGCGCCGGATCGTTTGAATTGAGCAGATAGTTACTGGCATCGCTGACGTGCCATTGCCCTTGTTTATCAATACCTAACAGCACAACGTCAAAGCGAGTCTTGTCGATGGCATCGACAATATTTTTTGCCGATTGCAATGACACTTCATGTTCCGCTGATTTACCACCAAATACGATTCCTACCCGCAACTTTGCCATCTTAAAAACCCATTCCATGAATGCAAAGCACATACATTACCACGACAAAACGCAGGTTTCCTCGGCTTCTGGCAGATTGTTTTGTCGAATGACAGGGGATTAGAAGGGGACATACACGCAGATCGCGCGGGAAGCACAATCCCCTGTTTATAACATGGGTTTGATGTGAGCTGTATCACAAATATGATGAGCGGGAAGATAAAATCCTAAACTGTGATTTATCGCACCTGTGGATCCTTATTCGGCTAAGTAATTTGTTAAGCTGCTCGCAGTTTTCAGCTACTTATCGTTATGAGTCCTTATGGAATCCTGGAGAGTAAACCTTATTTCCGTTTGGTTCGGATGCTTTTTTACCGGACTGGCGATTAGCCAAATCTTGCCTTTTTTACCACTCTATATCTCCCAACTGGGCGTGACCTCGCATGAAGCGCTATCAATGTGGTCCGGATTAACGTTCAGCGTCACCTTCCTGATTTCAGCCATTGTTTCTCCGATGTGGGGCAGTCTGGCCGACCGCAAAGGACGCAAGCTGATGCTGCTGCGGGCCTCACTGGGGATGGCCATTGCGATTTTGCTACAGGCATTTGCCACTAACGTCTGGCAGCTTTTTCTGCTGCGCGGGGTGATGGGGTTAACCTCCGGCTATATTCCTAATGCGATGGCGCTGGTTGCGTCCCAGGTTCCACGCGAGCGCAGCGGCTGGGCGCTGAGTACGCTCTCTACGGCGCAAATTAGCGGCGTCATTGGCGGACCGCTGATGGGAGGCTTTATCGCCGATCATGTTGGCTTACGAGCGGTATTCTGTATTACCGCCGCCTTGCTGGTGGTGAGTTTTCTGGTCACACTGTTCTTGATCAAAGAGGGCGTTCGCCCGACGATTAAAAAAAGCGAACGTCTGAGTGGGAAGGCCGTGTTTGCCTCGCTTTCGCATCCAGCGTTGGTGATCAGCCTGTTTTTTACCACCATGGTGATTCAACTGTGTAACGGCTCAATTGGGCCTATTCTGGCGCTGTTTATTAAATCAATGGTCCCGGACAGTTCGAATATTGCTTTTCTCAGTGGGCTGATAGCCTCAGTACCGGGCATTTCTGCTCTGATTTCCGCGCCCCGACTTGGTAAATTAGGCGACCGTATTGGTACTGAGCGGATTTTAATGGCGACGTTAATCTTCGCGGTGGTGCTGTTTTTTGCCATGTCGTGGGTTACCACGCCGTTGCAGTTGGGAATTCTACGTTTTCTGCTCGGCTTTGCTGATGGTGCGATGTTGCCGGCGGTGCAGACGCTGTTGGTGAAATACTCCAGCGACCAGATAACCGGACGCATCTTTGGCTATAACCAGTCATTTATGTACCTTGGCAACGTCGCAGGGCCATTGATGGGGGCAACGGTTTCGGCAATGGCGGGGTTCCGTTGGGTGTTCATTGCTACAGCAAGCATTGTGCTTATCAATATCTGGCAACTGGCTATCGCGTTGCGACGTCGGCGCGCGGCTCGTTGAGGTCCTGATTAACAACGCTGCTTGTCAGCGTTGTTAATCCATAATTGTGTATTATATATTTGTGTGATTATTAATTTTCTTACCTTTTTATATTGAATCATTCTGCTTCAGGACTCATTTTCCCTTATTTTGTGTTGTGATTGTTTTCGCAAATCGTTTTATTTCTTATAAAAATACAACTTTCATCCTCTAGGCAGTCGTGAGCCTTAATGATAACGTGACCCATATTTTGTTAAGGGAATAGGCAAATGAAAAACCTCGTCACTGAGTTGTTACTTAAGCTCGCGCAAAAAGAAGAAGAATCGCAAGATCTGGCGGCACAGGTCGAAACGTTAGAGCGGGTAATCATCGAAATGCTGAGCAATATGGCGTGGAACGATCGGCAAATATTTATTCGTCAAATTGAGGGGGCGCTGGCTGGCGGAAACCGCATGCCCGCGTTTCTGACGAACATACATAATGCTGGCGAGTGCGTACCAAAAGCGTTGTGATCCATCTGTGGTGGGGTAGCCACAAATTATCATAAAAGTGTCACATCAAATACTTATAGTCGCTTTGTTTTAATTTTACCGTATTTATACATGGAGAATATAAAGTGAAACAAAGCGCTCTGGCTATTGCCCTGTTACCTTTGCTGTTTACCCCGGTTATTAATGCAGAAACATCTACTGTAGCGGTTATGGATAATCGTGCTGCTCAGGGAGATATCACCACGCCGGGTGGCGCTCGCCGATTGTCTGCCGATCAAACGGCAGCTCTGCGCGAATCCCTGAACGATAAACCGGCCAAAAATATAATTTTACTGATTGGCGATGGGATGGGCGACTCCGAAATAACGGCAGCGCGAAATTATGCTGAAGGCGCGGGCGGCTTTTTTAAAGGTATTGATGCTTTACCGTTGACCGGACAATACACACATTATGCGTTGGATAAGAAAACGGGCAAGCCCGATTATGTGACAGATTCAGCAGCATCTGCGACAGCATGGACAACCGGCGTGAAGACCTATAACGGGGCGCTGGGTGTGGATATTCATGAAAAAGATCACACCACGATTCTGGAAATGGCCAAAGCGGCAGGTCTGGCGACAGGCAACGTTTCCACGGCTGAATTGCAGGATGCCACACCGGCCGCACTGGTTGCCCATGTCACTTCGCGTAAATGCTATGGTCCGAGCGTGACGGCTGAAAAATGCCCGACGAACGCGCTGGAAAAAGGCGGTAAAGGGTCAATTACCGAACAATTATTGAATGCTCGTGCGGATGTTACGTTAGGCGGCGGAGCAAAGACTTTTACTGAAACCGCTACGGCAGGTGAGTGGCAGGGTAAAACGCTGCGAGAACAAGCCCAGGCCCGTGGTTACCAGATGGTGAGTGATGCCGCGACGCTGGCGGCTGTTAGCGAAGCGAATCAGGATAAACCGCTGTTGGGTCTGTTCTCAGACGGTAATATGCCAGTGCGTTGGGAAGGGCCGAAAGCGTCTTATCACGGCAACCTGGATAAGCCGGTAGTGACCTGTACGCCAAATCCAAAACGTAACGACAGCGTGCCAACGCTGGCGCAGATGACGGATAAAGCGATTGAGCTGTTAAGCAAAAATGAGAAAGGTTTCTTCCTGCAAGTAGAAGGCGCGTCGATCGATAAACAAGATCACGCCGCTAACCCGTGTGGACAAATTGGTGAAACGGTCGATCTGGATGAAGCGGTGCAGCGTGCACTTGCCTTTGCGAAGAAAGATGGCAACACCCTGGTTGTGGTAACCGCTGACCACGCGCATGCCAGCCAGATTGTCGCACCGGATACTAAAGCACCCGGTTTAACGCAGGCGCTGAACACTAAAGATGGCGCGGTGATGGTCATCAGCTATGGCAACTCTGAAGAAGAGTCCCAGGAGCACACCGGCAGCCAACTGCGTATTGCAGCCTATGGCCCTCATGCGGCGAATGTGGTTGGCCTGACCGATCAAACCGATCTGTTTTACACTATGAAAGCGGCGTTAGGACTGAAATAAGCTGACACCCGACGGCAATACTTTTGCCGTCGGGTGGTATTTTTATCGTTAGCAGCCAAACTTACCTGTGTGTCGTCGTTCAGAAAAGGATGGTGCTATGAAAATTACATTATTAATGACGTTACTCTTTGGCCTTATTTTTTTAACTACCGTCGGTGCTGCCGAGAAGACGTTAACCCCGCAACAACAGCGTATGACCACCTGCAATCAGCAGGCCACGGCGCAGACCTTAAAAGGGGATGCGCGTAAGACCTACATGAGTGATTGCCTGAAAAACAGTAAATCTGCGCCTGAGGAAAAAAGCCTGACGCCGCAGCAGCAGAAAATGCGTGAATGCAACGTTAAGGCGACGGAACAGTCTCTGAAAGGCGATGATCGTAATAAGTTTATGAGCGCTTGCCTGAAAAAATCTGCTTAGCACTTCCGGGTGAGCAGGTAAAATCGCTCACCCGAAATATCATACTTCCGCCACCAGACCCCTTCCTATAATTTGGGAAATTTGTTTCAGAATATTCCCAAATACGATGAATGATGAAAACTTTTATCAAAAGAAGGTCGTCCCGAATGAAGCATTTATATTGCTTCATCAAAATGACCACCAACGTTCCGGTCTGCGATTTGCCCGACGAATCAGGCTGCCGCGAGCGGTGGGACTGGGGGGAATGTTTTTCCCTATCGCGTCGGTATTAGTTTCTCAGCCAATAACCGGAGGCTGGTGGCTTTTGTTGGTGGGATGGGCGTTTGTCTGGCCGCATCTGGCATGGCAATTGGCAAGTAAAGCTATCGATCCACTGCATAGCGAATATACCAACTTAAAAGCCGATGCCATTCTCGCCGGGATGTGGATGGGGATTATGGGGATAAACTTGCTGCCATCCACGGCGCTGTTGATGATTATCTGTATCAACCTGATGGGCGCAGGGGGTATGCGTGTCTTCATCGCAGGCGCCGTGTTGATGGTGGTTTCCTGCCTGGTGACGTTACAGTTAACGGATATTCCCGTGGCTTTTAGCAGTACGCAACTGAGTGTGCTGCTGTCGCTGCCGGTGTTAGTGGTTTACCCGTTGCTGTTTGCCTGGGTGAGTTACCAGACGCTCATCAGGCTGGCAGAACATAAACGTCGCTTACAGATTATGAGTACGCGAGATGGGATGACCGGGGTTTATAACCGACGTCATTGGGAACTGTTGCTGCGGAATGAATTTGATAATTGCCGCCGCCATCAGCGTGATGCCACGCTCCTTATCATCGATATCGACCATTTTAAGAGTATCAATGATACCTGGGGCCATGACGTCGGGGATCAGGCCATTGTTGCACTGACCCGCCAGTTACAGATGACCTTACGCGGTAGCGATGTGATTGGTCGCTTTGGCGGTGATGAGTTTGCGGTAATCATGTGTGGCACGTCAGCGAGCAGCGCGATTGCAGCGATGTCTCGTGTTCACGAACGGCTTACCCAACTGCGTTTATCCTGCGCGCCGCAGGTTGACCTGCGCATTAGCGTGGGCGTTGCGCCGCTGACGTCTGAAACTGAACACTATCGAGAATGGTTAAAATCAGCAGATATGGCTCTCTACAAAGCAAAGAATTCCGGACGTAACCGCACTGAAGCGGCGGCCTGACGTCCGGCGGTGTTAACTCAGGAGCGGCTGAGTTTTTCCGACTGCTCCATGCACTTAATCATCGCTTCAATCACCGATGAACGGAAACCGCGTTCTTCCAGGACGCGTACCGCCTCAATGGTGGTTCCACCCGGCGAGCACACCATATCCTTCAATTCGCCAGGATGTTTACCCGTTTCCAGAACCATCTTCGCCGAACCCATTACCGCTTGTGCTGCAAATTTATAAGCCTGTGCGCGGGGCATCCCCCCCTGAACGGCGGCATCTGCCATCGCTTCGATAAACATAAATACATAGGCCGGTGCTGAACCGCTGACGCCAACGACCGGATGAATCATTGCCTCCGCAATGACTTCAGCTTCGCCAAAGCAGCGGAAGATATTGAGCACGTCGGCCGTATCTTCCGGCGTGACTAAGGCGTTTGGCGTGACGGAGGTCATTCCGGCGTTCACCAGCGATGGCGTGTTTGGCATCGCGCGAATGATTTTACGGTCATGACCCAGCGCGCGGGCAAGTTGATCGAGAGTGACGCCTGCGGCAATCGAGACGACCAGGGAATCTTTGTTCAGGCTGGAGGTAATTTCACTCAGCACCTTAATCATGATGCCTGGTTTTACGGCCCCAAAAACAATATCAGCGATTTGCGCGACTTCTTGTGCAGACTGCGCCGCATTAATGCCGTACTGGTCGTGTAGCGCGGCGACCTTATCGGGGGAAGGGGTGTAGACCCAGATTTGTCCGGGGAGAACCTGGCCGCTGGCGATCATGCCGCCAAGAATGGCTTTGCCCATATTACCGCAGCCGATAAAACCAATTTTCTTGTCCATCTTGTCACTCCCTATGGATGATATTCATTGTTTTATACCCGTCATACTTCAAGTTGCATGTGCGTTGGCTGCGTTCGCTCACCCGAATCACTTACCAGAGTAAGCTCATCCGGACTCATTCTCTTGCCGCCTGCCTGCAACCCGAATTATTTAGGGTAAATCTGGGAAAGCTAAGCTTAGCGCGGAATGAATATGTTCAGAAGGAGAAACAGCACTTTGCCTGAAAGTAAAAGCACGCGACAATGTGCGACAGCACACCAGTGGGGAGAAGTTATGACAATATGGGTGGATGCCGATGCGTGTCCGAATGTGATTAAAGACATTTTGTACCGCGCCTCTGAGCGCATGCAAATGCCGCTTGTTTTGGTGGCCAACCAAAGCCTGCGCGTCCCGCCTTCGCGTTTCATCAGCACATTACGTGTGCCTGCGGGCTTTGACGTGGCTGATAACGAGATTGTGCGTCAGTGCAGCGCCGGTGATTTAGTGATAACGGCAGATATTCCGCTGGCGGCTGAAGTGATTGAAAAAGGTGCGGCGGCGCTTAACCCGCGCGGCGAACGTTATACCGAAGCGACGATCCGCGAGCGTCTGATGATGCGTGATTTTATGGATACACTGCGTGCCAGCGGTATCCAGACCGGGGGGCCGGACAGCCTTTCGCCCCGCGACAGACAGCATTTTGCGGCTGAACTGGATAAGTGGTGGCTGGAAGTTCAGCGTAGAAAATAGAGTGTGTAATTTATTATTTACACTTTATTCATTGTGAATTCTTGTTATAGTAGGGGTTAACTCATCTTGCCATTCTTTCTGTAATTTTTTCTTTACGGTTTTGGCGATGTACTAGTTTGATGATATGATTATATTTTTAACCGCATCAGATCCCGCTTGTTGGCGGCTCTCTGGGGAAATTCTGTGATGACGCAACCTCTTTTTCTTGTTGGCCCCCGGGGGTGTGGTAAGACGACAACCGGTATGGCGCTGGCAAAGGCTATTGATTTCCAGTTCGTTGATACCGATCGCTGGTTGCAATCGCACGTGCAAATGACCGTGGCGGAAATCGTCGAAAGAGAAGGATGGGAAGGGTTTCGTGCCCAGGAAACGACCGCTCTGCAGGCTGTCACCGCTCCTGCCACGGTTGTTGCGACCGGCGGCGGTATCATTCTTACCGAATTTAATCGTCATTACATGCGCAGCCACGGCGTGGTTATCTATCTAAGCGCACCGGTATCGGTACTGGTTGATCGTCTGGAGGCCACGCCTGAAGAAGGATTGCGACCGACTCTAACCGGCAAACCGTTGACCGAAGAGGTTCAGGAAGTGCTCGCCCAGCGCGATGTTTTGTATCGTGAGGCTGCGCACTATATCGTTGATGCCACCAATCCACCTTCGCAGGTAGTGGAAGACATTCTTGGGATACTGGCGCAGGCAGCGCCACGGTTGCAGGGCGGTGTCTATACTTAATGTTCATCCAGTGAAAAGGAAGAACTATGCCGACACAACCACCTTATCCACGTCAAGCGACCATTGTTACGGTTGAAAAAGGGACGCCAGGTCAGACGGTAACCTGGTATCAACTTCGTGCCGATCACCCTAAACCGAATTCGTTGATCAGTGAGCATCCTTCAGCTCAGGAAGCGATGGATGCTAAAAAACGCTACGAAGACCCCGATAAAACCTGATATGAAGACCGCTCTGGCACGAGTCTTAAAAGTGCCAGTCCGGGCGCGCATCACATTTTTTTAAATTTCGCCGTATACAGTAAAAATTGAAAATTAAACAATAACAATCCAGTACTGGAATGATCTGGAATCTTTACACAATACACCGCCGATCTACTGCTACGCTTTTGAGCATTTGTAGCACAGGTCAGCGCCCGGCACTTATCCGGGATTTCACAGCAAAGTAAGAAGACGGTGGAGCAACAAATGAGTACGTCGTTGGCTATCCTCACGATTGGCGTTGTGCCGATGTGTGAGATGTTACCGCTCCTGACGGAATATATTGATGAACAGCACATTACTCACCACAGTCTGCTGGGGCAGATGCAGCGAGAAGATGTGATGGCCGAGTACGGGGCTTCACCCGGTGACGAGCTGTTATTAACGCTGCTTAGCGACCACCAACTTGCTCATGTCTCACGTCAGAAAGTGGAACGCTCGCTGCAAAGCATTGTGGAGGTTCTCGATAATCAGGGATTTGATGTGATCCTGCTGATGAGTACCGCCTCAATTACCCGTCTGACCGCCCGCAATAGTATCTTGTTGGAACCTATACGCATTATTCCCCCGTTAGTGGCTTCGATTGTCGAAGGGCATCAGGTTGGGGTCATTGTTCCTGTTGCTGAATTGCTCAAAGCCCAGACACAAAAGTGGCAGGTGTTACAAACTCCGCCAGTGTACGCCGTGGCGAATCCAGTAGAAGGTTCTGAACAACAGCTGATTGATGCCGGGAAATATCTCCTTGAGCAAGGTGCTGATGTTCTTATGCTGGACTGCCTGGGGTTTCATCAACGTCATCGTGATTTACTGCAAAAGTCGCTGGATGTCCCGGTTCTGCTGTCCAATGTGTTGATTGCCCGACTGGCTTCGGAATTGCTGGCGTAATTTTGCGTGACAGGTGGAACGTCAGCCCCCTATATTGGTTCCTAACTTAATCACGAGATAGGGCCAGTTGTATGCTTCAAAGTAATGAATACTTTTCCGGCAAAGTAAAATCGATCGGTTTTACCAGCAGCAGTACTGGCCGCGCCAGTGTAGGCGTGATGGCTGAAGGTGAATATACCTTTGGTACTGCGGCGCCTGAAGAGATGACGGTAGTTAGTGGCGCACTGAACGTGCTGCTGCCAGGGGAAACCGAGTGGAAAGTGTATGCCGCAGGAGACGTGTTTAACGTACCGGGCAACAGCGAGTTTCATCTGCAGGTAGCAGAGCCAACATCCTATCTTTGCCGTTACCTGTAAGCGTAAAAATGACGAATGGCGATATTGAGTCGCCATTCGCTATACACGGCTTAACGTTGCGCTTCGCCGCCTAATCCTTCCACCAGACTTTTAATCAGCGCCGCCAGTTCACCTGTCATCAGGATGAAATCGGCATCAAAACGCTGAGCATAATCTTCGCGGTCGATATCTTCGTTTTGATCGCGCAGCTCGTCGCTGAACTTCAGGCGCTTAATGGAGCCGTCGTCACACATAACGAACTGAATGCGCTGCTGCCAGTCGAGGGCCAGCTTAGTGACCAGTTTGCCCGCTTCGATATGCACGGCGATTTCGTCGCAGACCAGATCCTGTTTTTTCGCGCGGATCACACCGCCGTCTTCAAGGATCGCTTTCAGTTCAGCTTCATCCAGCAGTTGGAAGCCCTGCGCCGTGGTGCCGGAGCGAACCCATTCAGTCAGCGTCAGCTCAATAGGGTTTTCCATCGTCAGCGGAACGACCGGCAGCGAACCGAGACTCTTACGCAGCAGCGCCAGCGTATCTTCGGCTTTTTTCGCGCTCGCACAATCAACCATGATCAGATCGTTGACGGTATCGATCCACATCATTGTCTGGCTGAAGCGGCTAAAGGCGCGCGGCAGCAATGAGTGCAGAACTTCATCTTTCAGCGAGTCTTTTTCGGTCTTCTTAAGTTTGCGACCTTGCTCAGCTTCCAGTTTGAATATTTTGGCTTCCAGCGCCTGTTTGATAACCGGCGACGGCAGAATTTTTTCTTCTTTGCGGGCGCAGATAATAATTTGGCCATTGGCGGTATGCGTTAATGCATCGCTGTGCGATCCCATCGGCGGAACCCAGCCCATTTTTGCCATATCCTGGCTACCGCAAGGGGTGAACGTCATTGATGCCAGCTGTTTTTCCATCTCTTCGGCTCGCAAAGAAACATCGCGGCTAAGACGGTAAACCATTAAATTTTTGAACCACAGCATGATAATTTCCACGGCCTTGTCGTTAAATCCAGCGGGCATGATAGCGAATTGTCGCTATGCTTGCATTGTTAATCGGGAAGAGGAGCAAACAGTGCGTATAGGTATCGATTTGGGCGGTACGAAAACGGAAGTTATTGCGCTTGGCGATGCGGGCGAACAGCTTTTTCGCCATCGCCTGCCCACGCCGCGTGATGATTATCGGCAAACGATAGAAACCATTGCCACGCTGGTGGAGATGGCGGAAAACGCCACCGGTCAGACGGGAACCGTGGGAATGGGCATTCCAGGTTCAATCTCGCCCTACACCGGGGTGGTGAAGAATGCCAACTCGACCTGGCTTAACGGACAACCTTTTGACAAAGACCTGAGTTCGCGTCTGAATCGTGAAGTGCGGTTGGCAAATGATGCCAACTGTCTGGCGGTTTCAGAAGCGGTGGATGGTGCGGCGGCCGGGGCGCAAACCGTGTTTGCGGTGATTATCGGCACTGGATGTGGCGCAGGCGTGGCACTGAATGGTCGGGCGCACACGGGCGGTAACGGTACCGCGGGCGAGTGGGGGCATAATCCGCTGCCATGGATGGACGAAGATGAGCTGCGTTTCCGACAGGAAGTCCCCTGTTATTGCGGTAAACAAGGCTGCATTGAAACCTTCATTTCCGGGACCGGCTTTGCCACCGACTACCAGCGTCTGAGCGGTAAGCAGCTCAAAGGCAATGAAATTATCAGCCTTGTTACTGCGCAGGATGCTCTTGCGGAGCAGGCGTTGAGCCGCTATGAGCGTCGTCTGGCGAAATCACTGGCACATGTGGTGAATATTCTCGATCCGGACGTCATTGTGCTGGGGGGCGGAATGAGCAATGTCGATCGACTGTATCAAAACGTTCCGACGTTGATTAAGCAGTTTGTCTTTGGCGGCGAATGCGAAACGCCTCTACGCAAGGCGCTACACGGGGATTCCAGCGGTGTACGCGGTGCGGCCTGGCTGTGGCCGCAGGAGTAAGGTTCGCGTAGCCGGGTAGCGCAGATGCTATCCGGCAGCGTGTGTCATCTGGGGTACTGCGCGCTTCAGGCGACCGTACAGCAACAGTGACGACATCGCAGAAAACGACAGCAGTGCCGCCGGCAGCGTCACGTAGTTGTAGGCAAAGCCCAGTGTCAGCATCATGCCACCGCTGTAGGCGCCAATCGCGCTGCCGAGGTTAAAGGCAATTTGCCCGCCAGCCGCACCCAGCAGCTCCCCTCCTTTAGCATTTTGCAGCAGCAAAATTTGCAGCGGTGCCGACAGGGCAAACAGGCCCGCGCAGCAAATAAAGGCGAAGGTCAGCGACGCGGCTTTGATCCCGCCAAAGGCAAAGAGCAACAGCAGAGCCAGCACAATCACGAAGTCGGTTATCACCGCAATGCGCAGCGGCGTATAGCGACCAGACAGCCGACCGCTCAGCAGATTTCCCAACACCATTCCTAATCCTACCAGCATCATGATGAAGGTCATCAGCGCTTCGGAAAAGCCGGAGGTGAACATCATGTATGGTTTGACATAGCTGAACCAGGCGAAAACCCCGGCGTTACCAAACATGGTGGCGGAGAAAATGAGCCACGGGGCGGGGCTTTTCAAAAAGTGAAATTGTTCGCGCAGGTTTCCTTTTGCTTCATCGCTGATGTTGGGCACCCAAAAAGCGACCGAGACCATCACGGCGATATTAAAGACGGCAATCAGCAGGAACGTATAGCGCCAGCTAAATTCCTGACTCAGCCAGGTGCCGACGGGAATGCCAACCAGATTGGCAACGGTCATCCCCGAAATCATGCCCGCGACAGCGGCGGTGACTTTTCCCGGGCGGGCGAGCTTCGACAGGATAATTGCGCCAACGCCAAAAAATGCGCCGTGCGGGAAGCCTGAAACCAGCCTGCCTACCGCCAGCATAAAATACGAGGAGGAGAGGGTGAAAATGGCGTTGCCAATCACACACAGCGTGACCAGAAACAGCAGGATATGCTTGAGCGAAAAGCGGCTGGAAAAGAGTGCAATAATGGGCGCGCCAAGCACCACGCCAAAGGCGTAAAACGAAATCATATGGCCAGCGGCAGGAATGGAGATTCCCACGTCCCGCGCCAATTCGGTGAGTACACCCATGATGCCAAACTCGGCCATGCCCAGCCCAAACGTCCCCAGGGCTAAAGAGAAAATGACTTTTTTCATACCACCTGTCATACACAGCAACAACAGCTAAGTAGGGCTAATGCTATCATATTTGTGAAGTCTGAACGAACGATTGCAATTATTCTTGAAAGCAATTATTTGCATGTTAGATGCCGATAACATACGGACTCGGAATTGTAGTCTTTTCAATATATAAAATACACTAAAATAATGTTTTATTGATGGGCGGTTTCTGGTTGGGAATGGGTTGTTGTATTCATAACGAATATGAATCGATAGTGATTTATTTTTTATATATAAAACGCATAGCTATAAATTATTTAAATATTGTTTTTCTTTGTGTGATTAATTTATTTTAACTTACTGTTTTATAATGGTATTGTTTTTTGTCTTTGTGCTATTGATGAAATAAAAATCATATTATATTATATATGCCGACCACAATATCCATTGGGTTAGAACGCATAAGATTCTATCTTTCGGACCTCTTCTGAGGACTGTTTGGGATTTTTATATGCAAAAGTCTTTGGCGGGAATTTCAGAGGCAGCATTCGAAAGATAATAAAATTTATTATAGGGAAATTTCATATGAAAAAGAAAGTACTCCTTTCTGCCTCTTTGTTGCTTGTTGCAGCTATCAATGTTGCGCATGCGGCAGACTTAACTGATGACCAGGGCACCGTCACTTTTACTGGTACCATTATTAACCCGCCTTGCCAGGTTGATACAGACAGCGAAGATGTTCAGGTACCTTTTACCCCGCTGGGGACGAACGCCTTTGCTGGTATTGGCGAAGAAGCGTCTCAGGTTCAGCCGTTTGCAATTAAACTGACTAAGTGCCCGGAAAATACTGTGGTAAACCTGACCTTTGCAGGTGATACCGCAACGGAAAATACGCAGCTGAAAGCGCTTACTGGCGGCGTTGATACCGGTGTTGGCATTGTGGTTTATGGCGCTGATGCCAGCAATGATAAAGTCGTTTTTAACGACGAAGCGAACTCTGCTTTTGCTCAAACGACCGGGGCAAGCGAAGAAAATGACCTGACGTTTAACTTCACATCAAAAGTTGTGGCAACCGTTGATCCGGCGAGTATCAAAGGCGGCGAGTTTGCCGCAACCACAACCTATACCATTTACTATCCATAAGGGACGTAGAGTGGGTGTGACGTAAGTTCAGACAGGATATGCCATAGGATAATCAGGGTATGTCCTGTAATTCTTTTCGAGATTTAGCCATAAGGGATGAATGATGAATCTCAACATTTCTGGTTTGCTGTTTTCAGCAATATTCATTCTTTTTCAAAACACTGCTTCGGCGGGGGTGCAAATTAGTAATACGCGTATTATTTATCCTGGAGATGTGGATGAAGTTCAGGCAACAGTAAAAAATACGGGTAATGGAAATCAGCTTGTTCAGGCATGGGTTGATAACTTCGATAAGAATGATAAAAGTAAGCCTCCTCTTATTATTACTCCTCCGTTATTTAAACTTATTGGCGGACAGACGAATATCCTACATTTTATCTCAGTCGATAAAAATGGCATCCTGAAAAAAGATCGTGAACAAATTTTTTGGGCTAATATCAAGTCTATCGAAGCGACGCCTAAAGTGTTAGTACAACAAAGTAAGCTACAATTGGCTACCCGCAGCCGTATTAAGCTGATATGGCGACCAAAAGGATTAAATAAAAACGACGCGCAAGAAGCATACAAAAGTCTGATATTTTCTGTTTCAGGTGGACGTTTGGCTGTGGATAACCCGACGGCATACTATATTTCTTTGCATAATATGACCGTTGACGGCAAAGAGGTAAAGCCGCCGAAAGATACGCTTTCTGCTGTGTCTATGATGATTTCACCCTATTCAAAAATGATCTATTCCCTTCCTGGTGGGAACGCTAAGTCTGTTCGGTGGAGCGCAATTGACGACTACGGTAATGCCACTTCCGAACAGGAAAAGTCACTTTAAATTTGGCGGATAAGGATATCCACAATATGCGGCCTATCAATAATAATCATGAAATTCTCTCATTGAAATTATCAGCTATTGCCACCGCGTTGATGTTGTGTAGTCCGTTTTGTATCGCTGAATCACAAGTTGCTGATGATGAGTTTAATATTGATGCGCTACGTTTTGATTCCCCAATAGACAGCGCAGAGGCGATCCGTACTTTTTTAGACGATAATGCACTTGCACCAGGCGTCTACCTCAGTTCTGTTTATTTTAATAATCATTTTGTTGAAAAAAAGAATGTGACGTATGTGCTTAATGAAGCCCATACCGCACTCATTCCCGTGTTAAAAAAATCAGAACTGGCCGCCTATGGCGTCAATGTCAGCAAAATGCCATTGATGAAAACGATGTCTGATGACGCCACGGTTGATGATATCGGACGTTACATTGAAGAGGCTTCCTGGACTTTCTCCACTCAGCAACAACGGCTGGATATTCGTGTTCCGCAAGTTGCTGTTAATCAGGAAGTGCAGGGGTATATCGACCCTGATAATTGGGATGATGGGATACCTGCTGCACTGTTGGGTTATTACTATAGCGGCTCTAAAACACACTACAGCTCTCAGGGCTCGTCGACACAAAATTACCTGAGTTTAAACAGTGGACTGAATGTAGGGCCGTGGCGCATACGAAACAATGGAAATTACCAAAGCGGAGATGGTTGGGAAAACATTTCGACGTATATTCAGCGGGATATAAAGCGCCTGCGTAGCCAACTGACGCTCGGCGATAGCTCTACTGCGGGAGATATTTTTGACAGCCTTCCGATTCGTGGTATTCGTCTGCAAACAGATACCGCTATGCTGCCCTATAGCCAACAAGGGTTTGCGCCGGTGATCCGGGGGATTGCGAAAAGCGATGCTAAGGTGACCATTAAGCAAAATGGCTACACCCTCTATCAAACCTATGTCAGCGCAGGGGCGTTTGAAATTACGGATGTACCGCAGGTATCTTCCGGCAGTGATTTCGATATAACAATCACGGAGGCTGATGGGAGCGAGCGTAGCTTCGTTCAGACGTCGTCTTCTTTACCTATCATGCAGCGACAGGGGGCATTGCAATATAGCGTTGCCGCCGGGCATTACCAAAATAATGATACATCAGAGGATCCTAATCTGGTCGAAGCGCAACTTATCTATGGGTTGCCTTATGGTTTTACCGTGTATAGCGGCGTGTTGGGCAGTGATTTTTATCGTTCCGCGGCATTAGGTTTTGGTATCGATCTTCATGATTTTGGCGCGTTTTCGTTTGATGCCACAACGGCCAGAAGCGAAGTGGCTGATAACGTCTGGCAGGGGATGTCTTATCGTGCCCAGTATGCGAAGAATATCGATACGACCAACACCAATCTTACGCTTGCGAGTTATCGTTACTCTACCCGTAATTTTTATACGTTTACGGAAACGTTAAATAACCGAACTAACGATATTGATGACGACAGTTTTTATGCTTATCGCAATACCAATAACCGTCGTAGCCGCTTTCAGGTAAATATCAGCCAGAGCTTGAATGAGCTAGGTTCTTTCTATATCTCCGGTTATCAGCAAGATTACTGGGGACTGGCGGGATATGAGCGCACGGTATCTGTCGGTTATAACCAGAACTGGGAACGGATCCGATTTATGCTCAACTATTCGTTGACGCAAACGCCAACCTCACATCGAGATGAGCAGGTTTCATTTACTGTCAGTATTCCCTTAGATAAATGGTTACCCAGTGCCTGGGCGAATTATACTTATACAGATAACCGTCATCGTAGTCAGCAACATCTGATTGGGATCAGTGGTACTGCATTGCAGGATGATAACCTCAATTATAATCTCCAGCAGTCCTGGGGGAATAATGGAATGGGGGAGAATGGAAGTATGAATGCCACCTGGCAAGGCTCATTTGGCTCTGTTTCTGGTGGGTACAATTATGACAACAACAGCCGGCAAGTGAATTATAAGTTACAAGGTGGGATTATCGGCCATGCTGGCGGGTTTACTTTAGCACAGTCGCTACCTGAAACGGTGACCTTAGTCGATGCCGACGATGGGCCTGATATTAAAGTAGAAAACAGTACCGGCGTATATACTGATTCCTATGGCTACGCTGTTATTCCATATGCCTCACCCTATCGAACGAATAACATTATATTGAATACGGCAAGTAACCCGCAGGTTGATATTGAGGAGCCCGTCAAACAGGTGATTCCTTCGCGTGGTGCGGTCACACTGGCAACATTTTCTGCACGCACCGGTATACGTGTTTTGTTAACGCTACAACATAATGGAAATAACGTTCCTTTCGGCGCGCTTGCGGCATTGGCAGGGGAAAACGAAAAAAATTATGCCAGTATCGTGGGTGATAATGGACAGGTTTATTTAACCGGTGTATCGGCAGGCGATCGCGTTATGGTGAAGTGGGGTGAGAAAGCGACACAGCAGTGTACCGCGCAGATTGCTATTCCTGCCGATGAACTTACCAACAAAGCCGTTGCTATATTAGCGGCAGAGTGTAAATAAAGGTGAAAAGTGATAATGATATCCTTCATTAGGTATGTGATTGTATTTTTTGTACTAAACTGGTCAGTGGTAAGTTATGCTTCATGTTATTATAAAAATGATACGACAGCCGCAACCTATACGGTCACCGTTCCGACTATTAACGCTCAGCGCGATGTCCCTACAGGAACTGTCCTATGGGATAGCGGTTATCTTAGTGCTCCAAATCAATCGGATATATTTTGTAATGGGGTGCACCCAATCTATCGCGGATATGATGACTCATCATTGACGCTGGTAAATGGTGTTGAAGAATATGTTTATCAGACGAATAACCCAGGCATTGGGATTAAAATTTGGTGGTTGTCTGTTGATAGTGGCAAAAGCTACTCACCAAGTGATGCCCGTATTTTTTATTCTCCGGCAAAGGCCGAGGGTAATAAAACATGTAAGGGGTGTGAATACACAAATGTATCGGCAATGTTTGAGGTGCGATTAATCTCAACCGGGCAACCTATTACAGATACTCCCTTGCAATTATCACGATTTAGTGCTTCCCGAATATATGAATCCGCCGCCCAACTTCATATTAACTTTACCGATGCAGATGTGGTAGTTAACAGTGCCAGTTGTGTGCTTAATAGTAAGAATATTTCTGTTAATTTGGGTCGTTACTTTAAAACTGTCAGTCTGAATAACCCGGGTGATACTGGTGATGCGGTTGATTTTAAAATTGATTTGACGTGCGATCAGGATACCAATGTCAATGTATTATTTTCTGGTACAACGGCAGCAGGCGATAGCACTATTCTGACATTAAATGATCTTGATTCTCCGACGTCTGCGCAAGGTGTCGGTGTGCAAATTTTATATAACGATCGGTTAGTGAATTTTGGCGAGCTCCTGTCCACGATAAAAAATGGTGCAGAAGGGAGCATCGCTCTGCCGTTTAAAGCTCACGTCATACGTTTAAATGAGAACTTGCGGGCCGGCGAAATCAACGCCACGGCGACCTTTGATATGATTTACCGCTAGCGGTTATTTTTTAAGCGTAAGAATAATATGCAGGGAATGATATTGCCGATCTTGTCGGCAATATCAATACGTCGAAAAATCAGCGTCATTCCACTCTGAAAGTGTTGTCGAGTTTGCTGTAGCCCAGCCCGTTGATTTTTTTCACTTTGATTTGCACCGGAATGCGTTCTTTCATTGCTTCGACGTGGCTGATCACGCCAATGGTTTTACCGCTAGCGTTGAGTGCATCCAGTGCGTCCAGCGCGGTATCCAGCGTTTCGCTGTCCAGCGTACCGAAGCCTTCGTCGAGGAACAGGGAGTCAATTCGCGTTTTGTGGCTGACCAGATCGGACAATGCCAGCGCCAGCGCCAGACTCACCAGGAAGCTCTCGCCGCCGGAGAGCGTACGCGTGTCACGCACCGCATCGGCTTGCCAGGTATCGACCACTTCCAGCTCCAGCGCTTCGCTAGCTTTGCGCTGCAACAAATAGCGACCGTGCAGACGGGTTAACTGGTTGTTGGCAAGCCAGACCAGGTTATCCAGCGTCAGCCCCTGGGCAAATTTGCGGAACTTATCTCCCTCTTTCGAGCCGATCAGCGCATTCAGATAGCCCCAGTCTTCGACCTGCTGCGCGACTTTTTCAATCTCCAGCATCAGCGCCTGCTGCTGCTGGCGGTTTTCAGTATCCTGCCTGAGCTGCTGGCGAATTTCTCCCTGACGAGTGGTGTTATCCCGCAGCAGTTGGGTGAGCTGTGCCAGCGTGTCGCGAAGATGTTGTGCCGTGAGCGTGAGATCCACCCCGGTTGGTTGCTGCTGTTGATGAGTCACCAGCGCCTGCTGGGCCTGATTAAGCAGCGTTTGTGCCTGTTGTTGCTGGTTTTCCAGCGATTGTTTCAACAGCTCAAGACGGTTGAAGGTCTCTTCATCCAGCAAGGCGGCGATAAAGGCGTCACGATTGTCAAAGATGCTGGCCTGCAATGCGGCATCAAACTGCGCCTGAATGTCTGCGGCGCGCTGAACGTCCTGTGCTTCCTGCTGCTGCAAGGTTTGCCACTGTCCCTGTAAAGAGAGGCAATCGTCGTGCACCTGCCGCCAGTTTTCCAGCGACAGATCCTCAATGATTTCAGAAAGAGCCTCTGATTCTGGCAGCGTTTCCAGCAGCGGCGCAAGCTGGGCAATCCGGGCCTGTATCTCGGTCAGTTCATTCTGGCGCTGTTGCCACATTTGCGCTTCGTTCGCCCGTTCGCTTAACCATGGGGAGACTTCGTCCTCGGGCGGAAGGGCCAGACCATGACGGTCCAGCTCTGAGGTTAACGTCGCCTGGCGCTGGTCAATATGCTGTTGGAGTTGAGTAATCTGTTCGGTATGCGCGGCGATTTGCGCCTGCAGGGTATGACGCAAGCTTAACTGGTGAAGCTGTTGTTCGTACTCTTCCTGAGCGGCCAGCCACGGGGCAATGTCATCCTGCGGTTGTAGCGATACGTTGAGGCTGGCGGTAACGGTCAACCACTCTTGAGTAAGTGCTTGCTCCTCCTGAGAAAGACTCTGTGCTTCATGTTCATCGCGCTGAAGTTGCTGCGTTATCGCCTCAAGCTGCCCGCGCAGGGTTGAACCCTCATCGGCCAGCGTTTTGACCTCTTTTTCCAGCGCTTCACGTCGTGCCTGATTTACGCTCAGCTCAAGCGTCTGGTAACGCGCGATAGCCGGATGTGTAATAGAGCCACAAAGCGGACAAGGTTTGCCGGATTCCAGTAATGCCCGATGGCTTTCCAGATCTTTGATGCGGGCTTCCTGCTCGCAAATGAGTCTCACATCGGCAAGTTGCTGATTTTTATATTTATAGCGCTGACGTTTCTCGGCAAGTACCGCGTTGCGCTGGGTCAGCTCTTGCTGGCGCTGCACCAGTGAAGCGCGTAGCTGTGCCAGCTGCTTTTGCTTCGGGGCGATTTGCCCGTGCAGATTACTGAGGCGCTGGCGTAGTGGACGAAGCTGCACATGTTGCGCCAGCGCTTCTGTCACTTCCTGCGGCGAAAGGGTCAACGTGGGAAGCAGCAGGGCATCGAGCTTACGTGTGTCGTTCTCCCGCAGCTGTTGCCACTGGCGTAGCTGGGCGCTGGCGTCGGACTGTTGCGCCAGCAGCGCTTTCCATCCTGCCAGTTCGCTACTCCATAAGCGGAAGCGGTCATGTTCGTTCAGCCAGTCGGTTAACGTCTGTTGTTCGGCGAGTATCGCGGTCGATTGCGTGTGCGCCTGCTGACGGATACGCCCGCGCAGCGCTAAGCTGCTTTGTAAGTGAGTATTCACTTCCTGAATCTTCTGGCGCGTACGCTCGATAGTAGCCGTTTGTTCCTGGATTCGCTCCCAGTGAGGGCGCAATGCTCTGGCCGGCTGCGCCAGGCTCAGCGCTGCCAGCTGCGGCTGCGCGTCTTCTTGCGCCTGAAGTGCTGCCTCTAATGCCTGCTGGTGGCGGTTTATGTCCGTCTGAAGCTCATTTTGCCGAATAAGCCAGTTGAGGTGCTGTTGCTGGGTTTGTTGGCTGGTAAGGTATTGTTTTTCTTCGTCAGTAAGTACCTGCAAACTTTCCGTCAGGGACTGCACCTGCTCTGGTGCTAACAGCGCCACGCCACTGGCCTGGGCCTGCAGTTTTTCCAGCTCCGTACGCGCCGACTTGTGCTTTTCAAACACCATGGCGGAGATTTGGCCGTAGATCTCAGTACCAGTTAACTCCTCCAGAAGCTCGGCGCGCTCTTTCGGTTTGGCATTAAGAAAGGCGGCAAACTGGCCCTGAGACAGTAGCATCGAACGGGTAAAACGCCCGTAATCCAGCCCGGTAAGCTCGGCTGTCATCTCCAGCTTGTCTTTGACTTTATCGGCGAGGATTTTACCGTCAGCGCAGCGGGCTAGCTCTACGCGCGGGACCTGCAGGTTGCCCTCGGGCTGATTGCGCGCCCGGTTCTGGCTCCAGAATGCGCGGTAGGCTTCGCCGCGCACCTCAAACTCAACTTCGGCCAGACACTCCGCGGTATCGCGAGTCATCAGGTCGTTTTGCGACTGTGACACGGTATTCAGGCGCGGTGTTTCGTGGTACAGGGCGAGGCAAATCGCGTCCAGCAGGGTGGTTTTCCCCGCGCCCGTTGGCCCGGTAATGGCGAACAACCCGTTGCTGGCAAAAGGTTCTGCTGTGAAATCGACTTTCCATTCTCCCTTCAGGGAGTTGAGGTTCTTCAGGCGCAGGCTGAGAATTTTCATGCTTCACTCTCCCCGGCAAGCGTGTGTAAGGTTGCGCTAAACAGCTGATTCAACCGCTCACGCTGAGGCTCCTCGAGCTCTTCCAGCGCCAGGCGGCGGTCAAAAACTTCCGTTACGCTTAGCTCGCTTAACGTTTCGCGTCGTTCATTGGCCATAATACGTTCACGTTGTTCCCGACTGCGGCGCACCAATAACACCTCGACCGGTAAATCTTCGGTTAAGGCCTGGATCTTACGTTGCATGTCATGCAGATAGTCGTCGGTGGTGATTTCAATATCCAGCCATATCGGCGGCTCTTGTGGCACGTTACGCCACTGTTCAAGCTGGGCGGTAATGGCGGCTAAATCGCCTTTCAGTACCGCAAGCGGCTGGGTGACCGGTACGGTGAGATTTTCAACGGCGCTGAGTTTCCCCGCTTCAAAGCTCACCAGATGTACACATTTGTTTTTGCCGCACTCGTCAAAACTGAGGGCAATCGGTGAACCGCAGTAGCGAATATGGTCCGTCCCGCCGATAACCTGCGCCCGGTGAATATGCCCCAGTGCGATGTAGTCCGCGGGTGGAAAGTTTTGCGCCGGAAAGGCGTCCAGCGTACCGATATAAATGTCACGTACGGCGTCACTTTTACTGGCGCCAACGGTGGTCAAATGGCCGGTCGCAATGATGGGCAGGTTTCGATCGCCACGCAGCGTGCAGGCGTCCTGATACTGCTGCTGGTAATAGTCGGTGATCGCCCCCAGCAGATGCTGCTGTTTTTCTTGTCCGGTTAGCCCGGCCTGGCTGGTAATGATGTCACGTGGTCGTAAGAAAGGAACCGGACACAGGATCGCTCCCGGCGTGCCATCACGTTGCGGCAGCACCTGCGGCGCATGGCCGGCGCTGGCAACGACCGTGGTGTTGAGAAACGCCAGAATATCGCGGGACTCATTGAGCGTGGCGACGGAGTCGTGGTTGCCTGCCAGCACGACCAGATGACAGCCAGTTTGCTGCAGATTGACGACAAAACGGTTATACAGCTCACGGGCGTAGCTTGGCGGTGAGCCGGTATCGAAAATATCGCCCGCCACAATAATGGCATCCACCTGCTGGGATTGTGCCGTTTCCAGCAGCCAGTCGAGAAAGGCCTGATGTTCAGCGGCGCGGCTCTTGCTGTAGAAATTTTGGCCCAGATGCCAGTCAGACGTGTGAAGGATGCGCATAAGAGTTCCATGACGATAAAACAGTGGCGGGGATTATAACCTTTCAGAGACGGTAATATCTTGTCTCCGGGCTGTCATAATTCGTCTGGCTGCGTTAAACCTGGACTATCTTTTCATAAATCTGTCATAAAACTGACGCATAATGGCACCGTATTGATGGCAAACGATTTAATTATAAACAGGGCAAATCATGGCGAGACGTATTCTGGTCGTAGAAGATGAAGCTCCAATTCGTGAAATGGTCTGCTTCGTGCTCGAGCAAAACGGTTTTCAACCCGTAGAAGCCGAAGACTATGACAGTGCTGTGAACCAACTCAATGAACCCTGGCCGGATCTTGTCCTGCTTGACTGGATGCTTCCCGGCGGCTCGGGTCTACAGTTTATTAAGCATCTCAAGCGCGAAGCCATGACGCGGGACATCCCCGTGATGATGCTGACGGCGAGAGGAGAAGAGGAAGATCGCGTCCGGGGTCTGGAAACCGGTGCGGATGATTATATTACCAAGCCGTTTTCTCCCAAGGAGCTGGTGGCGCGTATTAAAGCTGTGCTGCGTCGAATTTCCCCCATGGCGGTGGAAGAGGTTATTGAGATGCAGGGGCTGAGTCTTGATCCCACTTCGCATCGCGTAATGACCGGCGAAGAACCGCTGGATATGGGGCCGACCGAATTCAAACTGTTGCACTTCTTTATGACTCACCCCGAGCGTGTATACAGTCGTGAACAACTCCTCAATCATGTCTGGGGAACCAATGTCTACGTAGAAGACCGGACAGTGGATGTGCATATCCGCCGCTTACGTAAAGCGCTGGAGCACAGCGGACACGATCGAATGGTGCAGACAGTTCGCGGGACGGGATATCGTTTTTCGACCCGCTTTTGACTGACAAGAATCAGGGCCTGATGGATTAGGCCGTTTATGGAGTAAGACGTTTGCTAGAACGATTGTCATGGAAAAGGTTGGTACTGGAGCTGATCCTGTGCTGCATACCGGCATTTATCCTTAGCGCTTTTTTCGGTTACCTGCCCTGGTTTTTACTGGCGTCGGTAACGGGCCTGCTTATCTGGCATTTCTGGAATTTATTACGTTTGTCCTGGTGGTTATGGGTCGACAGAAGCATGACGCCGCCGCCGGGGCGAGGCAGTTGGGAGCCGTTGTTATATGGGCTGCATCAAATGCAGCTTCGCAACAAAAAGCGCCGTCGAGAACTGGGTAACCTGATTAAACGTTTTCGCAGCGGGGCGGAATCCCTACCCGACGCGGTGGTGTTGACCACCGAAGAAGGCGGTATCTTCTGGTGTAACGGACTGGCTCAGCAGGTTCTGGGACTGCGTTGGCCGGACGATAGCGGGCAAAATATTCTTAACCTGCTGCGCTACCCGGAATTCACACAATATCTGAAAACGCGCGATTTTAGCCGGCCAATCAATCTGGTGCTCAATACCGGACGGCATCTGGAAATTCGCGTGATGCCCTATACCGATAAGCAATTGTTGATGGTGGCGCGCGACGTTACCCAGATGCACCAACTGGAAGGTTCACGGCGTAACTTTTTCGCCAACGCCAGCCATGAGTTGCGCACACCGCTGACGGTGCTGCAAGGCTACCTGGAAATGATGCAGGAGCATCCGCTGGAAGGGACAACGCGCGAAAAAGCACTGCATACCATGCGTGAACAAACGTACCGTATGGAAGGCCTGGTGAAACAGCTGCTGACGCTGTCAAAAATTGAAGCTGCGCCGACGTTGCAGCTGAATGAGAAAGTCGATGTACCCATGATGCTGCGCGTGATCGAGCACGAAGCGCAAACCCTGAGCCAGCATAAACATACGTTTACCTTTGATGTCGATAACAGCCTGAATGTGCGAGGCAACGAGGAGCAGTTGCGTAGCGCTATCTCGAATCTCGTGTACAACGCGGTTAACCACACACCAGCAGGAACGCACATTACCGTACGCTGGCATCATGTGGCGTCGGGGGCGGAGTTTTGCGTGGAAGACAACGGTCCGGGCATTGCCCCCGAGCATATTCCACGTTTGACCGAACGTTTTTATCGTGTGGATAAGGCGAGATCGCGACAAACGGGTGGTAGCGGGCTGGGGCTGGCTATCGTGAAACATGCGCTGCATCACCACGACAGCCGTTTGAACATCGAAAGCGAACCAGGCAAAGGGGCGCGATTTAGTTTCATGATCCCGGAACGTTTCATTGCCAAAAGTAACGGCTAAGACGTATTCGTAAGATAATCTTTCCAAAAGCCAGCACAAGCTGGTTTTTTTTATGTGGTCAATAGATGCCTCCTGAATTTTACGACGTTTGATTGTTTTTTGTTCGAATTATTACCCATACCTTTTTCCATGAAATGGTGTTTTGTGCTAACCCTATTTTTCATATCGCTATATTGTTCTGGTTTTTGGATCCCACCTTGCTTTAAAACGTTATAAGCGTTTAAATTGCGCTCCAGGTGCTGTCATACCGACTGCATTTACGCGGTAAATCGAAAAACTATTCTTCGCCGCGCCAGGTCGGGAGTGTTTCCCGCTGGAATTGAGCAAAAATGCCGCTGTATTGTCCCCCAGGGAAAGGCAAAAATTTACTATTTTCAACACCACATCCACAGGCAGTAAGACTTTATGACCCATCAGTTAAAATCGCGCGATATTATCGCTTTGGGATTTATGACATTTGCACTGTTCGTTGGTGCAGGTAACATCATCTTCCCCCCAATGGTTGGTTTGCAGGCAGGTGAACACGTCTGGACTGCGGCTTTTGGCTTTTTGATTACGGCCGTTGGCCTGCCGGTGCTTACCGTTGTCGCGCTGGCGAAAGTCGGCGGTGGTGTGGACCGACTGAGCACGCCTATCGGTAAAGTTGCCGGTCTGCTGCTGGCGACCGTTTGCTATCTGGCCGTTGGGCCGTTATTTGCTACCCCGCGTACCGCGACAGTCTCTTTTGAAGTCGGGATTGCACCGCTGACTGGTGACTCTGCGCTGCCGCTGTTTATCTATAGCGTTATCTATTTCGCGATTGTCATTCTGGTTTCGCTTTATCCGGGCAAACTGCTGGATACGGTGGGCAATTTCCTGGCACCGCTGAAAATTCTGGCGCTGGTGGTCCTGTCTGTCGCTGCAATCGTCTGGCCAGCAGGCCCGATCAGTAATGCGATGGAAGCCTATCAAACTGCGGCGTTTTCTAATGGCTTCGTGAACGGGTATCTGACCATGGATACGCTGGGCGCGATGGTGTTTGGTATTGTTATCGTTAACGCCGCTCGCTCGCGTGGTGTTACTGAAGCGCGTCTGCTGACCCGTTATACCGTTTGGGCGGGTTTAATGGCGGGGGTGGGCTTAACGCTGCTGTATCTCGCGCTGTTCCGTCTGGGTTCAGACAGCGCGATTCTGGTCGATCAGTCTGCTAACGGCGCGGCGATTCTGCATGCGTATGTTCAGCACACCTTTGGCGGTGCAGGAAGCTTCCTGCTGGCGGCGCTGATTTTCATCGCCTGTCTGGTTACCGCGGTTGGCCTGACCTGTGCGTGCGCAGAGTTCTTTGCCCAGTACGTTCCACTGTCTTATCGTACGCTGGTATTTATCCTCGGCGGCTTCTCGATGGTGGTTTCTAACCTGGGTCTGAGCCATCTGATTCAGATCTCTATTCCGGTGCTGACGGCTATCTATCCGCCATGTATCGCACTGGTTGTATTAAGCTTTACCCGCTCATGGTGGCATAATTCTTCCCGCGTCATTGCACCTGCGATGTTTATCAGCCTGATTTTTGGTATCCTTGATGGCATTAAAGCTTCTGCAATTGGCGACGTGTTACCGGCCTGGACCCAGCGTTTACCGCTGGCGGAGCAGGGGCTGGCGTGGTTGATGCCAACAGTCGTGATGGTGGTCCTGGCAGTTATCTGGGATCGCGCCGCGGGTCGACAAGTGACCTCCAGCGCACACTAATATCACTGACAATAAGTTTTAACCACGGGGCTATTAACATGGCCCCGTGGTTTTTTTATTGTGTTAACAGGTTAGGAATCGATGGAAAGTAATAACAAGCTAAAGCGTGGGCTGAGCACCCGGCACATCCGCTTTATGGCATTAGGTTCAGCAATTGGTACCGGGCTGTTTTACGGCTCGGCCGACGCTATCAAAATGGCGGGGCCAAGCGTATTGCTGGCCTATATTATCGGCGGTGTCGCGGCGTACATTATTATGCGTGCGCTGGGCGAAATGTCTGTTCATAACCCGGCAGCCAGCTCCTTCTCGCGCTACGCGCAGGAAAACCTCGGACCGCTGGCAGGCTACATTACCGGCTGGACCTACTGTTTTGAAATCCTGATTGTCGCCATTGCCGATGTGACAGCCTTCGGCATATACATGGGCGTCTGGTTCCCGGCGGTACCGCACTGGATTTGGGTACTCAGCGTGGTGCTGATTATCTGCGCCATCAACCTGATGAGCGTGAAGGTGTTTGGTGAGCTGGAGTTCTGGTTCTCGTTCTTCAAAGTCGCCACCATTATCATCATGATTGTCGCCGGTTTCGGTATCATCATTTGGGGGATTGGCAACGGCGGGCAACCAACCGGTATCCATAACTTATGGAGCAACGGTGGCTTCTTCAGCAACGGCTGGCTCGGCATGGTGATGTCGCTGCAAATGGTGATGTTTGCCTATGGCGGGATTGAGATTATCGGGATTACCGCAGGCGAAGCCAAAGACCCGGAAAAATCTATTCCGCGCGCCATCAACTCCGTACCAATGCGTATCCTGGTATTTTATGTGGGGACGCTGTTCGTCATTATGTCTATCTACCCGTGGAACCAGGTGGGTACCGACGGTAGCCCGTTCGTTATGACGTTCCAGCATATGGGCATTACTTTTGCTGCCGGGATCCTCAACTTTGTGGTTCTGACTGCGTCGCTGTCGGCTATTAACTCTGACGTCTTCGGTGTGGGGCGTATGCTACACGGCATGGCGGAGCAGGGCAGTGCCCCGAAAATGTTCGCCAAGACGTCGCGTCGTGGCGTGCCGTGGGTGACGGTAATGGTGATGACTATCGCGCTGCTGTTTGCGGTGTATCTTAACTACATCATGCCGGAAAACGTCTTCCTGGTGATCGCCTCTTTGGCGACTTTCGCCACGGTATGGGTGTGGATTATGATCCTGTTGTCGCAGATTGCTTTCCGTCGTCGTCTGCCGCCTGAAGAGGTCAAAGCGCTGAAATTTAAAGTACCGGGTGGGGTCACGACGACTGTTGTTGGCCTGATTTTCCTGGTCTTTATCATCGCGCTCATCGGCTATCATCCGGATACCCGCATTTCGCTGTACGTCGGCTTTGCGTGGATTGTCCTGCTGCTGGTCGGATGGGGATTCAAGCGCCGTCGCGAGCGCCAACTGGCTGAAGCACAGTAATATTTTTGCCGGGTAGCTTTGCGTTACCCGGCAATTTTCTCCTCCCCCGAACTCCTCCCCCAATAAACGTTAAGATGATGAGTGATCCTGCACTTCACTATGGCAAGGTGACGTCATTATCATCAAAGGGGATACGTGATGTTGAACGCCTGGCACCTTCCGGTTGCCCCATTTGTTAAGCAAAACAAAGATCAACTGACGATTACATTATGGTTGGCGGGGGAAAATCCACCCCTGCGGGTGACGCTACGCGCAGAAAACGATAACGAAGAGATTTCGCTGGCTATGCACAAGCAGCGCAGCCAGCCGCAGCCGGGTGTGACCGCGTGGCGAGCGGCGATCGATCTCTCCAGCGGGCAGCCTCGTCGACGCTATAGCTTTAAATTACTTTGGCTCGATCGTCAGCTGTGGTTCACCCCGCAGGGATTCAGCCGTTTTCCGCCTGCGCGTCTGGAGCAGTTTGCGGTTGATGTGCCGGATAATGGTCCGCAGTGGGTTGCCGATCAGATTTTCTATCAAATTTTCCCGGACCGTTTTGCCCGCAGCCAGTCGCGTGAAGCGGGCCAGGATAACGTCTATTACCACCACGCCGCCGGACACGACATCGTGCGGCGCGAATGGGACGAACCGCTTACGGCTCAGGCCGGTGGCTCCACGTTTTATGGCGGGGATTTGGACGGCATCAGCGAAAAGCTACCGTACCTGAAAACGTTAGGGGTCACGGCGCTGTACCTGAATCCTGTATTTACCGCCCCGAGCGTGCATAAATACGATACCGAAGATTACCGTCATGTTGATCCGCAATTTGGCGGCGACAGGGCGCTACTGCGTCTGCGGCACAACACCCAACAGCAGGGCATGCGTCTGATTCTCGACGGCGTCTTTAACCATAGCGGCGATTCGCACGCCTGGTTTGACCGACATAATCGGGGGACAGACGGGGCGTGCCATAATCCAGAATCCCCCTGGCGCGACTGGTATCATTTCTCAGCCGACGGCGTTGCGCTCGACTGGCTGGGATATTCCAGCTTACCTAAGCTGGACTTTTCCTCGGAAAGCCTGGTGAATGAAATTTATCGTGGTGAAGACAGTATCGTCCGCCACTGGCTGAAAGCGCCGTGGAGTATGGACGGCTGGCGTCTTGATGTGGTGCACATGCTGGGAGAGGCCGGAGGCGCACGTAACAACCTACAACATGTGGCCGGAATTACGCAGGCGGCAAAAGAAACCCAGCCAGAGGCGTATGTGGTGGGTGAGCATTTTGGCGATGCGCGCCAGTGGTTGCAGGCTGATGCAGAAGATGCCGCCATGAACTATCGCGGCTTTACTTTCCCCCTCTGGGGATTTCTCGCCAATACCGATATCTCATACGACCCGCAATCCATTGATGCCCAGACCTGTATGGCATGGATGGATAACTACCGCGCGGGGTTGTCGCATCAGCAACAGCTGCGGATGTTTAATCAGCTCGACAGCCACGATACCGCCCGCTTTAAATCTCTGCTCGGTAAAGACGTCGCACGGTTACCGCTAGCGGTGGTATGGCTGTTTACCTGGCCTGGCGTGCCCTGTATTTACTACGGTGACGAAGTGGGGCTGGACGGGAACAACGATCCGTTTTGTCGCAAACCGTTCCCGTGGCAGCCTGAAAAACAGGACGCTACTCTGCTGGCATTGTATCAGCGGTTGGCAAAATTACGCCACCAGAATCAGGCGCTGCGCCACGGTGGTTGCCAGGTGATTTACGCCGAGGATAACGTGGTGGTGTTTGTTCGCGTGCTAAACCGACAGCGCGTACTGGTGGCGATTAACCGTGGCCACGCTTGTGAAGTGGTCCTGCCAGCCTCGCCATTACTGAGCGTGAGTCAATGGCAGCACAAAGAGGGCAATGGCATGCTTGCCGACGATATCCTGACGTTGCCGGCGATTTCCGCCTCAGTATGGATAGGTCATTGATATAAGCGCGCAATCTCCGGGCTTGCCAGCAGCGTTTCCCGCCACCAGCGCTGTGCCAGCCCATCGCGGTTATTGCGCCATGCCATATATGCCACGTCTTTTTGGCGAAATGAGATAACCGTTTTTTCCACCAGCTCGCCCGTGGTAAGCCACGGGCTGGCAATATGGCGGGGGAGAAATCCGCAGCCCATACCGGCTCGTAGTAGCATCACCTTACTGTGGAAGTCATCGACGCGGATTTGCGCCTGTTCCTCCATCAGATTGGTTTGTAACGGATGGCAGAAGCGGGCGCTGTCGCTGATAACAATCGCCCGATGCAGGCATAACTGTTCGTTGGTCAGGCCGTCTGCTGCTGCGGCCAGCGGATGCTCAGGCGCAACGACAAACACATTGTCCAACGTGCCGAGCATTTTATAGGACCAGGCTGCAGACGTTGGCGGTTCATTAATTGCCCCCAGAATAATATCGGCTCCATTATGGGTCAGCTCCTCCCAGGAGCCCGCCAGCGTATGGTGGGTAAAACTGAGGCGAGTTTGCTTATTCAGCGCATGAAATTCATCGATAATGGGCAACAGCGCGGAGAAAGGAAAGGAGTCGTCCAGCGCAATTGCCAGCTCTTTTTCCCAGCCTGAACTCAGCTGTACCGCCTGCTTTTCGAGATCTTTTGCCGCATTCAGCAGCAAACGCCCTTTTTCCAGCATCATCTGTCCGGTATCGGTAAATTTTGCCCGGTGCCCGGAACGGTCAAGCAGCTCGATATTCAAATCGCTTTCCAGCTTCTGAATCATATAGCTGAGTGCGGCAGGGGTTTTAAACAGCGACTCGGCCGCTGCGGCAAATGAACCCTGTTTGTCGAGAGCGTCGAGAATAAGCAAAACATCCAGATTAATGCGCATAAGCAGAAAATATCCTGAAAATTAAACCCTTCTGTTGTACCGAATGAAGAAAAACAATGCCAGTGAATAAATTAGATGAGTCATGCGCATTTTTTTGATGTTGTTTAGGATATATCGCAACACAAAATTAATAGTTTCACAGGATGGTAAGTTTTCTTTAATAACTCGTTAGAAATTTCCCGCTATACTCAACAAGCTTTCTGATTCAGGATCCTGCTGCTGACGGCAGATACAGACCGTTGCCTTTTAACTTATTGATTAAGAAGGTGTGCTATGTCTATTCGGGAACTGATTGACCCTCAAAACTCTACGCTTATTTTTATTGATCATCAGCCGCAAATGTCATTCGGTGTGGCGAATATTGATCGCCAGACTTTAAAAAATAATACCGTGGCATTAGCGAAAGCCGGGAAAATATTCAATGTTCCGGTGATTTATACTTCTGTAGAAACCAAAAGTTTTAGCGGATATATCTGGCCGGAATTGTTAGCGGTTCATCCTGATGTCAAACCCATTGAACGCACCTCAATGAACTCCTGGGAAGATGCGGCGTTTGTGAAAGCAGTGGAAGCGACCGGGCGTAAAAAACTGATTATCTCCGCGCTGTGGACCGAAGTATGCCTGACTTTTCCGGCGCTGATGGCACTGGAGGCAGGCTATGAAGTTTATGTGGTAACGGATACCTCCGGCGGCACGTCCGTAGATGCTCATGAGCGTTCTATCGACCGCATGGTACAGGCAGGTGCCGTACCCGTAACCTGGCAACAGGTTCTTCTCGAGTACCAGCGCGACTGGTCCCGCAAAGAAACCTACGACGCCGTCATGGATCTGGTACGCGAGCACAGCGGCGCCTACGGTATGGGCGTGGATTATGCCTATACCATGGTGCATGGCGCGCCGGAACGTAAAGCTTAAATACATGTCATCCTTCATGTTGCATCTTTGTTGGCTTCGCTTGCGTACCCCGGTCACTTACTTATGTAAGCTCCCGGGGATCCACAACCTTGCCGCCTCGATACACCATGAATGATTTTGTGTATTGCTTTCCTGGCCTAAGCGGCCTGTTTCCTGTCAACAAGGAACCCTTCATGGCGCAGAACAAACATGTGACGTTGGTAATTACTCACACTCTGCTACCTGAGCAGGCGCAGCGGTATGAGCAGTGGCTGGGGAAAATCATGCCTGTAGCGGCTGAATTTCCCGGTCATCTCGGGGCGAACGTGATTCGCCCGGCAGATGGCAACAACCTGTGGAACATCATTATCCGCTTCGACACGCTTGAGCATCTGTATAGCTGGACCCAGTCCGATACGCGCCGCGTGTTGGTCGAAGAGATTGCTCCACTGCTGGCTGAAGGTGACAAAACCGAAATTCGCACCGAAGCAGCATTCTGGTTTACGCCGCCCGCGCCCCATGTACGCCAGCCCAAACGCTGGAAACAGTTTCTGATAACCCTGCTGGTGATATTTCCCAGTACCAATCTGGTGCCGTGGTTGACCGGCATTGTACTGCCTGCAATGAAGGGCTCGTTACTCCTGCATCTCATCAATGATGCCTTTGTGGTTGCGCTGGTGGTCTGGTTCTGGATGCCCATCGTAACCCGTCTGTTTGCCGGATGGCTGAAAAAAGCCTGACCGGTATCTCAGGAGATTGTTATGTCTCAAACTGCCACACTGATTCTGACTCACGGAAAAATTCATACTCTCGACAGGCAAAGTCCGCAGGTCGAGGCGGTGGCGATCGCCAACGGAAAGATCCTGGCGACCGGTAGCCACGAACGGGTAATGAGCTTTGCCGCCAAAGGGACGCAGGTTGTCGATCTGCAAGGACATACGGTGATCCCGGGCCTGAACGATTCGCACCTGCACCTTATTCGTGGTGGACTGAATTACAACCTGGAATTGCGTTGGGAGGGCGTGCCGTCACTGGCGGACGCGCTACGCATGCTCAAAGACCAGGCTGACAGAACGCCGTCGCCACAATGGGTACGCGTGGTGGGCGGCTGGAGTGAATTCCAGTTTGCCGAACGTCGCATGCCAACCCTCGAAGAACTGAATGAAGCCGCTCCTGATACTCCGGTTTTTGTTCTGCATCTCTACGACCGGGCTTTGCTCAACCGCGCCGCGCTGAAAGCGGTTGGCTATACCAAAGCGACGCCGGATCCGGCGGGCGGTGAGATTGTGCGTGATAGCAACGGCAACCCGACCGGAATGCTGATCGCTAAACCGAACGCCATGATCCTTTATTCGACGCTGGCAAAAGGACCAAAACTGCCGCTGGAAATGCAGGTTAACTCGACCCGTCAGTTTATGCGTGAACTGAACCGTCTGGGACTGACCAGCGCCATCGATGCGGGCGGCGGCTTCCAGAACTACCCGGAAGATTACGAGATCATTGAGCAGTTACACGCTAACAAACAGATGACGGTACGTATTGCCTACAATCTGTTTACCCAGCGTCCGAAGCAGGAACTGGAAGACTTTGAACGCTGGACCGATATGCTCAAGCCAGGGCAGGGAACCGACTTCTATCGTGCCAACGGGGCGGGGGAAATGCTGGTCTTTTCTGCAGCGGATTTTGAAGACTTCCTTCAGCCACGTCCGGATCTGCCGGAGGGGATGGAAGATGAGCTGGAGCGCGTGGTTCGTCACCTGGTGGAGCATCGCTGGCCGTTCCGCCTGCACGCCACCTACGATGAATCTATCAGCCGAATGTTGGACGTATTTGAGAAAGTTAATCGTGATATCCCGTTCAATGGTCTGCACTGGTTCTTTGATCACGCCGAAACAATTACCGAACGAAACATCGAGCGTGTAAAAGCACTGGGCGGTGGGATTGCGGTTCAGCACCGTATGGCGTTCCAGGGAGAGTATTTTGTCGATCGCTACGGCAAAGACGCGGTTAAACATACGCCGCCGGTGGCGAAAATGCTGGCGGCTGACGTTCCGGTCGGGCTGGGGACTGACGCCACCCGCGTGGCCAGCTACAACCCGTGGACCGCGCTCTACTGGCTGGTTTCGGGCCGTACCGTTGGCGGGATGGCAATGTACGATGATAACAACCGTCTGCCGCGTGATGTTGCCCTGGAACTGTGGACGGCCGGTAGCGCCTGGTTTTCCAGCGAGCAGGGTAAGAAAGGGCGCATCGAGAAAGATCAACTGGCCGACCTGGTGGTGCTGTCTAAAGATTACTTCAGCGTGCCGGAAGAAGAGATCAAAGGTATCGAGTCGGTGATGACCGTTGTTGATGGCAAAGTGGTTTACGCCGCCGGGCATTTCACCCCGCTGGCACCACCTGCTATTCCGATTGTGCCGGACTGGTCGCCAGTGGTGAAGGTGCCGGGGCACTATCGCTCAGCGCCACCTGCTGCGGCGAAAATTGGCGCAATGGTGCAGATGCACCAGTGCTGCGGCAGCTGCGGCGTACACGGTCACCAGCATGATATTGCGCGGAAATCGGGGATTCCGGTGTCAGATGACCGGGCTTTCTGGGGCGCGCTTGGCTGTTCCTGCTTCGCGTTTTAATCGCTTATCGGATCTGCTAACAATAAAAAAGGCCCGCATTTGCGGGCCTTTTGTCGATTCATGCCAATTACAGGCTGGAAACGTTCTCGGTCAGGTATTTTGCCACGCCGTCCGGAGACGCGTTCATACCTTCTTTACCTTTTTCCCACTGTGCCGGGCAAACGTCACCGTGCTCTTCGTGGAACTGCAGCGCGTCAACCATGCGCAGCATTTCGTCGATGTTACGACCCAGCGGCAGATCGTTAACCACCTGGTGGCGAACAACGCCGTTAGCGTCGATCAGGAAAGAACCGCGCAGCGCAACGCCCGCTTCCGGGTGCTCGATGCCGTAGGCTTTCTGGATTTCGCGTTTGATGTCAGCAACCATTGCGTATTTCACTGCACCGATGCCGCCTTTGTCGACAGGGGTGTTACGCCATGCGTTGTGGACAAATTCAGAGTCGAAGGAAACGCCAACAACTTCAACGCCGCGCTTCTGGAATTCTTCGTAACGTTTGTCGAATGCGATCAGTTCAGACGGGCAAACGAAGGTGAAGTCCATCGGCCAGAAGAACAGAACGGTGGTTTTACCGTTGGTATGCTGTTTGAAGTTGAAGTTTTCAACGATCTCACCGCTACCCAGTACCGCAGCTGCTGTGAAATCCGGAGCCTGACGAGTTACCAGTACCATATAATTCTCCTGCAATGTTAAGGGGTTTTTGGAACGCAACGCGGGCCAGTATAGAGAGTGTTCGGGAATAAGACAAAGAGGCGCTGGCAATCAATGAGACAGGTTTTGTCTATCAATCTTTTGCCGGATGGCGGCTACTGCTTATCCGGCGGGGAATGCGGGCTGCGATCAAAGGGTTTTACACCGCGCCTGTTCCATCATTTGCGGATAAAACTGCCAGAATCGTTCTTCTAACGCATCGTAATGCGTATCGAGGTCATACCATGAGTCGCGTAGGGCATCGAGCCGTGGACGGCGGCTGGCCATGCCGTTCAGGACGTTCTGGATAAAATCCATGTCCCGGTAGCGCTCAAGCCATTTCTCTGACCATATATAGTTGTTCAGATTGATAAAGCGCGGCGGCGATTCCGGCAAAATAGTGGTTACCTGGGTACGGGCATAGCGCACAAAGTCCGTCAGCGGGAAGTCAGGGGAGATTTCCGACCAATGGCGCGACAGAAAATGATCCCACATAACGTCCAGCGTAATCGGCGCGACGCGGCGCGTTTCGCTACGAAACCACTCTTTGGCTTCACGCACCTGCGGTAAGTTATCGGTCATCACGTCGATACGACGATGCATGAAGATGCCTGCTACCACATCAGGCGAGTAGTGCGTTTCCGGATTACCCCGGACAAAATCGGCCAGCAGATTGCCGGAAAGCGAGCTATCGGCAAGGTGAGCGAGATGCAAATGTGCAAGAAAATTCATAGTTAAACGTTTATCCAGAGGGGTAAAGGTTGCAGGGAGAACGCCCCGGCACTAGACTACCCGCCTCTTATTTTAGTCTGAGTCAGTGTCATGCGCGTTACCGATTTCACCTTTGAACTACCCGAATCCCTGATTGCCCACTATCCGCAAGCTGAGCGCAGTAGCTGCCGCTTGCTGTCTTTGGACGGGCCGACGGGCGCGCTGACGCACGGTACTTTCACCGATTTACTCGATAAGCTCAACCCTGGAGACTTGCTGGTCTTTAACAACACCCGCGTCATTCCTGCGCGTCTGTTTGGTCGTAAAGCCAGCGGCGGCAAGATTGAAGTGCTGGTCGAACGTATGCTGGATGACAAACGTATTCTGGCGCATATTCGTGCCTCGAAAGCGCCGAAACCGGGTGCCGAGCTGCTGCTGGGCGACGACGAAAGTATTAAAGCGACGATGGTCGCCCGCCATGACGCGCTGTTTGAAGTTGAGTTTAACGACGAACGCAGCGTGCTGGATATCCTCAACGCCATCGGCCATATGCCGTTGCCGCCGTATATCGACCGTCCGGATGAAGACGCCGACCGCGAGCTGTACCAGACCGTGTACAGCGAAAAACCGGGTGCCGTCGCTGCACCGACCGCGGGTCTGCATTTTGACGATCCGCTGCTGGCTAAACTGCGCGATAAAGGCATTGAAATGGCGTTCGTCACCCTGCACGTTGGAGCGGGTACTTTCCAGCCGGTACGCGTAGACACCATCGAAGACCACATTATGCATTCCGAATATGCGGAAGTGCCGCAGGATGTGGTGGACGCGGTGCTGGCGGCGAAAGCGCGCGGTAATCGCGTGATTGCGGTAGGTACCACCTCCGTGCGTTCGCTGGAAAGTGCGGCGCAGGCGGCCAAAAACGATCTCATCGAGCCGTTCTTCGGCGATACACAAATCTTTATTTATCCAGGCTATAAATATCAGGTGATTGATGCTCTGGTCACCAACTTCCACCTGCCGGAATCGACGCTGATTATGCTGGTTTCCGCATTTGCTGGTTATAAAAACACCATGCACGCCTATCATGAAGCGGTAAAAGCGGAATATCGCTTTTTTAGTTACGGGGATGCCATGTTTATCACGTACAATCCGCAGGCTATTTCTGAGCGACCGTGAGAAGGCTATCTCACTTGCCATTTTGATGTCGGGCAGTGCTCGCCATCCTCACGTACTGCGTGTACGCTCCGGTGGCTGTGCGCTGGTCGCCCCCAAACTGGCTGCGCCGATTGCGCCTTCGCCAGTGGGTTAATATATTTTTACTCCGTGGAGTGATTCCGTGGGGAAAGTTTAATCATCAGACTGTCTCTCTGATGCAGGAGAAAAAATGAAATTTGAACTGGATACCACAGACGGTCGCGCTCGCCGTGGCCGCCTGGTTTTTGATCGTGGCGTAGTAGAAACGCCTGCTTTTATGCCGGTCGGTACTTACGGCACAGTAAAAGGCATGACGCCGGAAGAAGTTGAAGCGACCGGCGCGCAGATCATCCTCGGCAACACTTTCCACCTGTGGCTGCGCCCGGGTCAGGAAATCATGAAACTGCACGGCGATCTGCACGATTTCATGCAGTGGAAAGGGCCGATCCTCACCGACTCCGGCGGCTTCCAGGTGTTCAGCCTGGGCGATATCCGTAAGATAACCGAGCAGGGCGTGCATTTCCGTAACCCGATCAACGGCGATCCGATTTTCCTCGATCCCGAGAAGTCGATGGAGATTCAATACGATCTCGGTTCCGATATCGTGATGATCTTCGATGAATGTACACCGTATCCGGCCGACTGGGACTATGCTAAACGCTCAATGGAGATGTCTTTGCGTTGGGCGAAGCGCAGCCGTGACCGTTTTGATAGTCTCGGCAACAAAAATGCGCTTTTTGGCATCATTCAGGGCAGCGTTTACGAAGATTTACGTGATATCTCTGTTAAAGGTCTGGTAGATATCGGCTTTGATGGCTACGCTGTCGGCGGTTTGGCTGTCGGTGAGCCGAAGGAAGATATGCACCGCATCCTGGAGCATGTATGCCCACAGATTCCGGCAGATAAACCGCGTTACCTGATGGGCGTCGGCAAACCAGAAGATCTGGTTGAAGGCGTGCGTCGCGGTATCGATATGTTTGACTGCGTGATGCCAACGCGAAATGCCCGTAATGGTCATTTGTTTGTGACTGACGGCGTGGTAAAAATTCGTAACGCGAAACATAAAAGCGACACCAGTCCGCTCGATGCTGAGTGTGATTGCTACACCTGTCGCAATTATTCGCGCGCTTACTTGCATCATCTCGACCGTTGCAACGAAATATTGGGCGCGCGTCTCAACACGATTCATAACCTTCGCTACTACCAGCGTTTGATGGCGGGTTTACGCAAGGCTATTGAAGAGGGTAAATTAGAGAGCTTCGTGACCGATTTTTACCAACGTCAGGGTAGACCAGTTCCACCTGTGAACGTTGATTAATTTTAATAATGAGGGAATTTGAATGAGCTTTTTTATTTCTGATGCGGTAGCGGCAACAGGTGCTCCGGCGCAGGGCAGCCCGATGTCTCTGATTCTGATGCTGGTGGTGTTTGGTCTGATTTTCTATTTCATGATCCTGCGCCCACAGCAAAAGCGTACCAAAGAACACAAGAACCTGATGAACTCCATTGCGAAAGGCGATGAAGTACTGACTAACGGTGGTCTGGTGGGTCGCGTGACTAAAGTAGCAGAATCTGGCTACATCGCTATCGCGCTGAACGACACCACTGAAGTGGTTATCAAACGTGATTTCGTAGCTGCCGTTCTGCCGAAAGGCACCATGAAGGCGCTGTAATTTATTGTTTTCCCAAAGGGAACTGCCGTGTTAAACCGTTATCCTTTGTGGAAGTATGTCATGCTGATCGTCGTTATTGTCGTCGGTCTGCTCTATGCGCTTCCCAACCTGTATGGTGAGGATCCGGCTGTTCAAATCACTGGCGTGCGCGGTGCCGCCGCCAGTGAGCAAACGCTGATCCAGGTCCAGAAAACGTTACAAGAAGATAAAATCACACCTAAGTCTGTGGCTCTGGAAGAGGGTGCTATTCTCGCGCGCTTCGACTCCACTGATACCCAACTGCGCGCACGTGAAGTATTAATGGGCGTACTGGGCGATCAGTACGTCGTGGCGCTTAACCTTGCTCCGGCAACCCCGCGCTGGCTGGCTGCCATTCACGCAGAACCGATGAAACTCGGTCTTGACCTGCGTGGCGGCGTTCACTTCCTGATGGAAGTGGATATGGACACCGCGCTGAGTAAGTTGCAGGAACAAAATATCGATAGCCTGCGCAGCGATCTGCGTGAAAAAGGCATTCCTTATACTACCGTTCGCAAAGAAGATAACTACGGTCTGAGCATCACTTTCCGTGATAGCAGCGCCCGTGATGAAGCTATCTCTTACCTGAGCAAACGTCACCAGGATCTGGTTATTTCCAGCCAGGGCAGCAATGCTCTGCGTGCGGTAATGACCGATGCGCGCCTGAGCGAAGCCCGTGAATACGCGGTACAGCAGAACATCAACATTCTGCGTAATCGTGTTAACCAACTGGGTGTTGCTGAGCCGGTGGTACAACGTCAGGGTGCTGACCGCATTGTGGTCGAACTGCCGGGTATTCAGGATACCGCGCGTGCGAAAGAAATTCTGGGCGCAACCGCGACGCTGGAATTCCGTCTGGTAAATACCAACGTTGACCAGTCTGCTGCGGCATCCGGGCGTGTACCGGGTGACTCGGAAGTGAAACAATCTCGTGAAGGTCAGCCGGTTGTGCTGTACAAGCGCGTGATCCTGACCGGTGACCATATCACCGACTCCACTTCCAGCCAGGACGAATACAATCAGCCGCAGGTTAACATCTCGCTGGATAGCGCAGGTGGTAACATCATGTCCAACTTCACCAAGGACAACATCGGTAAGCCGATGGCGACCCTGTTCGTGGAGTACAAAGACAGCGGTAAGAAAGATGCCAACGGTCGTGCAGTACTGGTGAAGCAGGAAGAGGTGATTAACATCGCCAATATCCAGTCTCGCCTGGGTAACAGCTTCCGTATCACCGGTATCAACAACCCGAACGAAGCACGCCAGCTTTCCCTGCTGTTACGTGCCGGTGCGTTGATTGCGCCGATTCAGATTGTTGAAGAACGTACCATCGGCCCAACCCTGGGTATGCAGAACATTAAACAGGGTCTGGAAGCATGTCTGGCCGGTCTGGTGGTGTCTATCCTGTTCATGATCTTCTTCTATAAGAAGTTCGGTCTGATTGCGACCAGTGCGCTGATTGCTAACCTGGTGCTGATTGTCGGTATTATGTCGTTGCTGCCGGGTGCTACGCTGAGTATGCCGGGGATTGCGGGGATCGTCTTAACCCTTGCCGTCGCGGTCGATGCGAACGTACTGATCAACGAACGTATCAAAGAAGAGTTGAGTAACGGGCGTTCGGTACAGCAGGCCATCAATGAAGGTTATGCGGGCGCATTTAGCTCCATCTTTGATGCGAACATTACGACGCTGATCAAGGTCATCATCCTGTACGCAGTTGGCACCGGGGCAATTAAAGGGTTCGCGATTACTACCGGTATTGGTGTGGCGACGTCGATGTTTACCGCGATTGTCGGTACACGTGCCATCGTAAACCTGTTGTATGGCGGCAAGCGCGTCAAAAAGCTGTCAATCTGAGGAGTGCGAAGTGGCACAGGAATATACTGTTGAACAATTGAACCACGGCCGTAAAGTCTGGGACTTTATGCGCTGGGACTACTGGGCTTTCGGAATTTCAGGTTTCCTGCTGATTGCGGCCATCGTGGTGATGGGCGTACGCGGGTTTAACTGGGGGCTCGATTTCACCGGTGGTACGGTTATTGAAATCACGCTGGAAAAACCGGCCGATATGGACGTGATGCGCGATGCGCTGGAGAAAGCGGGCTTCGTTGATCCGCTTCTGCAGAACTTCGGCAGCAGCCACGACATTATGGTACGTATGCCGCCAACTGAAGGTGCAGACGGCGGTCAGGTGCTGGGTAGCAAAGTGTTGAGTGTGATTAACGAATCCACCAACCAAAACGCCGCGGTGAAGCGAATTGAATTCGTGGGTCCGAGCGTGGGTGCAGACCTGGCGCAAACCGGTGCGATGGCGCTGATGGCGGCGTTGATCTCCATCCTGGTGTACGTCGGTTTCCGCTTTGAGTGGCGACTGGCGGCAGGGGTAGTTATCGCGCTGGCGCACGACGTGATTATCACACTTGGGATCCTGTCGTTGTTCCATATCGAGATTGACCTGACTATCGTCGCATCACTGATGTCGGTAATCGGTTACTCGCTGAACGACAGTATCGTTGTATCTGACCGTATTCGTGAAAACTTCCGCAAAATTCGTCGCGGTACGCCTTACGAAATCTTTAACGTGTCACTGACTCAAACGCTGCACCGTACGTTGATTACGTCCGGTACAACGTTGATGGTTATTCTGATGCTGTTCCTGTTCGGTGGTCCGGTACTGGAAGGATTCTCGCTGACGATGCTGATCGGTGTTTCTATCGGTACTGCGTCTTCTATCTACGTGGCATCGGCGCTGGCGCTGAAGCTGGGTATGAAGCGTGAGCACATGCTGCAGCAGAAGGTCGAGAAAGAAGGGGCGGATCAACCGTCGATTCTGCCTTAACCCATCCAGGAGTGAAGATACTGGAATCCCGATCGCAAGGTCGGGATTTTTTTTGCCTGTGAATTAGCGACAGGTAATTATCTTTTCCTGTCGCCACACTACTGACAGTATGCTGTCAGTAGCCCTGTCATATAGTCCTCCTGAGATTACCCACACAGGCAGGAGGAAGTATGAGCAATGTAATTAATTGGTTTGAAATCCCCGTGGCACAAATGGACCGCGCCATCGCTTTTTATGAGCCAGTAATGCAGGTTTCTTTGCGCCGGGAGAACATGGACTGCGCTGAGCTCGCCGTATTTCCGCATCAGGATCCCGCTCCCGGCGGGGCGCTGGCTAAATTTGACGGTATTACGCCTTCAACGCAGGGCGCTATTATTTATCTGCATACGGACGATTTGGCTGCAACGCTTGAACGCGTCGCCACTGCTGGCGGTCAGTGTGTGTTTGGCCCACTAGAACTGGGGCAGGACATTGGTACGATTGCGCTATTTACTGACAGCGAAGGCAATCGTGTTGGTTTACATCAACCCGCGTAATATTTTCAGCACTGAGGATTAAAATGAGCAGACGCGCCGACCGCTTGTTTCAGATTGTGCAAATCCTGCGTGGCAGGCGAGTGACAACGGCGGCGCTGCTGGCAGAGCGTCTTGAGGTTTCTGAACGGACGATTTATCGCGATATCCGCGATCTCTCTTTATCCGGTGTGCCTATTGAAGGCGAAGTGGGCAGCGGATACCGCTTAATGGCCGGGTTTGATCTACCGCCGTTGATGTTAACGCATCACGAATCAGAAGCATTGATGGTAGCGATTCGATTGCTGAAAACATGGGGTGGGGATTCACTCTCACAGGCGTTGGAATCCGCGCAGGAAAAAGTGTTGGCGATATTGCCGCCAGAGAGTCGGCGCAGAGCCGAGCAAACGCGGATTTTCGCGCCAGATTTTGGTAATCAGCCGCATTCACGTAGTGCCTTCGATCTCATACATCGCGCGGTTTCAGCCCAGCAGGTGCTGGCGCTGCATTATCGCGATGAGTCCGGGAACCTCTCCTGGCGCGACGTTCAGCCGCTGGGATTATTTTTCTGGGGCGAGCACTGGCTGCTGGTTGGCTGGTGCGAGAAGCGTGACGATTATCGTTGCTTTCGCGTTGATCGATGTCTGAAGATTACGCCACTCGAAAGGCATTTTCGCGAATCGGCAGATCGCTCGCTAAGTGACTTTTTGCGTAAAGTACGCTGTGAAGACCAGCCATAAAAAAGCCAGCGGTTAAGCTGGCTTGTCTGCGAGACATTGTCTGGATTAGAAGTTGTAACCTACGACCAGGTAACCACCCCAACCGGTAGATTTCGCGCTGAAGTCGCCTTCGCCCCAGTTCAGGGTATCTCCACCTTTCCACTGACCGCCGTTGTGGAAGTAACGCGCTACGACGGAGTAGTGCCAGTGATCGTAGTTCAGCGCCAGGACGTGGCTGGACGCGATAGAGTTGCTGGTGCGGTTCGGATCATCACCCAAATCTGAGCCCCAGTCGAAGTTGGTGAAGCCGATGTAGGTCAACTGGCCGCCCCAAACCTGGGTGATCGGCACAAAGTATTTAACTTTGAAACGGTAGCCATCCCACTCGTTTTCGTTGGATGCGCCATAGTTCTGCCACTGGTATTTAGCATACACGTTCAGGGACAGACCCATCGGCAGGCCGGTATCGATATCGGTACCCAGACCCATGTACCAGGTGCTCTGGCGGCTGGCTTTGTTATCACCCATATCGTAGATGTAGTTGTTGGCGAAATACCATTCTTTGAACGGACCAAAGCTCAGGTCAGCACCGGTCAGTTTGTCGATGGAGAAACGCGGTTCGATTTCCATAAACAGCGGGGAACCGTCAGACCAAATACCTTTATCGTTGCCGTTACCCCAGTCGAAGGTTTTCGGAATATCGATGTAGCCATAGAAGTCAAACCAGTCTTTTTTGGCAAACGCTTCGTATTCCAGATACACGTCGTTGTTCAGTTTCGGGGAGAAACGGGTGTGATAGCTACCCACCACGTTGACACTCTGGTGCCACCAGTCGGACAGATATTGCGGTTTGTCATTTTCTGCTGCGTTGGCAGTAAAAGACGAGGAGAGCGCCAGCACTGCACCGGCTGCAAGTAATGTTTTTTTCATATGTATGCCACTGTTTGAAATCCCTTTCGGGAGTGAAAAATGCGCAATTTGCGTTTCTAAATATTTCGTAATTCTTCGGAGCCTATTATAAAAATCATTGTTCACAAAAATATGTCTTGTTTCACAGTTCTATCATTTACGTAATCGATTGCGTTCACGTTTGCGTACTTTAGGCGGCGAATTGTACTGGCTCCCATGAATGTTGCCAAGTTTTACCAGAAATATCGGTTATGTCAGGGGAGTAACAAAAAGAAGCGGAGTGATGTTGCGGAACGCACAAAACGTTCCGCAAAAAAGTTTATTGGCTAACAGGCTGGACGTCGTGGATGCGCACAAATCCTAACTGATCTGGAGTGAGGCCATTCATCTGTAACGGAATGTCTACGTCGCTGGGAGCAAGAATACTCGCCGGAGCGTTGACCAATTGGTTATGAACGTTCACTTCCTGATAGTTGTCCGTGGTGCCCTGAATTTGCCCGTATTCGACGGTGGCGCTAAAGGCGGGTAAAGGCGTGTTAGATTCACCCTGAATTCGTAGCGTCAGGCGCGTACCATCGGCGTTCGGCGCAATGTTCACCAGCGACATGCGTAAGGTGCCAATCTGGCTGTCCAGTCGTGCCGGGGTTTTGGAGCCCGGCAGCAGATAGGCGCCGCTGGTTGATTTTGCATTCAACATATTTTGTTGCGTAATTTTTACCGTTTCCTGATTAAGCTGCGTCATCTCTTTATTCAACGTGCTAACGCTTTGATGCATCTGGCGTACTTCGCTTTGCTGTGCGCAGGCACTAAGACTAAAGAGACTTCCCACCAGGAGAATTCTTAGGTAACGTCTTGTCATTGTGATTACTTCCTTCATTGTCGCGATAGCATAATGGTAGTGTGCACTGAGCACGAAGGCATCGATCCTTTGTCTCAAAAGCGCAGCGCCTTTGTTGTCACGGCAGTTCAGGGTAAAATAGATTCTGTTAACCACTGAGGTACAGGACGCCGTATGCATTGCCCATTCTGTTTCGCCGTAGACACTAAGGTAATTGACTCTCGTCTTGTAGGCGAGGGCTCCTCGGTACGCCGCCGTCGGCAGTGTCTGGTTTGTAACGAACGTTTCACCACTTTTGAAGTGGCTGAACTTGTCATGCCGCGCGTTGTGAAAAGCAACGATGTGCGTGAACCCTTTAATGAAGAAAAGCTGCGCAGCGGCATGCTCAGAGCGCTTGAGAAACGGCCTGTCAGCGCAGATGACGTCGAAATGGCGTTAAACCATATCAAATCACAGCTGCGTGCGACGGGTGAGCGTGAGGTGCCGAGCAAGATGATTGGCAACCTGGTGATGGAGCAGTTGAAAAAGCTCGATAAAGTCGCCTACATCCGCTTTGCCTCTGTCTACCGGAGTTTCGAAGACATCAAAGAATTTGGCGAAGAGATTGCTCGCCTACAGGACTAAGCCATGCAGGATGAATTGTACATGGCGCGCGCGCTAAAGCTTGCTGCGCGCGGACGTTTTACCACTCACCCCAACCCCAACGTGGGCTGCGTGATTGTGAAAGATGGGGAGATCGTCGGTGAAGGATATCATCACCGAGCGGGCGAACCACATGCCGAAGTTCATGCTCTGCGGATGGCTGGAGAAAAAGCGCAGGGGGCAACTGCCTACGTGACGCTTGAACCCTGTAGTCATCATGGTCGCACGCCGCCGTGTTGCGATGCGCTGATTGCGGCGGGGGTGTCGCGTGTGGTTGCGGCGATGCAGGATCCCAATCCGCAGGTCGCAGGACGTGGGCTCTACCGTTTGCAGCAGGCGGGTATCGACGTCAGCCACGGGCTGATGATGAGCGAAGTTGAGCAACTGAATAAAGGCTTCCTCAAGCGCATGCGTACGGGATTCCCGTATCTTCAGCTTAAGCTTGGCGCGTCGCTTGATGGCCGTACAGCGATGGCCAGCGGTGAAAGCCAGTGGATTACCTCGCCACAGGCGCGCCGCGATGTGCAACGCTTGCGCGCGCAAAGCCATGCCATTTTAACCAGCAGTGCTACGGTGCTGGCAGACGACCCTCAGCTTACCGTGCGTTGGTCGGAGCTTGGGGAGTCAACTCAGGCGAGTTACCCGCAGGAAGAGCTGCGTCAGCCAATCCGCATTGTTCTTGATAGCCAGAATCAGGTCACACCGGCGCACCGAATTGTGCAACAGCCTGGAGAAACCTGGATTGTCCGGACTGAAGACGACCCTCGTAGCTGGCCGGAGACGGTGCGCAGCCTGAAGGTGCCGGAACATAACGGGCATCTGGATCTGGTGGTGCTAATGATGCAACTGGGCAAACAGCAAATTAACAGCATTTGGGTTGAAGCAGGCCCAACGCTCGCCGGGGCATTATTACAGGCCGGTTTGGTCGATGAGCTAATCGTGTATGTTGCGCCTAAACTGTTAGGCAGCGATGCGAGAGGATTATGTGTGCTTCCAGGCCTTGAGAAACTGGCTGACGCACCCCATTTCAAATTCAATGAGATACGCCAGGTGGGCCCGGACGTTTGCCTGCATTTAACGACTGCGTGAGGCTTTCTGATTTAGAGGAAGCAGCGCACAGAATATTATGATAAAATCCGCCCCCCTTACGGGGCCATAAATCGAACCCGAAGGAAGAATATGAACATTATTGAAGCTAACGTTGCTACCCCGGACGCTCGCGTCGCCATCACCATTGCGCGTTTCAACAACTTTATCAATGACAGCCTGCTGGAAGGTGCTATCGACGCCCTGAAACGTATTGGCCAGGTTAAAGATGAAAACATTACCGTTGTTTGGGTTCCAGGTGCATATGAGCTGCCACTGGCGGCTGACGCACTGGCAAAAACCGGTAAATACGACGCGGTGATTGCGCTCGGTACGGTGATCCGTGGCGGTACCGCGCACTTCGAATATGTGGCTGGCGGTGCAAGCAATGGCCTGGCGCATGTCGCTCAGGACAGTGGCATTCCGGTAGCCTTCGGTGTTCTGACCACCGAAAGTATTGAACAAGCCATCGAACGTGCTGGCACTAAAGCCGGTAACAAAGGCGCAGAAGCTGCACTGACTGCGCTTGAAATGATTAATGTATTGAAAGCCATCAAGGCCTGATTTTTGTAAGGGGAAATCCGTGAAACCTGCTGCTCGTCGCCGCGCCCGTGAGTGTGCCGTCCAGGCGCTCTACTCCTGGCAGTTGTCCCAGAACGACATCGCTGATGTTGAATACCAGTTCCTGGCGGAACAGGACGTTAAAGATGTCGACGTTCTGTATTTCCGTGAACTGCTGTCCGGGGTGGCGACTAACAGCGCGTACCTGGATGGATTAATGAAGCCTTACCTGTCTCGTCTGTTGGAAGAGCTGGGTCAGGTAGAAAAAGCCGTACTGCGTATTGCGCTGTTTGAATTGTCTAAACGTAGTGATGTGCCGTACAAAGTGGCCATCAACGAAGCGATTGAACTGGCAAAAACCTTCGGCGCTGAAGATAGCCACAAATTCGTGAACGGCGTACTGGATAAAGCAGCACCTGTGATTCGCCCCAACAAAAAGTAATCCCGAGGCCGGCTGGATGGTGGAACCTGTTTCCGCTGTCCCCGGCTTTTTCTTTTTTTTCTGCTGAGGCATAACGTATGGCATGTGGCGAGTTTTCCCTGATTGCCCGTTATTTTGACCGCGTAAGAACTTCTCGTCTTGATGTCGAAACCGGTATTGGTGACGACTGCGCACTTCTGAACATCCCTGAAAAACAAACGCTGGCGATCAGTACCGATACGCTGGTGGCAGGCAACCACTTTCTCCCCGACATTGATCCGACCGATCTCGCCTGGAAAGCACTGGCGGTGAATTTGAGCGATCTGGCGGCGATGGGGGCGGATCCTGCGTGGCTGACGCTGGCGCTCACGTTACCTGACGTCGATGAAGCCTGGCTGGAAGCCTTCAGCGATGGCCTGTTTGAACTCCTCAATTACTATGATATGCAGCTGATTGGCGGTGACACCACGCGTGGGCCGCTGTCGATGACGCTGGGTATCCATGGCTACGTCCCCGTTGGGCGGGCCTTAAAACGCTCTGGCGCGAAACCGGGTGACTGGATTTATGTTACCGGCACGCCGGGCGACAGTGCGGCCGGGCTGGCGATTTTGCAGAACCGATTGCAGGTTGCAGATGCAACAGACGCGGACTATCTTCTGCAACGCCATCTGCGTCCCACGCCGCGTATTTTGCAGGGACAAGCCCTGCGCGATCTGGCCAGTGCGGCTATCGATCTCTCCGATGGCCTGATTTCCGATTTGGGACACATCGTTAATGCCAGCGGCTGTGGCGCGCGGGTTAACGTTGAGGCGCTGCCATACTCCACGGCATTGTCACAGCACGTTGAGCCGGAAAAGGCCCTGCGCTGGGCGCTCGCGGGTGGCGAAGATTATGAGTTATGCTTTACCGTACCGGAAATTAATCGTGGTGCGCTGGACGTGGCGCTGGGAAATCTCGGCGCAGCGTTTACCTGTATTGGGCAGATGAGCGCGGACGTGGAAGGCATTCACTTTACGCGCGATGGAAAACCCGTCACGTTTGACTGGAAAGGATATGACCATTTTGCCGCGCCTTAAAAAAGATGTCGCCAAAAGCCGCCTGAGTATGCGCAATCCGTGGCACCTGTTAGCCACCGGTTTTGGCAGCGGGCTGAGCCCAATTGTTCCTGGCACGATGGGATCGCTGGCGGCGATCCCTTTTTGGTATTTAATGACCTTTCTGCCGTGGCAGCTGTATTCGCTGGTGGTGATGTTATCTATCTGTATCGGCGTTTATCTGTGCCATCAAACGGCGAAAGATATGGGCGTGCACGATCACGGTAGCATTGTCTGGGACGAGTTTGTCGGGATGTGGATTACCCTGATGGCGTTGCCGACCAACGACTGGCAGTGGGTTGCCGCCGGGTTTGTGATTTTCCGTATTCTGGATATGTGGAAGCCGTGGCCGATTCGTTGGTTCGATCGCAACGTACATGGCGGGACGGGGATCATGATCGACGATATTGTGGCCGGGATACTCTCTGCCGGAATTTTGTATTTTATCGGTCATCACTGGCCGGTAGGTATCATTTAACCCTTTTCAGGGGCTATTGTAGGCCCGATAAGCGCCGCGACATCGGGCGATCAGTGCCGGATGCGCTATGCTTATCCGGCCTACAATCTTCAACCGCGCTTATTTAAATCCCACCACCGGATGCTGTTTGTACGGCGTTTCCAGCTCGGCAATTTGCTCCGGCTTCAACGTTAAATCTACCGCGTTGAGCAACTCATCCAGCTGTTCCTCACGTGAAGAACCAATAATTGGCGCTGCCACGCCGGGTTTGCTCAGCAGCCAGGCCAGCGCAACCTGTGCCCGCGTTACACCCAACTCCTCACTGACACCGGTCAGTCGTGCGGCGATTTGCGCGTCGTTTTCATCGCTCTCGTTGTACAAATTTTTACCGACTTCATCGGAAACCAGACGTGCGGTTGTTTCTCCCCAGGGACGCGTCAGGCGACCGCGCGCCAGCGGGCTCCATGGGATAACGGCCACGCCTTCCTGATAGCAAAGCGGCAGCATTTCGCGTTCTTCTTCGCGGTAGATTAGGTTGTAGTGATCCTGCATGCTGACGAACTGCGCCCAGCCGTGTTGCTTCTGTAAGGCCAGAGCCTGGGCAAACTGCGAAGCGTGCATGGATGAGGCGCCAATATAGCGAGCTTTACCGGCTTTCACGACGTCGTTTAGAGCCTCCAGCGTTTCTTCGATTGCCGTGTTGTAATCCCAGCGGTGAATTTGCAGGATGTCCACATAGTCCATACCCAGGCGTCTGAGGCTGTCATCAATCGAGCGCAGAATTTGTGCGCGGGATAATCCTTCTGCTAAATCATCAACCTGGTGAAAAACCTTGGTAGCGACCACGACATCTTCGCGGCGGGCGAAATCACGCAGCGCGCGGCCGACAATCTCTTCGCTGCTGCCAGCGGAGTAGCTGTTGGCGGTATCGAAAAAGTTAATGCCGCCCTCAAGGGCGTGTTTGATTATCGGGCGGCTGTTTTCTTCAGGTAGCGTCCAGGCGTGATTGCCGCGATTGGGTTCGCCAAATGTCATGCAACCCAGGCAAAGGCGGGAGACCCGTAGGTCGGTTTTTCCTAAGATGTTGTATTTCATCAATCCACTCCTGCTTAGCTCGTGATGAATTAAGCATAGCAGGAGCGGGGAGGGGATTATGCCAGCCAGGCCTTGATTTTGGTCTCAATTCCGGCGGCATTCAGACCCAGATCGGCACGAGCTTCATCCTGAGTTCCCTGCGGGATGAAGAAGTCAGGTAGGCCAATGTTCAGCACCGGGACGGGCTTACGATGGGCCATCAGCACTTCGTTTACGCCGCTGCCAGCACCACCCATAATGGCGTTCTCTTCAATGGTAACCAGCACCTCGTGTTGGGCAGCCATTTCAAGGATCAACGTCTCATCCAGTGGTTTTACAAAGCGCATATCGACCAGCGTGGCGTTCAGCGACTCTGCGACCTGAGCGGCTTCCGGCATCAGGGTGCCGAAGTTGAGAATCGCCACTTTTTCCCCGTGACGTTTCACGATGCCTTTACCAATTGGCAGTTGTTCCAGCGGGGTCAGCTCAACGCCTACCGCGTTACCGCGTGGGTAGCGCACGACCGTTGGACCATCGTTGTAGTGATAGCCGGTGAACAGCATCTGGCGGCATTCGTTTTCATCACTCGGGGTCATGATGACCATTTCCGGGATGCAGCGCAGGAAGGAGAGATCGAACGCCCCCTGGTGGGTTTGTCCATCTGCGCCAACAATCCCTGCCCGGTCAACGGCGAACAGGACCGGCAGTTTCTGGATGGCTACATCGTGCAGCACCTGATCGTAGGCGCGTTGCAGGAAGGTCGAGTAAATGGCTACCACCGGCTTGTAGCCGCCAATCGCCAGACCGGCAGCAAACGTCACAGCGTGCTGCTCGGCAATCGCCACATCGAAATAGCGGTCCGGGAACTTACGTGAAAACTCCACCATTCCGGAACCTTCGCGCATTGCCGGGGTGATTGCCATCAGCTTATTGTCTTTCGCTGCGGTCTCGCACAGCCAGTCACCGAAAATTTTTGAATAGCTCGGCAGACCGCCGCTGCTTTTCGGCAGGCATCCGCTGGACGGATCGAATTTGGGTACCGCGTGGAAGGTTATCGGATCTTTTTCCGCAGGCTCGTAGCCACGACCCTTTTTGGTCATGATGTGCAGGAACTGCGGGCCTTTCAGATCGCGCATGTTTTTGAGCGTAGTAATAAGCCCCAGCACGTCGTGACCGTCCACCGGACCGATATAGTTAAAGCCCAGTTCTTCAAACAGAGTCCCCGGCACAACCATACCTTTAATGTGTTCTTCGGTACGTTTGAGCAGTTCTTTAATCGGCGGCACGCCGGAGAAGACTTTCTTCCCGCCTTCGCGCAGCGATGAGTAGAGTTTGCCAGAGAGCAGCTGTGCCAGATGATTGTTCAGCGCGCCAACGTTCTCTGAAATCGACATTTCGTTGTCGTTGAGGATAACCAGCATGTCGGGCCTAATATCGCCCGCGTGGTTCATCGCTTCAAACGCCATCCCTGCGGTGATGGCACCATCACCAATCACACACACGGTACGGCGCTCTTTACCTTCTTTCTCGGCGGCAACGGCAATACCGATACCTGCGCTGATAGAGGTTGAAGAGTGCCCAACGCTCAGTACGTCATACTCGCTTTCACCGCGCCATGGGAACGGATGCAGGCCGCCTTTCTGACGAATGGTGCCGATTTTATCGCGGCGACCGGTCAGAATTTTGTGCGGATAAGCCTGATGTCCCACATCCCAGATTAACTGGTCAAACGGGGTGTTGTAGACATAGTGCAGCGCGACGGTGAGTTCCACCGTGCCCAGACCAGAGGCGAAGTGCCCGCTGGAACGGCTTACGCTGTCGAGCAAATAGCGGCGCAGTTCGTCGCAAAGCTTTGGCAGGCTCTCTTTTGGCAGCAGACGTAACTCCTGGGTGGAGTCGACCAGCGCCAGGGTCGGGTATTTGGCTATATCAAAACTCATCGCAAGCTCATGGGATATGTTGGTTTATTTATCACGCTGGATTATGTAGTCCGCTAGCGCTTCCAGTGCCGAGGTATCGAGTGACTGTGCGGCCAGCAGACTTAGCGACTGGCGGGCATCCTCGATTAAATCCCGGGCTTTATTCTGGGCTTGCTCAAGACCCAGAAGTGCAGGATAGGTACTTTTGCCAAGCTGCTGGTCAGCACCCTGACGTTTACCCAATGTTGCAGTATCGCCTACCACATCCAGGATGTCATCCTGAACCTGGAAAGCCAGACCGATGCTTTCTGCGTATTTGTCGAGTATTGGCAGGCATTCTCGCCCTCTATCGCCAGCACTTAACGCCCCCAAACGCACGGCGGCGCGAATCAATGCTCCGGTTTTATGGCGATGAATCCGCTCCAGCGCATCCAGCTCAACCTGATGACCTTCAGCTTCCAGATCCAGTGCCTGACCGCCGCACATACCGGCGATGCCGCTGGCCTGAGCCAGTTCAGAGATCATCGCGATGCGGTCACGGTCAGTGACTTCCGGCATTGGGGCGTCGCTGATAATGGAGAATGCCAGCGTTTGTAGCGCATCTCCGGCCAGGATCGCATTTGCCTCGCCAAATTTTACGTGGCAAGTCGGCAGACCGCGTCGCAGGTCATCGTCATCCATCGCGGGCAAATCATCGTGCATCAGCGAATAGGCATGAATGCATTCGACGGCGGCAGCGGGAGCATCAAGCGTACTCAGGCTGACACCAAACATCTGACCGGTCGCATACACCAGGAACGGGCGCAGGCGTTTACCGCCTAATAATGCGCCATATTGCATGGTTTCGACCACGGGAGTGTTCTGAAAGGGCAGTGGCGCGATAAAACGGCTCAGTGCCTGGTTTGCCTGCTCAACGCAAGCCTGTAGCTGCTGCGTAAAGTCCATTTACTCATTATCCGGTGTAAAAGGCGTAAGGGCGGCGTCTTCAGTATCTGACAGCAGTATTTGTACGCGCTGTTCAGCCTGTTGCAATTTGACCTGTCCCTGACGCGCCAACTGTACGCCACGTTCGAATTCGTTCAACGCTTCTTCTAACGGCAGGTCGCCGCCTTCCAGACGGGTAACAATTTGTTCCAGCTCGCTCAGCGCGGTTTCAAAACTGGCGGGCGCTTCATTTTTCTTCGGCATAATGAATGTCTGACTCTCTGTATTGGCAGCACAAGACTATGGTAACGGACTCGCACTGATAAGCAAATAACGCGCAATGTGCACAGTAGCCGCGTGATGGTGATATACTTGCGCGCCTGGATGCAGTCGCGGGTATGGGCTGCTGTATTTTTTTCCATTACAAGTCATTCAGACTTGCCTAAGAACCATTGCCGCCATGAAGTTTATCATTAAATTGTTCCCAGAAATCACCATCAAAAGCCAATCTGTGCGTTTGCGCTTTATAAAAATTCTGACAGGGAACATTCGTAACGTTTTAAAGCACTATGATGAAGACCTTGCCGTTGTCCGTCACTGGGATCACGTTGAGGTTCGCGCTAAAGATGAAAGCCAGCGCCTGGATATTCGCGACGCGCTGACCCGTATTCCGGGTATCCACCACATTCTCGAAGTAGAAGACGTGCCGTTTACCGATATGCACGATATTTTCGAGAAGGCACTGGTGCAGTATCGCGATCAACTGGAAGGTAAAACCTTCTGTGTTCGCGTGAAGCGTCGCGGGAAGCATGAGTTTAGCTCCATTGAGGTGGAACGTTATGTTGGCGGTGGACTGAACCAACATATTGAATCTGCACGCGTGAAGCTGACGAAGCCGGATGTGACCGTTAATCTTGAAATCGAAAACGACCGTCTGCTGCTGGTTAAAGGCCGCTATGAAGGTATTGGTGGTTTCCCGATTGGGACGCAGGAAGACGTACTGTCGCTGATTTCCGGCGGTTTCGACTCTGGTGTATCCAGCTACATGCTGATGCGTCGCGGCTGCCGTGTACACTATTGCTTCTTTAACCTTGGCGGCGCAGCGCATGAAATCGGCGTTCGCCAGGTGGCGCATTACCTGTGGAACCGCTTCGGTAGTTCGCATCGCGTGCGTTTTGTTGCTATCAACTTTGAACCGGTGGTCGGTGAGATCCTGGAGAAAGTTGATGACGGCCAGATGGGCGTGGTTCTCAAACGTATGATGGTTCGCGCGGCGTCGAAAGTCGCTGAGCGCTACGGCGTACAGGCGCTGGTAACCGGTGAAGCACTGGGCCAGGTGTCCAGCCAGACGCTGACCAACCTGCGTCTGATCGATAACGTTTCTGACACCCTGATCCTGCGCCCGCTTATCTCCCATGATAAAGAGCACATCATCAATCTGGCGCGTGAAATTGGTACCGAGGACTTTGCCCGTACCATGCCGGAATACTGCGGTGTAATTTCAAAAAGCCCGACGGTGAAAGCGATCAAAGCGAAGATTGAGGCCGAAGAAGAAAACTTCGATTTCTCTATCCTCGATAAAGTGGTTGAAGAAGCGAACAATATCGATATTCGCGATATCGCCCAGCAGACGCAGCAGACCGTGGTAGAAGTGGAAACCGTGAGCGGTTTCGGCCCGAATGACGTAATCCTTGATATCCGTTCTGTGGATGAACAGGATGATAAACCGCTGAAGGTTGAAGGTGTGGACGTCGTTTCTCTGCCATTCTACAAGCTGAGCACTAAATTCGGCGATCTGGACCAGAGTAAAACCTGGCTGCTGTGGTGTGAACGCGGGGTGATGAGTCGCCTGCAGGCGCTTTATCTGCGCGAGCAGGGCTTTGAAAATGTGAAGGTGTATCGCCCGTAATTGAGTAAACACCGTGTTGTAGGCCGGATAAGGCGGTTACGCCGCCATCCGGCAATATAACGATATTATTCAAAACGAACGGGAAGCGTCTTCCCGTTCGACTCCCAGACCCCCTGATAGACACCGTTTTTTAATTCCAGCGTTATCTTCTCTTGCGTTTGTTCAGCCGCAGATGTCTTCAGTTCATAATGTTGATTGTCGGCTGTGTCGCATTTGCCGGTCAATTCAATCGGTGCGCCAAATTTTTGGTAAAAGTAAGCCCCTTCAAAAAAATCACCGTATTTGCAGTCCACCTTCAACACAATACGCATGCTTTTTCCCAGCGTGCCGTACATGACTTTGCCGTCAATGCCGGGCGCTGGCGAAACTGGTGTTGTACTCTTTGCGGTAGTCAGATATTGGCCGTACGGTGTGAGTTGATTTTGCAGTTCCGCGGTTGGGATTTTCGTTGTGAAATCACCCAACTCGTCGAGCGCACGGCTGGCGTGGTTGCTACAGCGTCCGTTCAGGAAAGCCAGATGGTCTTTTTGCAGGGAGAATTTGTCGATGTAGTACAAACCGTCGGTGTAGGTTGCGCACGATGCGTAGAATTCGGCATAGTTAAAATCTTCACCTTTCTCTTCTTTTATTTGTTCTGGTGTTTGCGAATTATGCGCCGTAACAAAGGTATCGATTTGGCCGCGGATATCTTTTCTGGTGCGGGTGTTTAATTCGGCGATTGTAGCCCGGGAAAAGAGATCGTTAAGGGTAATTGCCGCACCGCTGGCTAAATCGAAGCTGATCGGCACATTGTACGACTCGCAATACGCCCCGCAACCTTCGACAAACATGTTGAGCGTCAGGATTTTTGCGTCGCGATACTCAACCGTGTAGTCAAGGTTTGCGGTGGGATTCATGGCTGATTTCGCAAACTGATTTACTGTGGCCTGTGGAGTATTACCCGGTAGCTGATTGATAAAGCTTGCGAAAATATAATCGTTAATGCGTTTTGCAACGTTGGGGTTATCCGTCGAGGAAAACCATGGCACGCGATACTGCATTTCAGTGCTTCCGGGATAGCGATATTCAATACTCTTTATTTCGAGTTGCGTCGCAGTGGCATAACCGGAAAGGAGCAGTAAAGCCACTCCACTCAGATATCCTTTCATTATGATTCCTTATAAGGGAGTGGCTCGAAGATTTACTCGTAGTAGTTATAGATTCCCGCGGCCATCACCAGTTGTGACGCCACCTCGTGAGCTTTTTCGCGACTCACCAGCAGATCAATGATTTTTAAACCGAAATCGATTGAGGTCCCCGGTCCCTGACTGGTTAACAGATTGACGCGCGGATCCCATACGACGCGCTTGTCCTGCCACTGGTCAGCGGGAATTTGGTCTTTCAGCGCCGGAAAACCGGTCATGTTACCGATGGGGAAAATATCGTGTGGGACGAGTACGGTGGCGGCCGCGGCGCAAATTGCCGCGACAATGCGCCCGGAACGATGAAACTGTTTCACGGTTTCGATTAGCAGCGGGCTGTCGCGAAAACACTCGGCGCCTTTAATACCGCCCGGTAGCACGATAATGTCGAAATCGCCATCAGCAACTTCGACTAATGGCGCATCCGCCAGCAGCTTCACTCCGCGTGAGCACACGATCGTCAGGTCGCCATCGCTGGCGACGCTAGCGGTCGTGACCTTAATTCCGCCGCGCACCAGCAGATCGATAGTGGTGACCGCTTCGGTCTCTTCACTACCAGGGGCGAGACATACCAGTGCTTGAGCGCTCATACTCACTTTCCTTTCTCTTTACCATTTCAAACAGTTGGGCGTTTTCCGGGACGGCGATGCCGTGCGCGCGGGCGCGTTTTAACAAATATCCGGTAATGTAGTCGATCTCTGTATGACGCAGGGCACGAATGTCTTGCAGCATTGATGAGATATTTTCCGCCGTACTGTCAATCACTTGCTCGACATAATAGCGTAAATCATCCACAGATGTGTGGTGGCCTTCGCGTTCAATGACCGCGGCCACTTCCTCGCAGATGAGTGCTATTTTTTCAGGATGATGGCGTAACTCGCCGTTTGGGCAATCCCATAATGCGGTCAGCGGGTTAATGACGCAGTTGACGGCCAGCTTTCGCCACAGCTCGGCGCGAATAGTGTCGTGCCAGGCGACGTCCGGTAGCACCTCTTGCAGGACTTCAGCCAGATAACTGAAATCACCGTCTTGTTCACGTGCCGGACCAATGCGCGTTGTTCCCTGAGCGACATGAATGATGACGTTGCCGTCACGGCGTGCTGCGTGGGTGGTGGTACCTATCAGCAGAGGTTGCTTAATGTTATGCAGCTCTTCAATTGTCCCCATGCCGTTGTGAATCAGCAGAATGGGAGTAGCTTCAGGCAGAATTGCGGCCAGGCCTTTTACCGCATCAGAAACCTGCCAGGCTTTAAGGGTGACCAGTAGCAGGTCGCTTTTTGCCAAAAAGTCGGGGTCGTTTGCCGTCAGGGATTCATTAAAAACTGACCCATCCGTGTCGATCAGGTTTACGCTGCAATAGGGTTGCGGTACGCGTAGCCACCCTTGCACCTCATGTCCATGTTTGCATAGCGCGGTAAGCCAAAGCTGTCCTAGCGCTCCACATCCCAGTACGGTAATTTTCATTCTTCCTCCTCACCTGCAACAGCACCAGGTGTTAATCCATATCGGCCGTACCCCATTATTGTTCGCAGGTATCAGTACCACGTACAATTAAAGGATACAGCCTAGTATAGCGCTGTCTGTTGGGTAACTTTGCAGGTATTATGCTTCGCATCAAAAATGAAGGGAGAGGAAAAGATGCCATCTTTCGATATTGTCTCTGAAGTTGATCTTCAGGAAGCCCGTAACGCGGTAGATAACGCCAGCCGCGAAGTGGAGTCACGCTTTGATTTTCGTGGCGTTGAAGCGACTTTTGAGCTGAATGAGTCAAATAAGACGATTAAGGTGCTGAGCGAATCTGATTTTCAGGTCAATCAGTTGCTGGATATTCTGCGTGCCAAGCTGCTCAAACGCGGTATTGAAGGCACGTCGCTGGACGTACCAGAAACCTTCGTGCACAGCGGTAAAACCTGGTTTGTTGAAGCTAAGCTGAAACAAGGCATTGAAAGCGCAGTGCAAAAGAAAATCGTTAAGCTGATCAAAGACAGCAAACTGAAGGTGCAGGCGCAGATTCAGGGCGAAGAAATCCGTGTAACCGGCAAGGCGCGTGACGACCTGCAATCCGTTATGGCGCTGGTTCGCGGCGGCGACCTCGGTCAACCGTTCCAGTTCAAGAACTTCCGCGATTAAGTCGTTATGTCAGATGGCGTAAGCCGCCATCTGACAAATCTCATCTTTACGCCTGGCTGATGGCCTGCTCAACCTCAAATCGATTGGTGACTTTGCTGTCGATTTTCACGTAGGCCGAATGTTCTTTCGCGACAATTAACACTTCGCTTATCCCTTCTTTAGCCAGCAGACGCTGCTTCAGGGTGTCATCCGCAGCAATTTCAGGTGGGATTTCCACCCGCAGGCTGCTGACATACGGCGGCTCTTTCATTGTACTCGCCACCAATAACCACACTGCCGCCAGAAGCGCACCGGCCAGGAATACGGCCTGACCATCAAACATTTCAACCACCCAACCGCCGAGCGAACCGCCAATCGCCACGCCAAGAAACTGGCTGGTGGAGTAAACGCCCATTGCCGTGCCTTTATAGCCAGCCGGAGACTCTTTACTGATAAGCGAGGGGAGGAGGGCTTCCATCAGGTTGAAGGCGAGGAAGAATATCTGCACGCCCGCAATCAACCCCCAGAAACGCACGTTAGCGCTCCACAATACAATCTCTGCAATAAGTATCAGTAACACGCAGGCGAGGAACACGCGTTTCATGCGGCGCTTCACTTCGGCGTAAATGATGAACGGCACTACGGAAACAAAGGACAGCAGCATCGTCACCAGATAAATTTTCCAGTGCTCTGCTGCAGGGAAGCCTGCTTTCGCCAGTTGACCTGGTAAGGCGACGAAGGTGGACATCAGCAATATGTGCAGACACATGATGCCAAAGTTGAGCTTCAGCAGTTTGGGCTCTGCCAGCACTTTGCTGAAGCTGCCTTTTACCATGCCCGACTCGCGGTTCAGCACGTGGGTAGTGCTATTGGGAACGACCCAAATGGTCAGCACGATACCCGTGGTAGCAAGGGCTGCAATCATCCAGAACAACGCGTGTAGCCCCAGCGCATGGGTAACGATTGGTCCCAGCACCATCGCAATGGCGAAGGTGATACCAAAGCTGACGCCGATAAACGCCATTGCTTTGGTACGGTTTTGCTCACGGGTTAAGTCGGAAAGTAGCGCCATTACGGCAGCAGCAATCGCGCCAGAGCCTTGTAAAGCCCGACCAAGAATAATGCCCCAGATTGAATCGGAGAGAGCAGCAATTATGCTGCCGAGAACGAATACCGCCAGCCCGCCGACGATAAGTGGCTTACGACCAATGCGGTCAGAGAGCAGGCCAAAGGGGATCTGGAAGACGGCTTGAGCCAGACCATATATGCCGATGGCAAGGCCTATCAGCGCTTCGCTGGCACCCTGTAGCGCCATACCGTAAGTGGTCAGAACCGGCAGGACCATAAACATGCCAAGCATGCGCAACGAGAATACGGTCCCTAAACCCCAGGTGGCGCGCAACTCACCGGGTGTCATTTTGTAATCGTTCATTCCCACCTCTGTATTAATTTCGCGCCTAGTGTAAAGCGCTAAGCAGGCTGGGTAAATATGCGCTTTATTAACAAATGTTGGGGTTGTGAGGGGCGTCGGCTGGAGACGAAAATGCCGGATAGCGATCTGAACGTAACTTATCCGGCCTACAAGCTATATGCTTTTTGGTAGGCCGGATAAGGCGTCAGCCGCCATCCGGCATAGAAGGTGTGACGATTAACTTACCAGACGTAAGTCAGCAGGTTCTGCGAGTTTGGCACCATAAAGTCGACGGACATCATCACGGAAAGCGCGGTAATGGCGATGATGGAGAAACCGAACAGCTTGCGCGCCCAGACTCTGTCATCTTCCACTTTATAACCACGCAGCGCCATGCCCAACCACCAGACGCTCACCGCCGCGGCAACAATCAGGTATTTATAACCTGCATAGCCGCCCAGGGTTAGCATCAGCGTGGCGATAGCAAACGCCACGATGTACAGCGTGATATGGTTCTTCGCGACCGAAATACCTTTCACCACCGGCAGTACCGGGATGTTGGCAGCCTGATAATCCTTGAAGCGGAAAATCGCAATCGCGTAAGAGTGCGGCATCTGCCACAGGCTGAAAATAGCCAGCAGAATCAACGCACCGCTATCGAACTCACCGGTTACGGCACAGTAGCCAATCACCGGCGGCGCAGCGCCGGAGAGTGAGCCAATCAGCGTGCCATAAACGGAATGGCGCTTCATGTACAGGCTATAAACGCCCACATAGACCACGAAGCCCATTACCCCCAGCCAGCAGGCCAGAGGGTTCGCGCCAAACCACAGCAGCATAAAGCCAGCAATACCCAGCAGGGTGGCGTATACCAGCGAGACCGCAGGGGAAATCAGACCTTTAACCAGCACGCGGTTTTTGGTCCTCTCCATCTTCCTGTCGATATCCCTGTCGATGTAGTTGTTAAATACACAACCCGACGCCACAACCAGTGACACCCCAACCAGCGTGTAGATAAACAGGGGATAATCAATGCTGCCTTTCGAGGCCAGCAGGAATCCCCCAATCACCGAGATCAGGTTGCCAAAGATGATGCCTGGTTTCGTTACTTGCAGGTATTGCTTAAACATCATAATCGCCGCTCTTAGTGCATCATCATGTTGTAGTTAAGGTTCCACATAATCCAGATGGAGCCCACAACCAGGATGGCGATGATTAGCACAGTAAAGACAAAGGCCGTCATGTTCCAACCTTCATCAGATTTGCTATTCATGTGCAGGAAGCACACCAGGTGCACCAGAATCTGTACCACTGCCATTGCCAGAATAGTTCCCAGAATGACGGCCGGTGAGGCAGAACCTGTCATCACCATCCAGAACGGAATGACCGTCAGGATGATCGACAGGATAAAACCTGTCATGTAGGTTTTTACGCTGCCATGGGATGCGCCGCCGCTCTCGTTAGAATGACTCATTACATCGCCCCCATCAGATAAACAACAGTGAACACACAGATCCACACCACATCCAGGAAGTGCCAGAACAGGCTCAGGCACATGATGCGGGTACGGTTAGTACTGGTCAGGCCGCGACGAGCAACTTGCACCATCAGCACTGCCATCCAGATAAGACCGGAGGTGACGTGCAGACCGTGAGTACCGACCAGCGCGAAGAACGCAGACAGGAAGCCGCTGCGATCCGGGCCCATACCGTTAACAATCAGGTGATGGAATTCATAGAGTTCCATCCCGATGAATCCGGCACCGAACAAGAAGGTCAACGCCAGCCAGGAGATAACCTGGCTCTTGTTGTTCTTGTACATGGCAATCGCTGCCATGCCGTAAGTAATGGAGCTGAATAACAGCAGGAATGTTTCAACCAGAACGAACGGCAGTTCAAAAATGTCCTTACCTGTCGGGCCACCTGCGGTGCCGTTCACCAGAACGGCATAGGTTGCAAACAGAATAGAGAACAGAATGCAGTCGCTCATCAGGTAGACCCAGAATCCGAAGATCTTGGTCTGGCCTGCATCGTGGTGCCCGTGTTCGTGCGCGTGGGCAGTCGCGTGCGTTAAAGTATCAGTTGCCATTTTTCAGCCCTGCCTTAGTAATCTCATCGAAATGCTGGTTTTCCAGTTTTTCGACTTCCGGGACCGGCACGTAGTAATCCACGTCTTCATCAAAGCTTTTCACAATCCAGCTGATGATCATGCCTGCGAAGCTTGCAATCGCCAGCCACCAGATATGCCAGATCATGGCGAAACCAAACAGTGTTGCGAAGGCGGTAATGACGATACCGGCACCGCTGTTCTTCGGCATATGAATTTCTTCATAGTGCGCAGGCTGCTTGTACGCTTCACCTTTTTCTTTCATTTCCCAGAAGGCATCACGCTCGTGAACGTGCGGCACAACGGCAAAGTTATAGAACGGAGGCGGGGAAGAGGTTGCCCACTCCAGCGTACGACCACCCCATGGGTCACCGGTCAGGTCACGGTTCTGCTCGCGGTCGCGAATAGAAACGAAGATCTGAATCAGCTGGCACAGGATACCCAGTGCAATCAGCGCGGCGCCGCAGGCGGCAACGACCAGCATCGGATGGAACTGTGGATCAATCTGCTGGCTGAGGCGACGGGTCATACCCATGAAGCCCAGCACGTACAGTGGCATAAATGCTACGAAGAAGCCGATGATCCAGAACCAGAATGCGCGTTTACCCCAAGTTTCGTTCAGCGTGAAGCCAAACGCTTTTGGCCACCAGTAGGTCATACCAGCGAAGCATCCAAATACGACGCCGCCGATGATAACGTTATGGAAGTGCGCAATCAGGAACAGACTGTTGTGCAGAACGAAGTCCGCACCCGGCACCGCCAGCAGTACACCGGTCATGCCGCCGACTGAGAAGGTGACGATAAAGCCAATCGTCCACAGCATTGCTGAGTGGAATACGATACGGCCCTGATACATGGTGAACAGCCAGTTGAAGATCTTCACCCCGGTCGGGATGGCGATAATCATGGTGGTGATACCGAAGAAGGCGTTTACGTTAGCGCCTGCACCCATGGTGAAGAAGTGGTGCAGCCAAACAACGAACGACAGAACGGTGATACACACGGTTGCCCACACCAGCGAGGTGTAACCAAACAGACGTTTACGCGAGAAGGTTGCTGCGATTTCGGAGAACACGCCGAAGACTGGCAGAACCAGAATGTACACTTCCGGATGGCCCCAGGCCCAAATCAGGTTGATGTACATCATCATGTTGCCGCCCATATCGTTGGTAAAGAAATGGGTGCCCAGATAGCGATCCAGGGTCAGCAACGCGACGGTAACCGTCAGGATTGGGAAAGAAGCGATAATCAGGATGTTTGCACACAGAGATGCCCAGCTAAACACTGGCATCTTGAACATGGTCATTCCTGGTGCACGCATCTTAATGATGGTCACAAAGAAGTTGATACCGGTCAGAGTTGTACCAATACCGGACAACTGGACTGCCCATATCCAATAGTCGACCCCGACGCTTGGACTGTACTCTATTCCCGAAAGTGGCGGATACGCCAGCCAACCGGTCTGCGCGAATTCACCCACGCCCAGAGAAAGGTTAACCAGGATTACGCCGACAACGGTGAACCAGAAGCTCAGGTTGTTCAGGAACGGGAATGCAACGTCACGTGCGCCGATCTGCAGCGGAACCACCAGGTTCATCAGACCGATAACAAATGGCATTGCCACGAAGAAGATCATAATCACGCCGTGAGCCGTGAAGATCTGGTCGTAGTGGTGAGGTGGCAGGAAGCCCGCTTCACCTGCAGAAGCCAGCGCTTGCTGACTACGCATCATGATGGCGTCGGCAAAGCCACGAATCAACATGACGATTGCGACGATGACATACATGATGCCAAGGCGTTTGTGGTCAACAGAAGTCAGCCACTCTTTCCACAGGTAGGTCCACTTACCGAAGTAAGTGATAAGGCCCAGTAAGGCCGCACCACCGATGATAATGGCAGCAATCGTAACCATGACAATAGGTTCATGGAACGGAACTGCATCCAGCGTCAATTTTCCGAACATCGTATTCTTCCTCGGCCCCTTAGTGAGCGGATTCCGCGTGGCTCATGTCCATGCCTTCCATTCCTTCGTGTGCGCTGTGCTCACCTTCGGGTTGGGTCATGTCCATGCTCTTACCGTGAGCCATAAATTTGTTAATAACATCTTTAAACAAATCCGGTTTCACGTTGGAGAAGTATTCCACCTGGTTGTATTCGCTTGGCGCAGCCACTTTCTCGAACGCTGCCATGTCGCTCATGGTGTTCGTGGACTGTTTAGCTTTAGCAACCCATTGGTCGAATTCGGCGCGGTCCTTTGTTGCGATAGCCTTGAACTTCATACCGGAGAAGCCTGGTCCGCTATAACTTGCGGAGATACCATCATAAGTACCGACTTCGTTGGCGATCAGATGCAGTCGAGTCTGCATACCGGCCATGGCATAAATCTGGCTACCCAGACGCGGGATAAAGAAGGAGTTCATCACGGAGTTGGAAGTCACTTTGAATTCAACCGGAGTATTCGCCGGGAAGGCGATTTCATTCACGGTAGCGATACCCTGTTCCGGATAGATGAAGAACCATTTCCAGTCCATGGAAACCACTTCGATGGTAATGGGCTTCTCGTCATGCGCCAGCGGTTTGCTTGGCTCAAGAGCGTGAGTGGTTTTCCAGGTCAGAACGGCAAGGAAAATGATGATTAAGATCGGCACCGTCCAGACCACAGCTTCCACTTTATTGGAGTGTGACCAGTTCGGGCTGTACTTCGCATCTTTATTGCTTGCACGATACTTCCAGGCAAAACCAACAGCCATCAAGATGGCGGGAATAACGACAATCAACATCAGGCCAAATGCCGTCAGTATCAATGACCGTTGTTCCAGTCCAATCTGTCCTTTAGGGTCAAGCAGCGCAGAATTACAGCCACTGAGTAATGCAGTGCCTGCAATTAATGACAACCATCCCAAACTTTTATTGTATTTCCTGAGTCTCATTTAACGACCTCAATTCCACGGGACCGGGTGGCGTTTAAAGTGTGAGGGCATTTTACGGGAAGGTTACATTACTGTAAACATCTCTAGATCTGTGTTACTGGGTTCTGCCGTGCATGTCACATATGTTGCAATATATGTCGCTTTGGCTTTAAGAACCTGTTGCAACATCACGTTATAACGAAAGCGGGCAGGTGGGGGACGTACTGAGGGCAATTGGTATAACCAATACGAAAATAAAACAATTGATTAACAATTGATTATCAATAAACGGACAATTGAGGAACAAAAAATAAATCTTTCGTGGCTGAATCGAGTAAGGGAAATAGTATATATAAAAGGCGTCAATAATTTCCAAATTCTTTGGCGCACAAAATAACAAATATTATTTTTAGCAGTTGTTGCTTATTTCGCCGTTATAATTACGCAGGGTGATTACAACGGCGATATTAATGCGGTTTTTTTACGCCTGACGCGTTTTTCGCAGTGCCAGATAATCCAGCAATCCACCAAAAACGACCCCGCAGACCGCGACTACCACTGAGACTTCAAGCAGTTCCGGCAGGAAGGAGAAGTTGGTGTAATCCATCGCGTTCATGGTTAACAGCAGCAGCCAAACCAGCAGCAGGCAGCAGCCCACTACCAACGTCATTAATGCCAGACTGTATGCTCCACGAAATTCCGTGCGCGGAATGAAGCTTTCATTTTGCCAGCTATGTTCCAGGGTCTGGCGACATACCAGCAGCAGTATCAGGCCGGGGATCGCGGCAAATACGGAGAACAGATAAAACGTCGGCCAGCCGTGTGCTTCGACAAACCAACCCGCTACCGGGCCAACGTAAACGCGACCAACGGCTGAAAGCGCGGAGAGCAGGGCGAACTGGGTCGCTGAGAAGGACTTATTGCACAGCGTCATTAATAAAGCGACAAATGCCGCCGTGCCCATTCCGCCGCACAGGTTTTCAAAGAAGACGGCCGCCGCCATGCTGAACATGTGTTTGTCAGTGATGGACAGTAGCCAGTAGCCCGCATTCGACGCCCCTTGCAGGATGCCGAAAATAAGCAATGCGCGGAACAGAGAGAGGCGCTGCATCAGGATCCCACCGTACAGCGCGCCAACAATGGTCGCCAGTAGCCCCAGCGTCTTATTCACCACGCCAACTTCACCCGCATCAAACCCAACGCCGCGGATTAAAAAGGTGGTGGTCAGGCTCATGGCGAAAGCATCCCCGAGCTTATACAGCACAATAAGCAGCAGGATCAGCCATGCGTTGTTACGACCAAAGAAGTCTCGCAGCGGAGCCGCAACTGCCTGTTCCAGCGTTTTAGGCACTGGAATGGTGTCAGTCGGTTCAGGTGCTAACAGGGTGGCGATGATACAGGGAATCAACAGCGCAGCCATCAGCCAGTACATCCCTTGCCAGCCCAGCCAGCGATCGGCCATCCACAAGGCCAATCCGCCTGAAACCAGCATCCCTAATCGATAGCCCAGCACGCTAATAGCCGCGCCGGTGCCGCGCTCTTCTGCGGGCAATACGTCGGTTTTCCAGGCATCAAAGACGATATCCTGCGATGCCGAGCAAAAAGCGATCACTACTGCGAGTGCGGCCATCCAGCGTAACTGTGTGCCAGGCTCCAGAAAGCCCATCGCGGCGATAGAAATTAACAACAGCACCTGGGTCGCCAGCAGCCAGCCGCGACGTCGACCTAAAAACGGTGGCGTGTAACGGTCCATCAACGGGGACCAGAGAAATTTAAATACATAGGCCTGACCGACCAGGGAAAAGAAACCGATGGTTTTAAGATCGATATTCTCGACGGTCATCCACGCCTGAAGCGTACCGGAGGTGAGTGCGAGCGGTAAACCGGAGGCGAACCCCAGAATGAGCAGGATAGCTGAACGTGGTTGCTGAAAAATACGTAAGTATTGACTGGACATGGGCTTCTATAGGCCCGACGAACGCCGGGCCATATGGGCAGAAATTAACGAGCGTTCTGCTTGATGAAATCGTGAACGCTGGTGTCCTGAGACATATCAGCGATGGTGTCGGTCAGTACGCTGTTAACGGCGTTAGCGATATTTTTGTTAGAGGCCTGCAGGGCACCTTCAACAGAATAGCTTGCGCGGTAGTTTTTGGTCATCTTGTTGCCGTTGGCGGCGGTCGCGATGATGGCGATGTCTGCTTTGGTTGCGATGTTATAGCGCACGCTACCCTGAGACACGTCAGCATACAGCTGGTTAACAATGATTTGCAGGTTGACTGCACCGTTTGGTCCAATCATATAACCACGTGCGGTCATCTGTTTTTCCAGCACTTCTTGTAGCAGGAAACGCAGATCGCGGGACGCGGTCAGGGTTACCAGCTGGTTGTCACGGGTGACTTTTGCCAGCGCTTGATCCTGGCGCTGGTCGGCACCGTTGATGCTAACGGTCACACCCATCAGGCTCGGGTCCTGCTGCGGCAGGGTAATTTTCGGGGAGACTTCAATAGTAGTCGGCGGCGTTGCGCATCCAGCTAACATAAACAGTGCGACAAACGGGACGAGGATTTTTTTAAACATGCCAGGGCTCTCAGCGAATCTAAATTGTATGGTTAGAGAAAATTCCCGCCATCATAACATCGCCAACGATGAGGGGAAGTGGGTAACGCATGTAAATTCATTGTGTTGTCCGTTTTATGACTTTGTGGAGACTATAAACGGACTTTTTGCAATAAATTGGAGTGAGGAATCAGTGAACTTCATCCGTTTGAATGAGAAAATCAGACAAGCGCTAATTTTTTGTTGCTAAGGTGTAATGAAAACGGTAAAAGCGGCTAGTATTTAAAGGGATGGGTGACATCTCAGCGTTGTCGGAGGAAAAATTTCATGATGATTCGTGAGCAAATAGAAGAAAAATTAAGGGCAGCGTTCGAACCCGTGTTCCTCGAAGTTGTGGATGAAAGCTATCGTCACAATGTCCCGGCTGGTTCTGAAAGCCACTTTAAGGTTGTACTGGTTAGCGATCGCTTTACAGGTGAACGTTTTCTTAATCGTCATCGGATGATTTACAGCACGTTAACGGCGGAGCTTTCCACAACCGTTCATGCGCTTGCCCTGCATACCTACACTATTAAGGAGTGGGAAGCGTTGCAGGATACGATTTTTGCATCGCCTCCGTGTCGTGGAGCGGGAAGCATCGCGTAAAAACGGATTTGCAACAACCGACGCTTTTCCAGTATGTTGCTACAGATTATGTGAAAACGGCCTGCGGGCCGTTTTGTTTTGTCTGAATTCTGGGGCAGTCGTACAGTATTCAGACAAAAATTAGCCGGGAATTGTGAAAAAAGCCGCAGCAACGCGCGATAACCGTTCTCGACTCATAAAAGTGATGCCGCTATAATGCGCGTCTTATTTTTCGGAATGTCTTCGGGATGATTCTGACGACAGGGAATGTGATTGCTTATGAGAACATCCCAGTTCCGCGAAGCCAACAACCTGTGCTTGCGGAGAAGAGTTGACCGAGCACTGTGATTTTTTGAGGTAACAAGATGCAAGTTTCAGTTGAAACCACTCAAGGCCTTGGCCGCCGTGTAACGATTACTATCGCTGCTGACAGCATCGAGACCGCTGTGAAAAGCGAGCTGGTCAACGTAGCGAAGAAAGTGCGTATTGACGGTTTCCGCAAAGGAAAAGTACCGATGAATGTTGTTGCTCAGCGTTATGGCGCGTCTGTTCGCCAGGACGTTCTGGGTGACCTGATGAGCCGCAACTTCGTTGACGCGATCATCAAAGAAAAAATCAATCCGGCTGGCGCACCGAACTACGTTCCGGGCGAATACAAACTGGGTGAAGATTTTACTTACGCGGTAGAGTTTGAAGTTTACCCGGAAGTTGAGCTGACTGGCCTGGAAGCAATCGAAGTTGAAAAACCGGTTGTTGAAGTTACCGACGCTGACGTTGACGTAATGCTGGACACCCTGCGCAAGCAGCAGGCTACCTGGAAAGACAAAGACGGCGCTGCTGATGCAGAAGACCGTGTAACCATCGACTTCACCGGTTCTGTAGACGGCGAAGAGTTCGAAGGCGGCAAAGCGTCTGACTTCGTACTGGCGATGGGCCAGGGTCGTATGATCCCGGGCTTTGAAGAAGGCGTTAAAGGCCACAAAGCTGGCGAAGAGTTCACTATCGACGTGACCTTCCCGGAAGAGTACCACGCTGAAAACCTGAAAGGTAAAGCTGCGAAGTTCGTTATCAACCTGAAGAAAGTTGAAGAACGCGAACTGCCAGAACTGACTGAAGAATTCATCAAACGTTTCGGCGTTGAAGATGGTTCCGTAGCAGGTCTGCGCGCTGAAGTCCGTAAAAACATGGAACGCGAGCTGAAAGGCGCTGTGCGTAACCGCGTTAAGTCTCAGGCGATCGAAGGTCTGGTAAAAGCTAACGACATCGACGTTCCGGCTGCTCTGATCGACAGCGAAATCGACGTTCTGCGTCGTCAGGCTGCACAACGTTTCGGCGGCAACGAGAAACAAGCTCTGGAACTGCCGCGTGAACTGTTCGAAGAACAGGCTAAGCGTCGCGTAGTTGTTGGTCTGCTGCTGGGCGAAGTAATTCGTACCAACGAACTGAAAGCTGACGAAGATCGCGTTAAAGGCCTGATCGAAGAGATGGCTTCTGCTTACGAAGATCCGAAAGAAGTTGTTGAGTTCTACAGCAAAAACAAAGAGCTGATGGACAACATGCGTAACGTCGCTCTGGAAGAGCAGGCTGTTGAAGCCGTTCTGGCGAAAGCGAAAGTGACTGAAAAAGCCACTTCCTTCAACGAACTGATGAACCAGCAGGCGTAATTCGTCGCTTTTTTAGCTCGAATTTCGTACGCAAGCCCGTCACCTTTTGGTGGCGGGTTTTTTTTTGTCACGCATTTTGCATGGGAAGAGTGCGAAAACAGCGTTTCAGTGTTAGCGTTACAACAAAAGATTGTTATGCTTGAATTATGGCGATGTCGTACCCATTACTGAGGGACTAGCTGATAATCCGTCCATAAGGTTACAATCAGCACAGCAGGTTTTTTCAAATTTTATCCAGGAGACGGAAATGTCATACAGCGGCGAACGAGATAACTTTGCACCCCATATGGCGCTGGTGCCGATGGTCATTGAACAGACCTCACGTGGTGAGCGCTCTTTTGATATCTATTCTCGTCTACTTAAGGAACGCGTCATTTTTCTGACCGGCCAGGTCGAAGACCATATGGCTAACCTGATCGTGGCGCAGATGCTGTTCCTGGAAGCAGAAAACCCAGAAAAAGATATCTACCTGTACATCAACTCCCCTGGTGGAGTGATCACTGCCGGGATGTCTATCTATGACACCATGCAGTTTATTAAGCCGGACGTCAGCACCATTTGTATGGGCCAGGCGGCCTCAATGGGCGCGTTCCTGCTGACCGCCGGGGCGAAAGGCAAACGTTTTTGCCTGCCTAACTCTCGCGTCATGATCCACCAGCCTCTGGGCGGTTACCAGGGCCAGGCAACGGATATTGAAATTCATGCCCGTGAAATCCTGAAGGTAAAAGGGCGCATGAACGAACTTATGGCGCATCATACGGGTCAATCTCTTGAGCAGATTGAACGTGATACCGAGCGCGATCGCTTCCTCTCCGCTTCTGAAGCGGTAGAGTACGGTCTGGTTGACTCGATTTTGACCCATCGTAATTAATGCCCAGTGCGCAGGTGTGCCGCTATAATTACCTGGAGCGGCACAACGCTGACTAGCGTCTTGCGCCTGAGAATGGCATTTGCGTCGTCGTGTGCGGCACAAAGAACAAAGAAGAGGTTTTGACCCATGACAGATAAACGCAAAGATGGCTCGGGCAAATTGTTGTACTGCTCTTTTTGCGGCAAAAGCCAGCATGAAGTGCGTAAGCTGATTGCCGGTCCATCCGTGTATATCTGCGACGAATGTGTTGATTTATGCAACGACATCATTCGCGAAGAGATTAAGGAAGTAGCACCGCACCGTGAACGCAGTGCGCTGCCGACGCCACATGAAATTCGCAACCACCTGGACGATTACGTTATCGGTCAGGAGCAGGCGAAGAAAGTGCTGGCGGTCGCGGTATACAACCATTACAAACGTCTGCGCAATGGCGACACCAGCAATGGCGTCGAGTTGGGCAAAAGTAACATCCTGCTGATTGGCCCGACGGGTTCCGGTAAAACGCTGCTGGCTGAAACGCTGGCGCGCCTGCTGGACGTTCCGTTCACCATGGCTGATGCCACCACGCTGACCGAAGCCGGTTATGTGGGTGAAGATGTTGAAAATATTATTCAGAAACTGTTGCAGAAGTGCGATTACGACGTGCAGAAAGCACAGCGTGGGATCGTCTATATCGATGAGATCGACAAGATTTCTCGTAAGTCTGATAATCCATCTATTACCCGTGACGTTTCCGGCGAAGGTGTACAGCAGGCGCTGTTGAAACTGATCGAAGGGACGGTTGCTGCCGTTCCGCCGCAGGGTGGTCGTAAACATCCTCAGCAGGAATTCCTGCAGGTTGATACCTCCAAGATCCTGTTTATCTGCGGTGGTGCCTTTGCCGGTCTGGATAAAGTGATTGCTAACCGTGTTGAAACCGGCTCCGGCATTGGTTTTGGCGCAACGGTAAAAGCACAGTCTGATAAAGCCAGCGAAGGTGAACTGCTGTCGCAGGTTGAACCGGAAGATCTGATCAAATTTGGTCTGATCCCTGAGTTCATCGGTCGTCTGCCGGTTGTGGCAACGCTGAGCGAGCTGAGCGAAGAAGCATTGATCCAGATCCTCAAAGAGCCGAAAAACGCCCTGACCAAGCAGTACCAGGCGCTGTTCAATCTTGAAGGTGTCGATCTAGAATTCCGTGAGGAAGCGCTGGATGCGATCGCTAAGAAAGCGATGGCGCGTAAAACCGGTGCTCGTGGTCTGCGTTCTATCGTCGAAGCCGCGCTGCTCGACACCATGTACGATCTGCCTTCTATGGAAGACGTCGAAAAAGTGGTGATCGATGAGTCGGTGATTGGCGGTCAGAGCAAGCCATTGCTGATTTACGGTAAGCCGGAAGCGCAGCAGGCATCTGGCGAATAATTCATCAATTCATACAGACATTTAATTAAAAAGGGGGGATTTTATCTCCCCTTTTATTTTTCCGTAAACATGGCGTTGAATGTGTGGGAAACATCCCCATATACTGACATACATGTTAAAGGTGGTGTGAAGCACAGTCGTACCACCTGATTACCTGGCGGAAACTAAACTAAGAGAGAGCTCTATGAATCCTGAGCGTTCTGAACGCATTGAAATCCCCGTATTGCCGTTGCGCGATGTGGTGGTTTATCCGCACATGGTCATACCCTTATTTGTAGGGCGGGAAAAATCTATCCGTTGTCTGGAAGCGGCTATGGACCATGATAAAAAAATCATGCTGGTCGCACAGAAAGAAGCGTCAACGGATGAGCCGGGTGTAAACGATCTTTTCACCGTCGGGACCGTGGCCTCTATTTTGCAGATGCTGAAACTGCCTGACGGCACCGTAAAAGTGCTGGTCGAGGGGTTACAGCGCGCGCGTATTTCTGCGCTGTCTGACAACGGCGAGCATTTCTCTGCGAAAGCAGAGTACCTTGACTCGCCTGCTATTGATGAGCGCGAACAGGAAGTGCTGGTGCGTACCGCTATCAGCCAGTTCGAAGGCTATATCAAGCTGAACAAGAAAATCCCACCAGAAGTGCTGACGTCGCTGAACAGCATTGACGATCCTGCACGTCTGGCGGATACCATCGCTGCACACATGCCGCTGAAGCTGGCTGACAAGCAGTCCGTGCTGGAGATGTCCGACGTTAACGAACGTCTGGAATATCTGATGGCGATGATGGAATCTGAAATCGATCTGCTGCAGGTTGAGAAACGCATTCGCAACCGTGTGAAAAAGCAGATGGAAAAATCTCAGCGCGAGTACTATCTGAACGAGCAGATGAAAGCTATTCAGAAAGAACTCGGTGAGATGGACGATGCACCGGACGAAAACGAAGCGTTGAAGCGTAAAATCGACGCGGCGAAAATGCCGAAAGAGGCAAAAGAGAAAGCGGAAGCAGAACTGCAGAAGCTGAAAATGATGTCTCCTATGTCGGCGGAAGCGACCGTGGTGCGTGGCTACATCGACTGGATGGTACAGGTGCCGTGGAATGCGCGTAGCAAGGTCAAAAAAGACCTGCGTCAGGCGCAGGAAATCCTCGATACCGACCATTATGGTCTGGAGCGCGTCAAAGACCGTATCCTTGAGTATCTCGCGGTTCAAAGCCGTGTAAATAAAATCAAGGGGCCGATCCTGTGTCTGGTTGGACCGCCGGGGGTAGGTAAAACCTCTCTGGGGCAGTCCATCGCTAAGGCAACTGGGCGTAAATACATCCGTATGGCGCTGGGCGGCGTGCGTGATGAAGCCGAAATTCGTGGTCACCGCCGGACCTATATCGGTTCTATGCCGGGTAAACTGATCCAGAAAATGGCCAAAGTGGGCGTTAAAAACCCGCTGTTCCTGCTTGATGAGATCGACAAAATGTCTTCCGACATGCGTGGCGATCCGGCTTCCGCACTACTTGAAGTGCTGGATCCAGAGCAGAACGTGGCGTTCAGCGATCACTACCTGGAAGTGGACTACGATCTCAGCGACGTAATGTTTGTTGCGACTTCTAACTCCATGAATATTCCGGCACCGTTGCTGGATCGTATGGAAGTGATCCGTCTGTCCGGTTATACCGAAGACGAAAAGCTGAACATTGCCAAACGTCACCTGTTGCCGAAACAGATTGAGCGTAATGCGCTGAAAAAAGGTGAGCTGACGGTCGACGATAGCGCCATTGTGGGCATTATTCGTTACTACACCCGTGAAGCAGGCGTGCGTAGTCTGGAACGTGAAATCTCTAAACTGTGCCGTAAAGCGGTGAAACAGCTGCTGCTGGATAAATCGCTGAAACATATTGAGATCAATGGCGACAACCTGCACGACTATCTGGGTGTACAGCGCTTTGACTATGGCCGCGCGGACAACGAAAACCGCGTTGGTCAGGTGACGGGTCTGGCGTGGACGGAAGTGGGCGGCGATCTGCTGACTATCGAAACCGCCTGCGTACCGGGTAAAGGTAAGTTGACCTACACCGGTTCTCTGGGTGAAGTCATGCAGGAGTCGATTCAGGCTGCGCTGACCGTGGTGCGTGCGCGTGCGGAAAAACTGGGTATTAACCCGGACTTTTACGAAAAACGCGACATCCACGTTCACGTACCTGAAGGGGCTACGCCGAAAGACGGTCCAAGTGCGGGTATTGCTATGTGTACTGCGCTGGTTTCTTGTCTTACCGGTAACCCAGTTCGCGCCGACGTGGCGATGACGGGTGAGATCACCCTGCGTGGTCAGGTTCTGCCTATCGGTGGTTTGAAAGAAAAACTGCTGGCGGCACACCGTGGCGGCATTAAGACGGTCTTAATTCCCGATGAGAACAAACGTGACCTGGAAGAGATTCCGGACAACGTAATTGCCGATCTTAATATTCACCCGGTGAAACGTATTGAGGAAGTTCTGACTCTTGCGTTGCAAAATGAACCCTCTGGAATGCAGGTTGTGACGGCAAAATAGTGACCTCGCGCAAAGAGCATTAATAAAAACAGGGCTGGCAGGCCATTTCGGGCTTGCCAGCCTTTTTTTGTATAGCTAATTTAGATAACGGATTAGGCTTGCCATCATTAACGGGTGTTGTAAGGGCATGGCAGGCCTGATATAACTGCTGCGCGGTCGCACTTTGAAGGATTCAGGTGCGATATAAATTATAAAGAGGAAGAGAAGAGTGAATAAATCTCAACTGATCGACAAAATTGCTGCAGGGGCTGATATCTCTAAAGCTGCGGCTGGACGTGCGTTAGATGCAATTATTGCTTCTGTTACCGAATCTCTGAAAGAAGGTGATGACGTAGCGCTGGTAGGTTTTGGTACTTTTGCCGTTAAAGAGCGTGCTGCCCGTACTGGTCGCAACCCGCAAACAGGTAAAGAGATCACCATCGCCGCGGCTAAAGTACCGGGCTTCCGTGCAGGTAAAGCACTGAAAGACGCGGTAAACTAAGTGATTTCCCCTTTGGGGATGTGACGAAGTACAAGGGCGCATCGACTGATGTGCCTTTTTTATTTGTAATTCCGGTACTTTCTACGCGTTGTGGGCTGACAATTGCCCCTGTTTCTTGTCACAATAGACCTTTGTGCGCAGCGTTCAGGAAACGCTATGCTGCGTGAAGCATATATACTCAAAATCCTTGTTGCCGTTGTTGTCATCAACGCGGGGGCAGCAGAGAGGATAACGCGTATAGTCATCTACAGCGGAGTGTGGTTACACCATGATGGACAGCTTACGCACGGCTGCTAACAGTCTCGTGCTCAAGATTATTTTCGGTATCATTATCGTGTCGTTCATTTTGACCGGCGTGAGTGGTTACCTGATTGGCGGAGGCAATAACTTCGCCGCCAAAGTGAATGGCCAGGAGATCAGCCGCGGGCAGTTCGAGAATGCGTTCAACAGCGAACGTAACCGCATGCAGCAACAGCTGGGCGATCAATACTCCGAGCTGGCCGCGAACGAAGGTTATATGAAAACGCTGCGTCAGCAGGTGCTGAATCGTCTTGTTGACGAAGCACTGCTGGATCAGTATTCCCGCGAGCTTAAGCTCAACATCAGCGACGATCAGGTTAAACAGGCCATTTTCGCCACGCCTGCGTTCCAGGTGGACGGCAAGTTTGATAACAACCGCTACAACGCGATTGTCAATCAAATGGGAATGACTGCAGACCAGTATGCTCAGGCATTACGTAATCAGCTTACGACACAGCAGCTGATTAACGGTGTTGCCGGTACGGACTTCATGCTGAAAGGTGAAACGGACGAACTGGCGGCGCTGGTCGCACAGCAGCGTATCGTGCGCGAGGCGACGATTGACGTTAACGCACTGGCCGCGAAGCAGTCTGTTACCGAGCAGGAAGTTGCCAGCTACTACGAGCAGAATAAAAACAACTTTATGACGCCGGAACAGTTCCGCGTGAGCTACATCAAGCTGGACGCTGCTGCAATGCAGGAGACGGCCAGCGATGCTGATATTCAGTCTTACTATGACCAGCATCAGGATCAGTTCACTCAGCCGCAGCGTAACCGCTACAGCATCATTCAGACCAAAACGGAAGATGAAGCCAAAGCGGTACTGGACGAGCTGAACAAAGGCGGTGATTTTGCTGCGCTGGCGAAAGAAAAATCTGCCGATATCATCTCTGCCCGTAAAGGCGGCGATATGGGATGGCTGGAAGATTCCACCACCCCGGATGAGCTGAAAAATGCTGGTCTGAAAGAAAAAGGCCAACTGTCTGGCGTAATTAAGTCTTCCGTTGGTTTCCTCGTTGCACGTCTTGACGACGTACAGCCTGCGCAAGTTAAACCGCTGAGCGAAGCCCGTGACGAGATTGCGGCAAAAGTGAAGCAGGAAAAAGCGCTGGATGCGTACTATGCGCTGCAGCAGAAAGTCAGCGACGCGGCCAGCAATGATAACGAATCTCTGGCGGGTGCAGAGCAGGCTGCGGGTATGAAAGCGGTTGAAACGGGCTGGTTTAGCCGTGACAGCCTGCCGGAAGAACTGAATTTCAAACCAGTCGCTGACATCATTTTCAATGGTGGTCTGGTTGGTGAGAACGGTACGCCTGGCAGTAACTCCGATATCATCACCGTGGACGGCGATCGTGCGTTCGTGCTGCGTATTGCAGAGCACAAAGCCGAAGCCGTGAAGCCACTGGCTGAAGTGAAAGAGCAGGTAACTGCGCTCGTTAAGCACAATAAAGCAGAGCAGCAGGCGAAGCTTGATGCCGATAAACTGCTGGTGGATCTGAAAGCCGGTAAAGGCGATGAAGCGATGAAAGCGGCGGGTCTGAGCTTTGGCGAGGCGAAAACGCTGAGCCGTACGGGTCAGGATCCGCTGAGCCAGGCTGCCTTTGGTCTGAGCCTGCCGGCGAAAGACAAACCGAGCTACGGCGTCGCGAACGACATGCAGGGTAACGTTGTTCTGTTGGCGTTGGACGAGGTGAAAGCTGGTTCTATGCCTGAAGCGCAGAAGAAAGCGATGGTTCAGGGGATCACTCAGAACAACGCGCAGATTGTCTTCGAAGCGCTGATGAGCAACCTGCGTAAAGCCGCAAAAATTAAAGTCGGTGATGCGCTGGAACAGCAGCAATAACCGAGGCAGTTCGCAAAAAATTGCAAAAAGTTGTATCTACCAAAGGCCGCTTTCGCGGCCTTTTCCATTTCTGATATTTGCCGTTTGTCTGCCGTTCTGCACCTCGCTATCGTGATTCCACTGTTAACAAACAAGGAGAAAACAGTATGAAACATGGAATCAAAGCTCTGCTTATCACTCTTTCATTGACCTGCGCTGGTATGGCCCAAACCGCATTGGCGGCTGAGCCTGTCGCCAAAAGCCAGGCGACTCAAACCAAAGCGGAAAACCCAGGGGCGGCACACAGCAAAGCCACACTGCCCGCTAAAGCAAGCGACGATGAGGGCACCAGGGTAAGCATCAACAACGCTTCTGCGGAGGATTTAGCGCGAGTTATGAATGGCGTGGGTCTAAAGAAAGCGCAGGCGATTGTGAGCTATCGTGAGGAGTACGGGCCGTTTAAAACGGTGGACGATTTAAAGCAGGTGCCGGGCATGGGCAGTTCACTGGTTGAGCGTAACCTGGCAGTTTTAACACTTTAATAACTTGCAGAGCGCTGAAAGTTTGCCAGACTGTAGAGGTCATACCAGTTATGACCTCTTTACCCAAAAATCTGTTCCTATAAAAACAACGTAAGGCTCCTGCGCTATGCAAACACAAATCAAAGTTCGTGGTTTTCATCTTGATGTCTATCAGCACGTTAACAATGCCCGCTATCTGGAGTTTCTGGAAGAGGCCCGCTGGGATGGTCTGGAAAACAGCGACAGCTTTCAGTGGATGACCGCACACAACATCGCTTTTGTGGTCGTGAATATTAATATCAACTACCGCCGTCCTGCGGTGCTGAGCGACCTGCTGACTATCACCAGTCAGGTTCAACAGTTAAATGGCAAAAGTGGCGTGTTAAATCAGACCATTACCCTGGAGCCAGAAGGGCAGGTGGTGGCAGACGCGCTGATTACGTTCGTCTGTATTGATTTGAAAACGCAAAAAGCGTTGCCGCTGGAAGGGGAGTTGCGCGAAAAACTGGAGCAGATGGTGCAGTAGTGGCTGCGACTGCCGGAAGGCGACGCTCAAGCGTCTTATCCGGCCTACAAGAGTTGCTGCAACTGCATGTAGGCCGGATAAGCAAAGCGCCATCCGGCAATACAATCACTTTAACCCGGTTTTCTGCTTCATTGCCGCCATCACTGCCGGTTTATCCGCAAGATAATGGTTCAGGCCGTTGGCACGCAGATTACACGCCGCACAGTGACCGCAACCGTCACCTTTGATGCCGTTATAGCAGGTCAGCGTTTCTTCGCGTACCAGGTCCAGCTTGCCCCAATAATCGGCCAGTGCCCAGGTTTCGGCTTTATCGATCCACATTAGTGGGGTTTCAAAGCGAATATCTTTCGCCATCCCCAGGCTTACAGCATGGTTCAGGGCTTTAACGAACTCGTCGCGACAGTCCGGATAGCCGGAGAAATCGGTCTCACAAACGCCGGTAATGACCGCCTCTGCCTGCACCTGGTACGCGTAAATTGCTGCCAGCGTTAAGAACAGAATATTGCGTCCTGGCACAAAGGTATTGGGAATGCCGTTCGCATCCGGTTCGTAATCGGGTACCGGAATGTTATCGCGGGTCAGGCTGCTGACAGCCAGTTCACTGAGCAATGTGACATCAAGCACTTTGTGCGCGCGCGCGCCAAGTTTTAAGGCCAGGTCACGTGCGACATCAATCTCAGCGCGATGGCGCTGACCATAATCAAAGGTCACGCAGTGCACTTCATCATACTGATGCAGCGCTTGCGCCAGACAAGTCGTGGAGTCCTGACCTCCACTGAATACAACAACGGCACGTTTCATGGCTTTTCCTGACAAAATAACGAAGCCCTTATGGTAGCGCCTGGGCGTGCCGTCGACCAGCTTCTTCACGCGGAAGGAGGTGGCAGCCAGGCTTCGGTAAACTCGAACCAGCCACGAGGATTCAGGCGTACGCCGTTCACGCCCGGTGGCGCGCTGATGCGATAGTGATAATTGAACAGTGGCGTCAGGGTAGCGTCATGCATTAGCGTGGCGAAAACTTGTTGTAAAGCCGCGCGGCGATCGTCCTCATCGGCCTGAATTTGAAGGGCATCCAGGGTCGTTTGCAAATGTGTGTATGTTGGCGCATTCAATACATGTGACCAGAGCTGATCACAGCGCAACCACTGTTCGAGAGTATATTCAGGTGCCTCACCAATCAGCCTGTCGCCCATCATCAGGTCGGCCTGGGCTAAGGGATGATCGCCATCCCAGTTTTTAGCATTATGAAAAATAAGCGTTAATTCACAGCCGAGCAGCGCCAACGCCTGGCGAAGCTGTTCAGCCATAGCGTGAAGTTCTACCGGCAGGTGATAAGCCAGCGTCAGCTTTTCCGGCAGCGCTACCTCGTCGAGTTCATCCCATTGCGGGATAGTCCATCCGGGGAGCAGTGCATTGCTTGGCGTGATCAGATTTTCATCCACTTCAAGCGTTTGTAGCAGGGAAGAACGGTGGATGATATTTATTAGTCTACGGGCCTGCTGCGTATTCAGTCGCGCGCTTTTTCTGAGCGTGAGATAGCAAAAACCAAGACTGATCCCGCTGCTTACCTGGCTTAGCATAGGCAACTCTTCGGGTTTACCAATCGCAATTTGCACCGGATGGCGACAGCTGGTGCCCAGATCCTGGGAGAAGAGCTGCGGGGTTATCCAGTATTCAATGGCTTTTAGCAGCGGATGACTCAGATGGTAGTGATCGTGACTCTCGATACGCACCAGCTCAGGAGTAAACAGCGTCAGCCGGAACGGGCCGGTACCCACAAACGGGTGCTCAGGATGCGCCAGGTGACTGCTGTAGCTTGCCAGACGGTGCGCCAACCAGAAGTCGGGACGATGCAGAATAAAGGTCAGACACTGGGGATGCGTCACCTCAATGCGCTTTACGCTGATAAACAGCTTATTCAGCGCGGGGAGTTCTAACAGCTTCAGCAACTGCTGATGTAGCTGTGTGCTGCTGACCGCATCGCCGTTATGCCAGTACAGGGTGGAACGAATATAGAAATCCCAGCGCAGGCCGTCAGCGGAGATATTCCAGTGGTGGGCTAAGTCTCCACAGGGACGTTGCGTAGTGCTGTCAAACCGGGTCAGGCCAGAGAAAACTTGTCCAGCGAGGTGTTGCTCCGCGCGACCGGGGAGAAACCCGGGGTGCAAGGGGTCGAGCGGGCGGTAATAGGGTATACGCAGGGTTGGCGTGTCGTTTTGCCACTGACCGCCCATAAACGGTTGTAGCAGTGTTCTCAATTCGCCCGGCGCCAGCTGAGCTAGTTCCAGTACGCTAAGCTGCTCGCCCTTTTGCAGGGCCTGTTCCATCATGGTGTTGCGCAGTGAATCTGGCGTCACTAAAAACCGCAGCTGCCCGCGTTTCCCGCGCCCCGACTGGGCATGCCACTCCAGCCAGCCTGCATCCTGCGCTTGCTTTAGCAGGGTACGCACATGGCGTTCGCTACAAAAACAGCGTTCGGCCAGTTCCCCGACGGTCACCGACTGCGGTTCGCCGTTCGAGGGTAGCCACAGGCGTTGGTACTGGTTCAGGCGATTAAGCAGACGCATTGATACTTTTTCCTTCAGGATGTTCGTTAACGGTGTATGCGTAGAGAAACCCGGAACAATTCATTTTATCTATTCACTATTACTTCCGTATATCTCAGGTGATACTGGATCACAAGTTAACCGCGTCACAGTGTGGAGAAAGAAATGGCTCGTCTGGCTGCATTTGATATGGATGGCACCCTTTTGATGCCGAATCACCATTTAGGTGACGAAACGCTTTCAACGCTGTCGCGCCTGCGTGAACGCGATATTACTCTGACATTTGCCACCGGTCGCCATGTGCTTGAGATGCGCCATATTTTAGGCTCGATCTCACTGGACGCCTTTTTGATCACGGGTAATGGCACGCGCATTCACTCTGTTGAGGGCGATGTGTTACACCGTCAGGATCTGGATCCGAATGTCGCGGACATTGTGTTGCATCAGAAGTGGGACACTACCGCAAGCATGCATGTCTTTAATGACAATGGCTGGTTCACCGGACAAGAGATCCCCTCGCTGCTGCAGGCGCATGTGTATAGCGGATTTCGCTACCAGATCGTCGATGTGAAACGTATTCCGGCGCATCAGGTTACGAAAGTCTGTTTCTGCGGCGATCATGACTCTCTGATCCAATTGCGAATTCAACTGAATGAAGCGCTGGGTGAACAGGCGAATCTCTGTTTTTCCGCGTTTGATTGCCTTGAGGTGCTGCCGCTGGGCTGTAATAAAGGATCGGCATTGGCGGTGTTGAGCGACCATTTAGGTTATTCAATGGCCGAGTGTATGGCGTTTGGCGATGCCATGAACGATCGCGAAATGTTAGGCAGCGTTGGGCGCGGCCTGATTATGGGTAACGCGATGCCGCAACTGATTGCTGAACTGCCTCATTTATCGGTGATTGGGCATTGCCGTAATCAGGCAGTGTCACACTTTTTGACGCATTGGCTGGACAATCCACATCTACCTTATTCCCCCGAATGAGAGATCCCTTCCAGCAAGCCAGACTTCGCGTCTGGCTTTTTTTTATCCCATTAATGGGTGTTCAGTAGTTGGGCAAGCTCCGCTTTCCACGGCGTTAAATCACCGATGTGCGCGTCGACCCACTGTGGGTTGTAGTAGGTTTCCAGATAGCGTTCGCCGCTGTCACACAACAGTGTCACCAGCGAACCGGTAACGCCTGCATCGCGCATACGGGCGGCAAGTTGTAGCGTTCCCCACATGTTTGTGCCGGTAGAGGCGCCGACCTTGCGGCCCAACTGGGTTTCCAGCCAGTGTGCGGTGGCCACGCTTGCGGCATCCGGCACGCGCAGCATTTCATCGACCACGTCAGGAATGAAAGAGGGTTCTACGCGCGGACGCCCGATACCTTCAATTTTACTTCCTACCGGGCTGCGTAACGTGGCATCGCGATCCTGCCAGAAGGGCAGAAAGACCGAGTTTTCCGGGTCTACCACCATCAGTTGAGTATCGTAGCCCTGACAGCGAATATAGCGGCCAATGGTTGCTGAGGTGCCACCGGTTCCGGCGCTCATCACAATATGGCGGGGAACGGGGTTGGGCTCGCACTGCATCTGACGAAAGATGCTGTCGGCGATATTATTATTGCCGCGCCAGTCGGTGGCGCGCTCAGCGTAAGTGAACTGGTCCATGTAATGACCGTTCAGCTCACGCGCCAGTTGCTCAGAGGCTGCATAGATTTCGCAGGCGCTTTCCACGAAATGACAGCGACCGCCGTAAAATTCAATCTGTTCAACTTTACGTTTTGCCGTACAGGAAGGCATGACGGCAATAAATGGCAACCCTAACAGTCGAGCGAAATAAGCCTCAGAGACCGCCGTTGAACCGGACGATGATTCAATGATGGTGGTGCCTTCTTTGATCCAGCCATTGCACAATCCGTACAGAAACAGTGAGCGCGCCAGACGATGCTTCAGACTCCCGGTCGGATGCGTGCTCTCATCTTTTAAATAGAGCTGAATGCCCGGGAACGCCGGTAGCGACAGGCGAATGAGATGCGTATCCGCAGAACGCTGATAATCCGCGTTGATTTCATTGATGGCGTTTTTAACCCAGGAGCTATTCATCATTAATAGATATCCATTTGTCATTTTGTGCCCAGAATAGCGAAAAGCACGGAAAAAATTGTTGCCATTTAGCCTTTAAAATAGAATGTAAGGAGAAAATTCTTCTCTGTGGAGTGGATATGTTAGACAAAATTGACCGCAAGCTACTCGGTTTACTGCAACAGGACTGCACCCTTTCTTTGCAGGCATTAGCAGATGCCGTTAATCTGACTACCACCCCTTGCTGGAAACGTCTCAAACGACTTGAGGATGACGGTATCCTGCTGGGCAGAGTCGCCCTGTTGGATCCAGAAAAACTGGGGCTGGGACTCACCGCGTTTGTGCTGATCAAAACTCAGCATCACAGCAGCGAATGGTATTGCCGCTTTGTCACTGAAGTGACCGGAATGCCCGAGGTTCTGGGGTTCTGGCGTATGGCAGGGGAGTATGACTACCTGATGCGAGTGCAGGTTGCTGATATGAAAAGCTATGATGAATTCTATAAGCGCCTGGTGAACAGCGTACCGGGCCTGTCTGACGTCACCTCCAGCTTTGCCATGGAACAGATTAAATACACAACTGCTCTACCTATTGAATAATTCTCCCGGCGCTTATTGCCGGAAATCTTGTCAGGACATAACGCGTGCGATTATTTGCTCAATTAAGCTGGTACTTCCGCCGGGAGTGGCGTCGCTACCTCGGGGCAGTGGCCCTGCTTATCATCATCGCTATCCTTCAGCTTATTCCGCCGAAAGTGGTCGGGATCATTGTGGATGGCGTGACGACTCAACGCTTCACCACCGAGCGGCTGCTGATGTGGGTGGGGACAATTGCCCTGATTGCCGTGGTGGTTTATTTGCTGCGTTATGTCTGGCGCGTGCTGCTGTTTGGCGCATCCTACCAACTGGCGGTTGAGCTGCGGGAAGATTATTACCGTCAGTTGAGTCGCCAGCATCCAGAATTTTATCTGCGGCACCGTACGGGCGATCTGATGGCGCGGGCAACCAACGATGTCGATCGCGTCGTATTTGCCGCCGGAGAAGGGGTGCTGACGCTGGTAGATTCGCTGGTTATGGGGTGTGCGGTGCTGATCGTGATGTCAACGCAGATAAGCTGGCAACTGACGCTCATTGCGCTGCTGCCGATGCCGGTGATGGCGTTGATGATCAAACGTTACGGCGATCGACTCCATAACCGTTTTAAGTTGGCGCAGGCGGCGTTTTCCAGTCTCAACGATCGTACTCAGGAAAGCCTGACTAGTATTCGTATGATCAAGGCCTTTGGGCTGGAGGATCGGCAGTCGGCATTATTTGCTGCTGATGCTGAAGATACCGGTAAGAAAAACCTGCGTGTGGCGCGCATTGACGCCCGCTTTGATCCTACGATTTATATCGCCATTGGTATGGCTAACCTGCTGGCGATTGCCGGGGGAAGCTGGATGGTGGTTCACGGCTCGCTGACGCTCGGGCAGCTCACCAGCTTTATGATGTATCTCGGTCTGATGATTTGGCCGATGCTGGCGCTGGCCTGGATGTTTAACATCGTCGAACGCGGCAGCGCCGCGTATAGCCGAATTCGCGCCATGCTGGCAGAAGCGCCGGTAGTGGATGACGGTACTGAACCGGTGCCGGAAGGACGCGGCGAGCTGGCGGTGGCGATTCGCGAATTTTGTTACCCTCAAACCACCCACCCGGCGCTGGAAAATGTGAATTTCCAGCTCAAACCTGGACAGATGCTGGGCATCTGTGGTCCGACCGGCGCGGGAAAAAGTACGGTACTGTCGCTGATCCAGCGTCATTTTGATATCACCCAGGGCGATGTGCGCTTTCATGATATCCCATTAACGCGCTTACAGCTGGATAGCTGGCGCAGCCGACTGGCGGTTGTCAGCCAGACACCATTCCTGTTTTCCGATACCGTCGGTAATAACATCGCCTTAGGACGCCCGCAGGCCACGCAGGAAGAGATCGAGCATGTGGCGCGCCTTGCCAGCGTTCATGAGGATATTTTACGTCTTCCTCAGGGCTACGACACCGAAGTGGGCGAACGCGGGGTGATGCTGTCAGGCGGGCAAAAACAGCGTATTTCTATCGCTCGAGCGTTACTGCTGAACGCTGAAATTCTGATTCTGGATGATGCGCTGTCGGCGGTGGACGGTCGTACCGAGCATCAGATCCTGCATAACCTGCGCCAGTGGGGCGAAGGCAGAACCGTGATTATCAGCGCTCACCGTTTATCGGCTTTGACGGAAGCCAGCGAGATTATCGTGATGCAGCATGGGCATATTGCTCAGCGCGGTGAGCATGAATCTTTAGTGCAACAGCCCGGTTGGTATCGCGACATGTACCGCTATCAGCAACTTGAAGCGGCGCTGTCTGATGCACCAGAGATAAACGAGGAGGCGGCTAATGCGTAGTTTCGGGCAATTATGGCCAACTCTGAAAAGACTGCTGGCGTATGGTTCCCCATGGCGAAAACAGCTGGCGATTGCGGTAGTCATGCTATGGGTGGCTGCGGCGGCGGAAGTCAGCGGTCCGCTGCTGATTAGCTATTTTATCGATAACATGGTGGCGAAGAACAATCTGCCATTGGCGATGGTTGCCGGGCTGGTTGCGGCCTATGTCGGTCTGCAACTGCTGGCGGCAGGTCTGCATTACGCGCAGTCATTGCTGTTTAACCAGGCGGCGGTTGGCGTAGTACAACAGTTACGCACCGACGTAATGGACGCTGCGCTGCGCCAGCCGCTCAGCGCTTTTGATACTCAGCCCGTCGGGCAGCTTATCTCACGTGTGACCAATGATACTGAAGTTATTCGCGACCTGTACGTGACGGTGGTCGCAACGGTTCTGCGCAGTGCGGCCTTAATCGGCGCGATGCTGGTGGCGATGTTCAGCCTGGAGTGGCGCATGGCGCTGGTGGCAATGGCCATTTTCCCGGCCGTGCTGGTGGTGATGGTGATTTACCAACGCTACAGCACCCCGATTGTGCGTCGGGTGCGCGCTTATCTGGCGGATATTAACGATGGCTTTAACGAAGTCATCAACGGCATGAGCGTTATCCAGCAGTTCCGCCAGCAGGCAAGGTTTGGCGAGAGAATGGGCGAGGCCAGCCGCTCGCACTATATGGCGCGTATGCAAACCCTGCGACTGGATGGTTTTTTGCTGCGTCCACTGCTGAGCCTGTTCTCGGCGCTGATCCTCTGCGGTTTGCTGATGCTGTTCAGTTTTACCTCTGGCACCTCCATCGAGGTTGGCGTGCTGTACGCGTTCATCAGCTACCTCGGCCGTTTGAACGAACCGCTGATCGAGCTGACCACCCAGCAATCAATGCTGCAGCAGGCGGTTGTCGCTGGTGAGCGAGTGTTCGAACTGATGGACGGGCCTCGTCAGCGCTATGGTGAAGACGATCGCCCGCTCAAAAGCGGAGACATTGAGGTGGATAACGTTTCATTTGCCTATCGCGACGACAACCTGGTGCTGCAAAACATCAGTCTGTCCGTGCCTTCGCGCAGCTTTGTGGCTTTGGTCGGACACACAGGCAGCGGCAAAAGCACGCTGGCCAGCCTGCTGATGGGATATTACCCGCTGACGCAGGGGGAAATCCGCCTTGACGGACGTCCGTTGTCTTCTCTGAGCCACGGTGCGTTACGTCAGGGCATCGCGATGGTGCAGCAGGATCCGGTGGTGATGGCGGATACCTTCCTGGCAAACGTCACGCTGGGTCGCGATATCTCAGAAGAGCGGGTCTGGCAGGCGCTGGAGACTGTGCAACTGGCAGAACTGGCTCGGGGTTTGAGCGAGGGGATCCATACCCGGCTGGGCGAGCAGGGCAATAATCTCTCCGTTGGGCAGAAACAGCTGCTGGCGCTGGCGCGGGTATTGGTTGAAACGCCGCAGGTGCTGATCCTCGATGAAGCCACGGCCAGTATTGATTCCGGTACTGAACAGGCCATTCAGCACGCGCTGGCGGCGGTCCGTGAACACACTACGCTGGTGGTGATTGCGCATCGGTTATCGACGATTGTCGATGCGGATACCATTCTGGTGCTGCATCGCGGTCAGGCGGTTGAGCGTGGTACGCACCAGCAATTACTGGCGTCGCAAGGCCGTTACTGGCAGATGTATCAGCTGCAACTGGCGGGGGAAGAGTTAGCCGCCAGCACACAAGAGGATTCTGTTATCGCCTGACGGCACAGTGCTTATCCGGCCACGCGGTATCGTAGGCCGGGTAAGGCGTTTACGCCGCCATCCGGCAATCAACAATCTGGTGCAAAAATGTAACGCACTATGCACCGTTATAGTGCGTTTTTTCTTTTTCTCTCCCGATAGTACCCGGCGAACCTGAATCATTCCGCGTTTTTCATTCCTGGCACACCCCTTGCAATATTCCTCTCGTGTATCTGCAGCCACTACTGAATTCTGACTGGAGGGGATCTATGAAGCTGGTTACCGTGGTAATCAAACCGTTCAAACTGGAAGACGTCCGTGAAGCACTGTCGTCTATTGGTATTCAGGGGCTGACCGTCACCGAAGTGAAGGGATTTGGCCGACAGAAAGGTCATGCTGAGCTGTACCGTGGGGCTGAATATAGCGTCAATTTTCTGCCAAAGGTGAAGATTGATGTGGCGATTGCCGACGACCAACTGGATGGCGTGATTGATGTCATCAGTAAGGCGGCATACACCGGAAAAATTGGCGACGGCAAAATCTTCGTCGCCGAGCTGCAACGTGTGATTCGTATTCGTACCGGCGAAGCCGACGAAGCCGCACTGTAACTTCTGGCACACAGTGATAGGAAACCAAAAAATGAAGATAGCAACGATGAAAACGGGTATTGCTTCACTGGCGCTACTGCCGGGACTGGCGATGGCGGCACCGGCGGTTGCGGATAAAGCAGATAACGCTTTTATGATGATCTGTACCGCGCTGGTGCTGTTTATGACTATCCCTGGCATTGCGTTGTTCTACGGCGGTTTGATTCGCGGTAAGAACGTGCTGTCGATGCTGACTCAGGTGACGGTGACATTCGCTCTGGTTTGTATTCTATGGGTGGTTTATGGCTACTCACTGGCCTTTGGCGAAGGGAATAATTTCTTCGGCAACTTCAACTGGGTATTGCTGAAGAACATCGCGCTGACGGCGGTCACGGGGAGCTTCTACCAGTACATTCACGTTGCTTTTCAGGGATCTTTTGCCTGCATCACCGTTGGGCTGATTGTCGGGGCGCTGGCTGAGCGTATTCGTTTCTCTGCGGTGCTGATTTTTGTGGTGGTGTGGTTAACGCTGTCGTACATCCCCATTGCACATATGGTCTGGGGCGGCGGATTGCTGGCTTCTCACGGCGCACTGGATTTTGCGGGCGGGACGGTCGTGCACATCAACGCAGCGATTGCCGGTCTGGTTGGCGCGTATCTGATTGGCAAACGCGTCGGTTTTGGCAAAGAAGCCTTTAAACCGCATAACCTGCCGATGGTCTTCACCGGTACCGCTATTCTCTACATTGGTTGGTTTGGCTTTAACGCCGGTTCAGCGGGAACGGCGAATGAAATTGCTGCACTGGCCTTCGTCAATACCGTGGTCGCCACCGCCGCCGCCATCCTCGGATGGATCTTCGGTGAATGGGCGCTGCGTGGTAAACCGTCTCTGCTGGGCGCCTGTTCCGGTGCTATTGCAGGTCTGGTGGGCGTAACACCTGCATGTGGCTACATCGGTGTCGGCGGGGCGCTGATTATCGGTGTCGTTGCGGGGCTGGCTGGCCTGTGGGGTGTGACTATGCTGAAGCGTTTTCTGCGCGTGGACGATCCGTGTGACGTGTTTGGCGTGCACGGCGTGTGCGGTATTGTTGGCTGCATCCTGACCGGGGTTTTCGCTGCCAGCTCACTGGGCGGCGTGGGCTTTGCTGAGGGCGTGACCATGGGGCATCAGCTGCTGGTGCAACTGGAAAGCGTGGCGATCACCATCGTCTGGTCCGGCGTGGTGGCCTTCATTGGCTATAAGCTGGCGGATATGACGGTGGGTCTGCGCGTACCGGAAGAGCAGGAACGCGAAGGTTTGGATGTGAACAGTCACGGCGAGAACGCTTACAACGCTTGATGTTTCAATCTGCCGGATGGCAACGCTTTAGCGCCACCATCCGGTAATTCTCAATTGCGATTACGCATTACCCCTTCCTGCACGGTAGAGGCGACCAGCACGCCGTCCTGCGTATAAAACTCCCCGCGTACAAAACCTCTGGCGCCGGAGGCAGAAGTACTCTCGACGTTATACAACAGCCACTCATTAATATTGAACGGACGGTGGAACCACATTGAATGGTCAATGGTGGCGATCTGAATCCCTTTTTCCAGAAAACCAATCCCGTACGGCTGCAGCGCTACAGGCAGGAAGTTCAGGTCTGAGGCATAACCCAGCAGATATTGATGGACGCGTAGGTCGTCCTGCAGCTCGCCGTTTGCGCGGATCCATACCTGGCGTGCCGGAGGTGCAACGTGACCTTTTAAGGGGTTATGAAATTCAACCGGGCGCACTTCCAACGGACGATCGTTGATAAATTTTTCTTTCAACAGCGGCGGCAGCAAATGCGCCACTGAGCGGGCAATTTCTGTTTCTGATTTCAGCTCATCGGGACCCGGCGCATCCGGCATGGTTTTCTGATGTTCAAATCCGTCTTCCGGTGCCTGGAAAGAGGCGGTCATGTAAAAAATGGGTTTACCATTCTGAATTGCGGCAACGCGGCGCGCGCTGAAGCTGTTACCATCACGCAAGACTTCTACATCATAGATGATGGGTTTTTGGCTATCGCCGGGGCGTAAAAAGTAGCTGTGGAAGGAGTGCACCAGACGCTCTTCCGGTACGGTTTCTTTGGCGGCATACAGCGCCTGACCGACAACTTGTCCCCCAAAAACCTGACGTAACCCTAAGTCTTCACTTTGGCCCCGAAAGAGTCCTTCTTCAATTTTTTCCAGATTTAACAATGTCAGCAAATTTTTCAGCGCCAGACTCATACGTGCTCTCCAGGTTATATCGATCTCGCAGCGAGGTAGGCAGAGTATAACGCAATTTTGAAAGTGGTCCGATGGGTGCAATTGTCTGAATTAAAGGCCTATTACAGGCAAAAACAGCTGTCTTGTGCCACACTTAGTCACGTTATGTTTTTGTTAACCACTCTTCTGGCGAGGAAAGTTCTCGCTGGTGCATAGATGATAAGGAGAATTTAATGAAACTCGTGCACATGGTAAGTGGTTTAGCGGTTGCGGTCGCTCTGGCGGCCTGTGCTGATAAAAGTGCAGATATTCAGACACCTGCGCCAAGCCCTAATACGTCAATTGCTGACACACAGTCTAAAATTCAACAGCCAAATGTTTCTGGTACGGTATGGATCCGCCAGAAAGTGGCCTTGCCACCCGATGCGGTGCTGACCGTCACGCTGTCAGATGCGTCGCTGGCCGATGCACCGTCAAAAGTGCTGTCGCAAAAAGCAGTCCGTACTGAAGGTAAGCAGGCGCCATTCAGCTTTGTATTACCATTTAACCCGGCAGATATTCAGCCTAACGCCCGTATTCTGCTGAGTGCGGCAATTACGGTTAATGACAAACTGGTCTTTATTACTGATACCGTTCAGACTGTCATTAATCAGGGTGGTACGAAAGCTGACCTGACGCTGGTTCCTGTACAGCAAACAGCAGTACCGGTTCAGGCAAGCGGTGGGGCAGCCACCACGGTGCCGTCAACGTCACCAACCCAGGTGAATCCTTCTTCTGCCGTTCCTGCTCCCACGCAGTACTAAGGCAGTCGTAACCCTCTCCGCCTGGAGAGGGTTAGTACACCCAGCGATAGCGCTGTAAATCGATCTGCCCGCTTCCTGAAACCACTATTCCCTCTGCCAGCAACGCCTGACGCTGCCGTTGTAAGTCGGGGCCGGTCAGCGAAATGGCACCATGACGATTAACCACCCGATGCCAGGGCAAAGTGCTGCCTTCAGGGAGACGCTTAAGCACGCCGCCGACCTGGCGCGCAGCGCGCGGCGAACCGGCAAGCCTGGCAACATCGCCATACGTGGTGACGAAACCTTCGGGGATTGACGCGACGATTTGCCAGACGCGTTGGGGGAAAGTGTCTTGTATATCCATTATTTATTCCTGCGCTAATCCTCCAGCATAATGCCGAATGGCGAGGGAGTGAAGCCGCATTGCACAAGAAAACAGCATCCGATGCTGGATGGGTTGCAATTACAGGGTGCAGCAGTGATAATGCGCCTGCGCGTTGGTTAACAACGCTCTCAATGGGGGCTCTGTTGGTTCTCCCGCAACACTACTCTGTTTACCAGGTCAGGTCCGGAAGGAAGCAGCCAAGGCAGATGACGTGTGTGCCGGGATGTAGCTGGCAGGGCCCCCACCCAATTCTGCCGTCCGGCAATTTCCCTTCTGGTTATCTTCTTTTCTTTGTCATCGTAATGTCATTTTATTGTCATCAAATTCTGTCAATGTGTTTCGGGGATGTTATTTGTTGCTTTTGCCGCCGCCATCGCGCTGTAACGACAGGGTCTTACATCCGGTGTGTTTTGGCTGACCACAAGGATTTTCTACGATGTCGACCGCTGTATTGAATGTCAAAATTGATGAGGCGCTAAAAGAAAAGCTTCGCCATTACGCTGAAGTGCATAACGAAAATTTAAGTGTTGCGACGGAAAAACTGCTGCTGATTGCGTTTACCGCCGTTGAAGAGGCAGGAGTCTCCGCTGAGGATATCGATAGCCAGCATACGGAAGAGTCCGTAGTTGAAGCACTGACTCCTAAAGAAATCAAAGCATTGCGCAGACTACTGAAGAAGAAAAAATGAAACAACAACCGCTCTCAACTGCCAGTAATTACGGCGAAGCTTGTGAAATGCTGCGCTCCGGTTATGTGAAACATGTTCGTCTGAGCTGGAACGTCGGCAGCGATGAGTTCTTCCGTATTGCCTCAGACTGGTGTGATGCCGGGGCAAAAATTAAGAAAGACGGTGAAAATTTCGTGATTTCACTGAAGGGTTTTCCTGTTCCCCCTCAGCGGTAATATCACCGGGACTCTCTCATCCATCCCGGCTTATAAGGGCGAGTCCTTTGACTCGTCGCTTAAATTATTTTGCGTACTTTCCCGCTGTTGGCCTGCAAACGCAGGTTATCCCAAATGGGTTGTAACACCCTGAAGGCGGCACGCGCTGTGTCATCCGGCAACGTGAAAGGCATACGCAAAAAACGATCGAATGCGCCATCAAGGCCAAACCGCGTACCGGTTCCTAACTGAATGCCTACGCTTTCGGCGCGCGTAGCGAACAGCGTTGCCAGCGTATCGGGCAGTTCAACCCAAAAAGAGAGTCCTCCCTGTGGCTGGGTAAACTGCCACTCCGGGAAATGTGCGTTCATCAGGCTCGAGCACAGATCGCGCTGCGATGTGAGTAGCCGTCTTCTGTCAGGAAGAAAGTCGGCGGCGTTATCCAGCAGCCAACTGGTGGCGAGTTGTTCAAGCACCGGGGAGCCTAAATCGAACGTGTCGCGGGTTTGTACCAGCGCCGCAATGGTTCGCGCCGACGCACGGATCCAGCCCAGACGTAATCCCCCCCAAAAGCTTTTCCCGGCCGAACCCAACAGAATGATCGGCGCGTCGCGATTGAATGCGGCAAGTGGCGGCGGCGGCGGGGCGTCATACCACAGGTTCACCATCGTCTCATCGACCACCAGGGTAGTGCGGGTTCGTTCGGCAATATCCGCCACGACCTGGCGAGTTGCAGCGTCCATGCAACGCCCGGTCGGATTGTGAAAGTCCGGCATCAGGTAGGCCATTCTCGGTGCGGTTTGCGCGATGGTGGCGACCAGACCCGCGGTATCCCAACCGTGCTCGGGTAGCGACACGCCGACGGGACGACAGGATGCGCCTTGAATCGCGGCAATCGCCAGCGGATAAGTGGGGTGATCGACCACCACGCGATCGCCGGGGCCGGTGAGCAAACGCAGGATCAGCGCCAGGCCGCTGACTGCACCATTCACGACCATGATTTCATCGGGCTGCGTCGGGAGCCCGCGATCGCAATAATGCCGGGCGATGGATTCACGTAATACCGACAACCCCTGCGGCAGATACCCGGAGCTCAGCAAATGCTGTGGCATAGCAAACAGCGCCTGCTGGTAAGCCTGATGAATTTCGGGACCGGCACTTAGCGCCGCCGTGGACAAATCAAGTGCTGTGCCGGTACTGGTCCGGGTTGGCACATGGCGAATATGTTCCGGCAGGATCACCCGTGAGCCGCTACCATGACGGCTTTCCAGATATCCCTCTTCACGCAGTTGCGCCATAGCGCTGGCGACGGTAGTTCGACTTACTTGCAGGACGACGGCGAGCTCGCGTTCACCCGGTAAGCGGCTATCCAGCGCCAGCCGACCATCGAGAATAAGCAGACGTAACGCTTCTGCCAGCTGTCGCCAGATGGGCGTTCGCGAGGGGCTTTCCAGCCAGTGTCCGAGCAGGCGTTGCAAAGACTGACTTCCATAACGGCGAGATGACATAGCAGTCCACTTTTTGAAAACTGGACATTAATCATAGTGCCAATTGCGGTGAAGATGAAAGTTATCTGAGAGTGAGAGGGGAAAAGCATGCTGCGTCGTTTGCTTCAGCTGTTTATCGGGCTGACACTGTACGGTGTATCGACGGCGATGTTTGTCCGTGCTGATTTAGGGGCCGATCCGTGGAACGTGTTTCACCTGGGTGTAGCCAATTTATTGTCGATGAATATCGGCGTGGTGATTATTGCCGTGGGCGTGTTGGTGCTGCTGGCGTGGATACCGCTGCGCCAGCGTCCAGGCTTTGGCACGCTGAGCAACGTGATTATGATCGGGCTGGCGGCAGATGCCGCGCTGCTGGTGATTCCTGGATTTGAATCTCTGCTGGCGCGCAGTGGGCTGCTGGTGTCAGCGGTAATATTGAATGCGTTAGCAACCAGCCTGTACATTGGCGCAGGTTTTGGCGCCGGTCCGCGTGATGGTCTGATGACCGGTATCCACGCGCGTACCGGCTGGCCAGTACGACGAATTCGAACCGCAATCGAAGTGTCGGTGCTGCTTATCGGTTGGCTGCTGGGTGGAACCGTGGGCGTTGGTACGGTGCTGTATGCCTTGGCTATCGGACCGTTGATTCAGCTTTGCCTGCCGTGGTTTCGGCATCAGCCGCAGTCATGTACGCGTATCAGGAATGCACCTGGGGCGCGATCGCCTACTGGCGACTAAACTTAACCTCGACTGACGCGGCCGGAATCGGCTTGCCGCGCAGTACACTTCGGAGGTTTTTCTCATGAAGTATGTTGATGGCTTTGTGGTTGCCGTACCCGCTGAAAACAAGGAGGCGTACATTGCGATGGCGGCAAAAGCAGCTCCGCTTTTCAAGGAGTTCGGTGCATTGCGCATAGTGGAGTGCTGGGCAGATGATGTCCCCGACGGCAAACTGACCGATTTTCGCATGGCTGTGAAAGCACAGGAGCATGAAGAAGTGGTATTCAGCTGGATTGAATACCCTTCCAAAGAGGTCCGCGATGCGGCGAATCAGAAGATGATGTCCGATCCCCGTATGAAGGAGTTCGGTGAATCTATGCCATTTGACGGCAAGCGAATGATCTACGGTGGATTTGCGCCCATTATGGAAGAGTGATGTGACTGGCTGTGCGGCGTGCCGCCAGCCATCTCAACATCAACAGCAATGTTAAAGCCGTTTTTCTGCCCACAGAATAAATTCCGCCTTCGGCAGCGCTTTGCTGTAAAGCCAGCCCTGACCGTACTGCACGCCATGCTGGCGTAGCCAGGCTTCCTGATTCTCGGTTTCGATACCTTCCGCCACCATCTCAAGTTTCAGCGTTTTTGCTATCTCGATGATATGCGGCGTCACGTTGTTGTATTCCAGTGCATCAACGAACGATTTGTCTATCTTCAGGATGTCGACATCCAGATCCTGTAAATAGCTCAGGCTGGAATAGCCGGTGCCAAAGTCATCAATATAGATTGAATGACCTGCCTGACGGTATTTGGCAATAAACGGCGCGCTGTTTTTCGGGTCGGCAAACTCGCGTTCGGTTAGTTCCAGCGCGATTTGCGTAGGCTTAAGTTGCCAGTGGTTCACTTTCTGACTTAACAGAGCAGGAAGCGTTTCGGAGGCCAGATCGGCTGACTCAAGATTGATGGATATATGCTGGTCTGGATGCTGACGCAGCCATTTACCTAAATCTTCAAATACGCTTTCAATAATCAACCGTGTGAGAGGCTCTGTCAGCCCGGTTTCATGCGCCAGCGCGACGAAAACTTCCGGCGACAGATAGCTTCCGTCGGCCTGCTGCCAGCGAGCCAGCGCCTCTGCTCCAACCACTTTCCCCGTTTTGAGCGAGATAATTGGTTGGTAGTGGACTTTGATGTCCCGATGCTGGATAGCGTCCTGTAATTGGTGATGGGGCGACTGTAAGCGGCGCAAAATACGCAAAACAAAGGCGGCGGTGAGCAAGCCTATAAGAATGCCTGCCGGGAGCCAGATCAGTGCCTGCCGGTGCCAGGTTTTTTGCAATGGCAGGGTAGATGCCCAGGTTACGATCGTAATACCCAACTCAGGAAAGGGGCGGGCGTTATAAATGCTGCCATCTTTTTTAAAATGAGTAATCGATTTTTCTTGCTGTACATGCTGCAAAACGTCCGATGGCAGATCGGCGCTACTGGCAACAACAACGTTGCGCACGGTGCCAATGATAGTCACTTCAATCGGCCATGAGCCAAAAGGGATGACGTCAATGAAAGAACCCGGATCGACCATCACAACATAATGTTCGCTCCCTAATGCTGCCATAAAGCGCTTGATGCCCAAATCATTTTGCGTGGTAAGCCATGCGCGATATCCATCAGGCGTGACTTTCATTGCGGGTGGAAATGCGTCTGCCTGGCTTCTTTTTTCCAGAGATGAGCATTGCGGAACATTATCTTTGAGGTACAGCACTTCCTGAATATAGCGGTAGCTATAGGACAAACGACGCATTTCCAGCAAATGCTCGTCACTGCAAGGCACCCCCTGAAATGCTTCAATATGGCGTAATGCTTTTTTCGCCTGCTCGCCTACGCGTTCCGTACGTAGTGCGACTCGTGTTGAGAACATGTCGAGTTCATCGATAAATTTCGTTTCGACCTGTCGATGTGCCAGCCACAGGCTTAAACCTACCGGCGCGAGGATAGAAAGGAACAGTACCCCAGTCACCAGGCTTATCAGATGTCGTGTTGTCACAGTGATATCCTTATTTACACAGCGTAGGGAAAGTATATCCGAAACCCCAAAAAGCTATTCGATTGGCATCATATATTTACGGCCATTTATCATCCCGTTTGACTCCCTGTAGCGTAAATCAGGTTGTGGTTTGTACAAGAGTGGTGTATTTTGATGGTTATGTTATAACGTATCAAATTGAGGTTGCCATGAAACCGGATATTCATCCTTTTTATCGTACCGTGGTGTTTCACGATACCAGTGCCAATGAATTCTTTAAGGTCGGCTCGACCATCAAGACTGAGCGTGAGATTGAGTTTGAGGGGAAAATGTACCCGTACGTGACCCTCGATATCTCTTCTAAATCACATCCGTACTATACCGGGAAACAAAAAACCTTTGATAATGAAGGTAGTGCAGCACGTTTCCAAAAACGTTTTGGTCATTTTATTGGCGTTAAGCGGGGTTAAAATGCAGGTACTCAATTCACTTCGCAGCGCAAAACAGCGTCATCCTGACTGCCAGATAGTGAAACGTAAAGGGCGTTTGTACGTTATCTGCAAAACGAATCCGCGCTTTAAAGCAGTACAGGGGCGTAAAAAAAGACGTTAGTTTCTTTGCCAGCATTTCAGGGATTAAAGTGCGTTACCTTCGCAGGAACGCACTTTTTTTATCTGTGCTGAGATGCCGTTACTGGCTGTTCTGGGCGCGGGTAAGCGTAAAGACATCGTAAAACGAGAGTTCGCCTTTGCGCGATATCATCTTTTGCAACTGTGCTTTATGTTCGCTATCCACGGACGGTGAGTGCAGGATAGTATCGATGAGCGAGGAGGGGACAAAGCGCGTGTTGTACCATTCTCCGTTATAGCAAACTCTAAAATCCAGAACGTCGATATCTTCAAAGCGGTATCGTGGCGCAACGTCGAAAAAGAAAAAGCCGTTGAGTACAACGAACAGTACCACCAGCAGCCATACCGAATCGACTAACGTTTCTGACTGTAGCATCACCGCCAGCGTGGCAAACCACGCAACATACATGCCGATAAACAGCCCTGGGTGTTTGCGAATAAAGCTGATGCTAAAGCGCGGTTTGTTGTCGCGCTTCTCGCGAATATTTAAGTCGTCGATTGTTTCAGTAAGCAGGCGCTGTATTTCTGTCATCTCTTGCCTTCGTGATATCTGCAAAATTCAGGAGGGATCGCCCTATTTTAAAAGGGGATACCCTTTGAAGAAAGTAACAGATTAACCGCAATTTAGCATAACAGTTACATTTAAGATCACAGCGTTTTGATGATCCTTGCGGGATTGCCCCCAACCACGGTGTTTGCCGGAACGCTTTTAGTGACCACTGCGCCTGATGCCACAACCACGTTATCGCCCAGCGTGACGCCGGGATTGATCACTGCACGGCCACCTATCCAGACATTATTGCCGATAGTCACGGGCTTCCCGAACTCCAGGCCACTGTTGCGCTCGGTAGCATCCAGCGGATGGGTCGCGGTATAGATATGAACGCCTGGTGCCAGCATGCAGTTGTCGCCAATATGAATTGGACAGACGTCGAGCATAACGCAGTCGAAATTAGCGTAAAAGTCTTTACCAAGATAGATGTTATAACCGTAATCACAACGGAAAGAGGGTTCAATATAGGCTCCCTCACTCTGACCTAACAGATCGTGCAGGATTGCCTGACGCTCATTTTTTTCATCGGGTGCGGTGAGATTGTAGCGATGGATCAACTGACGAGCGCGTAGTCTGTCACTGCGCAGCGTTTCATCTGCCGGGCGATAGTATTCGCCGGCGATCATTTTTTGCTTTTCATTACGCATTACGAATTCCCTGTGTACTGAAGGTTATTTCAGCACAGTAAAACGTAATGCAAAAAAGGGGAACGTTCCCGCTTCTTTGCTGTGATCATAGTCACGCGATTTGAATTAAATAACCATTGTAAATACGAAAATGGTCAGCCAGACAACGGTACCGCTATACCTGACTTAACCTTGAGTGCAATTAGCGAATGAATTTCCAAACAGAAGTTGGAATCTTGTCGTAAAGCTTATTCATGGTCAATTCAGCAAGGCGATGATCTGCTGCTGAGTAAAATACAGCCAGTTCGTTGTCGGACAATTCATATTTATTTTTTTCAATAACGCGCTCTAGCGTATCAATTGTCTGGCAACGTCGCAGGCGCATCAAATAATCTGTTTTAGTTAATGGTTTATCGGACATAACTCTTACCTATGATTGTAATAATTTTTAACAAGACAAACTAACAGGATTAGCCCTGGTGGCATTGACAAAACAGCGAAACAGTCGATTACCTGACTTCCGCCATTTCTGCAGATCCTGCGTATTAATACCATAACTGCTGAACAACATAAAAGTGTCATCCAGGTATTCATCTATCTGCGCGATCAGCTTATTGTCCTCATTGTACTTAATTTTATAATTAAGTGCGAAGGTTGCAATATGCTCTATCAGTTCATTGAGCTGCAAGCTGGTTGCAGAGGTAGGGTCATTAACCCAGCCATGGTTACTTTGTTCAAGGTTTGCAAGACAGTCATGATACAGAGTTTCGCAGAGAAATTTAAGCTGCGCGATATCATGTCTTTTGGGTGAGTATTCATCCATAACGCATCCCCTTCTTAGTGGCTTAAACTAACCGAACACCTTTCGGGATGGATACAACAACTACCTGGAACTTGCCCGCGACTCCTGATGATTTAACTATAATCTACTCTAAAAAAGATTTCATCGTCATATCACGAAAAATTACAATTATGTAAAATTATGATGCTACGTCATTTTTACATTTTAACAGATAAATGCCGCTATTCGAAATGGGACAATTTCTTTATTCTTCGGGCAATCATCGGGTTATCTTGTTTAGGTTTAGCAACGAAAGGCAACAACCGACAATGTGAACCAGTGGATAGGATTAATCTTAATATTTATTAAAGTAAATAAGAACTCTCGCTGTTTTTTTAAGAATAGCCTTTAAGGCTGCAAGGATTATATCGCTTATTTATCCGATAGAAAATAAACGGAATGGCAATAAGTGATTTTTATGATTTTTCCAGAAAAAAGGCCGCTTGCGCGGCCTTATCTTTAGAGATGTATCAATGATGCTCTACTGAGTGGCTATGCTCAATATCTTCATTTTTGCGGCTAAAGCGGCGGCGTACCACCACAAAGAACACCGGAACAAAGAAGATCGCCAACACGGTTGCCGTCACCATCCCGCCCATTACGCCAGTACCAACGGCGTTCTGTGCACCGGAACCTGCGCCGGAGCTGATGACCAGCGGCATTACGCCCAGAATAAAGGCCAGTGACGTCATCAGGATTGGACGTAAACGCATGCGTACTGCGTCCAGCGTCGCCTCTATCAGACCTTTACCTTCTTTATCCATCAAGTCTTTGGCGAATTCGACGATAAGTATCGCGTTCTTCGCCGACAACCCAATGGTTGTGAGCAGGCCTACCTGGAAGTAAACGTCGTTGGTCAGGCCGCGGAACGTTGCTGCCAGCAATGCACCGATAACACCCAGCGGTACAACCAGCATTACGGAGAACGGGATTGACCAGCTCTCGTACAGCGCTGCCAGACACAAGAACACGACAATCAGTGAAATGGCATACAGGGCAGGGGCCTGGTTGCCGGACAGTCGTTCCTGGTAGGACATACCGGTCCAGTCATAACCGATACCGGATGGCAGTTTGCTGGCCAGTTGCTCCATCATGGCCATGGCTTCACCGGTACTTTTACCCGGAGCGGCCTGACCTAAGATTTCCATGGAAGGCAAACCGTTATAGCGTTCCAGACGCGGTGAACCGTATTCCCAACGTGAGGTAGAGAAGGCGGAGAACGGTACCATCTGTCCATCGCTGCCGCGGACATACCAGTTTCCAATATCTTCCGGCAACATACGGTATTTCGCTTCAGACATGACGTAAACTTTCTTCACACGACCACGGTCGATGAAGTCATTCACGTAGCTTCCGCCCCATGCTGCACCCAGCGTTGTATTAATATCACTAATGGAAACGCCCAGAGCCTGCGCTTTTTCCTGATCGATATCGATCTTGAACTGCGGCGTATCTTCCAGACCGTTAGGACGAACACCGACCAACAGATCAGGATGCTTCGCGACTTCACCAAACAGTTGGTTACGCGCCTGAGTCAGCTTCTCATGGCCCAGACCTGCCTGGTCAATCAACTGGAAGTCGAAACCGGTCGCGGTCCCTAACTCCACAATCGCTGGCAGGTTAAAGGCAAAGACCATCGCGTCTTTGATCTGCGAGAATGCGCCCATTGCACGTTGAGTAATCGCTTCAACTTTGTTCTCTTTACCTGGACGTTCACTCCAGTCTTTCAAAGAGACGAATGCGATACCGGTGTTCTGACCACGACCTGCAAAACCGAAGCCGTTAACGGCAAACACCGATTCAACGTTCGCTTTTTCTTTGGTCAGATAGTAATCCGTCATTTCGTCCAGCACCTTCTGGGTACGCTCTTGCGTTGCACCCGCTGGCAGCTGAGCCATAGACAGGAATACCCCCTGATCTTCATCTGGCAGGAACGAACTTGGCAGACGAACGAACAGATAGGCCATGCCCACAACGATGATCAGATACAGCGCCAGATAACGACCGGTGCTGCGCAGAATACCGCCTACGCTATCGGTGTAATGGTGCGTACTCTTATCGAACATGCGGTTAAACCAGCCGAAGAAGCCTTTTTTGCCTTCTCCGTGATCGCCTTTAGCAATCGGTTTGAGCATGGTCGCACACAGGGCAGGGGTCAGAATCAATGCCACCAGTACAGACAACGCCATCGCGGAAACAATGGTGATGGAGAACTGACGGTAAATTGCACCGGTAGAACCCCCGAAGAACGCCATTGGGATAAATACCGCTGACAGTACCATCGCGATACCCACCAGTGCGCCCTGAATCTGGCCCATTGATTTACGCGTTGCTTCCTTCGGCGGTAGTCCTTCCTCAGCCATTACACGTTCAACGTTCTCGACCACAACGATGGCGTCATCCACCAGCAGGCCGATGGCGAGCACCATCCCGAACATCGTCAGGGTGTTTATCGAGAAGCCGAAAATCGCAAGGACGGCAAACGTACCCAAGAGCACCACCGGCACGGCGATAGTCGGAATCAGCGTCGCGCGGAAGTTCTGCAGGAACAGATACATTACCAGGAACACGAGGATGATTGCTTCCGCCAGCGTTTTCACTACTTCGTGAATAGATATTTTCACGAACGGCGTGGTGTCATACGGGTAAACGATCTTCAGACCTGACGGGAAGAACGGTTCCATCTTCTTCAGTTCATCGCGGATAGCGTTTGCTGTATCCAGGGCGTTAGCACCTGTCGCCAGCTTGATACCCAGACCGGATGCCGGTTTACCGTTGAACTTCGCAATGATGTCGTAGTTCTCACCGCCCAGTTCCACTTTCGCCACGTCACGCAGACGAACCTGGGAACCATCCTGATTCACTTTCAGCAGAATTTTGCTGAACTCATCAGCGGAGGTCAGACGGGTTTGCGCGATGATTGACGCGTTAAGCTGCTGGCCTTTCACCGGTGGTGTACCACCTAACTGACCGGCTGCAACCTGGGCGTTCTGCGCTTTGATGGCGCTGATTACATCAACCGGCGTCAGCTGGAAGTTGTTCAGTTTGTTCGGATCCATCCAGATACGCATCGCGTACTGAGAACCGAACAGCTGAACATCACCTACACCTGAAGTACGGCTGATGGCATCCTTCATGTTGGCGCCAACGTAGTCGGAAATATCCTCCTGCGTCATGGTGCCGTTGGTGTTGATAACACCGACCACCATCAGGAAGCTGCTGGATGACTTCTCAACGCTAACCCCTTGTTGCTGTACTTCCTGAGGCAGCAACGGCATGGCCAGCTGCAGTTTGTTCTGCACCTGTACCTGCGCGATATCCGCATCAGTACCAGACTGGAAGGTTAGGGTGATCTGCACGGTACCCGTGGAGTCACTGTTAGAGGACATGTACATCAGGTTATCGATACCGTTCATGTTCTGTTCGATAACCTGCGTAACAGTATCCTGTACTGTTTTGGCATCAGCGCCAGGGTAGGTCGCGGAGATCGTCACTGCTGGCGGTGCAATAGTTGGATATTGCGCTACCGGCAATTTGAGGATCGCGAGCCCCCCTGCCAACATGATGATAATGGCGATCACCCACGCAAATATTGGGCGATCGATAAAGAAATTAGGCATGTCTTAACGGCTCCTGTTTAAGTTAAGACTTGGACTGTTCAGGCTGGCTACCGCTTTGGCCTTGCTGGTTGTTATCAGCGGTGATTTCCTGCGCTTTTACCTGCGCGCCAGGACGTACTTTCTGCAGCCCAGTGACAATCACGCGGTCGCCCGGCTTAAGTCCATCAGTGACTAACCATTTGTCGCCAATCGCTTGTGCGGCGACAATTTGACGAGTTTCAACTTTGTTGTCTGCACCGATAACCAATGCACTGGCATCGCCACGCGGTGTACGGGTAACGCCTTGCTGTGGAACCAGTAATGCCGTTGGGTTAATCCCTTCTTCCAGACGTGCGCGAACGAACATACCCGGCAGTAAGGTGTGATCCGGGTTAGGGAAGATGGCGCGTAACGTAATCGACCCGGTAGTTTGATCAACCGTCACATCAGAAAATTCCAGCGTACCGGACTGCGGGTATTTAATGCCGTCGTTGGTCACCAGTTCGACTTTCGCTTTGCCGTTCTCTTGCTTCAGCGTGCCGTTGGCCAGCTCTTGTTTCAGGCGCAGGAAGTCGTTGCTTGACTGCGTCACGTCCACGTAGATCGGGTCCAACTGTTGAACGGTCGCCAGTGCGGTCGCTTGACCGTTTTGCACCAGAGCACCTTCCGTAACGGATGATTTACCAATACGGCCGCTGATCGGCGACGTCACTTTGGTATAGGCCAGATTGATGCGTGCAGTTTCTACCGCGGCTTTCGCGGCGACAACGGCGGCGTTTGCCTGCTGTGCGTCTGCCTGCGCGCTATCGTAATCCTGTTGACTGATGTACTTGGTACCCAACAGTTTCTGATAACGTTTAACCGTCAGTTGAGCGATATTTGCTGCGGCTTGTGCTTTGGCCAGATCGCCTTTTGCGCTTTCATAAGCGGCCTGGTAAGTCGCAGGATCAATCTGATAGAGAGATACACCCGCTTCGATGTCACCACCTTCGGTGAAATTACGCTTCAGGATAATACCGCTAACCTGAGGACGAACTTCTGCAATGCGAAACGCACTGGTGCGACCCGGAAGCTCAGTTGTTATCTGTAGAGGTTCAGTTTTGAGCGTAACAACTCCAACCTCTGGCATCTGCTGGCCCCCTTGTTGGGCCTGTTTGTCGTCACATCCTGTTAGCGCTAAGCTGCCTGAGAGCATCAGAACGACTGCCAGAGGCGTTAACCCTCTGTTTTTGTTCATATGTAAACCTCGAGTGTCCGATTTCAAATTGATCAATGGCTTAAAGCCCATAAACCCATTGCTGCGTTTATATTATCGTCGTGCTATGGTACATACATTCACAAATGTATGTAAATCTAACGCCTGTAAATTCACTGACATATGGCACGAAAAACCAAACAACAAGCACAGGAAACACGACAGCATATTCTCGATGTTGCTCTGCATTTGTTTTCGCAACAAGGGGTATCATCCACCTCGCTTGCGGAGATCGCAAAAGCCGCTGGTGTCACGCGCGGCGCAATCTATTGGCATTTCAAAAACAAGTCGGATTTATTCAGTGAAATCTGGGAGCTAGCAAAACCTAACATTGATGAGTTAGAGACTGAGTATCAGGCAAAATTCCCCGACGATCCACTATCAGTATTAAGAGAAATTTTAATTTACGTTCTTGAAGCTACCGTGACAGAAGAACGCCGACGTTTGTTGCTGGAAATTATATTCCACAAATGCGAATTTGTCGGGGAAATGGCCTCTGTTCAGTTAGCTCAACGCCATCTTTGTATTGAAAATTACGATCGTATCGAACAAACATTGCGGCACTGTATGGATGCCAATATGCTGCCGGAAAACCTGAACACCCGTCGCGTGGCGGTCCTGTTGCGTAGCTATATTACCGGAATCATAGAAAACTGGTTATTTGCCCCCGAATCGTTTGATCTGAAAAAAGAAGCTCGGGAATACGTCGCAGTGCTGCTGGAGATGTGCCTTATGTGCCCAACTCTGCGGCTTGGCGTGGCGGAAATCCACTAAATGTTTTGGGCCTGTACCAGGAATTCTCCTGGTCGTTTTGCCTGCTGCTATTCTGCCGGTCACAGCCGTGATATTCTTGCCGCTTGACTATTTTCGGTCACTTTTCCGGTTCAGAAACGTTCACTCTCATGACTATGTTGCAGCTCTATAAACGTTCACAGCATCTTATTGCTATTACCATCCTTTTCTTCATTCTCTTGCTTTCTTGCCAGTCGTCTGCTTTTGCGCGGGCGCAACAGAGTGGTGAACTGCCGACGAAAGCGGATATTCAGAGCCAACTGGATGCACTGAGTAAACAAAAAGATCTCTCCGCGCAGGATAAGCTGGTTCAACAGGATCTCCTCGATACCATCGCCACGCTGGATAAAATCGATCGCGTGAAAGATGAGACCGTACAGCTTCGTCAGAAAGTTGCCCAGGCGCCGGAGAAAATGCGTCAGGCGACGGATGCGTTAAATTCGCTCAGCGATGTCGATAACGACGATGAAACGCGAAAAACGCTGAGTACACTCTCCTTACGACAGCTTGAGTCGCGCGTGGCACAGGTTTTGGATGATCTGCAAAGCTCGCAAAACGATCTTGCTGCCTACAACAGCCAATTGGTGTCGCTGCAAACGCAGCCAGAGCGTGTGCAGAATGCGATGTACACCGCGTCGCAGCAAATGCAGCAAATCCGCAATCGACTCGATGGCACCAATGTGGGAGAGGCGGCGTTACGCCCCAGCCAGCAGGTGTTGCTGCAGGCGCAGCAGGCGCTGCTGAATGCGCAGATCGACCAACAGCGTAAGAGCCTCGAAGGTAATACTGTTTTGCAGGATACCTTGCAAAAACAACGTGATTACGTAACAGCTAACAGTAACCGGCTTGAACATCAGCTCCAGCTTCTGCAAGAAGCGGTGAACAGCAAACGACTAACGTTAACCGAAAAGACGGCTCAGGAAGCGGTAACGCCGGATGAAGCCGAACGTATTCAGTCAAACCCGTTAGTGAAGCAGGAACTGGACGTTAACCATCAGCTCAGCCAGCGTCTGATTGCCGCGACCGAAAACGGCAACAACCTGATGCAGCAGAATATCAAAGTCAAAAACTGGCTTGACCGCGCGCTGCAATCCGAACGCAATATTAAAGAACAGATCGCCGTCCTGAAAGGCAGCCTGCTGCTGTCGCGTATTCTGTATCAGCAACAACAAACACTGCCGTCGGCGGATGAACTTGCCGATATGACTAACCGGATCGCTGATTTGCGTCTGGAACAGTTTGAGATTAACCAGCAGCGTGATGCGCTATTCCAGAACGATGCGTTTGTCGCCAAATTGGAAGAAGGGCACAGCAACGAAGTGAATGGTGAAGTCCATGATGCCCTGCTGCAGGTTGTGGATATGCGCCGTGAACTGTTGGATCAGCTGAACAAGCAGCTGGGCAACCAGTTGATGATGGCGATTAACCTGCAAATCAATCAACAGCAGCTAATGAGCGTCTCGAAGAACCTGAAAGGGATCCTCACGCAGCAAATCTTCTGGGTTAATAGTAACCGTCCGATGGACTGGGACTGGATCAAAGCCTTCCCACAAACGCTAAAAGACCAGTTTAAGTCGATGAAAATCACGGTGAACTGGGAAAAAGCCTGGCCCGCCGTCTTTATTGCGTTCCTGGCGGGGCTGCCACTACTGCTTATTGCTGGGTTAATCCGCTGGCGTTTGAAATGGTTGAAAGAGTATCAGGCGAAATTAGCCGCCGCAGTAGGGAATCTACGTAATGACAGTCAGCTCAATACGCCAAAAGCGATTCTGATCGATCTGATCCGAGCGTTGCCGGCGTGCCTGATTATCCTCGCCGTGGGCCTGATTCTGCTTACCATGCAGTTGAATATCAGCGACCTGCTGTGGGCGTTCAGTAAGAAGATGACAGTCTTCTGGCTGGTGTTTGGTCTGTGCTGGAAGGTGCTGGAAAAAGATGGCGTGGCAATTCGTCATTTTGGTATGCCAGCGAAGCAGACCAGCCACTGGCGCCGCCAGATCGTGCGTATTAGCCTGGCGCTGTTACCGCTCAACTTCTGGTCGGTCATTGCTGAGCTGTCGCCGCTTAATTTGATGGACGATGTGCTGGGTCAGGTAGTTATTTTCCTCAACCTGCTGCTGATCGCCTTCCTGGTATGGCCAATGTGTCGTGAAAGCTGGCGCGACAAAGAGTCGCATGGCTTGCGTCTGGTTACCATTACTGTCCTCTCAATTATCCCGATTGCATTAATGGTGCTGACGGCGACAGGGTATTTCTACACCACGTTGCGCCTGGCCGGTCGTTGGATTGAAACGGTCTATCTGGTTATCCTCTGGAACCTGCTGTATCAGACGGTACTGCGTGGATTGAGCGTGGCGGCACGGCGTATCGCCTGGCGCCGTGCCTTAGCGCGTCGTCAGAACCTGGTGAAAGAAGGGGCGGAAGGAGCCGAGCCGCAGGAAGAACCGACCATTGCGCTTGAGCAGGTGAACCAGCAAACGCTGCGCATCACCATGCTGGTAATGGTTGCCCTGTTTGGTGTTCTGTTCTGGGCTATTTGGTCTGATTTGATAACTGTATTCAGCTACCTCGATAGCATTACGCTCTGGCATTACAACGGCACCGAAGCGGGAGCTGCGGTGGTGAAAGACGTCACCATGGGCAGCCTGCTGTTTGCGATTATTGCGTCAATGGTCGCGTGGGCGCTGATCCGTAACTTACCCGGCCTGCTGGAAGTGCTGGTGCTGTCGCGACTGAAGATGCGCCAGGGCGCTTCGTATGCGATCACCACGATCCTTAACTACGCGATCATCGCCATCGGCGCGATGACGGTCTTCGGATCGCTCGGTGTTTCATGGGATAAGCTACAGTGGCTGGCAGCAGCCCTGTCGGTTGGTCTTGGTTTTGGCTTGCAGGAAATCTTCGGTAACTTTGTTTCGGGTCTGATTATTCTGTTTGAACGCCCGGTCCGCATCGGCGATACCGTGACTATCGGTACGTTCTCAGGAACGGTCAGCAAGATCCGTATCCGTGCCACCACTATTACCGACTTCGATCGCAAAGAGGTGATCATCCCGAACAAAGCATTTGTGACGGAGCGTTTGATCAACTGGTCGCTTTCCGATACCACCACGCGTCTGGTGATCCGCATCGGTGTGGCCTACGGTTCGGATCTGGATAAAGTGAAGAAAGTGCTGCTGCAGGCGGCGATGGAACACCCGAAAGTGATGCATGATCCAGAGCCTGCGGTGTTCTTTACCGCCTTCGGCGCCAGCACGCTGGATCATGAACTGCGATTATACGTACGTGAACTGCGCGATCGTAGCCACACGGTTGATGAACTGAACCGTGCGGTCGATCGTTTGTGCCGTGAAAACGACATTGATATCGCCTTTAACCAGCTCGAAGTGCATCTGCATAACGCGAAAGGTGATACCGTGACCGAGGTTAAGCGTGACATCATTAAAGGTGATGATCCGACGCCTTCGGTAGGTTAAGTTGCAATCAGGGCGGCATATTTGTCGCCCTGATTGCATTTAGTGCGCCAGCGCGACCAGTTCTTCCTGCGTCAGGCCTGTAAGGTGCGTAATCAGCTCCAGTTCCAGGCCGCGGGCGAGCATTTTTTGTGCGATATTACGCGCTTCAACCTGCCGACCTTCTTCTAACCCTTTTTCCAGCCCTTGTTGTATGCCTTCCACTCTGCCTTTTTCTTCCAACCATTCGGCAATCGTCATCAGCTGTTCCTTGTACTGTGGCGCACTCTGCGCCAGATGGCGGACAAGTACGCCGGGTTCCGTGGTATTTCCTGCTTTAAGCATGTAATTAATCAAAACGTCGATTTGATATTCTGTCAGATGCTCTTGTGTTAAGAGTGTGACCAGTTGATCCAATAGCTCACTCAGATCCCGTCGACGAATATGTTTTTGCAGGAGTTCCAGCATCGCTACCCGTTGATGCTGCAAGATCTGATTATCTGGCATTACGGTCAGGTCTACCAGTGTAAATTCATTGCCGTAAAGCGCTTTCGCAAGCTTTGGTTCGCTAAACAGGTGATGCCAGTTAAGGGTATAAGGCCACGGACTTTCCATACCATGGTAAAACAGGATAGGAACGACCAGAGGTAATGTCTTATGCCCGGCGTTAAGATGGTGTTGCATGGCGGCAATTGCGTAGCGCATCAGGCGAAAGGCCATGAATTTATCGGGCTTACTCTGATGTTCAATCAGTGCGTAAACGTAGCTGGGTCCATGTGTTGTTTGCAGGGAATAGAGGATATCTGAATAGCTGGTATGTAAATCGTCCTCAATAAAGCTGCCTGATTCCAGCGTTAATGTATCCATATCGCATATATTGAGAAATGCTTCAGGCAAATGGATCTGCAAAAAATCTCGGGCAACCTCCTTTTGCGTCAGCATTTGCCGAAAGACCGCGTCGTGGGGTGTGGTGGGGAGTCGTTCCATGATCTGTCCGTTATCGTCGTGATGTTGCGACGACTCTGACACCGAAGCCAATGGCAGACCAGAGGGCAATTAATCAGTTTGCGAGGTGCCTTCCGCAGTTTTAAGTTTGTTTTCATAATCACGCATGACGATCTCCAGCGCGCGTAGCACTGTTCGTGCTGGTAGCTGATTTTCCTCAAGTAAAACAATCAGGTCGACGGCCAGTTTGACCTCGTCCGGGGCGTTCTCTAATGACATAAATTCTCCGGGGATTAGCGGGTTAAACGCGCCAGCACGTTTTCTATTCTTGCCAGTGCATGACGACAACGCGCGAGTCGCGCTTCGAATGCTTCTACTTCACGATGCAGTTTTTGCTGTTCTTCAAAGCCGGTAGCCTGAGCCAGGCGCTCTTTGCGTTCTCGCGTCATTTCAACCAGACGGCGTTCAAACTCCTGGTGTTGGACCCGCTTGCGCTGCCAGCGCGCAAGACCTGGAGATGCGCTGTCCCACTCCCGGAGCGACCAACTGGCGGTTTCACGTGAAATCGCCTCTAACTGTGAGGCAAGGTGTTCCGCAAGCCAGGTGATTTGTGGGAGTTGCTGCTGCTCAACGGCGCGACGCAGGGCAGTAAGATTATCGTCAGCCTCATCCAGACAGGCCTGCAGCAACGTGCTGCGCGTGTGAAACAGATGCCTGTCAAAGCGGGCGCTAAGCGTTGTGTGGTGCGCCAGCGGGGCGCAATGTTGTCGCAAGCGGTTAAGCTGGTTTTCGAGCGTCTGTAACAGCATGGCGGTTTTCACAACAACACTCCGATGAAAATGAGAACCGTTATGCTAAAGTAGCGATTCTCTGTGTTAAGTACTCATATTATGCAACGCATTATTCTAATCATCATTGGCTGGATAGCGGTAGTGCTAGGTACGCTGGGCGTTGTATTGCCTCTGTTGCCGACGACGCCGTTTATACTGCTGGCTGCCTGGTGTTTTGCCCGCTCATCGCCGCGTTTTCACGACTGGTTGCTTTACCGTTCGTGGTTCGGCGGGTATTTGCGCCACTGGCAAAAACACCGTGCGATGCCGCCGGGAGCAAAACCGCGCGCTATTTTGTTGATCCTGGTGACGTTTGGTATTTCACTGTGGCTGGTCAATATGATGTGGGTACGCGGCCTGCTGCTGGTTATTCTCGCCTGTTTACTGATTTTTATGTGGCGGATCCCGGTGATTGATGAAAAACAACAAAAGCAGTAAAGCGCAATAATCGCTGTTGCAATTGTCTCTCACAGCCAGTAAATTCGACCGTTTTCGAGCACAGGCGCAGGTGGTCAAAGGTTAAGCAAGTGTAACCTTGGCTCTTATATAGACACAAAATCATTCAAGATTCGTCGAGGATGAAGTGTTTAGTGCGCCGTGAAGTAATACTGTATTAATCAGGCACAAACTTATGACCGCGACAGCACAGCAGCTTGAGTTTCTCAAAAATAGCATCAAAAGCATCCACGACTACCCAAAACCGGGCATTCTCTTTCGTGATGTCACCAGTTTACTGGAAGACCCGAAAGCCTACGCCCTCAGCATTGAATTGCTGGTTGAACGCTACAAAAATGCGGGTATCACTAAAGTGGTTGGCACCGAAGCGCGTGGCTTCCTGTTTGGCGCGCCGGTAGCGTTGGGTTTGGGCGTCGGCTTTGTTCCGGTACGCAAACCCCGTAAGCTTCCGCGTGAAGTTATTGCTGAGACCTATGAGCTGGAGTACGGCACCGATCAGCTGGAAATCCACGTTGATGCCATCAAACCTGGCGATAAAGTGCTGGTTGTGGACGACCTGCTGGCAACTGGCGGCACGATTGAAGCGACCGTGAAGCTGATCCGCCGTCTGGGTGGTGAAGTTACCGATGCTGCTTTTATCATTAACCTGTTTGATCTGGGCGGCGAACAGCGTCTGGAAAAACAGGGGCTTACCTGTTATAGCCTGGTTCCATTCCCGGGCCACTAATTTAGGGCTATCTTTTTTGCCATTTTGGCCCCGGTCAGTGCTCGAAATCCTCACGTACTGCGTGTACGCTCCGGTTTCTGTGCGCTGCCCGAAACCAAACTGACTGCAACGATAACGCCCGAATATAACGTGTCAACCTCGCCGTCGCTGCGAGGTTGTGTTAGCATTATCCCCCTGTGAATCCACCCTCCAGCCTTTCAGAGCCTGCCAATGAGTTATCAGGTCTTAGCCCGAAAATGGCGCCCACAAACCTTTGCTGACGTCGTCGGCCAGGAACATGTGCTGACGGCACTGGCGAACGGCTTGTCGTTAGGGCGTATTCATCATGCTTATTTGTTTTCCGGCACCCGTGGCGTCGGGAAAACCTCTATCGCCCGCTTACTGGCGAAGGGATTAAACTGTGAAACCGGTATCACCGCTACGCCGTGCGGCGTGTGCGATAATTGCCGGGAAATCGAGCAGGGGCGTTTTGTCGATCTGATTGAAATCGACGCCGCCTCACGCACCAAAGTCGAAGACACCCGTGACCTGCTGGATAACGTCCAGTATGCGCCTGCGCGCGGTCGCTTCAAGGTCTACTTGATCGACGAAGTGCACATGCTGTCGCGCCACAGTTTTAATGCCTTGCTGAAAACGCTCGAAGAGCCGCCCGCGCACGTTAAGTTCCTGCTGGCGACTACCGATCCGCAGAAGCTGCCGGTGACTATCCTGTCGCGCTGTCTGCAATTCCATCTTAAAGCGTTGGATGTCGAACAGATTCGCCATCAGCTTGAGCATATCCTCAAAGAAGAGCATATCGCCCATGAACCGCGTGCACTGCAACTGCTGGCTCGCGCCGCGGACGGCAGCCTGCGTGATGCGCTGAGCCTTACCGATCAGGCGATCGCCAGCGGCGATGGTCAGGTCTCGACCGAGGCGGTCAGCACCATGCTCGGCACGCTGGACGACGACCAGGCGCTCTCGCTCGTTGAAGCGGTTGTGGCTGCGGACGGCGAACGCGTTATGGCGCTAGTAAACGACGCCGCCGCGCGCGGTATCGAATGGGAAGCGCTGCTGGTTGAGATGTCGGCTTTGCTGCATCGTATTGCCATGGTTCAGCTTTCGCCTGCCGCGCTCGGCAGCGATATGGCCGCCATTGAACAGCGTATGCGTGAACTGGCTCGAATTGTTCCGCCAACCGATGTGCAGCTTTACTACCAGACTTTGTTAATCGGCCGCAAAGAACTGCCGTATGCACCGGACAGGCGAATGGGCGTCGAAATGACGCTGCTGCGTGCGCTGGCTTTTCATCCGCGCATGCCGCTCCCGGAACCTGAAGTTCCACGACAGTCGTTTGCCCCGGTCGCACCCACTGCGGTGATGACCCCGACGCAGGTGCAGCAGCAGCCTGCGCCTGCACAACAGCAACAGAATGTGCCGCTCTCCGATGCCACCAGTCAGGTGTTGGCGGCGCGTAGCCAGTTGCAACGCGCTCAGGGAGCAACCAAAGCAAAAAAGAGTGAACCGGCAGCCGCTTCCCGCGCGCGGCCGGTGAATAATGCTGCGCTGGAAAGACTGGCTTCGGTGTCGGAACGTGTTCAGGCGCGTCCGGCGGTCTCTGCGCTGGAAAAAGCACCGGCGAAGAAAGAAGCGTATCGCTGGAAAGCGACCAATCCTGTTGCAGAAGTTAAAGAAGTCGTTGCCACGCCGAAAGCGCTGAAAAAAGCGCTTGAGCATGAAAAAACGCCGGAACTGGCGGCAAAGCTTGCGGCTGAAGCCATTGAACGAGACCCGTGGGCCGCCCAGGTGAGTCAGCTCTCGCTGCCTAAACTGGTGGAGCAGGTGGCGCTTAATGCCTGGAAAGAAGAGAATGGCAACGTAGTTTGCCTGCACCTGCGTTCCACGCAGCGACACCTAAATTCCAGCGGCGCGCAGCAAAAACTGGCTGAAGCACTGAGTTCCTTAACGGGGTCAACGGTTGAATTGACCATCGTTGAAGATGATAATCCAGCGGTGCGTACGCCGCTGGAGTGGCGTCAGGCCATTTATGAAGAGAAACTCGCGCAGGCGCGTGAGTCGATTATTGCGGATAATAACATCCAGACGCTGCGTCGTTTTTTCGATGCGGAGCTGGACGAAGAGAGTATTCGCCCCATTTGATCGTGAGCCTAATGGTTTGACGGTCGTCATCCCTTAACGTGATTGAGAGAGAAGCCTATGTTTGGTAAAGGCGGTCTGGGTAACCTGATGAAACAGGCCCAGCAGATGCAAGAAAAAATGCAGCAGATGCAGGAAGAAGTCGCCAAGCTGGAAGTGACCGGCGAATCTGGCGCGGGTCTGGTAAAAGTGACCATTAACGGCGCGCACAACTGCCGTCGCGTGGAGATCGATCCAAGCTTGCTGGAAGACGACAAAGAAATGCTGGAAGACCTGGTTGCTGCGGCATTCAACGACGCGGCGCGTCGCATTGAAGAGACGCAGAAAGAGAAGATGGCCTCTGTTTCCTCCGGAATGCAGCTGCCGCCTGGCTTTAAGATGCCGTTCTGATGCAAACCAGCCCGCTGTTAACTCAGCTTATGGAAGCACTGCGCTGTCTGCCGGGCGTTGGCCCGAAGTCGGCGCAGCGCATGGCGTTCACGCTACTTCAGCGCGATCGCAGCGGCGGGATGCGTCTGGCACAGGCGTTAACGAAGGCAATGTCGGAAATCGGCCATTGTGCCGATTGCCGCACCTTCACAGAGCAAGACGTCTGCAACATTTGCTCGAACCCGCGTCGCCAGGAAAACGGTCAGATTTGTGTGGTGGAGAGTCCGGCGGACATCTACGCCATTGAGCAAACCGGGCAGTTTTCCGGACGTTACTTCGTGCTGATGGGACACCTGTCGCCGCTGGACGGTATTGGCCCTGATGATATCGGGCTGGATCGTCTCGAACAGCGACTGGAGTCTGAGCAAATCAACGAACTGATCCTGGCGACCAATCCTACGGTCGAAGGAGAGGCGACCGCCAACTATATTGCTGAGCTTTGCATGCAATATGGCGTTGAAGCCAGCCGTATCGCCCATGGCGTACCGGTCGGCGGCGAGCTGGAAATGGTCGATGGCACTACGCTGTCGCACTCTCTGGCAGGGCGACACAAGATTAAATTCTGAACAAACGGAGGCCGCGACGGCGGCTTCCGCTTGAAATCCTTCCCGCTTGTCCCCATTTCACCCTCAACGTGTTTTACCATTGAAAATGGCATTGTTGAGGTAGATCTACATGAAAGGACAAGAAACTCGTGGTTTTCAGTCAGAAGTAAAACAGCTTCTGCACCTGATGATCCATTCTCTGTATTCCAATAAAGAAATCTTCCTGCGTGAGCTTATCTCTAACGCCTCGGATGCGGCAGACAAGCTGCGTTTCCGCGCCCTGTCTAACCCGGACCTGTATGAAGGCGACGGTGAGCTGCGTGTACGTGTTTCCTTCGATAAAGATAAACGTACGTTGACCATTGCCGATAACGGCGTGGGGATGAACCGTGATGACGTTATCGATCATCTGGGGACCATTGCGAAATCCGGTACTAAATCTTTCCTCGAATCCATGGGATCCGATCAGGCGAAAGACAGCCAGTTGATCGGCCAGTTCGGGGTGGGTTTCTACTCTGCGTTCATCGTGGCGGACAAAGTCACCGTGCGTACCCGCGCTGCGGGCGATAAGCCGGAAAACGGCGTGTTCTGGGAATCTGCGGGCGAAGGTGAGTACACCGTTGCCGACATCACCAAAGACGATCGCGGCACCGAAATCACCCTGCATCTGCGTGAAGGCGAAGATGAGTTCCTTGATGACTGGCGCGTACGTTCCATCATCAGCAAATATTCCGACCATATCGCGCTGCCGGTAGAGATCGAAAAATCCGAAGAAAAAGACGGCGAGACCGTGGTTTCCTGGGAAAAGATCAACAAAGCGCAGGCGCTGTGGACCCGTAACAAGTCGGAAATCAAAGACGACGAATACAACGAGTTCTACAAGCACATCGCCCACGACTTCACTGACCCGCTGACCTGGAGCCACAACCGTGTGGAAGGTAAGCAGGAGTACACCAGCCTGCTGTACATCCCGTCCCAGGCTCCGTGGGATATGTGGAACCGCGATCACAAGCATGGTCTGAAACTGTACGTTCAGCGTGTGTTTATTATGGACGACGCCGAGCAGTTCATGCCGAACTACCTGCGCTTTGTGCGCGGTCTGATAGATTCCAACGATCTGCCGCTGAACGTTTCCCGTGAGATCCTGCAGGACAGCACCGTCACCCGTAACCTGCGCAGCGCGCTGACCAAACGCGTACTGCAGATGCTGGAAAAACTGGCGAAAGACGACGCGGAAAAATACCAGACCTTCTGGAAACAGTTCGGCCTGGTACTGAAAGAAGGCCCGGCGGAAGATCACGCCAACCAGGAAACGATCGCTAAGCTGATGCGCTTCGCGTCTACGCACACTGACTCCTCCGCACAGACCGTGTCGCTGGAAGACTACGTGTTGCGTATGAAAGAAGGGCAGGAGAAAATCTACTACATCACCGCAGACAGCTATGCGGCAGCGAAGAGCAGCCCGCACCTGGAACTGCTGCGTAAGAAAGGCATCGAAGTCCTGCTGCTTTCTGACCGCATCGATGAGTGGATGATGAACTACCTGACCGAGTTCGACGGTAAGGCATTCCAGTCTGTTGCCAAAGCAGACGAGTCCATCGACAAGCTGGCGGATGAAGTTGATGAATCGGCAAAAGAAGCGGAAAAAGCGCTGACGCCGTTCGTTGAGCGCGTGAAAACCCTGCTGGGCGACCGCGTGAAAGAAGTGCGTCTGACTCACCGTCTGACTGACACGCCAGCCATCGTCACCACCGATGCGGATGAAATGAGCACTCAGATGGCGAAACTGTTTGCCGCTGCGGGCCAGGCCGTACCGGAAGTGAAATATATCTTTGAACTGAACCCGGACCACGTGCTGGTAAAACGCACGGCGGATACCCAGGACGAAGCGCAGTTCAAAGAATGGGTCGAACTGCTGCTGGATCAGGCGCTGTTTGCTGAGCGCGGCACGCTGGAAGACCCGAACCAGTTCATCCGTCGTATGAACCAGTTGCTGGTGTCCTGATACCCGTAATGTAATGCCGGATGGCGCTAACGCTTATCCGGCCTACAGCATCTCGTAATAGTATGCCGGATACGGTGTTTCCACCGCCATCCGGCATTTTCTCGCCTTATTTTTAATTTTCCCACCGTTAACCGTTTCAGCGTCGGGCGTCTTTCTTGAGCCAATTGCGTGATGGTGGTATCGTTTAGCGCTTTTTAAAAAATATCGACAACCTTTAAGGGGATTTTCGTAATGCGTATCATTCTGCTTGGCGCTCCGGGCGCGGGTAAAGGAACTCAGGCTCAGTTCATCATGGAGAAGTATGGTATTCCGCAAATCTCCACCGGTGATATGCTGCGTGCCGCCGTGAAATCTGGCTCCGAGCTGGGCAAACAAGCGAAAGACATCATGGACGCCGGTAAGCTGGTGACTGATGAGCTGGTGATCGCGCTGGTAAAAGAGCGTATTGCTCAGGAAGACTGCCGTAATGGTTTCCTGCTGGATGGCTTCCCGCGTACTATTCCGCAGGCAGACGCCATGAAAGAAGCGGGCATCAACGTGGACTACGTTCTGGAGTTCGATGTTCCTGACGAACTGATCGTTGACCGTATCGTGGGTCGTCGCGTACACGCTGCTTCTGGCCGCGTTTACCACATCAAATTCAACCCGCCTAAGGTTGAAGGTAAAGACGACGTGACCGGCGAAGAGCTGACCACCCGTAAAGACGATCAGGAAGAAACTGTACGTAAGCGCCTGGTGGAATACCATCAGATGACCGCTCCGCTGATCGGCTACTACTCTAAAGAAGCGCAGGCGGGTAACACCAAATACGCGAAAGTTGACGGCACCCAGGCCGTTGCTGACGTGCGCGCAGCGCTGGAAAAAATCCTCGGCTAATTTTTTCGCGTAATAAACCTCTTATCAGGCCTGCCATTATCGCGTAGGCCTGATAAGCGTAGCGCCATCAGGCAAATTCTCGTCTTACCTCTCACAGCAATTAGTTCTTCTTTATCGCTTTTCCGCTACAATTATCAACAATTTGAATCGATAAGAGGCGGTAATGCGTCAGACGAAAACCGGTATCCTGCTGGCAAACCTCGGCACTCCCGATGCCCCAACCCCCGAAGCCGTTAAGCGCTACCTGCGCCAGTTTTTAAGCGATCCACGCGTAGTTGATACGTCACCTGCACTGTGGTGGCCGCTGCTGCGCGGGGTGATTTTACCGTTGCGTGCGCCACGCGTAGCCAAGCTGTACCAGTCAATCTGGATGGAAGACGGTTCTCCGCTGATGGTTTATAGCAAGGCACAACAGCGGGCGCTGGCAGAACGCCTACCAAATACCCCTGTCGCGCTGGGAATGAGCTACGGTTCGCCGTCGCTTGAAAGCGCGGTCGATGAACTGTTGGCAAGCGGGGTTGAACACATGGTGGTGTTACCGCTGTACCCGCAATATTCCTGTTCGACGGTAGCGGCCGTCTGGGACGAACTGGCGCGTATCTTAGCGCGTAAACGCGGTATTCCTGGCGTTTCATTTATTCGTGATTACGCCGATGACAGCAGCTACATCGATGCGCTGGCGAAGAGTGCCCGGGATTCATTTGCTCAACACGGTGAACCTGATTTGCTGCTGCTCTCCTATCACGGCATTCCGCAGCGTTACGCCGATGAAGGTGATGACTACCCGCAGCGCTGTCGCGATACCACCCGAGAGCTGGTTTCAGCGCTTGGTCTGCCGCCAGAAAAAGTAATGATGACCTTCCAGTCTCGCTTTGGTCGCGAACCGTGGCTGACGCCGTATACCGACGAAACGTTAAAAATGCTGGCGGAGAAAGGGACACAACATATCCAGGTTATGTGTCCGGGCTTCTCGGCAGATTGCCTCGAAACGCTGGAAGAGATAGCGGTACAAAACCGGGAGATTTTCCTCGAGGCTGGCGGTAAGCAATATGAATATATTCCGGCGCTTAATGCCGCACCGGAACATATCGAAATGATGGTTAAACTGACCGACGCTTACCGTTAAAGCTGGGCTCTGAAGTAACGAGCGCCTTCCCGCAAGGCATCGTCGGCGGTTTTCATCATTCGCGAATAGTGCAGGAAGGCGTGCAGCGTACCGGGGTACATTTTGTACTGGCAGGGCTGCTGATGCGCCTGCAACGTCTGGAATAGTAAGCGGCTATCGTCAATCAGCGGATCAAACTCAGCGCCAGCGATAAAACACGGTGGCACGTCACGCGTCAGATCGTTATTAAACAGGCAATAATACGGTGACTCGCGATCGTCAGCGCTACGCAGGTACGCGTTTTCGTACATCTGCAAGTCCTCGCGGGTTAACCCATCCCACGCTCCGCCCATCAGCCGTCGGCTCAGTGAATCCTGCAGGCCGTAAAGTCCATACCACAACAGCACCCCAGCCACCTTGCCGCAGACAATGCGTTTATCCCGCAGCCACAGCGCACTGGCAAGCGCCAGCATGGCTCCGGCGGAATCGCCCGCAAAACCGATATGATTCACATTAAGAGAATAGTCGCCAGCGTGCTGATGAAAATACTGGCAGACGGCGGCAATCTCTTCGATGGCTTGCGGGAAACGGGCTTCTGGCGCAAGCGAATAATCGATACCAATTACCGTGCACTGCGTATAGCGCGCCAGCAAGCGCATAATACGGTCGTGGGTATCCAGATTACCGAGAATAAAACCGCCGCCGTGCAGATAATACAACGTTGCCAGGCTATGAGGCTGCGGTGAGTAAATACGTGTGGCCACGGGGCCGCATGCGGTAGAAATAACGCATTCGCGGGTATTCATCTCTGGGGCATCGGCATTCCACAACTGCCGTTCATGAATGTAGTGTTGGCGCTGGGCCACGAAGTCATCTGCAGCGGGCCACGGCGGCAGATCGTCGCGATGAAAATTCACCACGCTTTTCATTTCATCCGAAATTCTGTCGAGTACGGGGATCTTGTTTTCCGGCTTCATAAAACGCTCCTTGTGAAGGTGAGTTATTGTAGAAATTAATCCCGTATAAACTGCGATCTCACCGTCTGATATTGAAACTTAGCGCCGCATCGCATGCGTGGCAGGGAATGTGCTACCATGCATCGCTCAGTTAACCACCCGTAAAATCGACCATGAAATTTCCCGGTAAACGCAAATCCAAACACTATTTTCCCGTCAGCGCGCGCGATCCGTTGCTGCAACAAATTCAGCCAGAAAATGAAACCAGCGCAGCCTGGGTGGTGGGTATCGACCAGACGCTGGTGGATATTGAAGCCAAAGTGGATGATGACTTTGTAAAACGTTATGGATTAAGCGCCGGGCATTCTCTGGTGATTGCCGATGATGTCGCAGAAGCGCTCTACCAGGAACTAGTGCATGAAAACTTGATCACCCATCAGTTTGCGGGCGGTACTATCGGTAACACGATGCACAACTACTCTGTGCTGGCGGATGACCGCTCGGTGCTGCTGGGCGTGATGTGCAGCAATATCGAGATTGGCAGCTATGCGTACCGCTATTTATGCAATACCTCCAGCCGTACCGACCTGAACTACCTGCAAGGCGTTAACGGACCGATTGGCCGCTGCTTTACGCTGATTGGCGAGTCAGGTGAGCGTACCTTCGCAATCAGCCCTGGGCATATGAATAAGCTACGAGCGGATAGCATCCCTGAATCGGTGATTGCCGGAGCGTCCGCGCTGGTGCTGACGTCCTATCTGGTGCGCTGCGAACCGGGTGAGCCGATGCCGGAAGCGACCATGAAGGCGATTGAATATGCCAAAAAACACAATGTACCGGTGGTTCTGACCCTGGGCACCAAATTCGTCATTGCCGATAACCCGCAGTGGTGGCAGGCATTCCTGAAAGAGCATGTCTCTATTCTGGCGATGAATGAAGAAGAGGCTGAAGCGCTGACCGGCGAGAACGATCCGCTGCTGGCATCTGACAAGGCGCTGGATTGGGTGGATCTGGTGCTGTGCACGGCGGGTCCGGCGGGTCTGTATATGGCGGGCTTTACGGAAGAAGAAGTGAAACGTAAAACCCAGCATCCGCTGCTGCCCGGTGCTATTGCCGAATTTAACCAGTACGAATTCAGCCGCGCCATGCGCCATAAAGACTGTACCAATCCGCTGCGCGTGTATTCGCACATCGCTCCGTATATGGGCGGGCCTGAGAAGATAATGAACACCAACGGCGCAGGTGACGGCGCGCTGGCGGCATTGCTGCATGATATTACCGCCAACAGCTATCACCGCAGCAACGTGCCTAACTCCAGCAAGCACAAGTTCACCTGGCTGACCTATTCGTCGTTAGCCCAGGTGTGTAAGTATGCTAATCGCGTGAGTTATCAGGTGCTGAACCAGCATTCACCGCGCCTGACGCGCGGTTTACCGGAACGTGAAGACAGTCTCGAAGAGTCGTACTGGGACCGTTAAATCTTGTATAGGCCGGATAAGCGATAACGCTATCCGGCACGGACATTAACTGGCCGTAGCAACTTCACCTGCAGGCGGCGTTTCAATCAGCTCCAGCATGGTGCGGGCGATTTCACGCTCACCCATGACGACCTGGTTGGCGCCGCGTTCGGTAATATATTCCACCTCATCGTCATAATGCGCGCGGGCGATAATCTCAATCGACGGGCATTTCTCACGCGCGGAAGCGACAATTTCACCCGCTTCATAACCATTGGGGATGGTCAACAGCAGCCAGCGCGCGCAATCCAGATGCGCCAGATTCATAATCTCTTCGTTGGCGGCATTTCCCAGTACCGCGCGGATCCCACGCTCGCGCAGTTCATCCACCCGGGTACGTGAGGTTTCAATCACCACCAGCGGGATCCCCGCAGCCATCAATTTCTCACCCAGCAGGCTGCCGACGCGACCAAAGCCAACCAGCAAGGCATGGTTGCAGATATCCACCGGAATTTGCTTCTCTTCTTCGATAGCCTCTTCCAGCGTCTGCTCTTCCAGCGTTTCTGTTTTGGCGAGGTATTTTTCTAACACCGCAAACAGCACCGGGTTGAGCATGATGGACAGGATTGCCCCCGCCAGCACCAGATTCTGTCCGGCCTGCGGCAGCAGGTTCAACGCCATTCCCAGACCCGCCAGGATAAAGGCAAATTCACCAATCTGCGCCAGGCTGGTGGCAATGGTGAGCGCCGTGCGTTGGGAGTGACCAAACAGGCGCACCAGGAAATAGGCGGCAAGGGATTTACCAAAGATGATAATCGCCAGCGTGCCCAGTACCGCCAACGGCTGCTGGATCAGAACTAACGGATCGAACAGCATCCCGACGGAGACGAAGAACAGCACGGCGAACGCATCGCGCAGCGGCAGAGTATCATGCGCCGCACGGTGGCTTAGTTCAGATTCATTCAGCACCATACCGGCGAAGAACGCGCCCAGCGCAAAGGAGACATCGAACAGCTCTACTGCGCCAAAGGCGATACCTAAGGCGAGGGCGAGGACAGAGAGGGTAAACAGTTCGCGTGAACCGGTTGCGGCGCTGCGGGCCATAATCCACGGTACCAGGCGACGACCCACCAGCATCATAATCGCGATAAACGCCACCACCTTACCGATGGTAATGCCCATATCGACGGCCAGCGAGGCGAAGCCGACATCTTCTTTTTCCAGCATCCCGGCGACGGCTGGCAGGAGAACCAGCGTCAGCACCATCATAAGGTCTTCGACAATCAACCAGCCAATGGCAATTTGCCCGCGCTGGCTGTCAATGAGCTGTCGTTCTTCAAGCGCGCGCAGTAGCACCACGGTACTGGCGGTTGAAAGACACAGACCAAACACGATCCCCACCATCAGCGACCAGCCTAATACGGCTGAAAGCGCCATACCCAGCAGCGTTGCCACTGCTATCTGGGCAATCGCGCCGGGAATGGCGATAGACTTTACCGCCATCAAATCCTTCAATGAAAAGTGCAGCCCCACGCCAAACATCAGCAGAATAACGCCAAGCTCGGCCAGCTCAGGCGCGAGCTTAGTATCAGCAACAAAACCAGGTGTAAATGGACCGGCCAGAACGCCCGCTAACAGATATCCCACCAGAGGAGAAATACGCAGTTTATTGGCAATCATGCCTAATATAAAAGCGAGCACAAGGCCGCCGACAATGGTGGTGATAAGCGGGGTGGCGTGATGCATTCCGTCTCCTTTGGTTGCTGTGATGATCCTGAAAACCCAAACTACGAGTAATAGTTTATGACAATTTTAATGTTTATGTTTATGAATAATTATTGAATTTTGAAGAAAACGGAATTTTAAGCGTAAAAAAGCACGGATCGGAAAAGTACGGTGATATGTGAGAGGTAAAGGCTGATGGCTACTGCAAGTAATGACGGCCAAAATTTACTTTTGGCCGTCAGAAAATCAGGCTTTGTGTCGGTTATCAGGTAAGAATATGGTCAGTATTCCCAGAAGTGGCAGGAAAGCACATATTTTGTAGACCAAATCGATGCTGGTATGGTCGGCTATCAGCCCTAGCACCGCGGCTCCCAAGCCGCCCATGCCGAAGGCAAAACCGAAAAATAGCCCAGAAACCATGCCGATACGCCCAGGAAGCAGCTCCTGCGCGTAGACCAAAATAGCAGAAAACGCCGATGCGAGGATAAAACCAATGATCACGGTTAAAATCCCGGTCCATTCCAGCGTTGCGTAGGGTAAAACGAGGGTAAATGGCGCAACGCCGAGGATAGACCCCCAAATAACATATTTTCTGCCAATTTTATCGCCTAATGGTCCGCCAATCACCGTCCCGGCCGCGACGGCAAACAGGAAGGCAAACAGGTGAAACTGGGCGTTTTGTACCGATAATCCGAATTTTTGCATCAGATAAAAGGTGTAATAGCTGCTGATGCTCGCCATATAGAAGTATTTGGAGAAAATCAGCACCAGCAGGATGCTTACCGCCAGCACCACTTTATTGCGCGGTAACGGATTTACGATGGCAACTTTCGGTTTTCCTTTACTCATCCGATGCTGCGCGGCATACCAACGGCTGATTTGTGCCAGGACGACAATCGCTAATAACGCAGCCAGAACAAACCAGGCCACATTACCCTTACCATATGGCGCGATGATGACAGCTGCCAGCAAGGGTCCCAGAGAGCTGCCGAAGTTGCCACCAACCTGGAAAATTGACTGCGCCAGGCCGTGACGACCGCCGGAGGCCATGCGCGCCACGCGGGACGATTCCGGATGAAATACCGAAGAGCCGGTGCCAACCAGCGCCGCGGCGAGCAGCACCATATGGAAACTACCGGCCATGGCCAGCAAAACAAGCCCACTCAGCGTGAAGCACATCCCAATGGGCAGCGACCACGGCATCGGGTATTTGTCCGTCCAGTAACCCACCACCGGTTGCAGCAGCGAGGAAGCAAGCTGGAAGGTTAGGGTGATCATCCCGATCTGCATGAACGTTAGCGAGAACTCTGACTGCAATAGCGGATAAATCGCCAGGATCAGCGACTGAATCATATCGTTTAGCAGATGGGAGAGGCTGATCGCTCCTAAAATGCCAAATGAGGTGCGTGCTTTAGCAACCGACGCTGACGCGCCAGCCACAGGCTGGGTTGGTTCACTTATTGCCATAGAAAGTCACTTCTGTTTGGGTTGCGATTATGAGGGTAATCTATTTTGTTATTATTACCTGACTAACATACCTGCGGAAGGTGTTTGAAGGAAGTCTCATTTCTGAAAACATTTTCGACTATTATTTCATATCATTGTAATTTCAGTCGTTGATTTTGGCTCAGGGAGAGAAATATGAAGTTTTTAAAACGGGGCGTGGCGCTGGCGTTATTAGCCGCATTTACGCTGGCAGGTCAGCCTGCACAAGCGTACGAAAAAGATAAAACCTACAAAATTACCATTCTGCATACCAACGATCATCACGGTCACTTCTGGCGCAGCGAATACGGAGAATACGGACTGGCGGCGCAAAAAACGCTGGTGGACGGTATTCGTAAAGAGGTGGCAGAGGAAGGGGGCAGCGTACTGCTGCTTTCCGGTGGCGACATTAATACCGGTGTACCGGAGTCCGATCTGCAGGATGCGGAACCTGATTTTCGTGGGATGAACCTGATTGGCTATGACGCGATGGCGGTCGGAAACCACGAGTTTGATAATCCCATGACCGTATTGCGTCAGCAGGAAAAATGGTCCAAATTTCCGTTTCTCTCGGCCAATATCTATCAGAAAAGCACCGGCGAGCGTTTATTTAAGCCGTGGGCCATCTTTAAGCGCCAGGATTTAAAAATTGCTGTACTCGGTTTAACCACCGACGATACGGCGAAAATAGGCAACCCCGAGTTCTTTACCGATATTGAGTTCCGTAAACCTGCTGATGAAGCCAAACTGGTTATCCAGGAACTGAATATGGGTGAAAAGCCAGACATCATTATCGCGACCACCCATATGGGACATTATGACAACGGCAACCACGGCTCGAACGCCCCTGGCGATGTCGAAATGGCGCGTAGCCTGCCGGCGGGATCGCTGGCGATGATTGTCGGTGGTCACTCGCAGGATCCGGTGTGTATGGCTTCAGAGAACAAGAAGCAGGTTGATTACGTACCGGGTACGCCGTGTGCGCCAGACAAGCAAAATGGGATCTGGATTGTGCAGGCGCACGAGTGGGGGAAATATGTGGGCCGGGCGGACTTTGAGTTCCGTAACGGCGAAATGAAAATGGTCAACTACCAGCTCATTCCCGTCAACCTGAAGAAAAAAGTGACCTGGGACAACGGTAAAAGTGAGCGCGTACTCTACACCCCGGAAATAGCTGAAAATCAGCAAATGCTTTCGTTGCTGACGCCGTTCCAGAATAAAGGTAAAGCGCAGCTCGACGTGAAAATAGGTAGCGTCAATGCGCGCCTCGAAGGCGACCGAAGCAAAGTCCGTTTCGTGCAGACCAACATGGGACATTTGCTGCTGGCTGCGCAAATGGCGCGAACCAGCGCTGATTTTGGCGTGATGAGCGGTGGTGGCATCCGTGATTCCATCGAAGGCGGCGATATCACTTATAAGAGCGTGCTGAAAGTACAGCCGTTCGGAAACATCGTGGTGTATGCCGACATGAGCGGGAAAGAGGTGATTGACTATCTGACCGCCGTGGCGCAAATGAAGCCGGACTCCGGGGCCTATCCACAGTTTGCCAACGTCAGCTTTGTGGCGAAAGACGGCAAGCTTAACGATTTGAAAATCAAAGGCGAACCCGTTGACCCAGCCAAAAACTATCGTATGGCAACGCTAAGCTTCAACGCAACCGGCGGCGATGGCTATCCGCGAATTGATAACAAACCAGGCTATGTGAATACCGGGTTTATTGATGCAGAAGTGCTGAAAGAGTTCGTGCAGAAGAACTCACCGCTGGATGCCAGTGTGTATGAGCCGAAGGGTGAAGTTACCTGGCAGTAACAGGGCTATTTTGTTCGCCATTTTGAACGCGGGCAGTGCTCGGAATCCTCACGTACTACATGTACGCTCCGGTTCCTGCGCGCTGGCCGAGTCCAAACTGCCTTCACCAATAACGCCCTGTTGAGTATTCGGTTTGTAGGCCTTAAAGCTGCGCGCCATCAGGCAATCAGTCTATAACCGCTTAATCGCGGCGTGCGATGTCGGCGAATTTCGCATCCAGAATTTTCGCCAGATCGCCCGCTGCCAGTTCGATATCCAGCCCGCGTTTGCCGCCGGAAACATAAATGGTGTCAAACGTCTGGGCAGGGGCATCAATGAGCGTTGGCAATCTCTTTTTCTGTCCTAATGGGCTGATCCCCCCCACCAGATAACCGGTGGTTCGTTGCGCAACCATTGGATCGGCCATATCAACCTTTTTAGCTCCCAGCGCCTTAGCGACCTTTTTGAGATCCAGTTGACCGGCTACAGGCGTGACCGCAACTGCCAGATGCTTCATATCGCCATTCACGGCAACCAGCAGCGTTTTGTAGACCTGGTCCGCATTCAGACCTAACTTGCGTACCACTTCATCACCAAAGTTCGTCTCGGACGGATCGTGATCGTAGGTGTGGATCTGGAAAGAAATTTTGTTTTTTTCGAGTAATTTAACGGCGGGTGTCATAGCAATTTTCCTGGACCAGACAAAATACGACTCAAGCATACGCCTGATGTCTGTCTAAAAAATAGTACCATCTTGCGCAATAGTATTGGCAGGATGATGACTTTGAGCGACAATCGAACTACACCGATGCTTTAAGCATTGGGATCATAATAATGATGAAATTCCTCTTTGACGGGCCAATAGAAATATTGGCCATTTTTTTTACCGTAACATCTCCGGCAAATTTCCCTCTCCGTACAGATGTAGCGCGCCAACGGCCACGACGTAATGACCAGCAGGCATCGCCCTGAGCCGATCGCGCCAGGCTGTGTTGCGTTGATGCATCAATACGTCATACAACGACTGGCTAAAGGTATTGGGAAGCGTCAGTTCGCTATTGCGTGGCGGTGTTTTAAGCCACCAGCCCATCATTTGTTGCAACAATCTGGCATTGGTATGCCAGTGCGTCAGAGTATCGTCCAACAAGGCCAGTCCGTTATCAGGCAACTGACATAACAGCTCGATTTGACTGGATGCGCCCTCCAGCTCGATAACGGGTTTATGCGCTTGTTTTGCCGCTTTCAGCAATTGGTAATCAATCCCGTATTCTGCCCGTAGACCCAACTGCTGTGCCTGTGTCGCCTGTAATACCATGGCGATTTGCCACAACGGCTGAGTAGATAACAGCGATGGGGAAATACCCAGTTCGTTGGTGACTTTACGCAGGTTTTCTAACTGCTCCGGGCTGATACGTTCTTCGAGTGCGGCAAATGTAGGAAGGTTAGCAAACGGCGCGTCGTCACCGGAAACATCCGCTTCGACAATCAGCGCGTCGGCATGGTTGAGTTTTTTGAGTAATTTGGCAGGCAGAGGTGCCATATCGCGACTGCCCATGTGAATACTGCCAATCAGATGAAAATGGCGGTTGCCGGGCAATGAAATGTCGATGGCAGGCCAGGTATAGTGGTTGCCGCGTAGCGCGGTGAAAAATGTTTTTACCCGGTATAACAGATCCATACGACCTCCCTAAGTAGACTTTCATGCTAGCGCGTGGTCCAGGAAGGTGCAATGCGAGAATCGCCGGATGGCGACGCGAAATCGTCTTATCCAGCCTACAATGTTACCTGCACTTTGTAGGCCGGATAAGCGTGAGCGCCATGCGGCAGAGGGTTACTCTTTCGGTTTGAAGCGCAGCAGTCGGTTAGCGTTGCTCACCACAGTAATGGAGGAGAGCGCCATCGCCGCCCCGGCAACGACCGGATTCAGCAGTGTTCCGGTGAACGGCCACAGGATCCCCGCGGCAACGGGAATACCGATGCTGTTATAAATAAACGCGCCGACCAGGTTCTGCTTCATATTACGCAAGGTTGCCCGGGAGATAGACAGTGCATCCGCGACGCCCATCAGGCTATGGCGCATCAGCGTAATCGCGGCGGTTTCAATCGCCACATCGCTGCCGCCACCCATGGCAATCCCTACATCGGCCTGAGCCAGCGCAGGTGCATCGTTGATACCGTCACCCACCATGGCAACCTGACGCCCCTGGCTTTGCAGACGTTTAATCGCCTCGGCTTTACCGTCCGGCAGAACACCGGCAATCACCTCATCAATACCGGCTTCTTTGGCAATAGCGTTAGCCGTGGTCGGGTTGTCACCGGTAAGCATCACCAGACGATACCCGTTGCGGTGCAGACGCTGAAGTGCTGCCACGCTGTCGCTACGCAGTGGATCACGCACCGCTAACAGCGCCGCCGCTTTACCATCAATCGCCAACAGGACCGGGGTTGACCCCTGGGATGCCTGAGCGGTGATTTCAGCTTCCATTTCAGTGGTATCTACCTGTTGCTCATTGAGCAGCGCCTGGTTGCCCAGCAGCAGCGTATGACCTTCCGTTTCACCGCTTACGCCTAAACCGCGCAGCGTACGGAAACCATTGACCTGTGGCAGCGTAACATCACCGGCTTTGTCCAGTATCGCTCTGGCCAGCGGGTGGCTGGACCCCTGTTCAAGGGCTGCTGCCAGACGAATTGCCAGTGCTTCATCGGTGTTGCCAAACGTTTTGATGGCGACAACCTGCGGTTTACCTTCAGTCAATGTCCCGGTTTTATCAAATACGACGGTATCAAGCGTACTGGCGCGCTGAAGCGCATCGGCATCACGTACCAGAACCCCAAACTCAGCAGCACGACCCACACCGGAAATAATCGACATTGGTGTAGCCAGGCCCAGCGCACAAGGGCAGGCAATAATCAGTACGGTAGTGGCAATCACCAGCGTATAAACAATTTGTGGTGCCGGCCCGAAGAAATACCAGATTGCCGCACTCACCAGCGCAATGACGACGACGACCGGAACGAACACTGAGGAGATACGGTCGGCTAGTTTACCAATCTCCGGTTTACTGCTTTGCGCCTGGCGCACCATACGAATAATGCGTGACAGCGTGGTATGGCTGCCAACGGCACTGGCGCGGAACAGCACGCTGCCGTCCTGTACGACCGTACCGGCGTGGACGCTATCGCCTTCGCCTTTTTGTTGCGGAATAGGCTCTCCGGTCAGCATGGCTTCATCCAGCCAGGCTTCTCCCTGAGTGATTTCGCCATCTACCGGAACGCGGTCACCGGTGGTCAGGCGCAGCAACATTCCCGCCTGAACGTCTGCCAGCGGCACGTTCTTTTCACCTTCGTCGGTAACAACACGCGCGGTCGGCGGCGTCAGATCGAGTAATTTTTCCAGTGCTTTGGACGAACGCTGGCGAGCCCGCGCTTCCAGCATGTGCCCGAGGTTAATCAGACCGATAATCATCGCACTGGCTTCATAATAGAGGTGTCGCGCTTCCATCGGGAACCATTGCGGCCAGAGGTTGACGCTCATAGAATAAAGCCATGCCACCCCTGTACCCAGCGCCACCAGCGTATCCATGGTCGCGGTGCCGTTCATCAGGCTTTTCCACGCATTGCGGTAAAAATGACCGCCCGCGAAAACCATCACGGCAAGCGTTGCCAGACCAATCGTCAGCCACAGGCTGCGGTTGTCGTCAGTGACCATCATGTTTTCGCCAATCATTCCCCATACCATGACAGGGATACCCAACAGCAGCGCGACGGCCGCCTGCCAGCGAAAACGTTTCATGGTTGCTACGGCGGTTTCTTGCTGACGCTCGCGGCGCTTAACATCATCTTCAATGGCTTCTGCGCCGTAGCCCGCTTTTTCCACCGCTTTCACTAACTGGTCGGCGGACGCACTGCCCATTACCAGCGCAGTACGTTCCGCCAGGTTTACCCGTGCCTGCGTGACACCCGGTACGCTTTGCAGAGCATCTTGTACGCGGATAACACAGCTGGCGCAGCTCATGCCGTTTAACAGCAACTGTTGGCTGTCATCATCAGCCGTAGCTGCCGGAAGCTCGGAAGGGACCGCTGCCAGTGCTTCCGACGGGATTGATGACTCCGTCAGCGGTTTAGCCTTTGGGTGGCTTAACTCCGCGCCGTAACCGGCTTGTTTGATGGTTTCAATCAGCGCTTCAGCACTGGCGCTCCCGGTGATGTGCGCTTCAGTCACAGTGACATCCGCTTGCTCAACGTCCGGGCGTTGCTCCAGACTTTCTTTAACGCGTTTTACGCAGTGACCACAGGACAAGCCGTCCAGGGTTAGATCGATTGTTTGAGACATAACCAACTCCTTTATTGCAGGATTAACTGACTGTGATAAAGGTTAAACCTTCCATCTAGGGGAAGGTCAAGGGAGTTTTTAGAAAAGGTGCAAAAAGGGCGTAAAGGAAGAAAAACGGGAACGTCAGGTCAGCACGTTCCCGGTCTGTTATTGATTGAGAACGATAAGCGGCGTTCGATGCTGCGGTTCATTCATCACCGTGAGATCGGCGCCGTACAGTGCATTTAGTGACGATTGCTGCAGAACATCCTGCGGACGACCGTTATCAACTATCCTACCGCGTTCCATCAATACAACGCGGTCAGCATAGCGCGCCGCAAGGTTGAGATCGTGCAGGACGCAGCAGACGCTGAACTGTCGTTCACCTACCAGACGACGCAGCAGACGAAAAAGATGCTGTTGGTGGTGAATATCCAGGGCGGAGGTGGGTTCATCGAGAAACAACCATTTTGGCCTGGGTTCGGGCTCCCAAAGTTGAACCAGCAGACGCGCCAGCTGTACCCGCTGTTGTTCTCCTCCCGACAGGTGCCGGTAATCGCGCGCGGCCAGCGCCTGGCAGTCACACAACGTCATGATGTGCTCCGTTTCATCGCCCGTGTTGCGCGTACGATACGGATGCCTGCCCATGCGGATGACCTCCTGCACGCTAAACGGGAAGGCCATATGACTGTTCTGGCGCATCACGGCACGGGTTTTTGCCAGCTCGGTGATTGACCACTCGTTCAGCGGCTTGCCAAACAAGCTACAACGCCCGCTGTGGGGCTGCAGATAGCCCGTAAGCTGGCGCAGCAGCGTCGATTTTCCGGCACCATTCGGGCCAAGAATCGCGATGATTTCTCCATCAGGTAGCGTCAGGGAAACGTCATCGGTCAGTCGTCTGCCCTGAATGTGGTAGACCAGATTTTCAGCGACGATCATGACATCCTCCGGCTACGCAGTATTAACCACAGGAAATACGGTCCACCGATCAGACTGGTTAACAGACCAACAGGCATTTCGGCAGGCTGAACAAGAGTGCGGGCCAGCGTGTCGGCAATCAGAAGTAAACAGGCGCCGGCCAGCGTAGAGCAGGGAATCAACCAGCGATGATCGGCGCCGGTAGTCATTCTGATCAGATGCGGGATCACCAGGCCAATAAAGCCAATCACGCCGCTGACGGAAACGGCAGCGCCAACTAGGAGCGAGCTGAGCAACAGTAACTGCTGGCGCTTACGTTTGACGTTTATGCCGAGGTAATGCGCCTCTTCATCACCCAACTGCAGCAAATTAAGCGTTCCCGCCATACAGACGGTGACTGCAATGGCTGGAAGAACAAACGTGCTGGCAACCAGCAGCGTTGGCCACTGGGCCTGGCCGAGATTCCCCATCATCCACAGCGTAAGTTGACGTAGCTGCTGTTCGTCGCCCACATAGCTCAGCACACCAATAGCCGAACCGCACAGAGCATTGATAGCGATACCTGCTAACAGTAGTTGCATCATTCCGCCGTGGTTATGACGCTGACTTATCAGGAAAATAATCGTGCAGACCACCATGCTGCCCGCGACGGCAAAAATCATCTGCTCATACAACACCAGCACTACGGGGAATGAAAATGGGATAACTATCGCGATGCCGACCATCAGCGCGGAGCCGCTGCTGACGCCAAGCAGGCCGGGATCGGCCATTGGATTGCGAAAAAGTCCCTGCATAATGACCCCTGCCGTAGCCAGCGCAGCACCGACCAAAACGGCCAGCAGTACGCGGGGCAGGCGGATGTTCAACCAGATATCTCGGTATTCGTCGTTGAACAGGGCGCTGAAGCTAATGTTCAACGCCCCCTGGCTGGCACCGAACAGCATCAGAGCGACCAGCAAGAGAGAAAGGCCCGTCAGAATGCTAACGGAAGAAAGCGAGTCCTTAAGCACGCAACGCTCCATAACGTCTTTGCGGCGCGAAGTTTCCGCGCCGCGAGGGGTTTACGCGGGTTTCAGTCCCGGCTCAACTAAACTGTAAATCTGGTTATTGAGTGTCGGCGCCGTGGCCAGTTCGTGAATGTGCCTGGCAACATCCGCGCGCATCACAAAGCCATGACACTCCTCGGCCTGTATGCGTTGCGCCAGACCTGTGGCTTCACCATTCAGCAAACCGCCGGGGCGGAGAATGGCGTAGTCCAGTAGACTGGTTTGTAGCCAGCTTTCAGCCAACGATTTTTCCCGTACGGCCTGGCCAAATGCGGCCCTGGCGCGTGGGGACAAAAAGGGCCAACTGTCGCCACAGCCCAGAGAGGTAACCAGAATCATGCGTTTGATCTCAGCTTTTTCTGCTTCATCAATGACGGTTCTGTGCGCCAGATAATCCTGGGCACCGCCCATGGAGGAGATTACCGTGGCATGCTGACCTGCTGCGCGACAGGCGCAGGCGGTGACCTGGCTGTCGCAGGCGTCGCCAATAAAAACCTGCACACCTTTTTCCTGCAGCCCGGCAGCAACCTGGGGATTGCGAACGACAGCAATCACCGGACGATGCTCCGCCAGTGCGAGCTTCAGCGTTTTCGCGCCGACGCCGCTTCCACCTGCACCAAAAATAAGCCATGGAGCCATCAGGCATGTTCCTTTAAAGATGAAGACAACGTGTGAAAGGCGCTGACCTGTTCGGCCAGCAGCTGTCGATGCTCATCGCGACCGAGGAAAATTTTGAACATAGCGCTACCCGCCTGGTTGAAGAAGAGAATGGACGCAGTGTCCATTCCCATAAATTTGCGTTCAATCAGGGCAATATGCGTGCAGTTTTCTGCCTTGATATGACCGGTCATGCCTTTTTTGCCGCGCAGGTTGAAGTAACCGTGGCGGTGGAATCCGGAAGGTAATTCACCGGTGAATTCCAGAATGACATCAGCAGTATGGACCAGGGTGGTGACTTTGCCCCATTCGCAGACGGTTTCCCAGACGGTATCAAATTGACTGCCGGAAACCAGCGTTGGGGAAGGGAGGTTTTTCACCACCTCCAGCAATGTAGTGTTGTACTGGGCTGCGATAGCTTCCAGCGTACCGTCCGGCTCAGTTTTCAAAAAATCCTGTAAAGAGACATGGCTCATTATTCACTCCTTTTATGGTTGCTCTACCGCAATGCGCGGCGCGTTAAGTTCCTGAATCAGTTCATCAAGAGACTGCAAAATATTGCTCGCCCAAAAACGCCCTTCATTGGTCAGGCGTACACAGGTGCTGGCATCTCGCGTCAGCCCTGCGTGATGCCATTGGGTCAGTAGCGGGGCCAGTTTTTGTGCATGAGGCGTCAGCTCATCCAGCGGAATGCGGGCCGTCTCAATACCGGCCTGGAGAGTGTGTCGCCACTGGAAACCACGCTCGGCGGTGCGCATCATCATCATTAGCGGTTTTTTTCCGGCGGCGATAGATTCATGCCATGTATTCAGGTTGCGCTCGACCATCCAGGAATAGCCATTGACTGACCCTCCTGCGCCAGAGCCGAATGCCAGACAGTCTGCACCCTGTTTAATCAGCAGGTTGTACAGATTGCGTTCCCGTGTGGTACGCGCCCAGTGGCTGTTGCTGATGCAGCGCCAGCCCGCGCTGTCCATGAAATCGCAGCCCTGAAGATAGAGATCGCGGCGTTCGGCGGGAGAGGGAACGGTTGTGCGCCCGGTTTCAACCGCTTTGCCAAGCGGTGTATTAGGGATCAGATTCAGCGCATAAAGATCTACGCCGTCGAGGCCGATGTCGCGGGCAATCGCCAGATCCTCGCCCCACAGTTTTGCGTCTTGTCCTGGCAGACCAAACAGCAGATCGCACACCACGGCGGCACGATCTCGTTTTACCAGTCCCTGCATAAAGGCCGTCGCGGTCGGGCCGTCCGAAGTACGCGCCATTTTCTTGCGGATTCGGCTGTTAAAAGACTGAATACCGATTGAAAATCTATTGGCGCCAGCGTCAAGGCAGGCATCAATTCGCGCATCGTCAAAATTGAGCACCCGTCCCTCAATGGTGATTTCGCAGTCCGGCGCCAACGGTAGCTTGTCACGCAGCGCGGTAATGATTCTGGCCAGGTCCTGTGCAGACAGCGCAGAAGGCGTACCGCCGCCAAAATAGACGGCGTGAATGGGGGCCGACTGATGTAATGCGCTATCAGCTTCCATCTCTATTTCGCGCAACAGCGCGTTGGTGTAGAGGGCGCAGTTGTCTTCTTCAAATCGGTTTTGATAAAAACCGCAGAAAGTACAATGTGTTGCACAAAAAGGAATATGCAAGTACACCAGCCGTTTACGCGGTGGGGTTGGCTGGTTGATGACCTCCTGCCAGGTCTGTGACAATAGCTCTTTGGCAACCGGGATCGCCCCACGCCAGGGCATCGTGGCGCGGCGATCCTTAAATGGCTGACTTCCCTCGAGCGCAAAATGCGCGGTGAGATCCAGCGAATGTTCAGTTTTCATTCTTCTTAATAAATCCAGTTAGTGAGGCCAGAATTGCTGGTGCAGGGCTTCAACCGCATCGGCGACGCGTGGTCCCATTCCCAGAATCAGCGCCTGGTCTACCGCCACAATGCGCTGGTTTTTCCAGGCCGCAGTGTGGGTAATACCGGCAATCGCGCTCAGGCGAGCCGGACCGCCATCGACCATTTGCGACGTCACCACGATCACCTCCGGGTTGGCGGCGATCAGTGACTCCGCGCTGTAGCTTTTATACTGCGCATGGGTGGCGACATTTTGTGCGCCTGCGAGGGTCATAATGGCATCGGCAACGCTGCCTTTTCCGGCGATCTGAGGTGCGCTGCCGCCAGCAGAGAGAATGAACATGGCTTTGACCGGCGCGTTTTTCGCCGCCACGCTGTGCTTAATACGCTCCAGACGTTGCTGCAGGCGATTGACTAGCGCCTCACCTTGGTCAGGAATGTGCAGTGTTGTCGCCAGTTCTCGAATGTTGGCGTACATCTGTTCGACGGTGGCCGGTACGCGCGGCAACGTCACGACGTTAACCTTTTGCGCCCGCAACTGATCCAACACGATTTGGGGACCTGCATCCTGCCAGGTGATAAAGCTGTCCGGATGGAGCGACAAAATGCCCTCGCTGCTTAACTGCTTCCAGTAGCCGATATGCGGGAGTGCGGCAGTTTCGGGCGGATACGAGGTGGTTTCATCAACGCCAACCACCCGGTTGCCGACGCCCATGGCGTATACCAGTTCACTAAGCGAGCCGCCCGCCACCACCAGGCGGTCGGCGGACTGGGCACTGAAAACGCAGGCGAGGCTCAGTAAGCCAATCATGAGTTTTTTCATCGTCAGAAATTCCACGCAAAGCCAACGGCGGCATTGAAACCAGCATCTGGAATAGATTCATGTGCGGTTCTGTAACGCTTATCGGTCAGGTTGTTGAGCGCGAGGTTGACCTGATACTGGTCCTGCGGACCGAACTCGGTGTTGAATGCGAGGTTAAGTGTGGCCCAGCCTGGGTAGTTGATTTCCGTGGTGCCGGTATTATCTTTAGCGCTGGACGCCGCGCGGATAAAGGCATCGGACGTCACGTTAGCGACATTCATCAACCAGGTATGTTTCAGGCCGACACGCCCGGTCAGCGTGGGTTCGCCGGTATCCCAGGTTTTTAGGGTATTGCCTTCGTACTGACGGCGAATGAGATTACCGCTCAGGTAAGGTGAAACCGCCCAGCCGTTGTATTCTGCGGTGAGTTCCATGCCCCAGGTTTTGGCCCGATCGATGTTTTCGTAGTAGTAATAGCCGCCCCGTGAAGAGGTGGTATTACCGCTGCAAACGGGTTGGCCTGAACAGGCCAGGCTGGCGATATAGTCTTTGGCTTCGGAGTAATAAATGGCGCCGTCAATCAGCCACATATTCCCTTTATACCGTGCGCCCAGCTCATAGTTATTCGAGTGTTCCGCCTTCAGGTTTGGGTTGCCGTAGGTCACGCTTCCGCCTGCGGACGTCTGCATAAACAACTGAGTCAACGTGGGGAAAACATAGCCCTGGGCATATGCTGCCCGGAGTTCAAGATCTTTAAAACCGGAATAGCGTAGGCTGGTTGAGGTCACCAGTTCATCATCGTGTACTGAATTTCCCCCGGTGGAATGCCAGGTGCTGCCGCTGCTTTGCAGGGTTTGCGTATCGTTGCGATTGAGCTTCGAAGACAGCCAGTACTGGCGTGCGCCTACGGTCCAGGTCCAGTCATCGGCAAAGCGCCAGTCGTTTTGCGCGAACAATGAGGTGTTGCTTTGCTCCGCTTCGTTGTATGACAGGGTGCGGGTTTGCGTATCGAAGAAGCCGGTAGCTGCGGTCTGGCGCATACTGCCGTCTGTGTCCTGTTTGATTTTGTCATGCTGATATTGAGTGCCAATCACCAGCTCGTTGTTCGCGGGAAGGGAGAAATTGCCCTGCAGCGTTACCCCCTGGGTATACTGTTTGTCGTTGGTATTGGTTTGATTGTTTATCGTCAGCGCTTTAATCGCCGGGCTGGGGATTACCTGAGTCGTTTTGACCCGGTTTTCAAATTTGCGCTCTATTGTCTGGGTGTATGCGTCAACATGGATTTTCCTCAGGTAATCCCCGCCAGCCGCGTAGTCGTAGAAAAGACCGATTTTCTCGCGTTCCAGCTTAGGTATTTTGACGCTAAAGTCGTCGAACTGGCCCTCTGGATCGTCAAACCAGGTTTGAGTAGACAGTTTGTAACGATCGAGGGAGAGTCCGATTTTATGGCGATCGAAATTGTAGCCAAGCCACACGCCCTGGCCGTTATTACGGAAATTGGTGTCGGGCAATCTCCCGTCAGGTGTATCGCGGTCCCCCTGGTCGGAATAGCTGCCATTGATGCGGTAGTCAAAGTTTCCGATGCTGCCCCAGGCTGCTGCTGATTCTTCCCATCCTGCCGTTGCGGAGTTATAAACGGCCTTAACGCTGCCGCCGAGAGGCTTATCGCCGCCTTTTTTGGTAATAAAGTTTACGACACCGCCAATCGCCTGCGAACCGTAAAGGACAGAGTAGGGGCCTTTTACTACTTCAATCCGTTCCAGCGCGGATTCGTCAATCAGCAAACCGGCTCCGTAGTTTTGCCCGGCGCGCTGGTAGCTGACGACCTGGCCGTCGATCAAAATCAGCACCCGCGAAGAGGCTTCGCCACGGATACGAATTTGTTTCCGGCCAGCGAGGGCGTTATCGGTGACTTCGACGCCGGGAATATCTTGTAAATCATCAGCAATAGAAACGCTGGTGGAGTTTTGCAGCGTCTGGCGATCGATAACCTGAATAGTTGCCGGGCTATCCCAGAGACTACTTTCAGAGCGGTTAGCCGTGACGATCACCGTATCATCGTCGGGCGCTGAAGCGTGTGTTGTAGAGGTAGCTGCAGAAGCAGCGCCGGACATGCATAATGTCAGGGCTGAAAGAATAAATGGTCTTTGGTTAATCCGTGGCAACATAAGAGAACCTTTATTAAATGTAAATGATCATCATTATCATTCGCATTTGTATATAAAAATGTTTCCCTTTGTTCAATATGAAAGATGCATAACCAATATATCTTTTGATTTGAGTCAATTTTGTACGGTCAATAAATACTGAAATGTGATCTGTATCGGGTATAACAATGTGAATAGAAAGGATTTATTCATCTCTTTGTTGGCTTATAATGTGCAGATTTCTCGGGTAAATGATTACGGCAATCTGGGCTATAATGTGGCTCAGCACCAACAAGCACCGCGGGGGAAATGTGAATATTAGCGATGTTGCGAAAAAAACCGGTTTAACCAGCAAAGCCATTCGCTTTTATGAAGAGAAAGGACTGGTGACGCCGCCGCTGCGTAGTGACAATGGCTATCGCACTTACAACCAACAGCATCTGAATGAACTGACGTTGCTGCGTCAGGCGCGGCAGGTTGGGTTTAACCTGGAAGAGTGCGGCGAGCTGGTAAACCTGTTTAACGATCCGGCGCGTCACAGCGCGGATGTGAAAAAGCGCACCCTGGAAAAGGTGGCGGATATTGAGCGGCATATCAGTGAGCTGCAGGCCATGCGCTTGCATTTACTGGCGCTGGCGGACAGTTGCCCGGGTGATGACAGCGCTGAATGTCCGATTATGGATAATCTCTCCGGCTGCTGCCATCACAAAGCGAAGGCTTAACGGCGAGAAGGATTAAGCATAAACACCACCGTACCGCGGTACCACGGAGATTTCTCAAGCTGCGCTTCAGCCAGTGGATCTCGGCTACCGTTTTGCACCAGTCCCAGCTTAAATGGAATGCGCAGGCGGCTCAGCGCGGGTAGATACGCCTGATAATTCGTCACCGTGCGACGCCCCTGATAGCTTTGCACCACCAGTTCATCGACCGCCAACGCGTTCAGCGTAGCGACGTCGCCCGTTTTTGCCCAATCCAGTAGTCCGGTTACGCCTAGCGCAAACTCGGCCGGGAGCTGTTGGCGCAGTTGCTGCAGAAAGCGGGCGTAGTCGGTCAGTTGATGGGTCGCAGCGTCAAAATCAACCTGCAGGCCGACGACGTGATTCCCGGCGGTCTGCCAGCGCTGCATCAACCGTATGATACGCGCCGGGATCTCTTCCGGTACGTCGAGGGTTGTAAAGCGTACGGTCAGCCAGATTGAGGGAAAAGACAGACGACTGACCGGCAGTCCGAGGCGCTGGAACACCACGTTACCGGAACGAACCAGTACCTCGCCCTGGTGCAGATAAACCGTTTGCGCGTCTTTCAGCTCGTCACTGGCTTTCACCCCAGACCACAGCCAGAAGGCTGAATGTTCACGGGCGGCGACGATATCCGCCGCCTGTGCCTGGCCGAGAAGCAGTGCGGTTACCAGTAATATTTGAGTTTTTGCGCCCACGGGCTTCCCGGATACTGCGTTTTCAGTTGGGTGAACCAGCCCTTACGCTGCAATTTGTCCACGTCTTCTCCGCCACATTCGTTAGCGCCTGATGGCGCATAGCACATGATGGCGCGATACAGCGCGAAGCTCTTATCTTCGACTTCCGCGGTGGGTGAGGTGATTACCTGCTGGTAGTAGCTCTGTCTGTCGAACTGGCCGAACGGTTTCTTGCGCGAGATAGCTGATTCAAGCACGTCGTTGCCAGCGCTGCTTTTCCACAGGTCGACATGTGTTTGCGTGGTGCGGAAGAATTCGCCAAGGCAGTTCAGCGCGTGAGCATCATCCGCTTTTTTGCTCAATACCGTTACCGTTTCATTGAGGCTGCGGCACGTATAACCCGCCTGCGCCGTGTCGCCATTCCAGTCGAATATGCTCAGGTTAACGTCATCAAACGCTTCGCCAATGACCGGTGATGTAATCGCGCTGGCCAGCTTTCTGTCAGTAAGCCAGTCGCCAAAACGATTCTCTGTTAGATCCCGCACCAGCAGCGTATGCAACGCAATGGTACGCTCTTCGTTATTCGGGCCATGAACGGCCTGCTGGCGCAGCAGTTCTGGTGTGGCCTGCGTTTTCAGTACCTGCGAACGAAAGCGCAGGTTGGTCACCGCGCTATTCGGTGCGAAAACTGCCGCCACGTCGCCGCTATATACCAGCGTCGCAGTGAGCTTAGCCTGCACATATTGCTGCTGTTCGTTATCCTGGCTGAGTTTTAACAACTGCTGCCAAAAATCGCGCGCCTCGGCCCATTTCTTCTGGCCCATCAACGCTTCGCCGTACAGCACCTGTTCGCTGAAGGCGAGGGTATCGTGAGCGGCAAGTTTCTGCGCTGGCGTAACTGCCTGAATAATTGCCGCGTAGTTGCCCGTTGCCAGCCACAGATTCAGTTGCAGATCGCGCCATAGCGGCAGTTTTTGGCTTTGTTCAAACACCGGTTTGCTGGCGTCGAGCTGTGCCTGCGTCAGTGTCGGTTTGTTATTGTTATCCAGGCGCAGCGCGCGTAGTAGTTCGATATAGCTGACTCGCGGCGCGTCGGGGAAGGACTCAACGACGGACTGGTCGTAGAACGCCATGCCATAGACATTATCGTATTCGATGACATTTTCGCGCAGTTGCCGTGCGTCTGCCGACTGCTGCAAAGTCTGTTCATACAACCCGGCCAGCTGCGGCCATGACTGTAAATACCAGTTGATGCGACGCAACATGCCTCGTGAAGAGTCAGCGTAGAGTCCTTGGGGAAAACGCTGCAGATAGGCCTGCGCCAACTCTTGAGCCTGAGTGGCATCCTCGCGGTTAATTTTCGCAATATCAAAATCGCCGTACTCGCCCACACTGTTCTGACTGCTCCTGTTCAACGCCGTGCGCATCAGCATGTATTGCGCGGTCTCTGCTAACCACGGACGGTCGCTTGTAGCAAGCTGAGTGAAATCCCGTTCGGCACTGGCATAATCACCGGCATAGAAACTGGCGGCTGCTGCCAGATAGCTTTTATAGGGCAGAGCTTGAGAATCTGCCGGGAAGGTGGCAAGAGAAGACTCAATTTGCTCGCGGGTTGCCCCAGAAAGCAGTCCTGTACGCGCCTGGGCTAAAGCCTGACGCTGTTCCGCTGTTAATGTGGAATCGGCCAACAGCGCGGCAAAAAAGGCGCTAACGCTCCCGGTATTATTCGAAACATGACGGTTCTCTAGCTCAGCGTCATTGATGTTTATTTCGTCGGCGCTAATGTTCAGCTCGGCCATCTGTCGGGAGAGAGGACTGTCCGCGGCGGATGCCTGAGCTGCCGCTGTTTGCGGGGCAGCCTCATCCCATTGCGGGTGATAGGCAAAATAGAAATCTCGGGAGCGAGTGATGTCTGCGGGCATCGACTGCACGGGCAGAACAAATGATTTTTCCTGGCTCAGCAGCCGCAGCAGGTTGTCGCGGCTGTCGTTTTCAGGGTTAAAGGTCGGCGTTCCCTTCAGCAGGCAGCTGTCGTCGCTCCATTTGCAGTCTTCCATATCGAACGAAGCGAATGCCTGCGGGGTGGCGGTCAGCAATGTGCAAAGGGCAAAGGCAAGGGGTGTCTTCCTGACCATAGTCTTAATTCCTGTCTTTTTAGTGTGATACCGCTTTTATAATCAGGGTTATTCCCTCAACGGCAATGACTTCAACCTGCGTTCCGGCGCTCAAATCGTCACGGGCGCTAACGGGCCAGGAACTGTCGTCGACGCGCATATGTCCGCGACCATTGACCAGGTTAGTTTCCAGAGTAAATCGACGGCCAACTAACTGTTGTCCACGTTGGTTAAGATGGCTGTCGGCCGGCTGCTGCTCCTGAACGCGTCTTGCCAGCCACTTCCACCACAGCCAGGCTGCCAGCAAGGTGAGGGCAGCGAACATTGCCCCCTGCCACGCCCAGTCTAGTGGAACGAGCCAGATGACCAGACCGGTAATCACCGCTGCCACGCCGCTCCACAGCAGATAGCCGTTGCCGCCCAGCATCTCGGCGGCCAGTAACAGACCCCCGAGGCTGAGCCAGAAGATATGCGGGTGCACCAGAATCATCGCTATCATGATTTTTTCCGCTCGCTGGCGCTGTCCTTAACCAGTTCGGCGATCCCGGCAATGGAACCCATCAGGCTGCTGGCATCCAGCGGCATCATCACCACTTTGCTGTTATTCGACGAGCCGATATGCTGCAGCGCTTCGGTGTATTTCTGCGCCACGAAGTAGTTCACGGCCTGAATATCCCCGGCGGCAATGGCTTCAGACACCATCTGTGTTGCGCGGGCTTCTGCTTCTGCGGAACGTTCACGCGCTTCAGCCTGTAAAAATGCGGACTGACGTTCACCTTCCGCGATGAGGATTTTCGACTGCTTCTCACCTTCGGCCTTGACGATTTCTGCCTGACGGATCCCTTCGGCTTCAAGAATGTAGGCGCGCTTGGTACGTTCGGCTTTCATTTGCGCGTTCATGGCGTCGATAAGTTCTGCCGGAGGACGCACGTCGCGGATCTCAATACGGGTGATTTTGATGCCCCAGGGATTGGTTGCCTCATCAACGATATGCAGCAGGCGCGTGTTGATGTTGTCGCGCTGGGAGAGCATTTCATCGAGCTCCATCGAGCCGAGAACAGTACGAATGTTGGTCATGGTCAGGTTGATGATCGCCAGTTCCAGGTTGCTGACTTCATACGCGGCTTTCGGCGCGTCGATCACCTGAATGAAGCACACAGCATCAATCGAGACGTTGGCGTTATCTTTGGAGATGACTTCCTGAGAGGGGATATCAAGCACCTGTTCCATCATATTGATCTTACGACCAATGCGGTCCATGAACGGTACAACAAGGCTTAAACCCGGTTGCAGGGTTTTGGTGTAACGGCCAAAACGCTCTACCGTCCACTGATATCCCTGCGGGACGATTTTGACGCCTGCGCCGACGATCACCAGCGCGACAAAAATAAGAATAGGAATAAAAATGAGCATTGATGAAACCTCCTGTTGTGCTGTCCTTTACTGCCTCATTAGTCAAATTATACCCGATTTATCAAGGTGGGCTCCCCTATAATAAATTACAGGGATAGACTATCTGCACGAAAGATGTAAAAAGGGATTGGTAATGGAAGAAAGCAGCATTCTGCTTCAGTTAAAAAATGTCGCATGGCAGGCAGGGGCGACGCAGATTCTTAATAACATCTGTTTTGATCTCCGCGCCGGAGAATTTAAGCTGATTACCGGCCAGTCCGGCTGCGGTAAAAGTACGTTACTCAAGATAGTCGCGTCGTTAATTAGCCCGAGTTCCGGTGAAATCCTTTTTGAGGGTAAGGAGATATCAACGCTTAAGCCTGAAGCTTATCGCCAGCAGGTCTCTTATTGCGCGCAAACGCCCGCTTTGTTCGGTGACACCGTCTACGACAACCTCATTTTTCCCTGGCAAATCCGCGATAAACGCCCGGAACCGGATGTGTTTCTGGAAGATCTGGCTCGTTTTCAGTTGCCCGAGACGATCCTGAAAAAAAATATCAATGAGCTATCTGGTGGCGAAAAGCAGCGCGTCTCGTTAATTCGTAATTTGCAGTTTCTGCCGAAAATCCTGCTGCTTGATGAAATCACCAGCGCACTGGATGAGTCCAACAAACGTAACGTGAACGAATTAATTCACCACTATGTTCGCGACAAGAATATTGCCGTGCTGTGGGTGACGCACGATAAAGATGAGATTAATCACGCGGATAATGTCATCACTCTTCAACCGCACGCCGGAGAAATGCAGGAAGTCAGCAATGAACGAGCATAATATTACCAATGAATCCCTGGCGTTAGCGATGATGCTGGTGGTGGTCGCGATACTGATCAGCAACAAAGAAAAGCTGGCGCTGGAAAAAGATATTCTCTGGAGCGTTTGCCGGGCAGTGGTTCAGCTTATTATCGTGGGCTACGTGCTGAAATATATTTTTGGCGTCAACCATAGCATTCTGACCTTATTGATGGTGCTGTTTATCTGCTTTAACGCGGCCTATAACGCGCAAAAGCGCAGTAAATATATTGATAAAGCTTTTCTCTCGTCGTTTATTGCCATTACGGCGGGGGCGGGGCTAACGCTTTCGGTGCTGGTTCTGTCAGGCTCTATCGAGTTCACGCCGATGCAGGTCATCCCGATCTCCGGCATGATTGCAGGTAATGCGATGGTGGCGGTGGGGCTGTGTTACAACAATTTGGGGCAGAGGTTTAACAGCGAGCAGCAGCAAATTCAGGAAAAACTCAGCCTCGGCGCAACGCCGAAGGTGGCTTCTGCACCGCTTATTCGCGACAGCATCCGCGCCTCGCTGATCCCGACGATTGATTCAGCGAAGACCGTGGGGCTGGTGAGTTTACCGGGAATGATGTCAGGATTGATCTTTGCAGGTATTGACCCGGTAAAAGCGATTAAGTATCAGATTATGGTGACGTTTATGCTGCTATCAACCGCCAGCCTGTCGACCATTATCGCCTGCTACTTAACCTATCGAAAATTCTATAATTCGCGCCACCAATTAGTGGTAACGCCATTAAAGAAACCGTGATGTGATGCCGTATGGCGGCTACCGCCATATCCGGCCGACGGGAATGAGGTGCTGGTTGTGTTTGTAAGCCCGATAAGCGTAGCGCCATCGGGCATGATGAACCAATTAGTACAACAGCGCGTACAGCTGGCGGCGATACTTCGAGGCCAGCGCATCACCGGTACCCAGTGCGGCAAGGATCTCCTGGAAAGTCTTACGTGCCTGACCATCGGCAGCCGTAAGATCTTTCTTCAGGTGGCTGAACAGTAATTCCAGCGATTCCTCGTTACGTCCGACCTGGTGCAATTGAATAGCCAACTGCGTTGCCAGCGCCGCATCCTGTGGATTGCTGGCGACCTGCTGCTGCAACTGTTGGATTTCCGGTGTATCAGCGGCCTGCTTCAGTAATTCGATCTGTGCGATAAGCCCTTGATAGCGGGTGTCCTGATCCTGCAACGGAATGGTTTTCAGCACCGCTTCGGCTTCGTCAGAACGGTTCAGGGCGATTTGCGTTTCCGCCAGCAGCAGACCGATTTCGCTGCTCTGGTTGGAGATCTGCCAGGCTTCTTTCAGCAGCGGCAGCGCATCCGCGTGATTACCGGCTTCGATGAATTCGATAGCCTGGCGTGCTTTCAGCTCTTCTTCGCTCGGCAGCACTTTCTCCAGCAGCGCGCGAATAACCTCTTCCGGTTGCGGGCCCTGGAATCCATCTACCGGCTGACCGTTCTGGAACAGATAAACCGTAGGGATCGCGCGCAGACCAAACTGGGAGGCGATCATCTGCTCGGCGTCGCAGTCCAGCTTAGCGAGAATAAACTGACCGTTATACTGGGCGGCAAGGCTCTCCAGTATCGGCGTTAATTGCAGACAATGCTGGCTGCGCTCAGACCAAAAATAGAACAGGACCGGCGTGGTCATCGACTGTTCAAGGGTCTGCTGCAGGTTCGATTCATTAATATTAACAATATTCTGTGTGGACATGGAGTTACTCTCTTTTGTCGATTTCTTGTTACATGGGGGCTGACGCGCGAGCTTCAACTCAACCCTGTAAAATTTTGTCCATTATGCGGCCTGGCAACAGGCGTTTAAGCAGCATCACTGCCCAGGTCACCAGCGTAACCGGATAACGTAGCTTTGGTTTATCGCTCTCAAACGCATGACGCACTTTAGCGACAACCGCTTCTGGTCCCAGCGTAAAACGCGCGGCAATGCCGGGATTTTCAACGGGAGCATCGCTCTGGGTCTGGTTGACGTTTTCGGTAAAGCGGGTACGGATGGGGCCGGGTTCAATCAGGCTGACCTTAATCCCGCTGTGGCGCAGTTCCATACGCAGTGCGTCGGACCAGGCTTCCAGTGCATATTTGCTGGCGGCATAGGCGCCGCGTCCCGGCGTTGAGATCAATCCCATCACCGAGGAGGTCATCACGATGCGCCCTTCGCCGTGGGGTAACATGGCAGGTAACAGGCGCATGGTAAGCTGATGTGCGCCAAAGAAGTTGGCGGAAAACTGCTGTTCCATCTGTTCGCGGCTGATGGTGGGCAGGGGACCATAGACACCGTATCCGGCGTTGTTAAAGATCCCATATAAATGATTATCGGTCAGGGCGATCACTTCATCGGCGGCACGATCCACGCTTTCGGGTGAATCCAGATCCAGCAACACGCCAGTGAATCCCATGCTGTTCATACGCGCGACATCGTCAGGTTTGCGACAGCCTGCCAGAATTTGAAAACCCTGGCGCTTTAGCTCAAGCGCACTTTCCAGGCCGATTCCGCTGGAACATCCTGTTATTAAGACCGATTTTTGCATAACTTTACCTGTCAGGATCTCCGTTGAGTTACGAGTCGTGATTTACTATATCCGTCATACTTCAAGTTGTCTGCGCGTTGGCTACGCTCGCTCACCCCAGTCACATAGTTATCTATGCTCCTGGGAACTCTCTCACTTGCCGCCTTCATACAACTCGAATTATTTAGGATAGAAAAGGGGTGAGATGTTGCGCCATCCAGTCGGCGATAAACGGCTGGGCGTCACGGTTAGGATGAATACCATCATCCTGCATCCACTGGGGTTTCAGATAAACCTCTTCCATGAAAAATGGCAGCAGAGGGATATCAAACTCTTTGGCGAGCTTTGGATAAATCGCGCTAAAGGTTTCATTATAACGGCGACCGTAGTTTGCCGGCAGACGAATTTGCATTAATAGCGGTTCGGCATTTGCCGCTTTCACGTCCTGCAAAATCGTGCGCAGGGTTTGTTCGGTTTGCGCAGGCGCAAAGCCGCGCAGGCCATCGTTGCCGCCAAGTTCGACCAGTACCCAACGCGGCTGGTGCTGCTTGAGTAATGCAGGCAGACGGGCCAGGCCCTGCTGCGAGGTGTCGCCGCTAATGCTGGCATTCACCACTGGCGTTTTGGTTTGCCATTTATCATTAAGTAGCGCAGGCCACGCGGCGCTGGCGGACATTCGGTATCCGGCGCTCAGGCTGTCACCCAGAATTAATAACGTGTCCGCTGCGGCGGCGCGGAAAGTTAACAGGACCAGGAACAGGAAAGGCCAATGCCAGCGGAAAACATTGTTGAAGTTCATCATCTTAAGAAATCCGTCGGTCAGGGTGATCATGAGCTATCCATCCTTACCGGAGTTGAACTGGTTGTCAAACGCGCCGAGACCATTGCGTTGATTGGCGAGTCGGGATCGGGGAAATCCACGCTGCTGGCGATTCTCGCCGGGCTTGACGATGGCACCAGCGGTGAAGTCAGCCTGGTGGGGCAGGCGCTGCACACCATGGACGAAGAAGCCCGGGCGCAGCTGCGGGCGCGGCACGTGGGTTTTGTCTTCCAGTCATTCATGTTAATTCCGACCCTCAACGCGCTGGAAAACGTCGAACTGCCCGCGCTGTTGCGCGGCGAAAATAGCGGAAAAAGTCGTGACGGGGCAAAAACGCTGTTGGAACAACTGGGACTGGGAAAACGTCTTGATCATCTTCCGGCCCAGCTTTCCGGCGGGGAGCAGCAGCGCGTGGCGCTGGCGCGAGCGTTTAACGGTCGCCCTGACGTGCTGTTTGCCGATGAACCAACGGGCAACCTCGATCGCCAGACCGGAGACAAAATAGCCGACCTGTTGTTTTCTCTGAACCGGGAACACGGCACCACCCTGATTCTGGTGACGCATGACCCGCAGTTGGCGGCGCGTTGCGACAGGCGCTTACGTCTGGTGAATGGACAGTTGCAGGAGGAGGCATGATTGCACGCTGGTTCTGGCGCGAATGGCGCTCGCCTTCACTACTGATTGTCTGGCTGGCGCTGAGCCTGGCGGTAGCCTGTGTGCTGGCGATGGGCAATATCAGCGATCGTATGGAAAAAGGGCTGAGCCAGCAAAGCCGTGAGTTTATGGCGGGCGATCGGTCGCTACAAAGTTCGCGTACCGTGCCGAAAGCATGGATTGACGAGGCGCGACAGCGTGGCCTGAAGGTGGGCGAACAGCTCACCTTTGCCACCATGACTTTTGCCCGGGATACGCCGCAGCTGGCGAACGTCAAAGCGGTAGATGATGTGTATCCGATGTACGGCACGCTGCAAACCAACCCGCCGGGACTGAAACCGCAGCCGGGCTCGGTGCTGCTGGCCCCACGTCTGATGGCGCTACTCAACTTAAAAGTCGGTGATTCCATCGACGTTGGCGATGCCACGCTGCGCATTGCCGGGGAGGTGGTGCAGGAGCCGGACTCTGGTTTTAATCCGTTCCAGATAGCACCGCGTCTGATGATGAACATGGCGGATGTCGAAAAAACAGCGGCGGTACAGCCGGGAAGCCGCGTGACCTGGCGCTATAAATTTGGCGGGACGCCATCGCAACTGGAAGCCTATGAAAAGTGGCTGCTGCCACAGTTAAAGCCTGAACAGCGCTGGTATGGGCTGGAGCAGGATGAAGGGGCGCTGGGGAAATCACTTGAGCGTTCGCAACAGTTCTTGCTGCTGTCGGCGCTGTTAACGCTGTTGCTGGCGGTCGCCGCGGTTGCCGTGGCGATGAGCCATTATTGCCGCAGCCGTTACGATCTGGTGGCTATTCTGAAAACCCTCGGCGCGGGCAGAGCGCAACTACGCAGGCTGATTGTTGGTCAATGGCTGATGGTGCTGGCGCTGTCTGGCGTGACCGGCGGACTATTCGGACTGTTATTCGAGCGCGTGCTGGTGCTGCTGCTCAAGCCGGTTCTGCCTGGAGAACTACCGCCTGCCAGCCCCTGGCCGTGGTTATGGGCACTAGGCACCATGACGGTGATTTCGCTATTGGTGGGGTTACGCCCTTACCGCCTGCTGCTGGCAACGCAGCCGCTGCGGGTGCTGCGCCGTGACGTGGTGGCAAACGTCTGGCCCCTGAAGTTTTATTTGCCGGTGGTCGTGATAGTCGTGATTGCACTGCTTGCTGGACTGATGGGCGGAAGTCCACTGCTGTGGGCGGTACTGGCTGGTGCGGTGGTACTGGCGCTGTTGTGCGGGGTGCTCGGCTGGATGCTGCTCAACGTGCTGCGTGGTCTGACGCTCTCCTCACTGCCGCTGCGTTTGGCGGTCAGTCGACTGTTACGCCAGCCGTGGTCAACGCTCAGCCAGCTATCGGCATTTTCGCTTTCCTTTATGCTGCTGGCGTTGTTACTGGTGCTGCGCGGCGATCTGCTCGACCGCTGGCAGCAGCAAATGCCGCCGGAAAGTCCGAACTATTTCCTGATCAACATTGCCACCGAGCAGGTGGTTCCGCTGAAGGCTTTCCTGTCCGAGCATCAGGTGATCCCGGAATCGTTCTATCCGATTGTGCGGGCGCGTCTGACGGCTATCAATGAGAAGCCGACCGAAGGCAATCAGGATGAGGCGCTGAACCGCGAGCTTAACCTGACCTGGCAGGATACCCGACCGGATCATAACCCGATAACCGCCGGAAGCTGGCCGCCAAAAGCGGGCGAAGTGTCGATGGAAGAGGGGTTAGCGAAACGGCTGAACGTCAAACTCGGCGATCGGGTGACTTTTATGGGCGATACCCAGGATTTCAGCGCCACGGTCAGCAGTCTGCGCAAAGTGGACTGGGAAAGCCTGCGGCCCAACTTCTTCTTTATCTTCCCCTCCGGCGCGTTGGATGCTCAGCCGCAAAGCTGGTTAACCAGCTTTCGCTGGGAGAACGGCAACGGCATGCTAACGCAGCTTAACCGCGAATTCCCGACCATCAGCCTGCTGGATATTGGCGCCATCCTCAAACAGGTGAGCCAGGTGCTGGATCAGGTGAGCCGCGCACTGGAGGTGATGGTGGTACTGGTCACCGCCTGTGGCATGCTGCTGCTATTGGCGCAGGTCCAGGTCGGGATGCGTCAGCGTCATCAGGAGTTGGTGGTCTGGCGCACGCTGGGAGCAGGTAAGAAGCTGCTGCGTACCACGCTGTGGTGCGAGTTCGCCATGCTCGGGATGGTTGCCGGACTGGTGGCGGCCATCGGTGCGGAAACAGCGTTGGCGGTACTGCAAACCAAAGTGTTTGATTTCCCGTGGGAGCCAGACTGGCGACTGTGGGTAGTATTACCATTTAGTGGAGCATTGCTGCTCTCTTTATGCGGCGGATGGCTCGGTTCAAGTCTGCTAAAAGGTAAAGCGCTGTTCCGTCAGTTCAGTAGTTAATTCATATTCGTGATGATTACGCACCGGTTTTAAAATCGGTGCGTCTTTTTTTCTATGTAGCACAAATTGATAACTCCTTGATATTTAACAGCACAGAACAATAAAAACCCAACAACACGAGAGTATTAATAAACGTTAATATTTGTGTGCTGAATAATTGGCAGGCTATCTATTAAGGTATAAATAATGACTATAAAAAAAACAGCGCTGGCGGTATCGATCGGCGCAGCAGTGGCATTAACGACTTTCGCTTCACAGGCGGAAATCACGGTCCTGAAACAAGATCCGCAGGCGGGCAACCCGCTGAGCCGTCTTAACTTCACCGTCGGCGGAAGTATTCGTCCGCAGTTCCAGAATATGGCCGGTGACGATGGTAAGAATGGCTACAAACGTAATGGCTTCGATGGCGGTACACGTTTCCGCTTCGCCGCTGACTACTATCTGTTTGATGATATCAGTTGGGTGAGCTACTACGAGCTGGGCGTTAACTTCCCGGCAATGTTCAACTGGGATAACCACTACGCTGACGGTGCCAACGATACCACGCGTCGTATGCTGTACACCGGTCTGAAGAGTGCAACCTGGGGTACGCTGACCTTTGGTCAACAGAACAGCATTTACTATGATGTAGTCGGTGCGAAAACGGATATCTGGGACTATGACATGATCGGTCAGGCGCCAGGTAACGGTATTAATGGCGACTATGATGGTTCCTATCGTACGCGTAAATCACTGAAGTATAAGAATACCGTAGGTGATGTGGATCTCTACGCCTCTTATCTGTTCAGTGATGATTACAACCCGAACAACGGTCTGCGCTACAAGCGTAAAGGCGGCGGCTCACTGGGTGTGGATTATCACATTACCGATGACCTGACCTGGGGTACGGCGTGGAACTACACTCGCGCGGAAATGCGTGGCAACACCAGCAAAACCTACGATCAAAACATCGTCGGTACCGCGCTGAGCTGGAAACCGGACAACTGGACCTTCTCGATGGGCGGCGGTTGGTATCAAAACTTCATGACCACCAAAAAAGTCTCTGTTAACGACTACTTTGCCGGTGACGCCTGGGGTCTGGAATACTTCGCCGGTTACACCTTCCCGGTGGGTCAATATGCGCTGAAATCCGTTCAGCCGTACTTTATGGGCGACCGTATTGAGTACGTGAATGGCCGTAACTACCTGCGTACCGACAACGGCGTGGGGATCAGCTTCCAGCTGGATTACGGTTTCCGTGTTGACTACGAACACGTCTTTACCTCCAGCACCGACAATCTGGGTGACATGAATCTGGTTCGTCTGCGTTACGACTTCTAATCGAACGCCTGCCGCCTGATACGCTTGCGCTTATCGGGCCTAAGAAAGCTGTTGTAGGCCGGATAAGGCACTTGTGCCGACATCCGGCTTTTTCATACCTTCTTTCATTTAAAAACATACTCTGCAACATCATGAAATAATTTCAAGGACAGCAGGTTGTGATCTGTGTCATGTTAACAATCAGCCTGTTAACGGGCCAACAAGAACAACGTCGCAAGAACGGCGTGAGACATGACACCACAACGTTAAAATGGAGAGAATATGGGATTGCGTCAGAGTTTACGCGTCGCGACCGGGGCGCTGTTACTGGCCTGTGGATTACAGTTTGCTCATGCGAACAGTGACCCGCACACAATCGTGTTTGGCGTCGCGCCTGGGCCATACGGCGATATGGTGAAACAGGCCATTGCCCCCACGCTGAAAGAGAAAGGCTATAAGGTAGTGGTGCGCGAATTCAGCGATTACGTGCAGCCAAACATGGCGCTCTCCAACGGTAGCATTGATGCTAACCTGTTCCAGCATTCGCTCTATTTTGACAAATTCACTGCCGATAAAGGCCTGAAGCTGAGCAAGCTGATTGTGGTCCCGACGGCCGGGATGGGGTTTTACTCACATAAAATCAAAAGCCTGGATGAGTTGAAAAAAGGAGATGTGATCACGCTCTCCAACGATCCCACCAACCTGGCTCGCGGTCTGCGTTTCCTGCAGTCTATTGGCCTTATCACCATCAAAGACAATATTGATCCAACTAAAGCCTCCGAGCGCGATATCGCCAGCAATCCCAAAGGGCTGGTGTTTAAACCGCTGGAAGCGGCACAGCTGCCGCGTACGCTGGACGGTGTGACCGGTGCGCTGGTCAACGGTAACTTTGCCGTGGCGGCAAAAATGGATCTCGCCAGCGCCATCAAGCAGGAACACCTGGACGAAAATCTGAAAAATATCATCGCGGTACGCAGTGAAGATGCGGATAAACCGTTCGCAAAAGATATTGTTGAGGCGGTGAAATCTCCGGCGTATCGCGCGGTGATCGACGATCCGCAAAATATCTACAGCGCCTTCCAGAAACCGGAATGGATGTCGACAACCCAATAATCGCTGCGCACAAGGGTTAACAGGGGCAGCGACGACTGCCCTTTTCGCATTTCTGAGGTGGCTATGATTGAGATTGAGAAAGTTTGCGTGGATTTTAGCGCAGGCCGTGGACCATCAACCCGGGCGGTTGATGACGTTAGCTTGCGCATTGGCGCAGGTGAGATATTTGGCATTGTCGGGACCAGCGGCGCGGGGAAAAGTACGCTGCTGCGCACCCTGAACGCCTTAACGCGTCCGAGCCAGGGAAGCGTGAAGGTGAACGGCGTAGAAATTTCCGCGCTGGAAGGGGGGCATCTACGTAAAGCCCGTCAGCGTATCGGTATGATTTTTCAACATTTTAACCTGATGCATACCCGTACCGTGGCGCAAAACGTCGCCTTTAGCCTGAAGGCTGCCGGATGGGAGCGCAGTAAAATTGGCCCGCGCGTGAGCGAAATCCTGGCGCTGGTGGGGCTGTCAGACAAGGCGAACCGCTTTCCGGTTCAGCTCAGCGGTGGGCAAAAGCAGCGTGTGGGTATTGCCCGCGCGATTGCCAATCATCCGGATGTGTTGCTGTGTGATGAACCTACTTCCGCCTTAGATCTCGAAACCTCAGCCACGATTCTGGCGTTGCTTAAGCAGATCAACCAACAGTTGGGGATCACGATCGTGCTGATCACTCACGAGATGAACGTGATCAAATCGATTTGCGATCGCGTGGCGGTGATGTCCGGTGGCAAGGTGGTGGAGTCTGGTGAGGTGTTTGACGTTTTTGCTCATCCGCAGCACGCGTTTACGCAGCAGCTGGTGTCGCATACCCTCAATTTGACGCTGCCCGAGCGTCTGCGCCAGCATCTGCCCGGCCAGTTGCTAAAAATTCTGTTCATCGGCGATTCGGCGGAACAGCCGGTGTTGTCAGAAGTCGCGGTTAAATTTGGCGTGGCGGTGAACATTCTGCACGGCAAAATTGAATATATTGGCGAACGTGCGCTGGGGATTCTGGTCGTGCAGCTGACCGCGCCGCATAACCCTTCAGCGGTGGAAGTCGCCGTGGAACATATTCGTCAACGTACTGCACAGGTGGAGGTGATTCGTGGATGATTTATTGCCTGATTTGACGCTGGCGTTTAATGAAACCTTCCAGATGCTGAGCATCTCTACGGTGCTGGCAATTATTGGTGGTCTGCCGCTCGGTTTTCTGATTTTCGTCACCGACCGGCATTTATTCTGGCAAAACCGTTTTGTGTATCTGCTCAGCTCCGTGCTGGTGAATATCATTCGTTCGGTACCGTTTGTGATCCTGCTGGTTCTGCTGCTGCCGCTAACCCAGTTTTTGCTCGGGAATACCATTGGCCCGATTGCGGCGTCGGTCCCGCTCTCAGTGGCGGCAATCGCCTTCTATGCCCGTCTGGTTGATAGCGCGCTACGTGAAGTCGATAAAGGGATTATTGAAGCGGCGGAAGCGTTTGGCGCCAGCCCGATGCGCATCATCTGCACCGTTCTGTTACCTGAAGCGAGCGCGGGTCTGCTGCGTGGGTTGACGATAACGCTGGTGAGTCTGATCGGTTACTCCGCGATGGCCGGGATCGTTGGCGGCGGTGGAGTCGGCGACCTGGCGATTCGCTTTGGTTATTACCGCTACGAAACCCAGGTCATGATCGTCACCGTGGTGGCGCTGATTATTTTGGTGCAGGTCGTTCAGGTGCTGGGTGACTGGCTGGCAAAACGCGCAGATAAGCGCGACAGACACTGATCACTGTGCGTTAAGCCACTCGGCAACGTCCTGCCATGTGCCGCGAAAGACGATTTTCGCGGCTTTCTTTTCCAGCTGATAGCGATACATCGGGTCGTAATACTCATTGAGCAACGGTACCAGCCAGCCCATATGGGCGTCGGTGCTGCCCGTTGCCTGCTGTTCGCGCAGAGCCTCGTCGAGCAGGGTGGTCAGTTCGGCAAAACGTTGTAAACCCAGACGACGGCGTATAGCAAACAGGCCGTGGTGCAGATACTCGCTGTACTCCTGCCAGCCCTGGCTCTCGCCATAAGCGTGGGTAAAATCGTGGTGCATCTTCACGAAATACTCTTCGCGTAGTCGCTCCAGACGACGCTCAAAAGGATCGTCCACCACCGCAATTGATGCCTGGGTCATGCGCTCGCGCAGGCATTCGGGCAGATGATTAGCCCCGATCATGCGGCCTTCATCTTCCAGTACCCACAGACGTAAATCCTGACGGCTATCGGTTTTGAGCATTTCAACCGCCAGCAGGTTTTCAAAACTCGCCTGACTCAATTGAGGTTCAACGGTGCGCCCAAACGAGGAGCCGCGATGGTGCGCCAGACCTTCGAGATCCACACTGTTTGGCTGCTGTTGCACCAGCTGCGTTTTACCGTTCCCGGTACAGCCGCCAATTAAGACGATCGGCTTTTGCACTAATTCTTCAGTCAGCTGTATCACTGCCTGGCGCAGGGCTTTGTAACCGCCTTTAATCAGCGGATAGTCAATACCGGACTCATGCAGCCACTGCTGCACAATATGCGAACGCTGACCGCCGCGCGCGCAGCATAAATAGCCCGCAGGATTTTGACGGCAGGCGTCCTGCCAGGCCCGCATTCTCTGTTGGCGGGTCTCACCCGAGACCAGTTGATGGCCGAGCGCGAGGGCGGCTTCGGGCCCCTGACGTTTATAACAGGTCCCGACGGTGGCACGTTCGTCATCGTTCATTAAGGGAAGGTTGATTGCGCCCGGCATTGCGCCCTGCTGAAATTCCACGGGGGCGCGTACATCGATTAAAGGCGTACCGGCGAGCAAAATTGCGCGGTAGTCCGTTCCATCGTTCATGTTTGATCCTGAAAATACAAAACAGCAATGGAGGGGATTTTACGCGCCAGAGGAGGGGCCGGGGAAGGATAAAATCAACTCCCCGGCATTATTGGCTTATTTCAGCTTTGACTGCGCCCAGATAATACCGCTGGCATATTCCGGCGGCAGCAGGGGGATAAGCGCTTCCAGCGTCGCGCTAAGGCGCGCGGTATCGCTGTCGCTCAGGTTCAGGTGACCCACCTTACGCCCTTCACGCACCTCTTTGTCATACCAGTGCAGATGCACCAGCGGCAGCTTCAGCCAGTCGTAGTTCAGGTCGCTACCAATCAGGTTTACCATCACCGAAGGGTGGTTCACCACCGGCGTCGGTAACGGCAGGTCGGTAATGGCACGTAGATGCAGCTCAAACTGGCTGATGCTGGCGCCGTTTTGCGTCCAGTGGCCACTGTTGTGCACGCGCGGAGCCAGTTCGTTAATCAGCAGACCTTCCGGAGTGATGAAACACTCCATCGCCATCACGCCGACATAGCCCAGCTCCTGCATGATGGCAGAGAGCATTGCTTCAGCCTGTTCCTGCTGTCTGGCGTTAGCCTGCGGGAATACCACGCTGGTGCGCAGAATGCCGTCCTGATGGAGGTTATGGGTCAGCGGATAGAAAACGGTGCTGCCGTCGTGCGCACGAGCGCCAACCAGTGAGACTTCACCGGAGAAGTTGATTCCTCGCTCGACGATGCACTCGCCGTAGCAGTCGTCCGGCAGTTGCTCAGTTTCATTTGCGCGCAAGCGCCACTGTCCACGTCCGTCGTAGCCGCCGACGCGACGTTTCACGATCGCCAGCTCGCCAAGTTTGTCGAATACCGCAGACCATTCGCTTTTATCTGCCAGCAGCTGCCACGGCGAGGTCGCCAGACCGAGCTTGTCAAAAAGCTGCTTTTGCGTCAGACGGTCGGCAATAATCGGGAAGACGTCGCGGTTAACAAACGCCGGGTGGCGTGCCAGTTCGCGGGTGAGTGCCGTTTCCGGCCAGCGCTCAATCTCAGCGGTGATCACGCTTTGCTGAAAAGGGACCGCAGCCGGTTCAGCGTCCAGCCCGACGGGCCAGACCGCTATGCCCAGTGGCTCACCGGCCTGGCGCAGCATGCGCCCTAGCTGTCCGTTGCCAAGTACGCAGACCTGCTTCATGCGACACCTCGCGGGTCCGGGTTCTCCAGCACCTCATCGGTTTGCGCTTTGCGCCAGTCATGCAGACGCTGATGCAGTTCTTTATCGTGTGTAGCCAGAATTTGTGCTGCCAGCAGGGCCGCATTTGCCGCGCCCGCTTTGCCGATCGCCAGCGTGCCGACCGGAATACCGCGCGGCATTTGAACGATAGAGTAGAGGCTATCTACGCCGCTCAGCGCTGCGCTTTGCACCGGAACACCGAGGACAGGCACCAGCGTTTTCGCCGCAATCATGCCAGGCAAATGCGCTGCGCCACCGGCCCCGGCAATAATCACCTGATAACCGTTCTCTTCAGCGCTTTCGGCGAAGCTAAACAGTTTGTCTGGGGTGCGGTGGGCGGAGACGACTTCAACATGATGCGGAACGTCCAGGATTTCGAAGATTTCGGCGGCGAACTGCATGGTAGCCCAGTCGCTTTTGGACCCCATCACGATGGCGACACGCGCCGGATTATTGCGGGAAGACATGCGTCTGAAAACTCCTGTGGTGCACTACACTCGACTTTTGAGGCCACAGAGAATAGCATAATTCACCGCCAAGGAAAACGATTGCGCGCTTTGCACTTCACTCTTCAAGCAGCCTCTTTGTTGGCTGCATCTGCTCACCCCAGTCACTTACTTTTGTAAGCTCCAGGGGACTCACAGATTTGCCGCCTCGATGCAACTCGAATAGTTTTGTGTAAAGAGGAACTGGGTATCTGCAGAGTTAAAACGGAAAGGCGATCAGTTCAACGTCGTCAGGGGTGACTTTGATCATCGAACCTTCGGTGTGCCATGCGCCTAATACCACGCGGAAAGCGGGTTGCTCATTGGCCGTAAGTTCGTGGACGGCAGGGCGGTGGGTATGGCCGTGAATTAACCACTGAACCTGATGTTTTTCCATCTCGCTAATCACGGCCTGCTGATTCACATCCATGATTTCCAGAGATTTGGTGTGGTTGGCTGCTTTGCTGTTGGCACGCATTTTCGCAGCGATTCGCTGGCGAACGAACAGCGGCAGAGCGAGGAACAGCTTCTGTAACCAGGGTTGATGCACTTTGGCGCGAAATGCCTGATAGCCTGCGTCGTCGGTGCATAAGGTGTCGCCATGCATGATCAGCACCTTGCGGCCATACAGGTTGAGCACTTTTTCTTCGGGAAGCAAGGTCATGCCGCTCGCACGGGCAAAACGTTTACCGAGCAGAAAATCACGGTTGCCGTGAATAAAAAAGCAGGGAACGCCGGAATCAGTCAGTGATTTTATCGCCGCGGCCATTTCACGATGCAGCGGATTAGGATCGTCGTCGCCAATCCAGGCTTCAAACAGGTCGCCAAGAATGTATAGCGCATCGGCCTTTCGCGCATCACCGGCTAAAAAACGCAGAAAACCGGCGGTAATCGCCGGTTCTTCTGTGCAGAGGTGAAGATCTGCAATAAACAGTGTCGCCACGATTACTCGCTGACGGTCACGTTTTCGATGATAACGTCTTCTTTTGGCACATCCTGATGCATACCGCTGCGACCAGTGGAAACGCCTTTGATTTTATCAACCACGTCCATGCCTTCAACAACTTCAGCGAACACGCAGTAACCCCAACCCTGCATGCTTTCGCCGGAGAAGTTCAGGAAGTCGTTGTCTGCAACGTTGATGAAGAACTGTGCGGTTGCGGAGTGCGGAGCCTGAGTACGCGCCATCGCCAGCGTACCACGGGTGTTTTTCAGACCGTTGTTCGCTTCGTTTTTGATCGCTTCTTTCGTGGCTTTTTGCTTCATGCCTGGCTCGAAACCGCCGCCCTGGATCATGAAACCGTTAATAACACGGTGGAAAATGGTGTTGTTGTAAAAACCTTCGCGGCAGTAGTCCAGGAAGTTTTTAACTGTTTCAGGCGCTTTATCATCAAACGTTTTGATTACGATATCGCCGTGATTAGTGTGGAAAGTAACCATTTTTGCATCCTGTTCCGATAGATTGGTGCTTCGACCCCGTCAAGGGTCAGAGTTAGGGGTGTGTTATAGCATAACCGCAAGCTGCGATCACCTCGCAAAGTGTGCTGCTTCCGGTCTAAATTATGGGTATTATACAGACTTTACTATCCACACACGTCTACACGGAATCTTCGATGTTAAAAATCTTTAATACACTGACGCGCCAAAAAGAGGAATTCAAACCTATTCATGCCGGGGAAGTCGGCATGTACGTGTGTGGTATTACCGTTTACGATCTCTGTCATATTGGCCACGGACGTACCTTCGTTTCTTTCGACGTCGTTGCGCGTTATCTGCGCTTCCTCGGCTATAAGCTGAAGTATGTGCGCAACATTACCGATATCGATGACAAAATCATCAAGCGCGCGAATGAAAACGGCGAGAGCTTTGTGGCGTTGGTCGACAGAATGATCGCGGAAATGCACAGCGATTTCGATGCGCTGAATATTCTGCGCCCGGATCTGGAGCCGCGTGCTACGCACCATATCGCTGAAATTATCGAAATCACTGAACAGCTGATTGCCAAAGGTCACGCTTACGTTGCTGATAACGGCGACGTGATGTTCGACGTGCCGACTGACCCGAACTACGGCCAGCTGTCGCGCCAGGATCTGGATCAGTTGCAGGCAGGCGCGCGCGTTGACGTGGTTGATGTGAAACGCAACCCGATGGACTTCGTGCTGTGGAAAATGTCCAAAGAAGGCGAGCCGAGCTGGCCATCTCCGTGGGGCGCGGGCCGTCCGGGCTGGCACATCGAATGTTCGGCGATGAACTGCAAACAACTGGGCAACCATTTCGATATTCACGGCGGCGGTTCGGACCTGATGTTCCCGCACCATGAAAACGAAATCGCTCAGTCCACCTGTGCGCATGACGGTGAGTACGTTAATTACTGGATGCATTCCGGGATGGTGATGGTTGACCGCGAGAAAATGTCCAAATCGCTGGGCAACTTCTTTACCGTTCGCGACGTGCTGAAATACTACGATGCCGAAACCATCCGTTACTTCCTGATGTCCGGTCATTACCGTAGCCAGTTAAACTACAGCGAAGAGAACCTCAAGCAGGCGCGTTCTGCGCTGGAGCGTCTGTATACCGCGCTGCGTGGCACCGACAAATCCGTTGCTCCAGCCGGTGGCGAAGCCTTTGAAGCGCGCTTTATTGAAGCGATGGACGATGACTTCAACACCCCGGAAGCCTACTCCGTACTGTTTGATATGGCACGTGAGGTTAACCGTCTGAAGGGTGAAGATATGGCGGCGGCTAATGGCATGGCTGCGCATCTGCGTAAGCTTTCCAGCGTACTGGGCCTGCTGGAACAGGATCCAGAAGCGTTCCTGCAAAGCGGTGCGCAGGCGGATGACGGTGAAGTTGCTGAAATTGAAGCGCTAATCCAACAGCGTCTGGATGCCCGTAAGGCGAAAGACTGGGCGGCAGCTGACGCCGCGCGTGACCGTCTCAACGAGATGGGCATCGTGCTGGAAGACGGCCCGCAGGGTACCACCTGGCGTCGTAAGTAACTCTGTAATGCCCGGTGGCGCTTACGCTTACCGGGCCGTGTAGGCCGGATAAGACGCAGCGCGTCGCATCCGGCAGATTAATGTTTCCGATACCACCACAGCACACCCATCATTACGATTCCCGGCAGCCATACCCACATCAACTCCGACATGATCACCTGGTGCCCGTACGGCGTGGCGTAGCGTGACAGCGCGAACGGCGCGACTTTAATCACCTGCCACGGCGCGAAAAAGCGTTCATCCGACCACGGCCACAGCCAGCCGACGCCTTTGCCGCCGGTGGTGACAGAATCCAGCAGACTGTGCGACAGCAGTGAAACCGTCAGGAATAGCCAGCAGCGAATCAATCCCGCCTTAAACCATCGTCGGCCAATCAAGACGCAGAGCAGCGGTACCACGAAGGCGAACAGCAGTGAGTGGGTAAATCCCTGGTGGCCAAACACATTGCCGTAGGCGACGCCGAACTTAAATGACAACACGTCGGCATCTGGCAGCATGGCCAGAACGACGCCAGCAAACAGTAATCGTGGGGGGATGACTTTAAGTCCGAGACCTAACCCTAAACAGAGCGGAACGGCCGCGTGGGTAACGATAGTGGGCATGATGATCGCTTCGTATGGAAAAACAACATGCTATCAGTTCACTGTGAAGTGGGGATGAAGTCATTATCTGAAAACGAGAGGGGGAAGTGGCCGGATACGGTGTTAACCTCATCCGGCACTTAGGGTCACGCCACGACGTTAATGCTGTGGCCTTCAAAGCTGACGGTCTGTCCGGCAACGATTTTGCAGCGTTTACGCGTTTCAACAACGCCATCGACCTTCACTAACCCTTCGCCAATAGCAATTTTTGCCTGGGCGCCACTTTCGCTCCAGCCTTCCAGCTTCAGCAAATCGCAGAGTTCAACGTGTGGGTGTTTACCCAGTGAAAATGTGGCCATCTTAAACGTCCTTTACATCATGATATTCAACACACGCCTGCAGCGTGTTTTCGATAAGTGTGGCGACCGTCATTGGTCCTACGCCGCCGGGGACCGGCGTGATATATGACGCTCGTGCGGCCGCATCGTCAAAGACCACATCGCCAACAACCTTACCATTCTCCAGACGGTTGATGCCGACATCAATCACAATCGCACCTTCTTTGATCCACTCACCAGGAATAAAGCCCGGTTTACCGACGGCAACAATCAGCAGGTCAGCATTTTCTACGTGGCGGCGCAGATCTTTGGTGAATCGGTGGGTGACGGTGGTGGTGCACCCAGCCAGCAGTAGCTCCATACTCATTGGGCGACCGACAATATTCGAGGCACCAATGACCACGGCATTCAGACCGTAGGTATCGATGTTGTAACGCTCAAGCAGGGTAACGATACCGCGCGGAGTACATGGGCGCAGACGCGGCGCGCGCTGGCACAGGCGACCGACGTTATACGGGTGGAAACCGTCAACGTCTTTATCCGGTGCAATACGTTCCAGCACTTTCACGTTGTCGATACCCGCCGGCAACGGCAGTTGTACCAGGATACCGTCGATGGTGGTATCTGCATTGAGCGTATCGATCAGCTCAAGAAGCTCCGCCTCGCTGGTGGTTTCAGGCAGGTCATAGGAGCGGGAGACAAACCCCACTTCGTCACAGGCTTTGCGTTTACTCGCAACATAAATCTGCGAAGCCGGGTTGCTACCTACCAGCACAACAGCCAGGCCTGGGGCGCGTAATCCAGCCGCTAAACGCGCCTGAACTTTTTGAGCAACCTCAGAGCGCACCTGCTGCGCAATCGTTTTACCGTCAATAATCTTTGCTGCCATCAGAGAGAGAATTCCGTCTGTTACGTTAAACCGAAGGGGATGTCACTATTTTGTCAGAAGCGGGGCGTGCTGTCAGTTTTCGTTTGCGTTTTTACGTGCGATAACGGGTGCCATGGTCAGAGCATGGGATCAGCACAGAGGCTGAAGTCTCCCAGGTAATTAATGAGCATGCGAATTAAAATTAACGTGAATGAAACAATTCATCACCCTGGTGTTTTCAGGGGTAATGCGCCATAAACCAGTCTGTTACGTACCTTTATGGGAGCATTTAAGTAATATTCACACAGATTTTTCTTAGGTCCCAATAAGAATTGGCCAGGGTCAATAAAAGGATTTGCAGGTATTTTTCATTAATTGAAATGTTTAATTTAACCCTGTGACGAATAGTCATATTCGCGAAGATTAATTAGTGAATCAAATACTCAGGAGAGTTGGGGTAAAAGGTTAGCTAATTCTCTTGCGATATATATCTTTACAGGATGCAGAGATAATTAGCCTGACATTTAATGTCGATAATGATTCAAACGGATCCCGCAGGATGCCGGAGCCGGATGTGTGTAATTCAAGGGAAATCCATGAAACGTAAATTAATGACCTCTTCTGTTATTGCCAGCCTGATGTTAGTTGCAGGTGCAGCGGTTGCAGCCGATCCGGTAAGCGTTAGCGGCGGTACTGTGCATTTTGAAGGTGAACTGGTCAATGCAGCCTGTGCAGTCAGTACTCAGTCATCCGATCAGGTTGTCACCTTAGGCCAGTATCGTACCGCCAGTTTTACCGCAGTTGGCGATACAACGGCGCAAATTCCGTTCTCCATCGTGCTGAACGACTGTGACCCGAAAGTTGCCGCAACCGCAGCCGTGGCTTTCTCTGGTCAATCCGATATTACCAACAACAACCTGCTGGCTGTCACTTCTGCAGATAACGGTACCACTGCCAGCGGTGTCGGGATTGAGATCCTGGACAATACGTCCACCGTGCTGAAGCCGGATGGAGCTACCTTCTCTACCGCTCAGGCGCTGGTAGAAGGGACCAACACCCTACGTTTCTCTGCGCGTTACAAAGCCACAGCCACCAGCGCTACGCCGGGTCAGGCAAATGCCGACGCGACGTTCATCATGAAGTACGAATAAGCCGTTCTGATTTGCGCAAGGATGACGTTCGCCTCACTGGATGAGGCAATTTCCGGGGATGATGAAGGATGCGGCAGATGATAGGGAAAGGCGTGGCGCTGGCGGGAATGCTGTGCGTACTGCCTGTGTTTGCACATACGGTAATACTGGAAAGTGGCCGCCTTCACTTACGGGGGCAGCTCGTCAATGGTGCCTGTACGGTCGCTACCGACAGCCAAAATTTGCGGGTGCAAATGGGGCAGTATCGCACTAATGCTTTCTCCGGGACGGGAAGCTTTGCCTCTACCAGCGTGCCGTTTTCACTGCGCTTAACGTCATGCAGCTCCGATGTTTATGACCACGTTGGGATTGCGTTTGCAGGTGTGACACCAGCAGAAGATCCGCAGGTTTTTCTTGCTAGTGGTGATGCGTCTGCGGCTTCGGGGATCGGTCTGGCGTTATTTGATGAGCGTCAACAGCAAATTATTCCGAATGCGCTGCCGCTTCATTATGCGCCGATTATAACGCAAGAGATGACGTTTCATTTCACTGCTCGTTATCGGGCTGTCTCGGAAAATATAACGCCGGGAACGCTTCGTTCAGACGTGTGGTTTACGTTGGTTTATCCCTGATTAATTTCCCAACGATAATCACACCAAAGGTATTTGTAGCTATGTTTAATTATCTAAAATCAGGTTTTATCCTTTTACTGGCCTTATTTTCTGCTGCCAGTGTTCAGGCTGCCGGAGGCATTGCATTAGGCGCCACCCGCGTTATTTATCCAGCCGATGCTAAACAAACGTCCCTGTCTATTAGCAATAGTGATACCAAAGAACGTTACCTGGTCAATTCATGGATCGAGAATAGCGCAGGCGTTAAAGAAAAATCGTTTGTGGTTACGCCTCCGCTGTTCGTCAGCGAACCCAAAAGCGAAAACACGCTGCGTATCATCTATGCAGGTGTTCCGCTGCCCAAAGACCGTGAATCGCTGTTCTGGATGAATGTGAAAGCCATTCCGTCAGTCAATAAAAACAGCCTTGAGGGTAAAAACGTTCTGCAACTGGCGATTCTGTCCCGCATCAAGCTTTTTGTCCGTCCGAATAATCTGCCGCAAATTCCGGAAGATGCGCCCGGGATGCTGAAATTCTCCCGTACCGGCAACCACCTGAAAATCAATAATCCGTCAGCGTATTACGTCACCTTGGTCAATCTCAACGTGGGGAAAACGAAGGTTGATAACGTGATGGTCGCGCCGAAAAGTGATGCGCAGGTCCTGCTACCAACGGGCGTTCAGGGCAACGTCACGTTCCAGACGGTCAATGATTATGGCGCCGTGACCCCGGCCCAAACGGTTAGCGTGCGTTGAGATAACGATGAATAAGACAACGTATTTTCCTGGCCTGTTACCGGGGGTTACGCCACCGCTGGCGGGGGTGGCGTTGTCCACGCTGGCGGCGCTCTTTCCCTCTTTAAGCCATGGGGAAAGCTATTTTAATCCGGCCTTTTTATCTGCGGATACGGCAACCGTGGCGGATTTATCACGTTTTGAAAAAGGCAATCATCAGCCTGAAGGCGTTTATCGCGTGGATATCTGGCGCAACGATGAGTTTGTTGCCACTCAGGATATTCGTTTTACGACCAGCGCGGGAAAAGCCGGGGAGAAGTCTGGTGGGCTGATGCCGTGTTTTGGACTCGACTGGGTGAAGCGCCTTGGCGTCAATATCACCGCATTTCCGGCACTCAGTAAGGATCCGAACGATACCTGCATCAATCTACCTGAGGCGATTCCAGGCAGTGAGATTGCATTTGATTTTTCTACCCTGCGCTTGAACGTCAGCCTGCCGCAGGCGTCAATGTTAAACAGCGCGCGTGGCTATATTCCGCCGGAGGAGTGGGATGAAGGGATCCCGGCTGCGTTGGTCAACTACAGCTTTACCGGCAGCCGCGGCAGTGACACTGACAGCTATTTCTTAAGTATGCTCAGTGGCCTGAACTATGGCCCCTGGCGCTTGAGAAATAACGGCGCATGGAGCTATTCCAAAGGTGACGGATACCACTCACAAAGCTGGAAAAATATCGGTACATGGCTTCAGCGCGCGATTATCCCGCTGAAGGGTGAACTGGTGATGGGCGACAGCAACACCGGCAACGACGTTTTTGACAGCGTCGGGTTTCGCGGGGCGCGGCTCTATTCCTCAGACAGTATGTATCCCGACAGCTTACAGGGCTACGCGCCAACCGTTCGCGGCATTGCGCGTACCGCAGCGAAACTGACCATTCGTCAGAATGGCTATGTGATTTATCAAAGCTATGTTTCACCAGGCGCTTTTTCGATAACCGATCTCAACCCGACGTCATCCAGCGGTGACCTTGAGGTGACAGTGGACGAAAAAGACGGCAGCCAGCAGCGCTATACGGTGCCGTACTCCACGGTTCCCTTGTTACAACGAGAAGGGCGTTTCAAATACGACGTGGTTGCCGGGGATTTTCGCAGCGGCAATAGCCAGCAATCTTCCCCGTTCTTTTTCCAGGGAACATTAATTGCCGGGTTACCAGAAGGCTACACCGCTTATGGCGGTACGCAGCTGGCCTCACGTTACACCGCGGTAGTTTTAGGCACCGGCCGAAACCTGGGGGACTGGGGGGCGGTTTCTGTGGATTTAACCCATGCGCGCAGTCAACTGGCGGATGACAGTACGCATCAGGGGCAGTCTTTGCGTTTTCTGTATGCAAAATCGCTGAACAACTTTGGTACAAACTTCCAGCTGTTGGGATATCGCTACTCAACGCGCGGCTTCTATACCCTTGATGACGTCGCGTATCGCAGCATGGAAGGGTATGAGTATGAATACGACAGCGAAGGCAATCGCCACGACGTGCCCGATGTGAAGAGTTACCACAACCTGAGTTACAGCAAAAAGGGCCGCTTCCAGATTAACATTTCGCAGAACCTGGGAGACTACGGCTCGCTGTATGTTTCGGGGAGTCAGCAAACGTACTGGAATACCTCAGACACCAATACCTGGTATCAGGTGGGCTATGCCAGCGGCTGGCAGGGAATTAGCTATTCACTCTCCTGGTCGTGGAATGAATCGGTAGGCATCTCCGACACCGACCGTATTCTTGCATTCAATATGTCAGTGCCGTTCAGCCTGCTAAGCGGACGGCGCTACTCGCGTGATAACGCGCTCGATCGCACCTACGCCACTTTTAATGCCAACCGCAACAGCAACGGACAAAACAGCTGGCAGAGCGGGATCGGCGGTACGTTACTGGATGGACGCAACCTGAGCTATAGCGTGAATCAGGGGCACAGCAGCACCAACGGTTACAGCGGAAACGCCAGCGCCAACTGGCAGGCGGCTTATGGCACGCTGGGCGTGGGATACAACTACGATCGCGATCAACATGACTATAACTGGCAGCTCTCCGGCGGCGTGGTGGGGCATGCGGACGGTATTACGCTCAGTCAGCCGCTGGGAGACACCAATGTGCTGGTTAAAGCACCTGGCGCGCAGGGTGTGCGGATAGAAAACCAGACCGGCGTGCAAACCGACTGGCGCGGATACGCGGTGATGCCGTATGCCACCGTTTATCGCTATAACCGCGTCGCGTTAGATACCAATTCAATGAACAACAATACCGATGTGGAAAATAACGTTAGCAGCGTCGTGCCAACGCAAGGAGCATTGGTGCGAGCGGCGTTTGATACACGTATCGGTGTGCGGGCGCTGATAACCGCGAAATATGCAGGTAAACCTGTGCCATTTGGATCCGTTGTGCGTGAAAACACCAGCGGCGTGACCAGTATGGTGGGCGAAGACGGGCAAATCTACCTGAGCGGCTTGCCGCTAAAAGGTGAATTGCTGATCCAATGGGGGGAAAGCGCTAACGCTCGCTGCGTGGTGCACTATGCCTTGCCTGAGGAGAGTCTGAAACAGGCGGTGACGCTCACGAACGTGACGTGCGAATCTCCAACGGCGCGACAGGAATAATACGATGAAACGACAAACAGGTTTGTTACTGGGAAGCGCTTTACTGCTGATGGCTCATTCGTCCTGGGCGACGGTCTGCCAAAACTCGAATGGCACACCAACGGATGTTTTTTACGATCTGTCGAACGTCTTTAACAGCAGCAATAATCAGCCGGGGCAGGTGGTGACGTTACCGGAAAAATCGGGCTGGGTTGGCGTTAATGCCACCTGTCCGGCTGGGACAACGGTGAATTACACCTATCGAAGCTATGTCACTGAACTTCCGGTTCAAAGTACCGAGGGTGGTTTTCAGTATCTGAAGCTCAATGACTACCTGCTGGGGGCCATGAGCATCACCGACAGCTATGCCGGGTTGTTTTATCCTCCGCGAAATTATATCCGTATGGGCGTTGACTCGAACGTTTCGAAGCAGAAGCCTTTTGGCGTACAGGATTCAAACCTGGTGTTTAAACTCAAAGTGATCCGCTCGTTTATTAACATGGTGCCGATCCCGCGCCAGACCATGTTCAGAGTCTATGTCACGACCAGTACTGGAGATGCGCTAAGCACGCCGGTTTATACCATCAGCTACAGCGGTAAGGTGGAGGTTCCACAAAACTGTGAGGTGAACGCAGGGCAGATTGTCGAGTTTGATTTTGGCGATATTGGCGCATCGTTGTTCAGCAAGGCGGGGGCAGGAAACCGTCCCGAAGGCATTAATCCGCAGACCAAAACGGTGGCGATAAAATGCACCAACGTCGCTGCACAGGCATACTTAACCATGCGGGTAGAGGCCGAGAAAGCCTCCGGGCAAATGATGGTATCAGACAATCCTGACTTAGGGTTCATTGTCGCCGACAAAACCGGTAGACCGCTGACGCCCAATAATCTGTCCAGCACGATCCCATTTCAACTGGATGATAACGCCGCGGCAAACGTGAGTATTCGGACATGGCCGGTTAGCGTGACGGGGAATAAACCTACCGAAGGGCCTTTTACTGCCCGTGGCTATCTGCGAGTAGATTATGACTAACAAGCAAACGCCAACTTCATGGGCGCTTCTGGTGATGCTGCCCATACTGACATTCAGCTCGTTGTGCCATGCGGCCTCATCGCTGGGCGAAATCAATATTGAACTGCGCGGAAACGTGGTGGACTTTACCTGTGCGGTGATTGCCAGCGACAGCAATAAGTCGGTTGAATTGGGCACCTGGCCAACAAAGCAGTTACAGACCAGCGGGGATACTACCCAACCAGTCGCGTTTACGCTGAAGCTGGAAGGCTGCCCGCCGGGATCCGCGTCAATAACGTTTTCTGGTACTCCGGCCCCCGGTACGACATTGCTGGCGCTTGATGACGCGGTGATGGCGCAAAAGGTGGCGATCGAACTGCATGACAGTGACCGTACGCGATTACCGCTCGAGCAGGCCAGCCAAACCGTAGGGATTGATGAGAACGGCAATGCCACGCTGACCTTTTTCGCCAACTATATCGCGTTAGCAGACGGGGTTCAGCCAGGCCTCGCCAGGGCCGATGCCACATTTATGATTAACTATAACTAATCAATGTGCGGATAAAACGCTCCCGAACGAAGCCTCGCCGGGAGTGCAATTACATTAATTCATGCATTTTTGCGTAATCGATCAGCTCAACGATAGTATGTAAGCCGAGTTTGGCGTAGATGTTAGCTTTGTGAGCACTAATCGTTTTATTGCTGAGTAACAGCTGCTCAGCAATTTCCTTATTAGAGAGCCCATTTGCCAGATAACGCAAAACCGTAACTTCGCGATTAGAGAGCGGCATGTCATTCAATACACCTTTTTTCATATTTATATTGTTAATGAAGTTAAGGGTGTCTGAAGGGAAAAAAGAATATCCCGATAAAATCATTTTTACCGCATTGTAGATATCATTTAAATCCTTTCGTTTACTGACGAAACCATTTGCGCCGGCCCGGATAGCACGCCCGGCATAAAAAGACTCCGATTTGGAGGAGAGAAACAGCACCCGAGTATTCTCCTGCAGAGACTTTATTCTCTTGAGTAATGTAAATCCATCTGAACCAGGTAGTTCAATATCCAGAATGACAAGATCGACAGGGTAAGTGCGCAGGTGCTCTATTGCCGTACGGCTGTCATCGGTCTTCAACACAACCTGGATATTACTGTTTTTTTCAAGTAGTACTTCTATCGACATTCTGACAATAGGGTGTTCGTCCATAATGATAACGGATGCTGGTTTCATTGTTGTATGCCTCAAACTGTATGCGTATCTTGATAATTTTATAAAACATCAGGCGTTATAATATTGTCAAATAGCCAAGGGTTGTTCTGAGGGAGAGTCGAATAAATATTATTTCATCCTTGTTTATTCGGTTGCTCTTCTACAGAACAATGAATTTGTGGAAAATCCATTTCACACTGGGAAAACTAACAATTAATCAGAAAACTATGGGGATTATACCTGCTCTGTTCTTTCGGAAAAGGCTTACAACATTCAGGTTGTTAATGTCAGTTAGGATGTTCTAAAAGATCCAGATGTGTTAATGACTATTGGCATTATTTTACTGCTGTTTGAATTATGGCAGACTGAAAAAAATTTTTAAATGGTAAAAACAATACAATAAACTAATTGTTTAGGATTTGTTAAGGTGGGAATGACGCTATTTGTGCTGATATGCACAGAATCAGTATGGTTTACTGGGGTGGTGGAAGTTAGCATAATACCAGGAATAGTTGTAAATATTAAATAGTTGTGAAATTTAGATCTTTTATCTCATATAAAAATAAGTAATTTCCTAAAAAATCTTATGGCACATAGGGTTAGGGTGTTAAATTAAATGAGCAGAGGTAACGCTGAGGCGATGTATCAGGTGCAAAAAACGCTGCCGGTTTGCTAAGCCCAGACGCGCAATCAGCTGGTTCAAGCGATAGATGATACGGTGGTAGGGGCGAGCTTGTAACAAAGCAATCTCTTTTAAGGAGTTACCTTGTAAGAGTAATTCCACCATCTCCCAATCGAGTTGGTTTATGTGCCTGGAGTGAATATAGTTAAGGACTGGCGACAATAAAGCGCGGCGCATCTCCGGGAGGCGCAGGCTACGTGACAAGATATAAAATGGACCGGACAGAGAAATAAAAGGGATTAGGTCTTCATCGTGGCGGGAAAGCAATATGAAGATTTGGATGTTATTCCGCGGTTTAATTAGCTGGCGCAGATACTCCAGAACATCAAAATAAGAGATTGTTAAACCTTCCATATCAACCACTAACTGACTAATTACCGACTCTCGCAGGCTGATTTTGGCCGATTCAATGGTCTGGAAGATCGCGGTACGTGCTCCTGAAAATAAATGTCGACCCAGCGCATAGGCCAGATAGTAATCTGTCGTAATAATCGCCTGAGATATAGTGTCACTCGGTAATGTGTATTCGAGTTTTTGCGTCAGATACTCAAGTTGGTCAAATACCTGTGATGTGTAGTGAGGATATTGCCAGGTACAGTTAGTGTTTCGTATACGGCGAAGTCGATCCCGGCGTTTTGCGCTGTGCATCCTTTTCCATTCCATTTCTGTTGCGGCAGGTCTGGATAAATTGCCGACTATAAACATCCCTGACCCAAATTTTCTCCAGCATAAAGGCGAGTTTCCTTGTGCTGTTGGGTTTCAATGCTTCAGCAATCATCAGACTGGCAATTGCGTATCCCATCAGAATAATCTGCCGGAAGTTTTCTGATGTCTTACTCAATGCCCAAAAAGTCGTTTTATCCAGTTCAACCTCTCTATGGGATTAGATAAAATATTACCGGGTGTGTCTTTCTGTTACCCCGGAAATAGTAAGCCAGGATTATTCTGGCAGCATGGAGATAGGTACAGTAGGTGCCGATACTTAATTGGTGATGAGATTTTTCTCAATAAAAAACCAGGCAGAGAGATGCCACCTAATTTTGTAGAAAGTTCAGATGCGCCCGGATGTATCTTAAGAATTGCTGATCGTTTTTCACATGCAGCTTTTTCATAATGCTGCGACGGGTGGCTTTGGCCTGAATTTCGCTTACCGAGAGCAAGTGAGCTGTTTCGGCTAAGGTATAGCCGCTGGCGAGAAACATTAAGAACTGACGTTCTTCGATAGAAAAGTTGCGAGTGGTGCAGTAATGGCAGATGGTTGCGGGCACGTTGTTGCGCAGCGCACGTTTTTGCAGGATGAGGACTAATTTTTTAGTCATTTCCTCAACGTCATCTTCCCGATAGATCAGTGGCAACATGTACAGGCAGGGCCGGAACATCAGCTTATCTATATCGTTTCTGTTACAGATGACAACCCGGTGTTGGCGGCGGGTATGGACCGGAATCTGATAGCAATCGGCGCTGAGCCAATCTTCATCCAGGGAAATAAACGCGATGTCAGCGCGATCGATATCCTCGACAGGCAAAAAGCAAATCTCCTGATGCCACTGGTTTGCCAAATGGGAGATGATAATTTTTAGTCCATGTTCGAAGTGACTGTTTTCTTCCTTGATGGCGATACTTAACATTAAAGAGTTCCTGAACCGCTGGAGGGGTAAGGGAATGTTAAGCAAAATCATAAATATTCTAAATACATGTATCCCTAAATCTGGCGTTTCGTGGGCTGAGTTGTTACCAGGCGATTTCCTGGATACCCTTGAACCAGCAGAAAAAATCAACATTCGTTCACTTCGCCAGCAACTGAAACAAAAGGCATTGACTCAGCAGGCGCTGACCGTATAATTCACGCGTTTCATCTGCATGAAGTAATCACTTCGCAATGCGCCCTTAGCTCAGTTGGATAGAGCAACGGCCTTCTAAGCCGTAGGTCGTAGGTTCGAATCCTACAGGGCGTACCATTTAAAGTCAGTCTCTATGCTCAGCTTCAACGTACCGTTACGCGCGGGACGGTTTTTCTTTTTCCAGCCAACGTTCTACCTCATAAAGACTTTGTTGGATCTCCTCTCTGAGTGAAAAATCACCCAACGGCTGCTGTTCAAGTGCCGCACACATCGTGCTGGCTGAGCGCATTCCCATGCTGGCGCAGCTGCTTTTTAGCTGATGCGTCAGACGTTTTATCCGCTCGTCGTCATGTGCTGCGCGGGCAGCGTCAATCTCATCTAATACAGGAAGAGTGTGTTGCTTAAAGAGCGCTAACCATTCATGCACCTTTTGCCATCCCATAACCTGGATATCTCCAGACAACTGCTGAAAATCTAACCGTTTGTTGTCATTTTCTGATGCAAGCGGGAGAGTCGCACTACCGTGCAGATAATGCGTAATAAGTCGACTGAGTTCATCCCGGGGGACTGGTTTTTGAATAATCCCAAGGAACAGGGTGCTGGTTCTTTGGCTTAGCGTTTCGTCGATAACGTGCGCGCTAAAGCCGATCAGGTTAAGTGCCGGATAGTCGTGGGCTAACTGCTGTGCCAGCGTGATCCCGTCGATATCAGGAAGATCGAAATCAACCAGAGCAGCATTGTAGTGTGTATCTTCCTGCAATATTTTTAGCGCCTCAGCGGCACAGCTGGCAGCAGTAACCTGTGCGCCATTGAGGATGAGCATTTCAGTACTGATACGTTGTGTAAGAGGATTATCCTCGATAAGCAATAAGCGTAAGCCCTGTAACGATATGGAGCGTTGCGCGGGTTTCATGATGGGCATCGTGGTTGCCCGCAATGGCAGACGCAGCTGGAAACAACTCCCGACGCCGGGCGTGCTGGTGACGCTCAGCTCTCCCTGCATTGCCTGAGCGAGACTGGCGCTGATGGTTAGTCCGAGTCCGGTTCCACCTCGTTTACTGCTTACCTGAACAAACGGCTGAAAAATATCGTGCTGGCGGGCAGGGTCAATACCACATCCCGTATCTTCAACCTCGATGTACCAGTTTTTGCCCTCACATCGGCTACGCAGGATGATGTGTCCCCGATCGGTAAAGCGTAGTGCGTTGTTTAATAAATTAGTAATGATTTGCCGAATGCGGCGCGGATCGCCACGCAGGGAAGCGGGAACGTCATCGGCAAAATCCGCAACCAGCACGACCGGGCGACCAGCAACGCGGCTGTTCATGAGTTGAAGCGTACTTTCCAGCAAGGGTTTGGGTTCAAAAGGCTCATCGCCTATTGCCACATTTTTTCCACCGGCTTCGATGGCGGAATAGTCCAGGATATCGTTGAGGATGGTCAGCAAAGACTCGCCCGAGTCGGTGATTGCGCGTAGATTTTCCCGATGCTGTGCCAGGGCGGGATTGTCTGAGAGCAACTGCGCAGTGCCGAGGATACCATACAGCGGGGTGCGTATTTCATGGCTCATGGCGGCAAGAAACGCCGATTTTGCCTGGTTAGCTTTTTCAGCTTCTGCACGGGCCTGTCGGTGTTCAGATACCATAGAACGCAGCTCGGCGGTGCGAGCTTTAACCTGTGCAGCCAGATGTTCGCGATGGCTATTGAGGGCGTGAACACTGCCGCGAAAGGCATCCATCAACCGCCCGATGGTATCCAGTTCACGAACGCCTGCGGTTTCCGGGAATGGGGAGTCAATATCTCCCTCAAGCAGACGCTGTAACGCCTGGGTTTGCTGTGCCAGTGGTCGAGTGACTGAGCGATAAACCACACGCCAAAGTATAAGAATCAGTAAACATAATGACACGCCACCTAACAGCAGCAGCAAGTGTTGCCCGCGCAGGCTGGTCTGTTTGAGATGCGCCAGTCCACTTTGATTACGCTGGCCGATGATTTCCACCAACTGGCTGACTTCGCTACTGAAACGGGTAAATTGCTCGATATTATTCTGCGATAAGATCTGCAATTGGGTCGTGATGTCATTATCCTGGCGATACAGGGACAGCAGCTCAACATAACGGCTAATCGTATTGACGGTGTTGGCCACCTGAGTGCGCACCACGGGATCTTCAATACGTATTTGTCGGCGCTGAAGTACTCTGACGGCGGCATTCAACTGGTTTTCCAGCGCAGCGAGGTTATTCTGCGCCTGGTTATTCCCCAGGTTCATGACCATTTGCTGCACGCGTAGCGCACTCAGGCGCAGTTCATTCATCTGGTTATAATATTCCAGATCGATATCGATGAGCCTGTCCAGCGCGTGTTCAGCGGCCTGCCCCTGATGGCTCTCAATCAAATCGTAAATGCTGGCCTGTGTCGCACCCGCCGACGTGGCGGCATTACTGGCCTGACCGCGTGCCATTTCGGCAACGTCAGCGGTGGCCTCAATAATTTGCTGGCTGAGTTGTTGCTGTTGAGCGCGTAATTTCAGGCGTTCGCCAACCATCTCCCCCTGATGGCTTAACGACCGGGCGATTTCTTTCTCCTGCTGTTCAATGGCAGAAGTATCAAAGCCCTGCTCACGAAGGGTTTTGAGTAATGTGGTTATTTTCAGACTCTGGGCGGTTAACATTCTCCCCTGAGCCAGCCACATATTTTCATTGTCTGCGGTGGTCAGATTTTGTGCGGAAAACAGTTCCCAGGCGCTGGCTTCGCTGAGCTGGCGTGCCATATCCATGGTTGGAATTAGCGCCTGGGTATTGGCCTGCTCAACCTGGCTGACAAAACGCAAGTTATACCAGCCTGTCAGCGTACTGATGAGAGTCAGTGCCGCCATCAGCGCAAAGCCTATCCACAGTCGTTTGGTCAGAGATAAATTCACTGTCTGGTCGCCACAGATTAAAAAGGTTGAGTCCAAAAGAGGAAAGCAACTAGGATAAAGCCTTATCAATGTTGAGGCTATCATGCGCGTATTGGTTTTCCTGTTAATCACGCTTTTTCCCGGTTTGAGTCATGCGGCTGGGGCCGCATTGCTGCGCTGGCAGGATACGCAGCAGGCAGTCCCGGAACTGCAATCGGACGTTACTGCAAACAAAGTCTGGAAACTGTGCGCGCTGTATCCCAGCCTGAAAGACTCCTATTGGCTTTCCGTGAATTACGGCATGCTTGAGGCGGCGAGAAAATACGGGGTAAGTCTGAAGGTGTTAGAGGCGGGAGGGTATCGTCAGTTCTCCACGCAAAAAACACAAATCGCCCAGTGCCAGCAATGGGGCGCGGATGCCATTTTGTTAGGCAGTAGCACGACGACCTTTCCAGATTTGCAGACCCAGGTTGGATCGCTGCCTGTTATTGAGGTGGTGAATGCGATCCATGACGCGACGGTAAAGGCGCGGGTTGGGGTTCCGTGGTTTCAGATGGGGTACCAGCCGGGCCGCTATCTGGTCAAGTGGAGCGGCGGCAAACCGTTAAAGGTTCTGCTATTGCCAGGACCTGATGACGCCGGAGGCAGCCGCGAAATGGTGGCAGGATTCCGTCAGGCGATTGCCGGTAGTCAGGTGCACATCGTGGATGTGGCGTTGGGGGATAATGATATTGAAGTTCAGCGCAACCTGTTGCAGGAGATGCTTGAGCGTCACCCGGATGTCGATGTGGTTGCCGGTACGGCAATTGCTGCGGAAGCGGCGATGGGAGAGAAGCGGAATCCGGGGGCGCCGCTAACCGTGGTCTCTTTTTACCTGTCGCATCAGGTGTATCGCGGACTTAAACGCGAAAGAATCATTATGGCTGCCAGCGATCAGATGGTCTGGCAAGGTGAACTGGCGATTCAACAGGCGATCAGGGTGCTACAAGGGCAACCGGTACCGGAAAATATCAGTCCGCCGATCCTGGTGCTCACCCCGAAAAATGCCGACAGCCAGCATGTTCAACGCTCGCTGTCTCCTGGCGGGTTCCGTCCGGTTTATCTGTATCAGTACACGTCGGCCGCTAAAAAATAACCTTCGCCGTGCTGCGTCACCAGTAAATCAGCCCGTAGCTTGTGGCGCAAACGGCGGATCAGTACATCTACGGTGCGTAAGTCTGGATTGTCTACCCGTCGTGCCGAAAGCATACGCAGTAAACGTTCGCGGCTGAGAATTTCCCCCGGATTGGTGACAAAGGCGACCAGCATTTCATACTCGGCGCGGGTGAGTTTGATCGTCTCATCGCCCAGCTCCAGGGTATGCCGGGAGACATTCAGACAGTATCCGGCAAACTGATAGCAGTTATCTTTGGTCTCCGGCTGTGTCTGGCGGGCAAGATCGATACGCCAGAGCAAATTTTTAACCCGAACCACCAGTTCACGAAGCTCCAGCGGCTTGGTGACATAATCATCAGCGCCCATTTCCAGGCCAACGATCCGGTCAATTTGATCGCTACGACCTGTCACCAGAATGATCCCCACCGTTGAGCGTTCGCGCAGGGCGCGGGTCAGCATTAAGCCATTTTCGTCCGGTAGGTTGATATCCAACAGAATGAGATCGACAGGATATTGTGACATTATTTCACGCAGACCAGCTCCGCTGGCAGTGACAGAGACATGATAACCTTCCTGTTCAAAATATGCCTGTAACCTCGCCTGGGTAACGGGTTCATCTTCAACAATGACAATGTGATGCGGCATCCTGATGGTGTTCTCTTTCTGTTCATATCTGTTCACATTGTGCCGTAAGCCATTCATCCTGACCAGTGTTGCTGTTCACATTTGAGAAATAAGATCCTCTGTAACTAAACCATAAGATTACAGGGGCTATTATGCGGAAACTATGGAGGGCGCTGCTCAGACCGAGCGCACGTTGGTCAGTGTTGGCGCTGGTCGTCATCGGGATTGTGGTCGGTATTGCGCTGATCGTCTTGCCGCACGTTGGTATTAAATTAACGAGTTCTACCGAGTTTTGCGTGAGCTGCCACAGTATGCAGCCGGTTTACGAAGAATATAAACAGTCTGCGCATTTTCAGAATGCCTCCGGGGTGCGCGCAGAATGCCATGACTGCCACATTCCATCTGATATTCCAGGCATGGTGAAACGTAAGCTGGAGGCCAGCAACGATATTTACCAAACCTTTGTTGCCCACTCTATTGATACTCCAGAGAAATTCGAAGCCAAACGCGCTGAGCTGGCGGAGCGCGAATGGGCGCGAATGAAGGAGAACAACTCCGCGACCTGTCGTTCTTGTCATGACTATGATGCGATGGACCACGCTAAACAACATCCTGAAGCTGCGCGCCAGATGAAGATTGCGGCCAAGGACAACCAATCCTGTATCGACTGCCATAAAGGTATTGCACACCAGCTTCCCGATATGAGCAGCGGTTTCCGCAAGCAGTTTGATGAGTTACGCGCCAGGGCGAACGACGATGGCGAGACGCTCTACTCTCTGGACATCAAACCTATTTATGCCGCCAAAGGTGATAAAGAACCTGCAGGCTCACTGCTGCCCGCTTCTGAAGTGAAAGTGTTAAAGCGTGACGGTGACTGGCTGCAAATTGAAATTGTGGGCTGGACCGAGAGTAATGGGCGTCAGCGCGTGTTGGCGCAACTGCCGGGCAAGCGCATTTTTGTGGCTTCCATTCGTGGCGACATCCAGCAGCACGTGAAGACGCTGGAGCAAACCACCGTTGCGGAAACGAATACGCCATGGAGTAAATTGCAGGCCACTGCCTGGATGCAGAAGGGCGATATGGTCAACGATATCAAACCTATCTGGGCTTATGCCGACTCGCTCTATAACGGAACCTGTAACCAATGCCACGGTGCACCAGAGAAAGAACACTTTGATGCTAACGGTTGGATTGGCACGTTGAACGGCATGATTGGATTTACCAGTCTGGATAAACGTGAAGAACGTACCTTGCTGAAATATTTGCAGATGAATGCCTCTGACACTACGGATAAGCCGCATGGCGATAAGGGAGAAAGCAATGAAAAATAACGATCTCTTTCAGGCATCGCGCCGACGTTTTTTGCTGCAACTGGGCGGCTTGACCGTAGCTGGTATGTTAGGGCCTTCGCTGCTCACGCCGCGTAGCGCTAATGCCGCAGAGGTGCAGGGGGCAGGCGTCAAAGAGGGGATTCTGACCGGTTCTCACTGGGGGGCGATTCGTGCCACCGTGGTCGACGGTCGTTTCATTGAAGCCAGGCCGTTCGAGCGCGATAAATACCCGTCAAAAATGATCGCCGGACTCCCGGATCACGTACACGGTGGAGCGCGTATTCGCTACCCGATGGTCCGCGTGGACTGGTTGCGTAAACGCCATCAGAGCGATACCTCACAACGTGGAGATAACCGCTTTGTGCGCGTTTCGTGGGATGAAGCGCTGGATTTCTTCTATCAGGAGCTGGAGCGCATTCAGAAGACTTATGGTCCGAGCGCGCTGCTAACGGCCAGCGGCTGGCAATCGACCGGGATGTTCCACAATGCTTCCGGGATGCTGGCGCGTGCCATTGCGCTGCATGGCAACAGCGTGAGTACGGGGGGCGACTATTCCACCGGTGCTGCTCAGGTCATTCTGCCGCGCGTAGTCGGGTCAATGGAGGTATATGAACAGCAGACCTCCTGGCCACTGGTACTCGAAAACAGCAAAACCATTGTGCTGTGGGGTTCTGACCTCATCAAAAACCAGCAGGCGAACTGGTGGTGTCCGGATCATGATGTCTACGAATACTACGAGCAACTGAAGGAAAAAGTGGCGCGGGGCGAGATTTCGGTCATCAGCGTTGACCCGGTCGTCACCTCGACTCATGACTACCTGGGCCGTGACAAGGTTAAGCACATCGCCGTGAATCCGCAGGCTGATGTACCGCTACAGCTGGCGCTGGCACACACGCTGTATACCGAGAAGCTCTACGATAAGCATTTCCTCGAGAACTACTGCGTTGGGTTTGAGCAATTTCTGCCTTATCTGCTGGGAGAAAGTGACGGACAGCCTAAAGATGCCCAGTGGGCGGAAAAAATCTGCGGGATTGATGCTGAGACAATCCGTGAACTTGCGCGGCAGATGGCGGGCGGCAGAACGCAAATTATTGCTGGCTGGTGCGTGCAGCGTATGCAGCACGGGGAACAGTGGGCGTGGATGATCGTGGTGCTGGCCTCAATGCTCGGGCAAATTGGCTTACCCGGGGGGGGATTTGGCTTTGGCTGGCACTACAACGGCGCGGGCACCCCAGGGCGTAAAGGCGTTATCCTGAGCGGATTTTCTGGTTCTACCACCGTTCCACCGGTACATGACAGCACCGATTATAAGGGCTACAGCAGTACCATCCCGATCGCGCGTTTTATCGATGCGATTCTGGAGCCGGGCAAGAGCATCAACTGGAACGGTAAAACCGTCAAGCTGCCACCGTTGAAGATGTGCGTTTTTGCCGGGACCAACCCTTTCCATCGTCACCAGCAGATCAACCGTATTATTGAGGGCTGGCGCAAGCTGGAAACCGTTATCGCCATCGACAATCAGTGGACTTCGACCTGTCGATTCGCCGATATCGTATTACCGGCGACGACCCAGTTTGAACGTAACGATCTCGACCAATATGGCAACCACTCCAACCGCGGCATTATCGCTATGAAGCAGCTGGTGCAGCCGCAGTTTGAAGCGCGTAATGATTTCGATATTTTCCGCGATCTTTGCCGCCGCTTTAACCGTGAAGAAGCGTTCACAGAAGGGTTGGATGAGATGGGCTGGTTGAAGCGCATCTGGCAGGAAGGAAGCCAGCAAGGGAAGGGACGCGGTGTTCATCTTCCGGCTTTCGACGTTTTCTGGAATCAGCAAGAGTACGTTGAATTCGAACATCCGCAGATGTTTGTCCGTCATCAGGCCTTCCGCGAAGATCCCGACCTTGAACCTCTGGGGACGCCGAGCGGTTTGATCGAGATCTATTCGAAAACTATTGCCGATATGCAATATGACGATTGCCAGGGGCATCCGATGTGGTTTGAGAAAATCGAACGTTCACACGGTGGGCCTGGATCGCAGCGTTGGCCGCTGCATCTGCAATCCGTCCACCCGGATTTCCGTCTGCATTCACAGCTCTGCGAGTCCGAAGCGCTGCGTAAGCATTACGCGGTAGGTGGCAAAGAGCCGGTGTTTATTAACCCGCAGGATGCCAGCGCCAGGGGGATCCGCAACGGCGATATAGTTCGTGTATTTAATGCGCGTGGACAAGTGCTGGCCGGCGCGGTTGTCTCCGATCTCTACTCGCCGGGCGTGGCGCGCATCCATGAAGGTGCCTGGTACGATCCTGATAACGGTGGAGAAAGCGGAGCGCTGTGTAAATACGGTAATCCGAACGTGTTAACCCTAGATATCGGCACGTCTCAGCTGGCGCAGGCGACCAGTGCGCATACTACGCTGGTGGAAATTGAGAAATATACCGGTAAGGTGGATAACGTGACGGCGTTCAGCGGCCCGATAAAAATGGTGGCGCAGTGTGAATATGTCCCGGCACAGAAGGTGACGTCATGATGAAACACACCTCCCTGACGACAGAACAGATGGCCTGTGTTTATGCATGGTTGGCGCAAATGTTTTCCCGGGAGCGTGACGGTGAGGGATTAGCGCAATTGCAGTCCAGCGAAATGACGGAGTGGTTCACCGTGCTCAAAGGTGAACCGTCGCTTGAGGCGGATGTTCTTTTGCTGGAAGCGAAAATTGCCGCGCTCAAGGTACGTGAAGACGCTACCCTGGAACTGGCGGCTGATTTTTGCAGCCTGTTCCTGATGTCGGATAAACACGCCGCGTTACCCTATGCGTCGGCTCATCTTGAAGAAGGGCCAAACTACGGGGTCATTAAACAACTGTTATCTGATGCGGGCATGCAGGTAAGCGATACGTTTAGCGAATCAGCCGATCATCTGGCGATTTTTATCGAATTGCTGAGTCATCTGCATTTTTCTCTTGGTGAGCCAGGGGGGAGCCGTCAGCGTATTGATGCGTTGCGCAGAGAAACGCTGGCGGGGCTGTTACGCTGGTTACCGGAGTTCACCGCTAAATGCCGCCGATATGATGACTTTGGTTTCTACGCTGCGTTGAGCCAGCTGCTGCTGGCATTTGTCAGGCTGGATCATCAGAACTGAGTGATGGCCTGAGCCACAGAAAAACGGGAGCACATTCGCTCCCGTTTTAACCTTATCACCGCACAACCAGCACCGGGCATTTCGCGTGGCGGACTACGGCTGCCGCCGTTGAACCCAGTAAATAAGTGCTAAACCCCGGCTTGTGTGAGGCGATGACGATAAGCTCGGCGTCAACCGCCTCCGCCAGCTTGAGGATCTGATCCTTCGGCGGGCCGTAAACAACGTGGGTCTGAGTCCTGCCGGCAGGAATATTGAACTGCTTAATAATCTCTTCGAGTTTTTCGCTGGCCTTGGCCTGCAGACCACTTCTGTCCGGAAATTCGGTAGAGTAGGCCAGTCCCAGCGAGGCATAGAACGGAACGGTAGGAATAACGGCTAAAAAGTGGACCTTCGCGGTTTTGGCATGCGCCTGGACCTGCGGCACAACATGACGAGTGAGATCGGCTTCAGAGATATCAATGGGCACCAGAATTGAGCGATACATATTCACTACCTCCTGTTTGTTTTACCTCTACTCTGATTGTAGCGAAAGTTGTTTCTGTATAATAAGTGACCAGATCAAGGATGTGTGCATCAGTGCGCGTCATTAAGCAGTATGTACTGTAAGCCTATCTTGAATGTATTTCTGAGCAAAACCAAAAGAGATGTCCCCTCGTTAATGCCTGCCATCTCGAAATAGAAAAGGGTGCTTTTTTATATTTTTCATTGTATATTTAATTATATAACGATGGCCGTTAAGGGGGTAATTTCAACAGCGTTATAAACTCCGTAATTTTTTATTCTGACATCATCTTACTTTACAGATGTATAAACTTGGTAAGTGGTTTAAAAATCTGTTTTTAAAGAAAAACAATAATTACATTTCGTTCTCACTAATTATGCGAGCCTCTTCAAACTTACCCATTTGCTGATTCTCATTTCTCTCCGCGCTTGATGAATATCAATAAATAGCTGCTTTAGGATATTTATTGTCTACCTCTAAAAGGGTATTCGTCTGATGGAATTAAAAGATGAGAAAAATAAATAAAACTATCCTATGGACGATGCTGCTGTGCATTGTTCTTGGTGCAGTTATTGTTTTGGCAGGGCAATGGACATTACATAAAACCTCGAGTACAGAATTCTGTTTGTCTTGCCATACGATGCAGGCGCCCTACGAAGAATATACAGGCTCGGTTCACTTCCAGAATCAGAAAGGTATTCGCGCAGAGTGCGCGGACTGTCATATCCCGGAGGGCGGTTTGGATTTTCTGGTGGCTAAGCTGCGGGCATCAAAAGATGTTTATCATCAGTTCATCACCAAAAAGATCGATACCCCGGAAAAATTTGAAGAACACCGTCTGGAGATGGCGCAAACCGTTTGGGCACAGCTCAAGGCTAATGATTCTGCGACCTGCCGTAGCTGCCACAGTATGGACGCCATGGATCTTGCCGCACAAAGCGCGGATGCTCAGAAGATGCACAAAATGGGCATCGCGGAAAAGCAAACCTGTATTGATTGCCATAAAGGCGTCGCCCATTTCCCACCTGAAATAAAAATGGATGACAGTGCGCTTAAAGGACTTGAAGCGCAGTCAGCCTCCACCCCAGCTTCAGCAACTGAACTTTATGCTGTAAGCAACACCGCGCTTGGCGAACTGGGAACTGTTTACCCGGCAACCAAAATGCAGGTCCTGAAAACAACGGACAACGCGCGACTGGTCGAGATTCGCGGTAGCCAGATGCAAGGAAGTGAACAGGTTATTTACTACGCAGCAGGGCAGCGTTTGATTCTTGCCAGCCTGAATGAAAAAGGTCAACAGTCGCTGAAGATCCTCTCCGACTGGAAAAAAGATGACTACGGCAATGCGTGGCGAGATGTCGTGCTGCAGGGCGAATGGAGCGGTTCCGCACTCGCCAGCCGTGAACCTATGTGGGATTACGCGCGCAAACTCGACAATGTTTACTGCGCGGGCTGTCATGCGCCAATTCCGGCGAATCACTTCACGCTCAACGCCTGGCCTTCAGTAGCCAAAGGGATGGGGGCTCGCACCAATATCAGTGAAACCGAACTGGATATCCTGAGCCGTTACTTCCAGTACAACGCTAAAGACATGAATAAATAAGCGATTAATCAGGAGAAATCATGAAACTCACAAGACGTGACTTTATTAAGACGGCTGGCGCGGCAACCGGGACAATGGCGATTTCTTCGGTGATCCCAATGCCAGCCTGGGCCGAAGGCCAGAATGGCGGAGCAATCCTGACGGCAGCACGTTGGGGTGCGGTATACGTGGAAGTAAAAGACGGAAAAGTGGTTTCCTCAAAAGGTGCGTTGCCGAAAACGGTGCCGAACTCATTACAGCAAACCGCGCCAGATCAGGTTCATACCAATATCCGCGTTAAGTATCCGATGGTGCGCAAAAGCTATCTGGAAAACCCGGGTAAAGCGGATGGCAAACGCGGTAACGATCCCTTCGTGCGGGTCAGCTGGGAGCAAGCGCTGAAGCTCATTCATGAACAGCACAGCCGGATCCGCAGCAGCTATGGTCCCGCTTCGATATTTGCCGGTTCTTATGGCTGGCGATCCAGCGGCGTTCTGCATAAGGCGCAAACCTTACTGCAACGCTATATGAGCATGGCCGGTGGCTACGCTGGGCATACCGGAGATTATTCAACCGGTGCCGCGCAGGTGATCATGCCATACGTTGTGGGATCGGTTGAGGTTTATGAGCAGCAAACCACCTGGCCGATGGTGCTTGAGCACAGTCAGGTCGTGGTGCTGTGGGGGATGAACCCGCTCAACACCCTTAAGATTGCCTGGAGCAGCACGGATGAACAAGGGATCGAATACTTTAATCTGCTGAAGAAATCAGGGAAAAGCGTCATCGCCATCGATCCGATGCGTTCTGAAACCATCGAGTTCTTTGGTGATAATGCGACCTGGATTGCGCCACATATGGGGACCGATGTGGCAATGATGTTAGGGATCGCCCATACGCTGGTGAAGAAAAACCTTCACGACAAAGCCTTCCTGGAAAAATACACCACCGGATATCCGCAGTTTGAAGAGTACCTGCTCGGCAAGAGCGATAAAGTAGAGAAAACCGCCGAATGGGCATCTGGCGTGTGTGGCGTGCCTGCTGAGCAACTGGAAAAGCTGGCGGAAATTTTCTCCAGCAACAAAACCATGCTCATGGCAGGTTGGGGGATTCAGCGCCAGCAATACGGTGAGCAAAAACACTGGATGCTGGTGACTCTGGCGGCGATGCTGGGGCAAATTGGTACCGAAGGCGGCGGCTTCGGGTTCTCTTATCACTATTCCAATGGCGGTAACCCAACGCGCATCGGTGGGGTTTTACCGGCGATCTCCGCCAAAATTGAGGGTGGGTCATCGGCAGGTAATGACTGGGCGGTTTCCGATGCGGTGACCAGCCTGCCGGTAGCGCGAATTGTCGAAGCGCTGGAAAACCCAGGCGGCAAATATCAACATAACGGTAAAGAGCAAACCTTCCCGGATATCAAAATGATCTGGTGGGCGGGCGGCGCTAACTTTACCCATCATCAGGATACCAACCGCTTAATCAAAGCCTGGCAGAAGCCTGAACTGGTTGTCATCTCTGAATGCTACTGGACCGCTGCGGCCAAACACGCCGATATCGTTCTGCCAATCACCACCTCGTTTGAGCGTAACGATCTGACCATGACCGGTGATTACAGTAACCAGCATCTGGTACCGATGAAGCAGGTCATTGAGCCGCAGTTTGAAGCGCGTAGTGATTTTGACGTATTTGCCGATCTGGCTGAGATGCTCAAGCCGGGGGGGAAAGCTGTCTACACCGAAGGCAAAGACGAAATGGCGTGGCTGAAGCAGTTCTATGACGTCGCGCAAAAAGCCGCCCGCGCCCAGCGTGTTGCCATGCCTCAGTTCAACGCGTTCTGGCAGCAGAATAAACTGATCGAAATGCGTGAGAATGAAAAGAATAACAAATATGTGCGCTACGCGGATTTCCGCAGCGATCCGGTGATGAACGCACTCGGAACGCCGAGCGGCAAGATAGAAATCTACTCGAAAACGATTGAAGGCTATCAGTATAAAGACTGTCCGCCGCATGCGTCCTGGATTGAACCGGATGAATGGAAAGGAACTGCGGATAAAGATCAGCTGCAGCTACTGACGGCGCACCCGGCACATCGTCTGCATAGCCAGCTGAACTACGCGTCGCTACGTAAAGAGTACGCGATTGCCAATCGTGAACCGGTGACGATTCATCCGGATGACGCAAAAGCCAGAGGGATTGCCGAGGGCGATCTGGTCCGCGTATGGAATGCTCGTGGACAGGTTCTGGTTGGGGCGCACGTCAGCGACGGCATCAAACCGGGCATCATCTGTATTCATGAAGGCGCATGGCCGGATATTGAAAACGGTATCTGTAAAAATGGCGGCGCGAACGTGCTGACGGCGGATATCCCGACTTCAAGACTGGCGAACGGCTGTGCCGGGAATACCAGCCTGGTATACGCAGAAAAATACACCGGTGAAGCGCCAAAACTCACCGTCTTTGATGAGCCAGCAATTGTCACCATGTAATGATGACTGATAAACGGGGGCCGTAAGGCTCCCGTTTTTTATTGCTGTTTGGGCAACGTTTTACTGTTGTTACTCAGCCAGCACTATCACATCTCCCGTTGCCGGGGCGTCAGTTCCCGGTAGCCACAATCGCCCCCACGAACCGGTGCAATGACAGCCGAGCAGTTTTTCGGGTTGCTGTTGCTGAATAAATTGTCGGGTCCGCCATAGCTTAGCGGGGGAGGCGGCGCGTAAATGAAAGCCACCGACCAGGGCATAAATTTTGTTAACCCCGGTGATTTTCTGGCAATGGCGTACGATGTTTTCTATTCCCCGATGCCCGCAACCGGTAATGATGACTAACCCGCGTGCAGATTTATAGATCAATACGCCTTCGTCACTGATGTAATCTGGCTGGAGTGTTTTCTCGCTAATCACGCCATAGGACTGTGGCGTGGGGACACTGATTTCCCCGGACCACAAAAAGCGATCGCTGATAGCCAGCGGCTCGCGGGTGTATTCCATTATGAATCGAGAGTAGTTGTTATCACGCGAGAGTTTTTTAATTTTTCGTGGTATTCCCGCAACCGTTATCGATGCGTAACGCTCGCAGGCCAGTTGAGGATGGCAAATGATACGGCTGTTATCCGCAAGCCACGGCACGCCGCCGCAGTGATCATAATGACCGTGCGACAGCACTACGGCGGTTAAGTGCGTCAGGTCCACGCCCATTTGTGCAGCGTTGTGCATGAAGCTGCCATCCGGCCCGGTATCGAACAATATCGTGGTTGTATCATCCTGAACTAACAGACTTAATCCAGGCTTTGCCAGTAATGTTTTTCCAGCGCCAGCAGCACGTCGGTTTTCAAGCAGCACCGTGAGGGTTAAAGCCATGCCTGACTCCCGTATTAAAACGGCATACTGTAATGCATCACTTTTGAGAGCGCTGTGATCTCAGCGCTCTTTAGTGTTATCCGTTATTCACGCACAATTTTGCCTGCGTTTCCTGCATCGCTGTCATTCCAGCTACCGTGACCATTTGTTTTAATCGTATAGGTGGCATAGCCGACACGGAAGGTCATCGTATCCTTATAGGTATTTACGTCACGCACTTCATTACCATTGACGTAAACGCCGGAATCTTCGACGTGAATATCAACGCTGCGTTGACCACTGGCAAATTTGGCTACGTAATTCCCGCTGAATTTGCCATCAATACCGGCATTATCGTGGTTATCCGTGTTAGTGGTATTTTGCTGTTTTTCACCATGATGATGACGATTCTGCTGGCCGTTACTGTTCTCAATAAAGCCATGATCGCGGTTCCACTGATAGGATTTATTCACATCGCAGCCATTGAGTTCACTCATCTGCGTACAACCTGAACGTTCATACTTTTTCTGCATTGCCGGGGTAATTGCACATGCTGTTGTGGCAGTTGTCAGGCCAAGGACAAGGAGGGTTAGCAGACGTTTATTCATTTTTTACTCACTATCATCATTAAATTTATTTATAGGAATGCGAACTTTTTGACTGTCATGTTTACGACGACGGCAGTCTCCCATTAAATATTAATGAAGCATACCAGGGGGAATCCTAATTTATAATTAGGGTGGGGTGGTGAATGCTGTAATACGCAACATAATAAGCTGTTTATTTACTTATTTTATACAATCCGGGTAGAGAGCTAAGATGTATTTACTTTTAGAAGAAGGATTTAATGAATTATTAATATTGACATTAACGATGAAGTGGGACGCGGGCTTGTATATAAACAGGCCCGCGTGGGGAGAGTAGTCCACAATATTCAAACTTCGCGTATTTATGGATGTCGTTGTCAATATAGTTCGTCTTTACCCCTGAGTGGAGATCTGCGCGCGGTGCTGCTCGGCCTGTACCTCATGAGCAAATGAATGGCCGTTGTTTACCGATTGGTGAACAACCATCGCTTTTTCATGTTCATTCATTTGTGAAAATGATTGCGCATTGGTTGATGTTGACGATGAATTATTTGCCTGCGCGGCGTGTGCTTGTGCCATTTGTTGATGTGCAGGAGCGTCGCTGTTATTCATCATTTCATGAGCCATTGCGGCCTGCTGATGCATTTTGGGTGTTTCTGCCGCATTAACGCCAGCTGAAATAAAAAACGCGATAGCTAAAAAAGAGGACATCTTATTCATCATATTTCTCCTGTTTGGGTTTACGGAAGAAAGTATAATTAATAGGGGCTGTCAGTGGCGTGACAGGATTATGACGGTTGTGTCAGACAACAGGTGATGACGGGTATAAGCGTCATCACCATAAATTAAATCGCGTGCTTGGGCAGCGTCAGAATAAAGCGAGTGGCATGAGGGTCGGAAGTCACCGAGACTTTTCCTTGATGGGCAGTCACAATTGATTTCACAATCGCCAGACCAATGCCGCTGCCTTCGCCCTTACGCTGTCGTGAAGGGTCCACTCGATAAAAGCGGTCAAAGAGTCGCGGAAGATGTTGCGGGGGAATGGGGTTTCCGGGATTCTCAACGACTATCTGCACCTGGCCATCCGCCTCTTTCACCCGCACGGTTACCGACTCGCCTTTTGGCGTATAGCGCATGGCATTTGACAGCAGATTACTCATTGCCCGGCGTAACATTAATGGGTCGCCTGAAACCCAGCATGCGCGTCCTTCAAACCGTAAACCAACCTCACGCTCTTCAGCCCAGGCTTCGAAAAAGTCGAACACTTTACCGACCTCATCAGCCAGATTGAGCGCTTTTTTTTCTGGGATCAGCTGATTGTTATCCGCCTGCGCCAGAAACAGCATATCACTCACCATCTTCGACATACGGCCAAACTCTTCGAGATTGGAATACAGCACATCTTCCAGCTCTTTTTGGCTGCGGGTCTGGCTGAGCGCAATCTCCGTTTGAGTGACAAGGTTAGTTATTGGCGTGCGGATCTCATGGGCAATATCCGCTGAGAAGTTCGACTGCCGTTTAAATACGTCCTCGATGCGTTCGATCATGTGATTAAACGAACTCACCAGCTGTTCCAGTTCAATAGGAACAGCTTGCGGATCGAGGCGTACATCGAGATCTTTCGAGGTGATATTTTGGATGCGACGACTGACGTTACGAATTGGTTCATGACCTTTGTATACAGCGAACAACACGATAAAAACAATCATCATGCTAATCAGCGATGCTGTCATAATCAGCTTGTTTTTCAGATCGTTAATATAGTGCAGATGAAAGTCGATCGATAATGCCAGATACAGCGTATACGCTGGTTTTCCATCAGCGAGTTGTCCTACCGGCAGGCGAATCATTCGCCAGTTAGACGATGTTTTCTGTCCGTGGATATGTTTGGAGGTTTGCAGTGTGGGGCCTGAGATAATAAAAACATCGCTGGCATGAGCATTTTTATCGGGCCTTGCACTGGCGATAAACTGCCGGAGATCCGGCGCATTGGGCGAATGGAAAATGGCCTTTTGGTTGTTATCTTCCAGAGAAATAATGACGTTCGAATAACCCGCCACCACATTTTTTAGCGTTTCCAGGCGGCGTGATTCTGGCTCGTTGGGTTGGTTAATAATCCTCTCCAGCGTGGCGCTAATCTCTTGTAAATCGTTGATGTCCTGCTCGGCGAAGTGGACTTTCACGGAGTGGATCATTATCCATGCAAAGGCGAAAAATGAAGCAATTGTCGCCAGGCTGATAAAAAAGGTCAGTCGTGTCGCCAGTGAAAAAGGGCGCCGCCATCGTTTACTGGTCATCAGGAACCTCAAGCATATATCCCACACCGCGCACGGTCTGAATCAGTTTCGGCTCAAAATCGTTATCAATTTTGGCGCGCAGACGCTTAACGGCGACGTCGATGGCATTAGTATCGCTGTCAAAATTCATATCCCAGACCTGGGAGGCGATCAGTGAGCGGGGTAAAACTTCCCCCTGATGGCGCAGGAAAAACTCAAGCAGCGTAAACTCTTTGCTGGTCAGGGTGATGCGCGTACCGCTGCGGGTGACTTTCCTGCTGACCAGATCGACCATTAAATCCGCGACCTGAAACTGGCTTTCAACAATCACCGCAGCGCCCCGGCGCAGCAGCGTTCTGACCCGTGCCAGCAGTTCGGCGAAGGCAAACGGTTTAACCAGGTAATCATCAGCACCCAATTCCAGACCTTTAACCCGATGTTCAATGGTACCCAGTGCGGTGAGGAGAAGAATGGGCATTCCTTTGTTGGCGGAACGCAGCATCCGCACGATATCCCAGCCGTTTACATCCGGCAGCATGATGTCGAGTATGAGCAGGTCGTAATCGCCGGTCATCGCCAGGTGATACCCGTTCAGGCCGTTATCCGCTAAATCCACAACAAAACCCGCTTCCGTCAGGCCTTTCGTCAGGTATTCACCGGTTTTTTTCTCATCTTCGACTATCAAAACCTTCATCGCATTCTCCTTCTCGCACTGGTTGTGCGGACTTTCAATTCTAGGGAAGCGGGATCGGATAGCAATCTGTTATTGGGAAAATGACAGTTTTGTCATTTTCCTGTCACCGGTTAAACAGAGTCACTTCGTTAAAGTACAAGACTATAAATTCCTACTTATTTTAGGGACATCAGTCCGGTCAGGACGAGAAGAACTATGAGCAAATTTAAGCTTCTTACTCTCAGCGCTATATTCGTGCTCGCTGGTTGTTCATTGGCGCCGGACTATCAGCGCCCGGCCTTGCCGGTGCCACAGCAATTTTCTTTAAGCCAGAATTCCCTGGTGTCGGCTCCTGGTGAATACCAGGACACGGGGTGGCGAACCTTTTTTGTTGACGACCAGGTGAAGGCGTTGATTGGTGAGGCGCTGATCAATAACCGCGATTTACGCATGGCGACGCTGAAGGTTCAGGAAGCGCGAGCGCAGTATGGCGTCACGGACGCTGACCGTTATCCGCAAATCACGGCAGGCTCCAGCGGTACCTACAGCGGTAAATTAAAAGGTGATAGCAGCACCGATCGTGAATTCGAAGCTGGACTCAATCTCAGTTTCGACCTGGATTTCTTTGGGCGGCTTAAAAATATGAGTGAAGCCGAACGGCAGAACTTCTTCGCCAGCGAAGAGGCGCGTCGGGCGGTACATATCTTATTAATTTCCAACGTGTCGCAAAGTTATTTCAACCAGCGTCTGGCTTACGCGCAGTTGCAAGTTGCCGAAGAAACGCTGCAAAACTATCAGCGCTCTTACGCTTTTGTAGAGAAGCAACTGATAACCGGTAGCACCAACGTACTGGCGTTGGAACAAGCGCGCGGTGTGATTGAAAGTACGCGTAGCGAAATTGCCAAGCGTAAAGGTGAGTTGGCACAGGCCAATAACGCGCTGCAACTGTTGCTGGGTACATACGGGAAATTACCCGATGACCAGGCGCGCAGCCGTGGGGATATTAAACCGGTAACGCTGCCGCCATCGCTTTCGTCGCAAATACTGTTGCAGCGCCCGGATATTATGGAAGCTGAGCACGGATTATTGGCGGCAAATGCCAATATCGGTGCTGCGCGGGCGGCATTTTTTCCGTCGATAACGTTGACCAGTTCCGTGTCCAGTAGCAGTAGCGATCTTTCCAATTTATTTAATGCCTCCAGCGGCATGTGGAATTTTGTCCCCAAAATAGATATTCCAATCTTCAACGCCGGACGTAATCAGTCCAATCTCGACCTGGCAGAAATTCGCCAGCAACAGTCAGTAGTGAATTACGAACAAAAAATTCAGAACGCGTTTAAAGAAGTGGCGGATGCACTGGTGTTACGCCAAAGCATTGCCGATCAAATTAGTGGGCAGCAGCGTTATCTGGATTCATTGCAAATCACACTACAGCGCGCCAGAGCGCTTTATCAGAATGGCGCAGTTAGCTATATCGAAGTATTAGACGCAGAACGTTCTTTATTCGCTACGCGGCAATCGCTGCTCGATCTTAATTACGCCCAACAGGTTAATGAAATTAAACTGTTTGCTGCCTTAGGCGGCGGTTGGGTGGAGTAATCCTTAATATTAACTTTTCAGGAGCATGATGTATGAATACTACCGCCAAAGCCGTACTGTTTAGCCTTTTCTCTGTGGTTATGTTTAACGCCCAGGCCAATGAAAATCAGCATGGCGAGATGATGAATATGCAGCCAGCGGCTCAACAGGAACAACTCATTAGCGCTACCGGGGTGATTGAAGCTGTTGATATGGAGAGTAAAAAAATCACGATTAAGCATGACCCTATTCCAGCGGTGAACTGGCCTGCCATGACGATGCGCTTTACGCTGGTTGCTGATACGAAGGCTGATGATATTAAGCCAGGCGATAAGGTCGCGTTTACGTTTGTTCAGCAGGGAAATCTCTCTGTGTTACGCGATATTCACATCAGTAAATAACGTTCTCGCTGGTCTCTTTTATTCTTGCTCGGGTTTTTGCGAACGCGGGCGAGACTATCGCGCAATGGAAATCACTATGGCGTCTTTAAATATTAAAAATACCGCGCTTATTCTCGGTAGCATGATTGCCGGCGGGATTATTTCTGTCGGTGTTTATACTTATTATTCATCGGCAAAAATATCGTCTGTAGCCGGGCCAGTTCAGCAAAAAGAAGCCAGAAAAGTGTTGTTCTGGTATGACCCCATGTATCCGAACACGCGCTTTGATAAACCGGGTAAATCGCCGTTTATGGATATGGATCTGATCCCGAAATATGCCGATGAAGAGACCGCGAGCGCGTCATCGCCTGGCGTGCGCATCGATCCTACACAGACCCAGAACCTGGGGCTGAAAACAGAGCCAGTGCGTCGTGGACCACTGCATTATGCGCAAACTTTCCCGGCCAACGTTAGTTATAACGAATACCAGTTTGTTATTGTCCAGGCACGCTCTGCGGGCTTTATCGAGAAGGTTTATCCGCTGACCGTGGGGGACAAAATTAAGAAGGGGTCGCCGCTGATCGACCTGACTATTCCTGATTGGGTTGAGGCGCAGAGCGAATATTTATTGCTGCGGGAAACGGGCGGTAGCGCGACGCAGGTGGAAGGGATTCTGGAGAGATTACGTCTGGCTGGAATGCCTGAAGCAGATATCCAGCGCTTAAAATCGACGCGTAAAATTCAGACTCGCTTTACCCTGAAAGCGCCTATCGATGGGGTGATCACCGCATTCGATTTGCGTACCGGTATGAACATTTCCAAAGACAATGTGGTCGCGAAAATTCAGGGTATGGACCCGGTATGGGTCAGCGCGTCGGTCCCGGAATCTATCGCCTGGCTGATTAAAGATGCCTCGCAATTTACCATCACAGTGCCCGCCTGGCCGGATAAGCCTTTCACCATCAGCAAGTGGAGTATCTTACCAAGCGTTGATGCTACCACGCGTACGCTCCAGCTCCGTTTACAGGTCGATAACCCCGACGAGGCGCTCAAGCCCGGGATGAATGCTTACCTGCAACTGAAAACACAAAGCGAGCCAATGCTGCTGATCCCGTCTAAAGCACTGATTGATACGGGTACCGAGCAGCGGGTCATCACCGTTGATAACGAAGGCCGATTTGTGCCGAAACAGGTTGCGGTATTCCATGAATCCCAGGGGCTGACGGCTATCCGCTCCGGCCTGACCGAAGGCGAAAAAGTGGTGTCCAGTGGCCTGTTCCTGATTGATTCCGAAGCGAATATCTCTGGCGCACTGGACCGTATGCGTGCCCAGAACAGTAAGGCGCAAGACGCAGCCGCCATGCCAGCCCAGGCGACCCATTCACACTGAGGACATGATAAATGATTGAATGGATTATCCGTCGTTCGGTGGCAAACCGTTTTCTGGTGATGATGGGGGCGCTGTTTCTTAGCGTCTGGGGAACCTGGACCATCATCAATACGCCGGTTGATGCGCTGCCCGATCTCTCTGATGTTCAGGTGATCGTCAAAACCAGTTATCCGGGGCAGGCGCCGCAACTTGTTGAAAATCAGGTGACCTACCCGCTGACCACCACCATGCTGTCGGTACCGGGTGCGAAAACCGTGCGCGGTTTCTCGCAGTTTGGTGATTCCTACGTGTACGTCATTTTCGAAGATGGTACCGATCCTTACTGGGCGCGCTCGCGCGTACTGGAGTATCTCAACCAGGTTCAGGGAAAATTACCGGCTGGCGTTAGCGCGGAAATGGGACCGGACGCCACGGGCGTCGGCTGGATATTTGAGTACGCGCTGGTGGATCGCAGTGGGAAACATGATCTGGCGGAATTACGCTCTCTTCAGGACTGGTTTTTAAAGTATGAGTTAAAAACGATTCCTAACGTGGCGGAGGTCGCTTCGGTAGGCGGCGTGGTTAAACAGTATCAGGTCGTTATCGATCCGATGAAGCTGACGCAATATGGCATCAGCCTGGCGGACGTGAAATCGGCGCTGGATACGTCGAATCAGGAAGCGGGCGGCTCATCTGTTGAGATGGCTGAAGCGGAATATATGGTCCGCGCCAGTGGATATCTGCAAACGCTCGATGATTTCAATAACATCGTCCTGAAAACAGGGGCCGACGGTGTACCTGTTTACCTGCGTGATGTGGCGCGCGTACAGATTGGGCCGGAAATGCGCCGTGGGATCGCCGAACTGAATGGCGAAGGCGAAGTCGCGGGCGGGGTGGTTATCCTGCGTTCCGGTAAAAATGCGCGTGAGGTGATCTCTGCGGTTAAAGCCAAACTCGACACGCTGAAAAGCAGCCTGCCGGAAGGCGTAGAGGTAGTTACAACATACGATCGCAGTCAGCTCATCGATCGCGCCATTGATAACCTCAGCTACAAGCTGCTGGAAGAGTTTATCGTCGTGGCGCTGGTGTGCGCACTGTTCCTGTGGCATCTGCGTTCGGCGCTGGTGGCGATTATTTCCCTGCCGCTGGGGCTGTGTATCGCGTTTATCGTGATGCATTTCCAGGGTTTGAACGCCAACATCATGTCGCTAGGGGGAATTGCCATTGCCGTCGGGGCGATGGTTGATGCCGCAATCGTGATGATTGAAAACGCCCATAAGCGGCTCGAAGAGCGGGGGCATCAGCATCCGAATGAAAAGCTCGATAACGCAACGCGCTGGAAGGTTATTACTGACGCCTCGGTAGAAGTCGGCCCGGCATTGTTCATCAGCCTGTTGATCATCACGTTGTCGTTTATCCCCATTTTCACGCTTGAGGGGCAAGAGGGGCGACTGTTCGGCCCGCTGGCGTTCACCAAAACGTATGCGATGGCAGGCGCGGCATTTCTGGCGATTGTGGTTATTCCTATCCTGATGGGGTTCTGGATCCGTGGAAAAATACCGGCCGAAAGTAGCAACCCGCTTAACCGTTTTCTGATCCGTATTTACCATCCGTTGTTGCTGAAGGTGTTGCACTGGCCCAAGACCACCATTCTGGTGGCGGTGCTTTCAATACTGACGGTTGTCTACCCGCTGAATAAAGTCGGTGGTGAATTCCTGCCGCAGATTAACGAAGGCGATCTGCTGTATATGCCTTCGACATTGCCGGGGATCTCAGCGGCGCAGGCAGCGGACATGCTGCAGAAAACCGACAAGCTGATCATGACCGTTCCGGAAGTGGCGCGCGTGTTTGGTAAAACCGGTAAGGCAGAAACCGCAACAGACTCCGCACCGCTGGAAATGGTTGAAACGACGATCCAACTGAAGCCGCAGGACCAGTGGCGTCCGGGGATGACGATGGACAAAATCATCGCCGAGCTGGACAAAACCGTACGCTTGCCGGGGCTGGCGAATCTGTGGGTTCCGCCGATTCGTAACCGTATCGACATGCTCTCTACGGGGATCAAAAGCCCAATTGGCATTAAGGTGTCGGGTAATGTTCTGGCAGATATCGACGCCACGGCGGAGCAAATTGAAGAGGTGGCCAGAACCGTGCCGGGTGTCTCTTCGGCGCTGGCCGAGCGTCTGGTGGGCGGACGCTATCTCAACGTAGATATTAATCGTGAAAAAGCAGCCCGGTACGGCATGACCGTAGGTGCTGTGCAGCTGTTTGTGACCTCAGCAGTAGGAGGGGCAATGGTGGGCGAAACGGTGGAAGGAATTGCACGCTATCCTATCAACCTGCGCTATGCACAGAGCTATCGTGATAGCCCGGAAGCATTGCGTAATCTGCCGATTCTGACGCCCATGAAACAGCAAATTACGCTGGCGGATGTCGCCGATGTGACGGTGGTTTCGGGGCCTTCGATGCTGAAAACCGAAGATGCGCGACCAACCAGTTGGATTTACATCGACGCCCGAGATCGTGACATGGTCTCAGTGGTAAACGATCTGAAAAAGGCTATTGCTGAAAAGGTCCAGTTAAAGCCTGGGACCAGCGTGGCGTTTTCAGGGCAATTCGAGCTGCTTGAGCGCGCCAGCCATAAGCTCAAGTTGATGGTGCCAATGACGCTGATGATTATCTTCGTCTTGCTTTATCTGGCCTTCCGTCGCTTTGGCGAAGCGCTGCTGATTATCACCAGTGTGCCTTTTGCGCTGGTGGGCGGCATCTGGTTCCTTTACTGGATGGGTTTCCATATGTCGGTCGCAACCGGAACCGGATTTATCGCCCTGGCAGGTGTTGCTGCGGAGTTTGGCGTGGTGATGCTGATGTACTTGCGCCACGCTATTGAAGCCGAACCCGCGCTGGAAAATCCGCAAACCTTTACGGCGGACAAGCTGGATGAAGCGTTATATCACGGTGCCGTGCTGCGCGTGCGCCCAAAAGCGATGACCGTGGCGGTGATTATCGCGGGTCTGTTACCTATCTTGTGGGGGACGGGAGCTGGCTCAGAAGTCATGAGCCGCATCGCCGCGCCGATGATTGGCGGTATGATCACCGCGCCATTGCTGTCGCTATTCATTATTCCGGCTGCGTATAAGCTGATGTGGCTGCACAGACATCGCGGTCAAAAATAATGCTCTAAAGCGCGCGCCTGCATTCGGATTTGTTGCCGAAGCAGGCGCCGCGTTATACCTCCAGTGCCTTCACGCGTTTGCGGTACTCACCCGGCGTGCAGCCAAATTCCCGTAAAAAGACTTTATGGAATGACGATTCGCTGGCGTAGCCTACCGACTCGGCCACCACAACCAATGGCTGCGACCCGCGAGACAGCATCTGGGCAGCGAATTGCAGGCGTAAAGTGGTTAATACTGCGAGCGGCGTGGAGTTTGAGACTTCACGAAATAGCTGCGCGAAGCTGGCCCGCGACATATGCGCACGTTTCGCCAGTTCTTCGACGGTCCAGGCAAACGCCGGTGACTCCAGCATCATGAAGACGACAGCCCCTAGTTTGGGATGAAGCAGTAGATTCAACACGTTTTGAACTGGGGTCGCCTTGGTTAACCATTCGCGAACGGCTAAGGCGAACAGTGTGGCGCATTGTTGACTGCAGACTACACTGGAACCTGGCAGAGTACTCATGGATTCCTGTTGCATCAACGCAATCATGGCCTTGAGCCAATGGCTGACAGGGCTATTTTCATCAGGTGCCAGAACCAATACTTCCGGTAACGCAGTTAAAAAATAGCGTGAGGAAGCGTGCAATCGAAGGCTGCCACAAACAATGTGTGTTTGTTCATCGCCAGACTGGCAGAGCCGATGTGCGGAGTTTTGCGGCAGGATCACGATAGTACCGGGCCGCAGAGTAAAAGATGTCCCATCGGGCATGTCCAGTTGGGCTGCCCCTTGTGTGACCGTATGCCAGCGGATAATGGACAATTCACCTGCTGCGTGAGGCAGTTGCCAGTCCCTGCTCAGTAGGCAGTTTTGGTCAATTGAGCCTTGTGGGTCGTTAAGCATCAGTAATCGGCTAAGGGCATCCATGGAGACTCCTGAACATTTTTTGTTGTCGTTTATTGAAACGATATTATCTCTTTATTTCATTATTATATTAATACCTTCAAAGTGTTAGTGTAATAATTCATTCTCGAAATGTTAGTCATCTTTAAGGATAATTTAGACGATCTGACAGTTATCTGCGAGTTGTGGATACATTGTTTCGGCAGAGTTAGAGCTATATTTCAGTTCATCAAACGAACAGTGACTTGGCGGAGAGACAGCATGAATCAGTATCAGGCGATTATTATTGGATTTGGCAAAGCGGGTAAAACGCTGGCGGCAACACTGGCCAAAACGGGTTGGCGGGTAGCGATTATTGAACAGTCAAACACCATGTATGGCGGGACATGCATCAACATCGGCTGTATCCCAACCAAAACCCTGGTACATGATGCTGAGCTTCAGCATGACTTTGCCGAAGCAATGCAACGCAAGGCCTCTGTTGTCAGTTTTCTGCGCGATAAAAATTTCCATAATCTTGCCGATCTGGAAAACGTGGATGTGATTGAAGGTCGTGCTGAATTCGTTGATAACCATACTGTGCGAGTCGTGCAGTCAACAGGCGAGATTGAGCTGAGCGGCGAGAAAATCTTTATTAATACTGGCGCCCAGTCAACGATTCCAAACGTTGAGGGATTAACCACGACACCTGGCGTATTTGACAGCACCGGGCTGTTGAATTTGACGCAACGTCCAGAGCGTCTGGGCATTTTGGGCGGTGGGTATATCGGCGTTGAATTCGCATCGATGTTTGCCAACTTTGGTAGCAAAGTCACTATTTATGAAGCAGCTCCGCAGTTTTTGCCTCGTGAGGACCGGGATATTGCTGACGCTATCGCCAACATTTTACGCGACAAAGGCGTCGAGCTGATCCTCAATGCCAACGTGCAGTCGGTCTCCTCTCATGATGGTGCAGTACAGCTGCACATGCCGGAGGGTGCCCAGACGGTGGATGCGCTGTTGGTAGCATCAGGTCGCAAACCGGCGACAGAAAACCTGCAATTGCAGAAAGCGGGTGTGGATGTAAACGATCGTGGTGCCATTGTTGTGAATAAATATTTGCGTACATCGGCAGATAACATTTGGGCAATGGGCGATGTCACTGGTGGATTACAATTTACCTATATCTCACTGGATGACTTCCGTATTGTGCGTGACAACCTGCTAGGCGAGGGGTTACGTAACACGGGCGATCGCCAAAACGTACCGTATTCCGTCTTTATGACGCCGCCGCTTTCCCGCGTCGGAATGACTGAAGAACAGGCTCGCGCCAGCGGTGCGGCGGTGCAAGTCGTGACGTTGCCGGTAGCGGCTATCCCGCGAGCGCGGGTGATGAATGATACGCGTGGTGTTCTTAAAGCGGTGGTGGATAGCGAAACGAAACAAATATTAGGCGTGTCGCTGCTGTGCGTGGATTCTCATGAAATGATTAATATCATCAAGACGGTTATGGATGCGGGGTTACCTTATACCACATTGCGTGACCAGATATTTACCCATCCAAGTATGAGTGAATCATTAAACGATCTCTTTTCTCTCATAAAATGATAATAGCGTAGTCTGCATATTTGCCCCACCCGTGTGGGGCTTTTTTTTATTTGTTTTTTATATTCCTGATACTAATTGACAGTTATTCTGGCGTTACGGATGAAATAAAATAAAGTGACATGTTTTATTATATTCCCACTGAAATAACTCGTTAATGGAAATAGAAATGAACATGCTTAAAACTACGTTACTAATGACTGCGTTACTGACTGCTCCGGTGACATTTTCCGCGTTAGCGCAAACCGAGGTTGCCCACGTTAGCGTATCAGCCGTGTCTGGCTCTCCTTCCGTGGTAGAAGATGCCATTGCGAAACTGGCGCAGGAAAAGAATGCGACTTCCTGGAAAATTACCTCAATGCGCATTGATAGCAGCACTCACGCAACGGCAATTTTGTACAAGTGAGGAGAACCGGGATGGAAAAGTATCTTCGTATATTGGGCAAAGGCGATAGAGTTGGATTAACCTTGATTCGCCTGAGTATCGCGATTGTTTTTATCTGGATTGGTTTATTAAAATTTGTACCTTACGAAGCCGACAGCATTACGCCGTTTGTCGCCAATAGTCCGGTAATGTCATTTTTTTATGAGCATCCAGAAGAATACAAACAACATTTAACCCACGAAGGTGAATTCAAACCGCTGGCTCGTGAATGGCAGACAGCGAATAACACGTATACGTTCTCAAATGGCCTGGGCGTAGTCGAAGTTCTTATCGCTTTGCTGGTGCTGGCTAATCCTGTTAGCCGTTGGTTGGGATTAGTTGGCGGCGTTCTGGCATTTGCCACACCAATTGTTACCTTATCATTTTTAATAACCACACCAGAAGCATGGGTAATGCCTCTGGGCGATTTACACCACGGATTTCCGTACTTGTCAGGCGCCGGGCGGTTGGTGTTAAAAGATACGTTAATGTTGGCGGGAGCAGTGATGATTATCGCAGATTCATCCCGATCAATAATTAAGCAGCGGTATTGAATTTTTAACGTTGTGCCCTCTGTAAGATAGCAAGCCACTATAGTTCGATTCGGTACTTACCGGGCCAGCAGGATGCTGGCTTTTTTTCTGACTTAAGGTAAATTTATTAAGCATATATAAATTGCAATTATTCAATTTAGAAGCATAACGAGTCAGGGCTATATTTTTAGTTAATGATAGAGTGCAGTAAACATCTTCTCTTATCCCCCCGCGATAGCACGCCAACCCGCATGTTGCTTAGCCCCTCCATCATGATAGCTTTATTTTTTTTCTGTACAATTCTTGCTATTTGTTATCTCAAAACCTCATTTTAAAAATTTTGTTATTCGCTTTTGTTATAGCCAGTACGCAAGTTCGCGTGGTTTTAGGCCTGGCTTGAGCTAGAATTAATCCTGATTAAATGTTTTTACGTATCAATAACTGACTAAAGATAGTTAAAAACTTAATTTTTAACCAACTGTTTGACATGGAATCCACTATGGTAATTAAGCACCAGGGGTGGATGCTGATCTCGCGTTTTGTGAGTAACCAAAGGCGGGACATATCTTAAATATGGAAATAAGGGTTTTAGAATGAGCTTTGGCTTTGCAAAGGAAGACAAGTTTGAAATCATCGCTATCCTTCGTGAAGAGCTTCATAAGAAAACGAAACTGGAAATCCTGTGTGGAGACAGTAGCGTTATCACGCAGTTAGAGAAGATTGATTTCGAACGGTTTGTCATCTCCGGACACGGAGACATTGTTCCTGAAAAGGTCCAATACTTTATCCTGCACAGTGAAAGCGGGATTGTAAAATTTAGTGCCAGGTTCGAACAAACCTCGTCAGCAGGTGCGGAAGCAGGATTATCCTACTTCATCCCGGATATGATTTTCTTTGCCCAGCAGAGACAAAATCAGCGTTTTTCATTCCTGAAGGGTTATGACTTTTTCTGTTTTGGTCGTTACAAAAACGGAGAAAACTACTCTCTCAAGATTAAAAATATCTCGCAGGGTGGTTGTGCGTTAATCGTTAAAGATGTAAACGCCCGTTTTCTTTATAAAGATGCGGTGATTAAAAATGCATCTCTGGATTTCGATACATTTGGCAGTTTACAACTGGACTTAAAAGTGATCGATGTCGTCCCGATCAATGAATTTGATGAGGATAACCAGTTGTATTCCTGTCATCAGATCTCATGTGAGTTCGACTTTAAAAATCGTCGTGAAGAGACTGAAGTCGAGAAAATCATTATTAAATTTTTAATGAGTAACAAGATTAGAAGCTTATAAGGAACGGTGAACAGGATGTTGATGTGTGGCAGTGATAATTTTGTGGGCAATGGTATGTTTGCCTACCTGACCAGCAAACATGTACCGATACAAACATTCCAGTTTGAGGATATGTTGCATCAGTCATCATTATGCCAGCATCAAACCATGGTTTTTAATATCATTGATAATGAACAAGCGTGTTCAGACATTGTTCAGTTTTTGAATAAAAACCGATTCAAATTTTATAATAACGTCGTGGTGATTGTTGCTGATAGTTTGGTGGCGAAATTATGCGTAGAGTTATTATATGTCGAAAAAACAATAGTTTTGACTGAAAAATCTTCACTGCGTGATTTTGGTCAATTGGCGAAATTATCAGTCGGGAAATGGAACCCCCGACTGTATCGTTCGCAGAAGAGATTAACCGAAAGAGAACAGCAGATCCTGAACTTACTGGTAAGTGGTTATACAGCCAAAGAAATTTCTGAGTTAGTTAGCCTGAACTATAAAACGATTCAGGCACATAAGATGAGAGTCGTCGCCAAACTTGGCCTGACCAATACCTCTGATTTAAATAAGTTAATTGTCAGATTTACCCATCGTATGTCTTTTTTACCCTAACCTGACCATTCTTTTCTGATGTAATACACCTAATAGTAGATACAATTTGGGAGTGATTTTGACTGGTTTTTAATTTTATGATTTGTAGAGGGAGAGGGGAATGTTTAATTCCAATGAGGTGCTAACTGCGCTTGAAAAGGCTTTGAATACCAGTCAACTTTATATGGTTTATCAGCCTATTTTCAATTTGCATGCCCAGCGTATAAGCGGATTTGAAGCATTAATGCGTTGGAATAGTCCTCAGATGGGTATGATCTCTCCCGATGTTTTTATTACCTTACTGGAAGATAGCGGCAATATTATTTCCATTGAAGATATGGTTACTCACTCTCCGTGGGATGTTGCAACTTCCTGGCCTGACCCCATTGTATTATCCGTCAATATTTCCGCGCTTGAATTCTGCGATCCTCTGCTACCCCAACGCGTCAGACAAAATCTTGCCACTTCCGGACTGCCGGTCCATCGATGCCAAATAGAGGTCACGGAAACGTCACCGCTGTGTGACAGCCAGATTGCGGCTAAAAATATGACGGAATTAAAGGCGATAGGGGTCAAGCTTGCACTTGATGATTTTGGAACCGGCCATGCTAATCTTAATTACCTGTTGAAATATCCTTTTGACACTTTAAAAATTGATAAGGAATTTGTCACCGGTATTGAGCCCGACACCCGATCAACGAAGATTGTTGAGGGTATTATTTCACTGGCGCATAATTTTGGCATTGAAGTTCTTGCCGAAGGGGTGGAAACCCAGTCCCAGCTGGAGCGGTTGATGCAGATTGGTTGTGACAAAATTCAAGGCTTTTTCATTTCTCCCCCGGTGCTGGCAGAAGAGATCCCTTCACTCTTAGCACAATATAATCGTTAATCCCTCCTTTTCACGTTTCCCAACCCCTTGGTTGTTCCGCGTTGCTGTTAAGTCTGTAGGCCTGATAAGCGTAGCGCATCAGGCGGCTTTGAACGGCAAAAAAAAGCCCCCTGCAGAACAGGGGGCTGGTGAGTTTATGTCAGCTTAGAACGATTTCTTAAAGCCGATAGAGGCATTGACCGGCGCTTCTACCTGCGACTTACTGCCGCCGTTGCTGAATTGCGTACCCAGCTCACCGTAGACCTGCAGGTTTCTGTCGATGGACCATGACAGGCCGGCTGCAACTTCAGTGCTGGAGTACTGCTGTGAAGATTCCAGCGTGGTGGTGGCTACCGCATTGGTGAAGTGCGTTTTGTCTTTTGAACCCAGACCCTGCCAGACGTTTACCCTGCCGTACGGCTGGAATTTGCCATGGTTGGTGTCATAGTCAGCGACCAGACGCACGCCCAGACGCGCGGTAAAGGAATCCGCAGTATCCATTTTCACTTTCGTTGGGGTCACACCATCCAGCGTGCTGTTATCAAAGTCGCTGTACTGGTAGATCAACTGAGCCTGAGGTTCCAGACTCCATGCGCTGGCACCTAAACGGAACGATTTACCTACCTCTGTCGACACCGTCAGCGTGTTGCCTCTGACCGTATACGAGCCGTTGTTACCGGTCGCCTCCAGGCGGGATTTATGGTTACCGTACTGCAGGACGTTATCAACATACATACCGTCACCCGAGAACCAGGTAGCATAGCCGCCGACGTAAAATGCGTTGTCGTCGATATTACCGCCTTTGCCATCGCTGCCTGTCTTCGTGCCTTTCACGTTGCTGTCGATATCAAGGATGCTGGTATACATCCCGGCTTTCCAGCTTTCGTTAGCATACATATCAACGCCGACCTGAATGCCCATGGTATGGGAGCTGGTTTGCGTACCGGCCGCGTCATCCAGTTTGGTTTTACCGGAGTAGCCAATCATTCTTGCCCATGCGCGATTGTCTTCATCAATGCCCGGTTTAACCTCGTCACCCATACGTTGGTGCATGTTACCCAACAGGCTAATATCACCCTGACGTACGACGCTGGCGAGGCCGGAATACAGCATGGTTTCTGGACGGTATTCACTTCTCAGATACCAGTTTTCACCCTGGCCCTGAGCATTACCCGCATGCAGTTGGTACTCAAACGCACCTGCAGCCATACGATCGGCGGCAAGATGGAAGGCATCCCGCGACGTTTGTGCGGTGGTGGTTGCGCCATTGAGCGCTGTCACCACTTCGATACCATCCCCAATGGTCGGCGCGCCGAGACCAGAACCATCGACATCCAGCAGCGTGCTACCGCTGGCTTTACCGCCATCGATAATCAGACGGTCGGCAATGCCTGAGCCGCTACCATTCTGGATAGCCGCCATGTTGATAGTCCCTTTTTCGCCGGTGTAATCCCCTTTGACGGTTAAGGTTGTGCCAGTCTGCTGACCGATGAGCGAGACATCGCCACCGTTGCTCAGGCCCGCTACCGTTTGGTTGTAACCCTGAGTGTTCAACGTGGTGTCTGCGACCACATAGTGGTGCGATGCGCTACTCAGGGTGTTGGCATTACCCGCTTGCAACACGCCGTTGGCGATCAACGTCGCGCCGCTGTAGCTGTTTTCGCCTTGCAGCTCGGTAATGCCGCTACCGGTCTGATGCAACTGGCCTTTACCACTGATATTGCCGGTCAGCGCCAGGGTATCGCCACGATTGACGTTGAGTACGCCGTTATCAACGACATCCCCCTGAATGCTGCCGATATCACCGCCGTTACCCAGCTGTAAAACGCCTTGTTCGATGGTGGTGCCACCGGTGTAGGTGTTATCCAGCGTCAGGGTGAGGGAGCCTTTACCGGTTTTGGTCAGTTGACCGTTACCTTCGACTTCAGTCAGCAGAGAAACGTCATGTCCGTTGGTGTCGAATGTCCCGCCGCCGGATTCCAGCGTCACCTGACGGGCAGTATCAAACGCTTCGCCATACTTCAGCGTACCGCCATTAAAGGTAATTCCCGTATCTGCCGCACCCAGGTTGGTATCGCCCGCTACCTGCAGCGTCCCGGAGGTGATGGTCGTTCCGCCGCTGTAGGTGTTGTCGCCCGTGAGGATGAGGGTACCGAGATCGCCTTTATTCAGGCCGCCGGTACCGCGGATAACGCTGTCGATAGTCGCGGTGTAGTTGGCGCCGTCTACTGTGCCATCGCCAACGCGAATCAGGGTGTTGGCCGTATCGGTGGTAATGGCTTCGCCACCCACGCGATAACCATCGGTGGCGAACTGCGCGCCGCTGATGATGACGTTGCCTTTGCTGTTATCGACGGTCACGTTGCCTGCTTCACCCTGGAAGACGGCAAACGCGGCATCGGTAAACGGTGCGTTCAGCGCGCCTTCCGGCGTTGATTCATCGGTAGTCCAGTTGTCGTTACCCTGGCTGGATTGCCAGATACCGTCGCCGCCGTTGATGACGCCGTTGTTTTTCAGCTCGCCATTCTCACCGCCGGTGCCGTCCCAGAAGCGCAGCGTTAGTCCTGCGTGGTTGACCAGGTTGACCTGATTTTTCACCGATGTCTGCACGTACAGGCTGTCAGCCGCTTCCGGCGCGTTAGCAATATCCATCACATTGTTGGTCAATGTGCCGGTGTAGTTGATGACGCGATAGACGCCGACATCAAAGCTGCCGCCCGGTGAGGTTTCAATGTTGAGCTTACCATCGAGCGTCAGATCGCCGTTTACGTCAATCAAGTCGTTGAAAGCACCGCCCGGGGTGTAAGCCTGACCAAACTGATAATCCAACTGTGCGTTATCACTGAGCGTCAGCGAACCGGTAGTCAGTTTACCCACGCTGTTGATGGCCGCACCTGCGGTAATATGAGCGTCGTCCAGCACATCAACCGCGCCGCCAATAATCCCGTTACCGCCGAGCGTTGCCCCGGATTTCACTGTCACCTGGCCGGTAGCCGCAGACTGATTACCGTTGACCAGCAGCACGCCTTCATTGACGTCCGTGGTGCCGGTGTAAGTATTGTCGCCGGTCAGCGTTAACGTACCGTCACCGATTTTCACCAGGCTACCGTCGTTGCCGCTGATAATGCCGCTGATGGTGTCATCAAGATGCAGATTACCCAGTGACAGCTCTTTATTGCCCAATTCGACATTACCTGCGCCGGACAACGAGCCGATCGATGTTGCGCTGTCGACTGCGCTGATATCGACCTTACCGCCCGCCAGGTTTTTAACGACGGTATTTTCTGCCATCGCCTGGTCAGCAAAGGTCATCAGTCCGCTGTTGTTCACGGTGGCATTACCGCCGCTGGCGTCTTCTTCCAGCGCCAGAGTACTGTCTTTTGACACGTTAACCGTCGCGTTGCCCGCGGTGGCGTTGTTGGTTAACACCGCTTTCGCCGTGCCCGTCAGGTTCAGCATTGCGCTCGCTGCGGTGACGTTATCTGCCAGCGTTAACAGGCTGTCGGCGATGTTCATAGTCAGGGATTTCAGGCTGGTATCTGTCCCGCTGACATTGAGCGTCGCGCCCTTATTGACGTTCACGGTGCTGCTTTCGTTACTGCCAAAGGCTCCGGTTTTGCTGACGTTGACCGTCACATTGTTGGTGTTTCCGGTACCGGCAATTTCTGTGTCGCCTTTGTAGCTGTTTGCGCGGTCGAGCGACAAGGTGCTGCCCGCATCGCTAGAGCTGCTGGTGACTTTCAGTTTACCGTCGCCAGTAATCTCACCGGTTGGCGTGAAGTGGTGCGAATTGAGATCGAACACCGCTGCGTTCTCATTCGCTCCCAGCTCGATGGTGCGATTGCTGGTCAGGTCCGCGCCCAGTTGCAGCGTTGAACCGTTATTGATTGCCAGGTCAGTTCCGCTCTGGCCGAGATTGCTGTCGGAGGAGATCTGCAACGTGCCGCCATCAATGCGCGTGCCGCCGCGATACTCGTTATCGCCGCTGAGGATCAGACGGCCAAGGTCGGTTTTCACCAGCGTCAGCTTGTCAGCAGTACTGGCTTCGCGGATAACAGACTCAATGGTCGCGGTATAGTTTTGCCCCGCGCCACCGGCGCCAACGCGCAGCAGCAGTTCGCCTGTTCCCGGCGTCTGGCCTGCGTGGGTCGCGTTTTCAGTGGTGGCATACGCGTTAAGCGCATCGCCTTTAACGATATAGCCATCGGCATCAAACTGTGCCCCGGAGAAGTTAACTTCTCCCGCGGCGTTGTCCACGGTAACTGTACCGCCTTTGGTGGTGAAGACGGCGAAGGACTTTTGTGCCCAAGGGGCGTTACCTTCACCGGTTGCGGTGGTCCAGTTGTTATCACCCTGGCTGCCGATTGCCATCCATTTGCCATCGCCACCGTCAATTTTGCTGTCGCCTTCAATACCCGACGCGCCGTGGCTCTGATTGACGGTTGCGCCGTCCCAGAACTGCAGGGTAACGCCGTTGGCGTTCACCAGGTTGACCTGTTTGTCGATGGAGGTCTGGACAAAAATATTGCTCTTATCCTGACTGTCCGGTATTGCGCCTAATTCCAGCGTCTGGTTATCCAGCGTGCCGCCGTAGTTATAGATACGGTACACGCCCGGTCCGAAGTTACCGCCCTGTGAAGTGGTGACATCCAGAGTCCCGTCCAGTTGCAGATCGCCCGCGACGTTAATCAGATCGTTTAGCGCGCCGCCTGGCGTATAGGCCTGACCCAGTTCGAAAGCGGAAGTCGTTTTGCTACCAAGCTGCAGATTACCGTTAATGGATAACGTACCCGCACCACCGTCACCGGCACTGAGGGTCGTGGCATCGTTCATCAGCACGTTGCCGCCGATAGTGCCATTACCGCCAAGTGTGGACGTGCCGCTAACGGTGGTGGCACCGCGCGCCGCGCTTTGATCGCCATTCACCAGCAGCGTGCCGTTGGTAACGGTGGTGTCGCCGGTATAGGTGTTATTGCCGTTCAGACGAGTAATGCCGCCGCCGATTTGCTGCAGTGCGCCAATACCGGAGATCACGCCGTTGAGCCAAACTTTATCAGCTCGATTAACGATGAGTACGCCGTCATCGAGAATATTCGACACGGCGCTGACTTCGCCTGTATTTCCGCCGTCACCCAACTGCAGCGTACCGGTTTGAGCGATAGTGGTAGAGCCGGTGTAGGTATTGTTAGCGGTGAAGATCGTGGTACCGCCCGCCGCACGTTCGAACTTCCCGTCACCGCTGATGATACCGCGATAAATTTGCGCCGCTGAAGCATCACCCTGGGTATCGAAGATAACCCGGCTGCCTGTGCCCTGGGTCGTAACATTGTAATCGCCAATGCTTGCGGCAGTACTGGTCGGCTCGACGTGGTCGCCGGTGCTCAGGGTTGCGCCATTGTTTACGGCAATGGTTTTGCTTGCCAGCGTCAGGTTTTCTACGACCCGGACATCTGCGTTTGAGCCGCTGATGGTCAGCGAATCCCAGCCGGTGCCGATGTTGGTGCCAGTGGTCAGGTTGTCGCTAGCCAGCGTACCAATCTTCGCACCTTTTGTATCGGTGAAGGTGAGGGCGTTGCCGCTACCTGCTTCAGTAGTGATGTGGCGTGTTTTATCCAGCGTCACATTGCCGATGTTGGCTTTATTGTTACCGCCAGTACCGGCGAAATTCACTTCACCCGCATAGGAGCCACTACGCCAGTTAAAGATGTCCGCACCTTCGCCGGTATTGATTACGCCGCTGGTTACACCGCCGCTGATATCAATGGTGTCATTGCCTTTGCCGGACTGAATGGCCACGGCCGTGTCGTTGATGGCCTGCAGGGTTCCCGTGTTGGTAATGGTTTTACTGCTGTCGCCGCTGGCGTCAATAACCGGTGAGGTGGTGCTGGCAGAGATAATCTTGCCGCTGTTGGTCAAGGCGCTGACGTTTTTCGCGATGATCGCCGAACCGCCTGCGTCGTTATGCACGTTAATGTCGGCATTGGTGGTGACATTACCGTTGGTATTAGCGCGGATACCGCTGCCTTCGCTGTTCAGCACCTCAATGGTGTAGCCTTTGCCGATGGTCAGATCGCCCGATACCGAGCTGCCATCGCGTTTTTCAAAGGCAAAGCCGGTACCTTTCCCGTTGACGTTGAGGATATTTCCAGCGCTGTCTTTATCGGTCATGGTCAACGCCACGCTGGTGCGGATGCCTGCGCCATCGTTGGAGTTTATGGTGACGTTTCGTAACAGGATATTGTTATTGTTAGCATCGTTTTGAATGCCAGCACCGTCACCCTTTGCACTGATCTCCACATTTTGCGCGGACAGAGCGCCAGCGCCTTCGGCCAGACGAATACCGTCAGCGGTGCCATCGGTAGTAATACTGTCGCCAGAAATACCGTTAATCAGCAGGCTGGCTCCTTGGGTGAGCAGAACCCCGGCAGTACCATCATCAACCTGAACTTTGCCCAGTGTATTGATCTGTGCGCTGGCACCTGAAGCCCTAACACCGATGCCGTTGCTGACATGCAGGTCGCTGGAGGAGTTATTGGTTAAGCTCCCGCCTTGTTGAACATCAACGCCGATGCTGTCGACGCTGGCCAGATCAATAATCGAGTTGGTATCCAGGATCAGGTTGCCCTGATTCCTCGCCACATAGGCGATAACCTCATTGCCGCTAGCTTCAGAGGTAATCTTCGCGTTGGAGGTGAGGGTGGTGCTAGTAGGATTACCCTGCGTGTCACCATTCAACTGGTGAGCCTGACCATCCACAACCCCGGCAACGGTTCTTTCGCCGGTTAAATTGATGGTCGTTTTATCGCTAATAGTTCCTTTCGCGCCGCCTTCGATAACCAGCGCCGCTGAGTCGCTACCCTTAACGGTAAACGTAGCTTCACCGGTATCTACGCTACTGCCAGCGCCGGTGGCGAGAACGCCCACGGAATTCTTACCGCTGAGGGTAAGATCAAGGTTGGAGCCAGCCTGACCATTCGGCGGCGTGGTATTCCCGGCCAGCAATGCGCCATTGGCGATACGGAAAATGGTGGTGCGATCCTGACCATTGTCATTCATCACCGCCTGACCAATGTTGGCGGTAGCGCCTTTACCAAACAGGTAATAACCAATCTGATCGGTGCTGTTAAATGTCGGGCTACTCAGACTGTCAACGTTAGCGATGGCGTTATCACGTACATGCACACCGATGTTACCGGCTTTATCCAGCGTAATGTTGGAGTAAACGTTGACCACTGCCTGGCCGCTGCTGCCACCTTCAGCCCAAATAGCGTAGTTACGGTTACCGACGCCGCCTTCTCCGTCCACCACGATAGAGCCCGCAGCGCTGGTGGTGACTTCGGCATTTTTGTTATTGGCGCTAACGTGGATCCCCACGTTGTTGGTGCCATTTACGTTAATCTTGCCGTCGTTGCGGATTTCCTGATTATTTTCCGCGCCGCTGTCGCGTACGGAGATGCCGTAGTTTTTACTGCTGCCCCCGTCAGAACCTCCATTGATCACGATATTGCCGGTATTGAGAACGTTGCCCGTGGCATTCCCGACCAGAATTCCCGCGGCGTTGCGTATCCCGGTTCCCAGCGTGATCAGACCGTTGTTAATCACCTCTTTGGCACTTTTGGTCATGATCCCGGCGCTCAGACTAGAGCCGCCAGCCATCGTGACATCTTTAGACGGATCGCTTGCGTCGCGACCAAGATAAATTGAGGCATCCTGAGCGTTAGTGAAAGTGGCATTCCCGGCGACTTCTACGCCATAAGCCGTGCCTTTGGCAAAGGATGCACCGTTTTTGCGCCCGTCCACGACGTTGATATCGCCGTTGTTGACGCCTTGCGATTCGTCAGACAGTTGCATGCCAATAGCCAGCGTCAGCGAAGAATCTGGCTCATCCTTACTCCAGGGATCGGCTGCCGACGCGGTACCAAAGTTATCGGTGGTGATCGCCTGGTTAATGGTGCCGTTGTTTGCTATCTGGCTGGCGCCTTGCCCCTGCATGCCAAATGCGCCATAGCTGTTGACGTTTTGATTGCCGTCTTTGTCGATAAACAGCCCGGAGTTGATGATCCCGTTGTTGGTTGCCGTTGCGTCTTTTGCCAGCATGCCAATCGCCAGACTCTGCCCGGTAGACGTGCGTAATGCGTTCAGCTCGCCAAGGTTAGTGATAACCCCGCCATTAAGGGATTTCATGACACCGTTAATACTGCCGTCAACGGCAATAATCGCATCTTTGTTCAGGGTGCCGGAGGTGCCTGCACCGTTGGCGTAAATAGCATGCAGCTCACCGCGGCCAGCGGTCGCGTTATTGCTATGCGACAAGCCGTCGGTCCAGACGTCGTAATCCCAGGTAAGCACGTCTGAAGACTTGCTGGAGTTGATCAAGCCATCAATCAGCTCCGCGTATTTTGTCTGCGCGGCGGTGACGGTTGTGATATCACCGTTTTCAACATCCAGCCACAACTGCAGTTGACTGACCTTTTGCCCTTCAGGGTTTTCTGCTGCGTCGCTGCTTTTACCCAACAGCCAGTCGTTAAAATCGGCCAGCTCCTGCGTGCTGGTAATGTTAAATGTGCGCGTACCCGTTTCGACTACTTTACCGTCTGCATCATAGCCGTAGGACATGAGTGTTACATCATCGCCAAACACGGAGGTTTGTGCTGAACCGGCGAACGTTTTTTCAGGGATAACTGGGGCGGCGTTAAATTTTATATAGTTATCGGATTGCCAGTTAACCTGGCTACCTGCGTCCTGAGCCTCCAGCAAGGAGGAGTCTTTAGCCAGCAACTCGATAGTATTGGCTTTGTCACGGACATTGAGCGTGTCGTTGCCAATATCCAGATTGGCTATGGAGCCATTTGTCGCCAGCGCGATGCCAAATTGTTTATAGATTTTAGACAACGTTGGATCGTAGGTGTTTAATACCGAATCGCCGATCTGTGATTCGGTAAGAAAGCTACTTAACTCCTGGGTATCAAAGACTTTAATTGATGCTGGCTCACCAGGAAATGCCGGGTCGTTAATAGAGAATTCTGTGCTCTGTGAAGGCGTCGACGACCGGTTGTACGTCAGGTATTCCGCCAGCTCTTCAGCATTAGTAATCGTTTTTACGCTCTGGTCAGGGCTGGTGGCCTTAAGAGTGATTTTGTTTGTTTGCAGCAGCTCTCTGATGGTCGTTGATTCAACAACGCCACTTTGACCCGGACTGATCGTTGGGATCGCACCGCTGATATTGAGCGCCTGACCAGCAGTGATATCTTTATATAAGAATCCGTAGTCGTGGATACCCGCATAATCCCCAACGGAAATACCTGCCTGGTAGTCGGTGAAAATATTGTGATCACCGATATCGATAATCGGATCAGCGGAAACCTGCATTGAAGCAGCGCTTAATGCACCCGCTGCTAATACCGCAACAGTTTTGCGCGAGCTGCTTTTTTTCTTTCCTTTGGTTAATTCAGAAACGACCACCCAGATACCGAGCGCCGCGTTCCAAATAATGCTGTAAACTTTGTTCATATATAACCCTCGTCTACATTCCTGTTATGCATGTGTTAATACATTGAGTTGTTGGCTATGGTTGGCACGCGGATGTGCTACCCGGTAATCGATTTTTGGGAATAGGGTTTCCTTCCGTGCGATGCGGAATTAAAAAGCGAGTCGAAAGAAAACTTTTTTTAAATAATAACCGTGATAATTGTCCTTAAATAAGTCAGTTACGGCTGGCTATAGTGAGAAATGGTGTACTTGAGCCGGGTGTTATTTTTGCCGAGTTTTCTGGCAATATTGCTTTTGTACGCCCCGATGGTTTTTTCACTTTTTTGTGATGCCCCGGCGATTTGTGTCAGTGACCATCCTCGGGCAAGCATCATCATTACGTTGAATTCGTTTGCTGTGATCTTGTTGTGTAATGCTTTGATATTTTGTTGGTTATTGTTTTTGGTGATACGTGTAACGGCATGGTGTAGCCGATCAAGACTGGCATCTTGATCAAGAAACAGCATGTTCTTCCCACAAACGGTTTGAAAAAGAGTAAAAGTAGCTTCATCTGCCAAAACAATAATTTTGGTGACAGGTCGTAAAGCCATGTTGCGGATAATCCTGGCATATTTTAAAAAATCTGATTTGTCAGGATTAATGATGATGCAATCCGTTTCATAAGGAAGCATTTTGACAGCAGAGAGCGTCTGGGAGGAGTAATACGCGATATCAATATATAATGATGAGCCACGTAGGATTTCTCGCATGCCTAGCCAAGGGTAAATTGAGTCACCCAAAAAAATAGCCTTTGACATAACGATCTCCTTGAAATTTTGGTGCAAGCAGCCGCCTCTTTTTGTAGGTTAAAAAAGAGTTTCTTGCGACGCGTGAAATGTTAATTAAATCTCGTATTACGTTCTGTGCTGTGAACGTATCCTTATTAATTCCAGATTAAACAGATATTCTCTGTATTTATTAGAATCATTAACTATTCTTAAAGTAGATATTACACTTTGTTAAAATTTAAGATAAATCGTTTATTTCAGCTCTGCGTAAATGATTGATAGATTTCGCTTATGAATCGCATGAATAATGATTGAGTGGTTTCTATAAAGACAGGGTATTCCTATCTGTTTTGGAGGGGATTTATATGAAAAACATTATATTTCAGATGGATACCCGTTTTTCTTAATGGGCTTACTGGTTGGTAGGAGAATTCTTAATCAAGACCAGGACAAAGAGAAGGCGCGTCGAGGGGAAGAGAGAAATATCGCTAAATTTGCAGTTATCGACCTGAAACTCGAGTATTCAGGTTGATAATTCTTAGTGTTGTGAATTTTTTAGGGAATTATCCTATTTTTGGCTTTTTGTGCTTAATTTTAAAAACTCACTTGAAGAGGTTATTTTTTCTGATTGCTATTGCTGATAGGGCTTAGCCCGCCAACAGTTCCTGTTCAACCTGATGCACCTGCTGTTCCAGCGTATTGCGGATTTCCGTAAGCGCCCGTTGTTGATCGGAGAAGTAGGCTTCTTTATCAGTCACGGAGGTGGCAAGCCGCCAGGCGTTTTCGGCTTCCAGTTCGGTAATCTCTTTGAGCAGCGCGTTAATTTGTTCTCTGAGCTGCTGTATTTTGCTGCGTAAATGCTGCAAATCGTTCAATCGGTCACTGGCCATCATCGGTTCGAGGCCGCTTTGCAATTGAGTCAGTAGCGCCCGGACGGTGGCAAGATCGGCATTTTGGCGCGCCTGGTTAAGCTGCACCATCATCTGATGCGCTTTCTCTTTCAGATCATCGGCTACCACGTCCGGGTGGCAAAGACGGCTTGCCTGACGCCACAGGCGTTTTAACTCATTACGTTCATCAGAGGAAAGCCGCTGGTCACGGCTAAAACGATGCTGTGCATCCTGCTGCTGCTCCTGATATTCATCATATTCATGGCTGGCCTTTTCCTGTGCCTGACGGGTTGCGCTGTCGTCCTGGCGAGAAAAGTCGTTTTCCAGCTCACGAATCTCCGCCAGCAGGGCGGTAATCAGTTCAGTTTGCTGCTGAATACGTTGGCGTGTTTCCACCGATTCGCGCGAATCTGAATTCTGGTTCATCCAGTGCTGCTTGAGCCTGGCCAGTTGATCAACAGCCTGGGAAATATAGTGCTGACAGGATTGATAGTCTTTTTCCCGGCGTTTTCGCTCCGCTTCCTGTTTGCGCTGGGCACTGGCGGCGAGCTGTTTACGCAGTTCGAGAATGCGGCTCATCAGCGGTCCAAGACGAAGGTGATACAGATCGTTGAAATCATCGAGGATTTGAATGCGCGTGTTGCGCTTATCGATCAGGTCACGCAGCTGTGTTTCGAGAGCTTTGAGTTCCAGCTTACTGGCGGCAATGGCGGGATCCTGCCACGTAGAGACTGCCCGTTGAGATTGCAGCCAGGCCGAGATTTCACGCAGGGCATCACCAAAGCGTCGTTCTTCGATCGCCTGCACAATGGTGCCAAGTACGACTGACAAAGGCTCATTTTTAAGATGCGCCACCTGCTGGAAAATAATCTCCTCATCTTCCAGTTCAATAGCGCTTTTGACGATTTCCAGTCGTTTGATGATCTTATTCATGACAGTCGTTGCCTGGCCTGGCTAAAAAACGAGTGGCTGAAGTACAACAGGTTCACCCGTTTGAAAATGTTAGAAAAACAGTAAAGCGCATTCTGTGGCCTGCGATGCCTTTTCGTCCAGAATAATTCACTGTAATTATGAAAAACCGGAAGTCGCGCGCACCTGTCTGCATCTTCAAACCTCTGTTTCATGTTTTTTACTCTCGGGTAATTATTCTTGATTCAGTAAAGATAATGCGTATAGTTCTCATTCTCTTTTGTTATTAACTCCCTGTATTACTTCTGGTAAGGATCCCGACAATGAAAAAAACAACATCCGCGCTGGCATTGCTGATTGCTGCGGCGTTAAGCGGTTGTGCGGCGCATACCACGCCAGCCAGCAACGCCAGCGTTACGGAAAAAACAGCGCAACCTGCCGTCAGTGATGTGCAACAACGCGCGCTGGCGGATGGGTTATATGAAATGGCGCTTAGCCCGGCAGGGGATGCGTTGTACGTTGCCAGCGCCGAAGGATTTAAAGATGTGCAGGGCGGCGTGGTTTACAAGCTGGATCCAAAAACGCTTAAAACGCTCGGCTTGAGTCATACCGATATGAAAAACTTTGGTATGGCTATCTCGCCGGACGGTAAAACAGTGTATGTCACCAACTCACTGGATGGTGGCCTGAGCGCGCTGAATACCGCTGACGGCAAGTGAAAAATCGCGTACTGTTCCCGGAACGTAACCCAGAAGGTTTCCCGTATGGTGCGCGCCAGGTGCTGCTGCATAACGGTTTGCTCTATATTGGTGCCGTGGCGGATCCGGCGGTGATTTGGGTGGTTGACGCTGAAACCCTGAAGCTAAAAACCCGCATTAAAAATACGGGTAAATGGATGACCGGACTGCATTATTCAGAAGTGACGCAGCGAATTTATGCAGCTAACGGCGGCGGTGAAATTCTTGTTATCAACCCGCGTAATCAGCGCGTAGAAAAACGCTGGCAACCGCTGGGAGAACAACCTGCGCTGTTGCTGAATATGACGGAGGACGCACAAACGGGTCGCCTGTTTGTCACCGACAACTCGAAAGCGAAGACTACCCTGGTGCTGGATATCCATACTGGTAAGCTGCTGAAAAAATTGGATGTGGGTGATTCGCTGGCGGTGAAATTTAACGCAAAACGCAACGAAATCTATATTACCCAGCGTGATTCAGGGAAATTGCTCAGCCTGAATGCGACCGATTACAGCGTGAAGAAAAGCTGGGATTTACCACCAAACCCTAACAGCTTGCTGCTCTCGGCGGATGGGCAAACCCTGTTTGTCACCGTGAAACAGAAATTTAATAAAGACCACTCTACATCTGCGCCAGATAACGTGGTACGTATTGACCTGAATAAACAATAACAGCTCGCCTTCTTTCTATTGTTTTTCTCCCGAGCCTCGGTGCGTTGGGCAAGGAAGCCCGGCGTATCCAATCGATTGCGCCTTGCGACAACCAGGTTGAAATGTTAAAAGAAGCCCCTTCAATAAAAACCACACAGGGGAAGGGCGTGAAAAACGCGTCAACTGCATCTGACACCAGCGTGTCTGATGCCGCGTCGACGAACGAGCCGACGCTTCAACGAGGGTTGCAAAACCGCCATATTCAGTTAATTGCGCTGGGCGGCGCAATTGGTACCGGCCTGTTTTTGGGCATTGGCCCGGCTATTCAGATGGCGGGACCTGCGGTGTTACTGGGTTACGGCGTTGCAGGGATCATCGCTTTTTTGATTATGCGTCAACTGGGCGAAATGGTGGTCGAAGAACCCGTTTCCGGATCGTTTGCCCATTTTGCCTATAAATACTGGGGACCGTTCGCGGGTTTTCTGTCCGGCTGGAACTACTGGGTGATGTTTGTGCTGGTCGGCATGGCAGAACTGACAGCGGCAGGGATCTACATGCAGTACTGGTTGCCCGATGTTCCAACCTGGATTTGGGCCGCGGCATTCTTCGTGATCATCAACGCCGTCAATCTGGTCAACGTACGTCTGTATGGCGAAACGGAATTCTGGTTTGCGCTGATTAAAGTACTGGCCATTATCGGCATGATTGGTTTTGGCGTGTGGATGCTGTTTTCCGGTAACGGCGGGGAACATGCAAGCATCGATAACTTGTGGCGTTACAACGGCTTTTTTGCTACCGGCTGGAACGGATTAATTCTGTCGCTGGCAGTGATTATGTTCTCCTTTGGTGGGCTGGAGCTTATCGGGATTACTGCCGCGGAAGCGCAGGATCCGCAGAAAAGCATTCCAAAGGCGGTAAACCAGGTGGTGTACCGTATTCTGCTGTTTTATATCGGTTCTCTGGTGGTGCTGTTGGCGCTGTACCCGTGGGTGGAAGTGAAATCCAACAGCAGCCCGTTCGTAATGATTTTCCATAATCTCGACAGCAACGTAGTGGCTTCTGCGCTGAACTTTGTCATCTTGGTGGCTTCGCTGTCGGTGTATAACAGTGGCGTCTACTCTAACAGCCGCATGCTGTTTGGTCTTTCGGTTCAGGGTAACGCGCCGAAGTTCTTAACCCGCGTCAGCCATCGCGGCGTACCGGTGAACTCACTGATCCTTTCCGGTGCTATTACGTCGCTGGTGGTACTCATCAACTATGTGCTGCCGCAAAAGGCCTTTAGCCTGCTGATGGCGCTGGTGGTGGCGACGCTGCTGCTGAACTGGATTATGATCTGCCTGGCACATCTGCGATTCCGGGCGGCGATGCGTCGTAAGGGACGTGACACGCAGTTTAAAGCGCTGCTGTATCCGGCAGGGAACTACCTGTGTATTGCATTCCTTGGCATGATTCTGGTGCTGATGTGTACGATGGATGAGATGCGCCTGTCAGCTATCCTGCTACCGGTGTGGATCCTGTTCCTGTTTGTTGCCTTCAAACTGCTGCGTCGTAAGTCCCGCTAAGTTTCTACCGATCTTGTTATTACCGATCCCATCGTCAGGATGGGATCGGATCCTCACTCAACGTTTATCGTGACCGTTCTCGCAATTTTGCTGCTGCTGACAGGATCTTTATTTTGTAATCGATTACTTTTCTATTGAATCTATTTTGTAATCGATTACTTTTTAAGGATGGGGCAAAAAATGGTGTCAACAACCGAAAGTAGTGGAAAACAGAGCGTACAGTACCGGCTGCTGGTGCCCCGGCTGTCGCTAATGATGTTCTTACAGTTCTTTATCTGGGGAAGTTGGTCCGTCACGCTGGGGCTGGTGATGAGCCAGCACAACATGTCGCTGTTGATTGGCGATGCGTTTTCAGCCGGGCCCATTGCCTCTATTCTGTCGCCATTCGTCTTAGGGATGCTGGTAGACCGCTTTTTTGCCTCGCAAAAGGTGATGGCGGTGATGCACCTTGCTGGCGCGGCAATCCTGTGGTTTGTTCCGCAGGCATTGGTGGCGCAAAACGGTGCACTGTTGATTGGTCTGCTGTTTGGCTACACGTTGTGCTACATGCCAACGCTGGCGCTTACCAACAATATTGCTTTTCATAGCCTGTCGGATAAGGACAAAACCTTCCCGGTGGTACGGGTGTTTGGCACCATTGGCTGGATTGTCGCGGGGATCTTTATCGGTGTAACCGGGATTTCGGACACCACCGGCATCTTTACGCTGGCGGCGATTATCTCTGTGATTCTGGCACTCTACAGCCTGACGCTGCCCAACACGCCAGCACCGGCGAAAGGATTGCCGGTAAAAGTTCGCGATCTGTTTTGTGCGGATGCTTTTGCTTTACTCAAGGTCCGTCACTTTTTTGTCTTCTCGCTCTGCGCGACGCTTATCTCTGTACCGTTGGGAACCTATTACGCGTATACCGCGTCGTTTCTTGCTGATGCGGGCGTCGGCGACGTCAGTACGGCGATGTCGTTTGGTCAGATGTCTGAAATATTCTTCATGCTGGTGATCCCGTTCCTGTTCAGACGTTTGGGCGTGAAATACATGCTGTTAATCGGGATGTGCGCCTGGTTCGTGCGTTATGCCTTCTTTGCCCTCGGCATCAGCGAAGAGGGCCGATTCCTGCTGTATCTCGGTATTCTGCTGCACGGCGTGTGCTACGACTTCTTCTTCGTGGTCGGCTTTATTTACACCGATCGTATCGCCGGGGAAAAAGTAAAAGGTCAGGCGCAAAGCATGATCGTCATGTTTACCTATGGGATCGGTATGCTGCTGGGCTCGCAAATTTCAGGCGCACTTTACAACCGGCTGGTGGCGGGGCAAACCGTGCCTCAGGCGTGGACCACATTCTGGTGGATCCCGGCAGTCGCTGCCGCAGTGATTGCCGTGATTTTCCTTTTCTCTTTCAAGTATGACGACAAAGAGCAGGCGTAATTTTCAGGAGGGGTTATGAAAACCATCAAGGGGCCTGGCATTTTTCTGGCGCAATTTATCGGGGATCGCCCGCCATTTAACACCCTGGAAGGCGTGGCAAAATGGGCGGCGGAGCTGGGCTATAAGGCATTACAAATCCCGTGTAATCACAAGTCGCTGTTTGATGTCGAACAAGCTGCTGTAAGTCAGGCCTATTGTGATGATATTCGCGGGATGCTGGCCGGATATGGGTTAGTGATTAGCGAATTAGCTACCCATCTTGAAGGTCAACTGGTTGCCGTCCATCCGGCTTACGATGACGCTTTTGACGGATTTGCTCCGCCGTCTGTACGCGCTAATCCGCAGGCCAGACAGGCATGGGCCATCGAAACCTTACACCAGGCCGCTGCGGCTTCGCAAAGACTGGGGCTGACGGCACATGCCACGTTTTCAGGTTCGCTTGCCTGGCCTTTCTTTTATCCGTGGCCACCGCATAATCGTCAGCGCTTTGAAGAGGCTTTTCTGGAGCTGGCGCGCCGCTGGAGACCGATACTCGATCGCTTTGATCACCATGGGGTGGATGTTTGCTTTGAGATCCATCCAGGCGAAGATCTGCACGATGGCGTGACGTTCGAGCGTTTTCTTGCGCTGGTTGATAATCATCCTCGCTGCAACATTCTCTATGACCCGAGCCATCTGTTATTGCAGCAGATGGATTATCTTGGGTTTATCGATGTCTATCACTCGCGTATTAAAGCGTTCCACGTCAAGGACGCTGAGTACCACGCCAGTAGCCGCAGCGGTGTCTATGGCGGTTATCAGCCGTGGCTCGATCGCGCCGGGCGCTTCCGTTCTTTGGGGGACGGGCAGGTCGATTTCAAAACGATCTTCAGCAAGCTCACACAATATGATTTCCCTGGCTGGGCGGTGCTGGAATGGGAGTGTTGCCTGAAAGACGCGCAAACCGGGGCGCGTGAGGGGAGTGATTTTATACGCCGCCATGTTATTCCGGTTTCTGCTCGTGCATTTGATGATTTCGCCGCTGGCGATGAGGTACGCAAATGATACAGGTTGGCATTATTGGCAGCGGATTTATTGGGCCTGCACATATTGAGGCGTTGCGTCGACTCGGCGGTGTGAACGTGGTGGCGCTCTGTGATAGCTCGCTGGCGGTTGCCCAGGAACGCGCAGATGCTCTTCATATTCCTCATGCGTACGGCAGCGTTGAAGCGCTGCTGGCGCATCCCGGACTACAGGTAGTGCATAACTGTACACCGAATCATCTGCATGCCGACATCAATCGGCAGATTTTACGCGCGGGTATGCACGTGTTTTCAGAAAAGCCGCTGTGTATGACGCCGGATGAGGCTCGTGAACTGGAAACGCTGGCACAGCAGGCTGGAGTGGTGCACGGCGTGAGCTTTGTCTATCGCCAGTTTGCAATGGTGCAGCAGGCGGCCAGTATGGTCAGAAGCGGCAGCGTGGGCAGTCTGTTTGCCGTACAGGGGAGCTATCTGCAGGACTGGATGCTGCTGGAGACTGACTACAACTGGCGGGTCGATGCCGCACAGGGCGGCGATTCACGGGCGGTAGCGGATATCGGTTCGCACTGGTGTGATACGGTGCAATTCGTGACTGGAAAACGTATTGTCGAGGTGATGGCCGATTTGGCTATCGTCTGGCCGGTACGTAAAGCCAGCATTGCCAGTAACGCTACGTTTGGCCAGCAAACGGCTGATGTGCAATTTGAGGATAAAGCGGTTACGACAGAAGATCGTGGGTCGGTGCTGGTACGTTTTGATGATGGCAGCAAAGGCTGCTTTAGCGTTTCGCAGGTGAGTGCCGGGCGCAAGAATCACCTGAGCTTTGAAATTAACGGTAGCCACTGTTCACTGCACTGGGATCAGGAAACGCCGCAACAGCTTTGGGTCGGGCACCGTCAGCAGGCGAACCAGATCCTGACGGACGACCCAGGATTGATGAATGCGGATGTTGCTGCCAGTGCGCACTTTCCGGGCGGGCATATTGAGGGCTGGCCGGATGCGTTCAAGAATATGATGCAGCAGTTTTATCAGGCGGTGTTGGCAGGCAAAATGCCCGCGACGGCGGAGCGTCGATTTGCGTCTTTTTCTGACGGTGCGGATGTGATGTATATTATTGATGCAATTATAAAAAGCCATCAGCAGCAGCGTTGGATATCAGTACAGCGCTAAACACGCATCCGGTTCGCCAGTCGGCGATTTTATGGTAGCCTCAACGCAAAGCGTAAACCGCAGGATGTGTCGTCGTTATGTCTATTCAAAAAATCGCCCAGCTTGCCGGTGTGTCGGTGGCGACGGTATCGCGTGTACTGAATCACAGTGATACCGTCAAAGCCAAAAATCGTGAGCGCGTGCTACAGGCTATTAAAGAAAGCAATTATCAGCCCAACCTGCTGGCGCGTCAGCTGCGTACGGCACGTAGTTCGATGATTCTGGTGATGGTTTCCAACATCGCCAATCCTTTTTGTGCAGAAGTTGTTAAAGGCATTGAAGAGGAGGCGGAGAAGAATGGCTATCGCATTTTACTGTGTAATTCCGGCTCGGATACAGCCCGCTCAAAATCAGCGTTGAAGCTCCTGTCGGGGAAAATCGTCGATGGCATTATCACCATGGATGCATTCTCCAAATTACCGGAACTGACTACGCTGATTGGCGATGCGCCCTGGGTTCAGTGCGCGGAATATGCTGACAAAGGCGCGGTTTCCTGCGTGGGGATTAACGATGTTGACGCCGCACAGTCGGTAATATCTCACCTGGTGGATAAGGGCTACCGACGAATTGCCTTAATCAATCATGACCTGAGTTATAAATATGCTCGTTTGCGCGAACGCGGCTATAAAGCAGCGCTGCATGCGCTGTCGCTTGAATATCAGGCTGTGGAATATGCCAGTGAATTAAGTTCCAGTGCAGGAATTGCGGCGATGAAAACACTACTTGCCGCAGAGGTGAAACCCGACGCGGTGTTTGCCGTATCGGACACGCTAGCCGCTGGTGCGATGCGCGCTATTTTCGATGCCGGATTACAGATCCCGCAGGATATCGCCGTTGTTGGTTTCGACGGTACGGAACTGGCAGAAATGGTTTCTCCACAGCTTTCGACCATTGAGCAGCCCTCACGGGATATAGGCCGCAAAGCGGTAGGATTATTGCTGAATAAAATAGAAAATCCTGACGCGCAGACGGAAAGGGTGATGATGGACTGGCGCTATATTTCACGCGCCAGTACCTGAGCTTTATCGCTGAAACGCGCCAGACAGTGCGCGAATATCGTTTCCGGTAGGCGACTGATGAATGCGCAAGCCAAACTCTTCGACTACGGCAAATATATGGTCGAAGATATCAGCCTGAATACTTTCATATTCCAGCCAGACCACCGTATTGGTAAAGGCATAAATTTCGATCGGTAATCCGTGATCGTCCGGCGCAAGCTGGCGCACCATTAACGTCATATCTTTGCGAATACGCGGATGATGACGCAAATACTCGTTCAGATAAGCGCGGAAGGTGCCAATATTGGTCATCCGGCGGTGATTCAATACCGATTCAGGTGCATCTAACTGCTGATTCCACTCGTCTATTTCCTGGTGACGTGTGGTTAAATACGGTTTCAGCAGGTGGGCTTTATGCAGCCGCTGACGTTCATCCTCATCAAGAAAATGGATGCTGGTGGCATCAATGCTGATGCTGCGTTTAATTCTCCGACCGCCTGAAGCCGACATTCCGCTCCAGTTTTTAAAAGAGTCTGAGACCAGTGACCAGGTTGGGATAGTGGTGATGGTGTTATCCCAGTTGCGCACTTTGACGGTGGTTAAGCCAATATCAATGACCGCGCCATCGGCACCGTATTTCGGCATTTCCAGCCAGTCGCCAAGCTTTAACATATCGTTGGCGGAGAGCTGTATTCCGGCCACCAGACCGAGGATAGGGTCTTTAAACACCAGCATTAACACGGCGGCCATTGCACCCAAACCGCTTATCAGTATTGCCGGTGACTGGCCAATCAGCAGGGAAATCATCAATATTCCGACGAGAATTGCGCTGATGAGTTTGATGCCCTGGAATATGCCTTTTAGCGGTAATTGCGATGCGGCAGGGAGTTTTTGCGACAGATTGAGAATAACGTCCAGCAGAGAAAACAGTGACAGCAGGGCGTACATCATGATCCACAGCTGTGCGCAGTTCACTAATATTTCTGCGGCTTCGCTGCCTTTCTGTAGCCAGAGTGCGGCCTGTATATTGACAATGATACCCTGCAGGGTGAATGCCAGCCGGTGAAATAACTTGTTCTGCGTGATGATTTGTAGCCACAGGCGGGAGCTGGCGTTGGCGCGCTTTTCAAATGCGCGTAATACCACCCAGTGCAAAATAACGTGAACAATAATGGCGGTGATAAAAATAATGCCAAAAATCATCACCAGCGAGGTGGTGTGATTTATTTCAATGCCGAGTTCTTCTACCTGAGATATCAATTCCTGCATAATGTCTCCTTAATAAACAGCGGTCTATGATGACCGCTGTGCGGAGCTTATGCAAATGCGGAGGATTAGACTTCCGTCAGCGTCGTTTCCAGCGGCAGACGAGATTTCGGCAGCGCGGCGTTGAAATCTTCTACGCTGTGATGACCCACAGGAACCACCACTACGCTGGTGAAACCTTTTTCTTTCAGGCCAAATTCTGCATCCATGACCGCTGAATCAAAGCCTTCGATCGGCACCGCATCCAGGCCCATCGCCGCAACGCCCAGCAGGAAGTTACCGACGTTCAGGTACACCTGTTTTGCCATCCAGTGGTTGTCATCTTTCAGTTCTTTGCGATGCATGTCGGCAAAGAAGGTGCGGCCTTTGTGGTTTGCAGCTTTCGCTTCAGGCGTGGCGAAACGACCATCGCTTTCTTCTTGATCCACCACGCGTTCCAGCCACGCATCGTCCATCGCCGTTTTGGCGCAGAACACCACGACGTGGGAAGCATCCAGCATTTTACGTTCGTTGAATACAAAGCTGCCGGCTGCGGATTTAGCCACACGCGCCTTACCTTCGTCAGTGCTGGCGACAATAAAGTGCCATGGCTGAGAGTTGGTGCTGGACGGGCTAAACTGCAGCAGCGTTTTTAATTTTTCGGCCTGCTCAGCGGTCAGTTTTTTATTCGGATCAAATGCCTTAGTGGAGTAACGTTTTAAGGCGACAGAAACAATATCCATAACTACTCCTGGTGATTTTCCATACCCTGCGGGTGCGTTTTGTTTCAGCAGGGTACAGGGTTAGCAGGAAAAAGATAAGACAGGAAAATGCAAAAACACTTATCGGGGTTAGCGATAAATCAACCTGGACGCAGGCGTTTTTGATCCCGCTTCGGCAAGCCGTCGACGACGCGGTGCCAGGAATCATTCACCAGCTCTGCCAGTAATGACTCGGTAATATCGTCACCAGGATAGACCGAGATCCAGTGCTTTTTATTCATGTGATAGCCGGGCTTAATGCTGGGGTAGATCTGCTGGTTTAACAGTGATTTTTGCGGATCGGATTTCAGGTTAATAAGTGGCCGTCCGCGAAGCTCCGTGACCAGCATAAAAATTTTACCGCCAACCTTGAAGACATCGTATTCCGGGCCGAAAGGCCAGCAGTGTTCGGTAAAAGGTAGTTCGAGCGCAAGGCGTTTCGCACAGGCAGGAAGGGTCTGGCCGTCCATTATTGTTCCTCGCGGGTCAGGGCGCGCCACATGGCTTCAAATCCCATCGAAATATATTCATTTGCGCGGGCAGCGTCGCGGGCGGCGAACTCCATGGTGGTTTCTGCCAGAGAAAGGAATAGCCCGTCGCCAAAGGCGCGATATTCGTCAGACATAAACTCGGGTCGTACGGAACGATGACAAAGATCGCGCAGTTCCGGGAACATATCGTCAGCCTGTTGTTCGGTTTCCTTGCTTATTTTCTCGCTGACGGCCAACTGACGAATCGTGCGATGCCCGCAGGTGTGGTTCAGGCCCCAGCTAATGTAGCTGTTCCAGATGTAGTGAGTCATGGTTTTGGCATCGGTCACTGAACGATCCAGGTTTGCCATCATCGACTGACAAAGGTCTTGCTTCAAAAAGAGGTAAAGCTCGTTGATCAAATCATCTTTGGTCGCGAAATAGCGAAACAACGTTCCCTCCGCAACCCCTGCATTACGGGCTATCACGGCGGTCGAAGCCGCAACACCTGATTGTGCAAATGCTGTGGTTGCAGCTTCCAGTAATGCCAGTTTTTTGTCTTCACTCTTCGGACGAGCCACTACACTTTACCCTTAAGTCTGTAAAAACATGATTGAATCACGGCGTTTGCTGCGCCGCAACGGCGAATGTCAAAGATTGAAAATCATCTTGACGGAGAACTTTCGATTTCTATAATGAGTGCTTACTCACTCATAATCAAGAGTCAGTCGCGCAAACCAGCGGAAAGGGGGCGCGTTTAAGGTCAGGATATGAAGCGTCTCACAGTTTGTGTGGTTGTTATTATGCTTATTGCTGCAGCTGCAAGTTTACCGTTTGTACTCAATGCCGGGTTTGGTCAGGCGCCGCAAGGGGCACAACTGAGTCAGGTTGAACAGTCACCGCACTATCGTGATGGACAGTTTCATAACCAGGTGCCGACACCGGGCTATACCGGCAACAAAGGCATGCTGGCGGCCTGGTGGGAGTTTCTGGTCGCTAAGCGTGAAAATGCACGACCAGCACAACCGTTACCTATGGTCGCGACCGATCTCGCCGGGCTTTCGCCGCAGCAGGATTCCCTGGTCTGGCTGGGCCATTCTTCGTGGTATTTACAGCTGGCGGGTCAACGTATCCTGATTGATCCGGTTTTCAGCAATTATGCCGCACCGTTCTCGTTCCTGAACAAGGCCTTTGCCGGAGATTATCCGTGGACCGCACAGACGATGCCGGAGATAGACCTGCTCATCATCTCGCACGATCACTATGACCATCTGGATCTCGCCACTATCAAGGCGCTAATGCCGAAAATTAAGCGGGTGATTACGCCGCTTGGCGTCGGGTCGCATCTGCGTTACTGGGGGATGCGCAGCGAGATAATCGAAGAACGGGACTGGAATCAGTCCGTCAGAGTGACGGATTCGCTGATCGTTCATGTGCTGCCCGCCCGTCATTTCTCGGGGCGCGGTATCAAACGCAACCAAACGCTATGGGCGAGCTTCATGTTCGAAACGCCGGAGCAGAACGTTTATTACAGCGGCGATTCCGGCTATGGACCGCATTTTAAAGCCATCGGCGAGCAGTTTGGCTCTGTCGATTTGGCGATTATGGAGAACGGTCAGTATGACCAGGACTGGAAGTTTATTCACATGATGCCGGAAGAGACGGCTCAGGCCGCGGCAGATCTGCATGCGAAAGCCGTGTTGCCAGGGCATGCCGGCCGTTTCGTTCTGGCAAAACATACCTGGGATGATCCTTACAAACGACTGGCGCTTGCCAGCCGTCATCAGGATTACCGACTGCTGACGCCAATGCTGGGTGAACCGGTAATACTGTCCGAACCGGACCAACCGTTTACGGCCTGGTGGCAACAGGTGACTCAATGAATACAGGGGAGAGCATGATGACGATTTCTGCTCAGGTAATTGATACGATTGTTGAATGGATTGATGATAATTTGAATCAGCCATTGCGCATTGATGATATTGCACGCCATGCGGGATATTCCAAATGGCACCTGCAGCGTCTTTTTATGCAGTACAAAGGCGAAAGTCTTGGGCGTTACATCCGCGAGCGCAAGCTGCTGCTGGCGGCGCGCGATCTACGCGATACCGACCAGAAAGTGTACGACATCTGTTTGAAATACGGATTCGATTCGCAGCAGACCTTTACGCGTATTTTCACCCGTACGTTCAGCCAGCCGCCGGGAGCTTATCGCAAAGAAAATCATAGCCGAACGCATTAACGGCAACGGGTTCTCGCGGGCCTAATCCGCCAGCGAGAACCAGCGCCGCCAGATAAAACGCAGCAGCAAATATTCAAGCACGCCCAGCAGTAAAAACCACAGACAAAACAGCAAAGTATAAAACTGATTGAGATCCATCAGATGAAAAATGGCGACGAGTTTTTGTGCCAGCACCAGGCCAAGTGAGGGGGCGGGTAGCAGCAGGCAAGACAAAAAAGCCAGTAGCAGGATCCCTGCGACAGTCATCAGTGATTCAAGCGGGTGTTTCATGACATTGTTAAACTTGAGTTAAAAAGCTATTGTCCGGGATCTCTGCGGACAACGCAAATCCCACGCTTACAACCCCGCCCAAATCTCACAATGCTTTTTCACCAGACCACTCAACGATCCCCCTTCCGCCACGAAATCACGCATATTCTGTGCTTCGTCATGACCATGTTTAACCTGTAGGCGTAAGGCTTCAATCGCGCTGGTTGCGCCTACTTTATCTGCAGAGGTAGCGATATTCTCCAGTAGTCGCAATGTGTCTTCTGACAGGCGGCAACCGTCGCCGGTATTGACGTCGGTGACGATTCCCGCCATACCAAAGCGACAGGCCTGAAAACGATTGAATTTATACAAGAGATAATCACGCTCCTGGTGTTTGAACGGGCGTTTGGTGAGTAACCAGTGGGCGGTAGCCTGAATAAGTCCTGCCATATTGACCGCATGATCAAGGGTCAGCGGTGTATCCATTACCCGAACCTCTACCGTGCCAAAGTGCGGGCTGGGGCGGATATCCCAGTGTAAATCTTTAATGCTATCAATCATGCTGGTGTAAGCCAGTCGACGGAATAGCCCCTCGAATTCCTGCCAGTTATTCACCCATGGCATCGGGCCATTATCGGGAAATCCGGAGAATATATTCAGTCGCGCGCAGGCAAACCGCGTGTCGGAGGTCTGCATATAAGGTGAGGCGGCCGAGAGCGCAATAAAATGGGGAACAAATCGCGACAGGCCATGTAGCAGGTAAATTGCATCGTCGCCGTTTGCGCAGCCGATATGCACATGCTGGCCAAACACCGTCGCCTGCTGGATAAGATAGCCAAAATTTTCCAGGTTGCGCCGATAGCGTTCGTCATCGCAGACTTCCTGACGTTGCCATTTTTGAAATGGATGTGTGCCACCGCCACAAATGGCGAGGTGATGCTCTGCAGCAACTCGCATAATTATCTGCTGCATAGCGGACAATTCAGCATCAGCCTGGTCGATATTGCGGCAAACTCCGGTCGCCATCTCCAGCATACTTTCGGTGATATCGTGCTTCACTTCTCCGGCGGTGAGCTGCGGTTTTACGGCGTCAATCAGCCGGGAGGAGTCCTGACTCAGGTCGTAACCTGGCGGATTGACCACCTGCATTTCCAGTTCAATGCCTAACGTAAAAGGGTCGGAAACATGAAAATCGGGTAGTGGCATAAGGCTCTCTTCCGCGTTGATTTTTAATCAGTATAGAAGGACTGCTGATTTTCTGTTCGTCGTCAAAATCACCCTTGTGACGCTTTGAAGGTGTAATGGCCGGTGTTATAACTATTTTTTACTTCGCTACTGGGGTTGAATCGTGCCGGAAATAAATCTTTATGGGCAGACCGTCGGCGATGTCGTGCCGGACTGGAATGGCGCTGCCGTACTGCCACGGGAAACGCTGATAGGGCAATATTGTCGACTGGTTCCCCTGGATGCCGACAGCCATGCCGCCGATCTGTTTGATGCCTACGCGCAGGCGCCGGACGATCGCGACTGGACCTGGCTTGCAAGCTCTCGCCCCACAAGCGTCGAGGCCGCAGTTTGCTGGGTGCAGGGGAAAGTTACTGATGCATCTCTGGTTCCCTATGCCGTCATTGAACAGCGTTCAGGACGAGCTGTCGGACTGGTGTGCTTTATGGCGATTGAACGAGAGCACGGTTCGGTCGAAATTGGTCATGTGACCTGGTCACCGCGTATGAAAAATACGGTTCTCGGCACCGAAAGCATCTGGCTGCTGTTACGCCAGGCATTTGCGTTGGGCTATCGTCGCGTGGAGTGGAAATGCGATTCTCTGAACACCGCTTCTCGACGGGCAGCGGAACGCCTTGGGTTTATCTTCGAAGGTCGCTTTCGCCAGAAGATTGTGCGCAAGGGGCGTAATCGCGACAGCGACTGGTTATCAATGATTGATAGCGAATGGCCCCAGTGTGACGCCGTGTTACAGCGCTGGTTGGCCGCAGAGAACTTTGATGAACACGGGCGGCAACGAAAAACGCTGGCTGCCTGTAGCCGCGAATAAATTAACGCCCGCAGCTAACAATGGCTGCGGGCGTATTGCTGTTTACCAACAGATAAATCCGCCATCTACAACCAGGTCTACACCGGTGCAAAATGAAGCGGCATCGCTGGCCAGAAAGAGTGCCGGGCCCGCCATCTCTTCCACTTTTGCCATGCGCTGAATTGGCGTCTGGCTTTCAAACTCCCGCGTCTGATGAACCATTTCCGGTCGAGTATTCATCGGCGTGGCGGTATATCCCGGGCTGATGGAGTTCACGCGTATTCCTTTTCCAATCCACTCCATCGCCAGGCTTTTCGACAGATGAATCACCCCCGCCTTAGCGCTATTGTAATGGGCTTGTTCAAGGCCTCGGTTAACAATAATCCCGGACATGGATGCGATGTTAATAATCGAGCCACCACCGGATTCCAGCATCAGCTCGGCTTCGGCTTTACAGGAATTCCACACGCCAGTGAGGTTAATGTCGATAACGCGCTGCCACTGCTCGCTTTCCATTTCCAGCGCAGGGTTGGCGTTGGCAATGCCTGCGGCATTGACCGCAATATCCAGACGACCAAAGCGTTCCTTCGCCAGGGCTACCGCGGCGCGAAGGTCGCTAAGCTGGCGGACATCGCCCGTATAGAGCGCAGCCTGGGCGCCAATAGCGGTGATAGCATCAACGGTCGCGTTCAGCCCGCCGTCTTCGCGCAAATCAAAACAGATCACGTGCGCGCCCGCGCTGGCAAGTGCGCAGGCGATAGTCTGACCGATGCCGCTACCTGCGCCAGTAACGAAAGCGACGCGCCCCTCAAGATTAAACAGTTGTTGAGCAAAATCTTTTGTAATCATAGTGATGACTCTCTTAACAGATACCCTGGTGGGCATTAAGACATAATCAGGCCGCCATCGATGTTGATGGTTTGTCCGGTGAGATAACGCGCATCGTCAGAGGCGAGAAAAGCGACCAGTCCGGCGACATCCTCAGGTTTGCCCGCGCGTTTCATGGGGATGCCTTTAACCCATTCCGCCATCAGTTCACCTTTGCCATAGCGTTTTTCATCTGTGCTGAGAATTTCGCCCCAGACACGATCGTTGTAATCCCACATTTCGCTTTCGATTATCCCTGGGCAAAAGGCGTTGACGGTGATATTCCACGGTGCCAACTCATGCGCCAGGCTTTGCGTAATACCAATTACGCCCATCTTGCTGGCGGCGTAGTGTGGGGTATAGATGAAACCCTGGCGTCCCTGACCGGAAGAGGTATTAATCAGACAGCCCTGGTTTTGCTTAACCATATATTTTGCTGCTTCCCGACAGCAGAGCCATACGCCAGTGGTATTTACGGCAAGGACTTTTTCGAAATCGGCTTTCGGCATGCGGTCGAAATAGTCGATGGTGATAACACCCGCGTTTTGAATCGAGACATCAATGGTGCCGAAGCGCGCTGAGGCCTGCTCGTACAGAGATTGCACCTGCGCCTCATTGGTGACATCCACCTGCAAAGATAAAATATCTGCCTGATAGCGCTGACGAAGCTGTTCCGCTGTTTCGTGGACGCGCTCTGCATTAGATACCATCACCAGGTTTGCGCCGTCGCGGGCAAAACGTTCGGCGATACCTGCGCCAATCCCTCGACAAGCACCAGTGATGACAATTGTCTTACCATGAAAATCACGTTGCATATTTTTATCCCCTGTATAGGCCGGGCAAAAGATGCCCGGCGGAATGTTGCTGCTTAACTGGATACGGTATTTACTGAAGGTGCTGCCGCCAACTTTTCTTCATGGCGACGCATAAGAATGACTTTGTTCTGCAGCTTTTGCTGGAACTGATCGACAACAACGGCGGTGACGATAACCACACCTTTGATAACCATCTGCCAGAAGTCGCTGACGCCCATCATCACCATGCCATCGGCGAGGAAGACAATTACGAAGGCACCGATAATGGAGCCGGAGACGCGTCCGCGTCCTCCCGCGAGCGCAGTTCCGCCCAGCACAGTTGCGCCAATGGCATCCATCTCAAACATATTGCCGGTCATCGGATGTGCGGTTTGCAGTTGTGAAGCCACAATCAGCCCAACAAAAGCGGCACACAGGCCGGAAAAGGCGTACACAAAGATCTTCGCTTTTACGATAGGGACACCCGCCAGACGTGCGGCGGACTCGTTCCCTCCAATCGCGTAGATATAGCGGCCAAGTGGGGTTTTGGTGGTTACCCAGTAGCCCAGCAGCAGGAAGGCAATCATCAGCCAGATAGGGAGATAAATCCCCAACAAAGTACCTGAACCCAGCGTGGCAAAACCGGTATTGCCCAGCGCGTCCATGCCGTTAAGATTTGGGTAAGTGCTGCCGTCGTTAAACAGAAGAGCAGATCCTCTGGCAACGTACATCATGCCGAGCGTACAGATAAACGGCGCAACGCCGAAACGCGTGATGACGGCACCGTTGACAAAACCAACGACAACGCCGAAGAGGGCAACACAGATTATGACCTCTGGTACGTTGAAGAAGATGATGTTGCCACCCCAGATGGGCAGACCGTTGGTAAGCAAGGCGCCTGCAACCATGCCGCAAATACCCGCTACCGCCCCGACGGACAGATCGATACCGCCAGTGAGTATCACCAGCGTCATACCAATTGCCAGTAAGCCCGTGATGGCGACGTGCTGGGTCATGATCAACAGGTTAGAGGTGGTCAGGAAATTAGGTACCATCACGCTAAAGAATGCGATAACCAGCAGCAGTGCGATAAACGTTCTGGCCTTCAGGAGGTACATATAAATCATATATTTCTGGTTCATGATGGATTCCAGCCTGATTAATCTTGAGGTGTAGAAGCCGCGATTAATGTCTCGCGGGTGACCGCATGACGGGGGACATCAGCGGTTATTCGGCCATCGGCCATCACCAGAATACGGTCCGCCAGCGCCATCACTTCGTCCAGCTCTGATGAAGAGAACATCACAGCCAATCCTTGCTGCGCCATTTTGCCGATAAGGTGATACACGTCGGTTTTGGCACCCACATCAATGCCTCGGGTGGGTTCATCAAGGAAGACCACCTGCGGTTGCGTCATCAATGCTTTACCCAGCACCACTTTTTGCTGATTACCACCGCTTAATGAGGTGATAGGCAATTGGGGATCGCTCACTTTGATGGCCAGTTGCTGGATCATCGCCTTCACGCTGGCCTGCTCTTTATGCGGGTTTAACCATTTCCAGGCCCGACGAAAGCCTTGCAGGCTGAAGTCAGACAGCGTCATGTTGGACTGAATCGACATCATCTGAACAACGCCTTCGCCCTGACGGTCTTCAGGCACCAACGCCAGCCCCTTTTTAAGACGTGACTGAAAATGGGCTTTATCAATGCATTCGCCGTTAAGCTGCACGCTCCCACTCTGGCAGGGCATAAGTCCCACCAGACCTTTGAACAGTTCCGTGCGTCCAGCGCCCAGCAGACCATAGATTCCGATGACTTCGCCTTTACTGAGGCTAAACGTCACGTCATTAAGCTTATAGCCGCCGCTCGGATGAAGGGCTGTGAGACCCTGTACGGATAAAACCGTTTCACCTTTTGGTGCGGGTTGATAATCAAAATGTTTTTTCTTGTCACCCACCATTTGTTCAATGATCCACGGAATACTGGCATCATTGACTGGGCGTTCGCTGATAAAACGACCGTCGCGGAAAATCGTGATGTAATCACCAATTTCCATCAACTCTTCCAGACGGTGAGATATATAGATGATGGTGACACCGCGCCGTTTAAGTTGCTCAATGACGTTAAACAACACTTTCACCTCAGACTGGCTGAGTGCGGAGGTTGGTTCATCCATGATTAAAACGCGGGTATCTTTGGAGAGCGCACGAGCAATTTCGACCAGTTGCTGATGACCGATCCCTAGTTCCTCCAGAGGTGTATACGGATCAACATCCAGCTCGAGTCTTTCCAGTAAGGATTTTGCCAGTGCGTACTGGTATTTTTCGTTGATTTTCCCTTTTTGAAAGAACTCGTTAGCCATGAAAATATTATCCATGACATTCATGTTTGGGAATAAATTCAACTCCTGAAAAATAATGCTGATACCCAGTTTTTCGGCCTGATGGGTCGAATTTAATGTGACGGGTATGCCATCCATAATAATTTGTCCGGAAGAGGGACTTTCGACACCAGCAAGCATTTTCATCATGGTGGACTTACCAGCACCATTTTCTCCGATCAGCACGTTTACTTTATTCCGATATACCCGGTAGTTGACGCTATCTAATGCCACTACCCCAGGGTAAACACGCGATAAATCGTGTGTTTCGATAATAACTTCAGATTCGACGGAATGAGGAGTGACGATATCTTGCTGCTGCATGTTATTGTCCTCCTACAGATTCAATTTTCGCTGGTGTAATAACCGGGATGGATTTTGGTATCTCCCACTCAGAGAAAACACCATAAACGTGTACTGATTCTCCGGTTTTAAGCTGCGCAGATTGGATCATCTTTATTGCTTGTTCGTTAATTCCTCGACCATATTCACCAAATAATACCTGGTCATTGAAATCACTATAACTTGTGCCTTTAAAGGCATCGCGTAATTGTGTGCCGCGCAGCGTCGGACCAATCTGCACAATAATGCTGTTGCCGCTATTATCGGCGATAGTCATTTTTCCACTACGAGAGGCGGTATCAAGATTGCTAATTTTTCCTTCTACTTGTACGTAAAAGATGCAGGGATTCTCTTCCTGAGAACGGTAGCCGAGATTTTTACAGGCGCTATCAAAATCTTTTTCAGCATGCAAGGCCATTAATAAATCGGCCACCGGACGAGCCTGCCCGACAATTTGCGGAACAATTTTGTTTTGCCACGTTTGATCAATATTGGCCATGTGTGGATTCGGTGGCGACTTGAGGTCCGCAAGTTCCTGCTGCGAGACGATGCGGCATCCGCCCACGGTCAACAAGGCCAGCGCAAGCCAGGCTTTTTTAGACATAATGTTCTCCTCTGCGCCTCCTGAGAGGCGCAACAACCCGGGATCAGGACTTGATATTGAAATCCTGCACTTTATCTGCGTTTTCTTTAGTGATAAGAATTCCGCGGAACATGACGCGTTGTTTTTCGGGTTTTATGCCTTTTTGCAGGTAGTTATCCAGATCGGTAACCCCTTGTGCTGCGATAGCCTGAGCCTGGAGCATGACGGTTGCCTGTAGAGTGCCTGCTTTCACCGCATCACGTTCGTCGTTGCTGCCGTCGATACCGACCACTACCACGTCGCTGCGGTTCGCCGCTTTTAATGCAGCAATAGCGCCCAGTGCAACAGGACCGTTACCGCAGATGATACCTTTCACGTCCGGGTGGGCCTGTAGGATGCTGTCCATAATACGTTTACCGTCGATAAGCGTACCTTTGGCATCCTGTCTGGCGACACTAACCATATCCGGGAACTGATCAATAACCTGGTGGAAGGATTTGGAGCGCGTAACACAATTATTATCCGCAAGGTTACACGTCAGTTCAGCATATTTACCTTTTTCGCCCATCTTCTCGACGAAAATATTTGCAACTTCGGAACCCGCCTGGAAGTTATTGTGGGTAATTTGCACCAGTGCAACATCATCAACGGGAATTTCACGGTTGATTAATATGACGGGAATTCCAGCTTTTTTCGCTTTTTCAATTGCCGCGACGCTGGCCGTTGAATCTGCATTATCCAGAACGATACCCTGGACTTTTTTGCCGATTGCCGTATCAATCAATTCATTCTGTTTTTTCACATCTTCACTGTGCGACAAAATTGTGGTTTTGTAGCCCAGTTCCTTGGCTTTTTCACTGGCACCTTTTGCTTCTGAGGCGTAATACGGGTTATCCAGTGAATTCACCATAATCATGATTGTCCCTTTTTCCGCTGCATGAGCAGTAAAAGACAAAGCAGTCAGGGTTGCAGCAGTTAACAGCGTTAAACGTAATTTCATGACAATGTTCTCTCTGTGTTGTTATTGTCGGGTACGGTGAAACAACGTAAAGCTTGAATTTCTTATGGTCCGGTGTCCTCCTGTATATGTGGTAAATAACGTCGCGCGTTTTCCCAGGTGAGGCATCAGGCGGACGGGGCCGGTTTCCATAATGTTCTGTTTACCGCATGGCGCCATTCCTGCCATCTTTTTTGCAACCGATGATGGCGATCCATGTCGGGTTGAAATGTGCTATGTACGGTTAAAAAAGCTTTTAAATCAGTCAGTGAGCCAGGGTAAAGCGCTTTACGCGCCAGTAATGCCGCGCCAATGGCGGAAAGTTCTGGCACATCGCTACGCATAACCGGATAACCAAGCAAGTCTGCCTGGTATTGCATTAGCCAGTCGTTTTTGGTGGGGCCACCGTCAACCATTAATGCAGTTAACTTGAAATCATCGTGCTGCTGCATGGCAACTACAACATCGGCGATTTGATAGGTAATCGACTCAAGTGCGGCACGAATGAGATGTGCTCGTTTAACTCCCCGACTGAGTCCGCAGATGACTCCACGGGCACTATCATCCCACCACGGTGCGCCAAGCCCGGTCAGTGCTGGCACAAAATAAACGCCGAGGGTTGAATCAACGGAGGCGGGAAGGGTGTTGAGTTCGTAGGTCAGTTCGGCATCCGAAAGTTCGCTCAGACCCGTACTGTCTGCCATCCATGCCACCGCATCACCCGTGTGCGGGATATTGCCTTCCAGTCCGTATATGATGCTGTTTCCATCGTGCCAGGCGATGGTGGTAGCCAGTGCGTCAATATCACATTGGGCTGATTTGACCGGCGCCATCACCGATGACCCGGTACCGTAAGTTGCTTTAACGCATCCCATTTCGCCAAGAGCATGGCCAAACAGAGCGGCATGTGAGTCACCCACCATCGACATCACAGGAATGCCGTCTGGGATGCCATTGAGTCCACGAGTATGACCAAATAATCCACTGGAGGGTTTTATTTCCGGTAAGGCGGCGCGCGGAATGTGGAAGAGTGCCAGCATGGCTTCATCCCACTCTCCAGAGTGCAGGTTTAGCAACTGTGTGCGGGCGGCATTGGAATAGTCACAGCAGAAGGCTTCACCAGCGGTTAAATTCCATAGCAACCAACTGTCGATCGTTCCCAGGCAAATTTGTCCCTGCGCAGCCAGCTGTGGGCCATCGGTCACGGATTCCAGTAGCCAGCGCATTTTTGATGCGGAGAAAAGTGGTGCGATTGGCAGACCAGTGGTTGATTTTATTAGTTGTTCTTTATTTTCATGCCGCAGTTCCTCGCAGTAAGCCGCACTGCGCGTACATTGCCAGGTGATTGCGGAATTTAGCGGTCTGCCAGTCTGGCGATACCAGCCTATGGCGGTTTCACGCTGATTACTGATAGCCAGTGCTGCGACGTTTTCAGCACCAACATGATTCACAGCTTTGGCAATGACACCAATAGAAGCATCAATCAACACCTCGCCAGATTGTTCAACCCAGCCATCCCGAGGGGTCTGAATCGCCAGTGGCTGAGAAAACTTTGCCACCACATTGCCCTGTGCATCAAGCGCAACCGCTTTGGCGTTAGTTGTGCCTTCATCCAGCGCAATGATGAACTCTTTCTTCGCTGCACACATAGATTATCTCCTGAGTCACATTGCGTCCCGGTTTGGAGGATAAAGCCCCCTCATTGTCGCGTCATTACTACATCAGGCCTGGCTGTGACATCGTTTTTCAATTATTGAATATATATTCGATGGTGATTATTTATTTAATACCTTAGCCACAATCTTTCCGTTGGGCTACAGAAAAAATCATCAATTGTGCTGAGAATCACACTTACACAGACGGGACAATAACAGAAAGAAGAGTAAATTAAGGCGAGGTGAAACCTTTCAGTCTATTGAAATATATGGATTTTAGTCACAGCCTTTGCTTTTATCTTTCGTGCAAAGGCTATCAGCGAATTGAGGATCAGGAGGTGACCAGCATGCGGGCCGTAGGATAGTCGGTAATGAGCACGTCGATATAACCTCCGTTCAACGCCCCTTTAATTGCCGCGACTTTGCCTGTACCGCCAGCAAGCGCCACGACATTCGGGCATTTTTTTACCTTGTCCAGGGCCATGCCAATCACTGGATCTTCGTCATCTTGCAATACCGGCTGGCCCTTGTTGTCGTAGTAATGCAGGCAAATGTCTCCGACCGCGCCGCGATCTGCCAGTACCTGCAACATATCTTCGTGGTAGTAGTTGCCTGATGTTTTCAGCAATTGGGACGGTTCGAGGATCCCAACGCCAACAATGGCGATGTCTACATTATCAAAGCGTGAAATCACATCGGCGACATCTTTGCTGGCAACGAGACGGTTTTTCTCTTCAACCGAGCCTTCGATACTCTGCGAAGGAAGCAGCCAGGCTTCACAATTCAGATGTTGTGCCAGCGTCTGCGTCAGAATTGTGGCCTGTACGTTGCCGTTGGGACCCACGCCGCCCAACAATTGAATTACGCCGCCGGCCTTCAGGTTCTGCGTATGGACTTCATCCACCATCGCTCGGATAGTCGAACTCCATGAGGAAACGCCCACCAGATCTTTGGGGCGCAGCCTGGTTTCCAGATAGTGGGCTGCGGCAGAACCAATGGCGCGTTTGATGGTGTGGTCGCTGGCATCCTCTTCGGTATCAACCACAATGGCCTGCTTAATGCCGTAACGTTCCTCGATCCCTTTTTCAAGATTCAGGAAGATATTTGAGGGCTGGACAACGCTGATTTTCACCACCCCTTCTTTCTGACAGCGGGTGATGGCGCGGGAGATAAACGACTGAGAAAGCGAGAGAAGTTGAGCAATATCGGACTGTTTGCGTCCTTCAAGATAGTAAAGGGTAGCGATTTTAACCAATAGCCGTTGTTCGTCCTGCTTAGCCATATATTTCCTCGAAAATCATTTACGTACCGCCATTATCTTAATGCGTTTTATCATACGCGAAAATTGAAGACAGGTAAGTGTGATAAAGCTCTAACTTTAACCAATCCTCCAAAACAGCTATGGACAAATACGAAAATTAGGTTGCATAATTGAATAAAGAATCATTTGTGAATATATATTCATGGTGGTTACAGGTCAACTTATTATTACCAGCGTCAGTGTGGTCGCGGTAAGGAGGCAGAATGTTCCTGAGTATGATACAACGGCGTAAGCCTGAAGATGTGACGTATGGGAAATTCTGGTTTTTTTAGTCCCATGCGGAATAAATATTCCATATTGAAAATAAATTCAGAGGTGCTAAATGAATCCCTGGAACTATGATATCCAGACTCTTGAGCGCAAAGCGCGGGCGGTTCGCCGTCACATTGTTAGATTAAATGCTAACAGCCCTGCGGGTGGGCATACTGGTGCGGACTTGTCTCAAGTTGAGCTGTTGACGGCACTCTATTTTCGTATACTCAATGTCGCTCCGGAGCGTATCGCTGATGAGGCTCGGGATATCTACATCCAGTCTAAAGGTCACGCGGTAGGCTGTTACTACTGCGTTCTGGCGGAGGCGGGTTTTTTTCCCGTTGACTGGCTGGAAACCTATCAACATGCCAATTCCCATCTTCCCGGACACCCGGTGCGCCAGAAAACGCCGGGTATTGAGCTGAATACCGGTGCTCTGGGCCACGGTTTACCTGTTGCGGTGGGACTGGCTCTGGCTGCGAAGAAAAGTAACAGTTCACGCCGCATCTTTTTAATCACAGGCGATGGCGAACTGGCCGAAGGAAGTAACTGGGAAGCGGCGCTGGCTGCTGCTCATTATGGCCTCGATAACCTGATCATTATTAATGACAAGAACAATCTTCAATTAGCCGGACCGACTCGCGAAATCATGAATACCGATCCGCTTGCCGCAAAATGGCAGGCATTTGGTATGACGGTGACTGAGTGTCAGGGGAATGATATGGCGTCGGTTGTCGCCACGCTGGAAGGACTTAAGCAGGACGGCAAACCTAACGTCATCATTGCCAATACCACGAAAGGCGCGGGTATATCTTTTATCCAGGGGCGCCCTGAATGGCACCATCGGGTGCCAAAAGGTGAAGAGATCGAACTGGCTCTGGAGGAATTAAAAGATGAGTAATGCAGAACACCTCGCGAACGTCATGGTTCAGGCGTTCATTGATGCAGTGGAACAAGGTGTTGACCTGGTGCCGGTCGTAGCGGACTCGACATCAACCGCGAAAATTGCTCCTTTTATAAAGCAGTTTCCCGGTCGCCTGGTCAACGTAGGTATTGCCGAACAAAGCATGGTTGGAACGGCGGCAGGACTTGCACTTGGCGGTAAGGTCGCCGTCACCTGTAACGCTGCGCCATTTCTTATCTCCCGTGCCAATGAGCAAATTAAAGTCGATGTTTGCTACAACAATACCAATGTGAAGCTATTCGGTCTTAATGCTGGTGCCAGCTATGGCCCGCTGGCGAGCACTCACCATTCGATCGATGATATTGCCATTATGCGAGGCTTCGGCAATATCCAGATTTTCGCCCCATCTTCGCCACGAGAGTGCCGACAGATTATCGATTATGCGATTGGCTATCAGGGACCGGTATATATTCGTCTTGATGGAAAAGCTCTGCCGGAACTTCATGACGAGAGTTACCGTTTTGTTCCGGGGGCGGTGTTGACGCTGCGTGAGGGGGAGCATGTGGCGCTGGTGGCAACGGGCTCGACAGTTCATGAAATTGTTGATGCCGCCGCGCTGTTGGCTGACGCGGGAATTCAGGCGAAGGTGGTCAGTGTACCTTCAATTCGACCATGTGATACCAAAGCCCTGTTGTCAGCACTACAGGGCAGCAAAGCGGTGATTACCGTAGAAGAGCACAACATTAATGGTGGGTTGGGAAGCCTGGTGGCAGAAGTGCTGGCTGAGGGCGGAGTCGGGGCGGTGTTAAAGCGTTTAGGCATTCCGGATGGAGAGTATGCAGCGGCAGCGGATCGTGGCTGGCTACGCCAGCATCATGGTTTTGACGCCGCAGCTATCGCTGCTCAGGCGCGAGAACTGCTGTGACGTTCACACTGTTGCCAGTGTGATTACATCATTGCCCGAGAACCGCCATTGCACGCGATACGTTTGGTGGTGCGCGCGGAGGATCATCTGGTTATGCTGTAACACCACGATTTGATATTGCGTAAACCCGGCGTCTGCTTGTCTTGATGTCCGGGTTGCTTTAAAAGCGCTCTCTTTGGCGGAAAACGCCAGGGTGAGCGCCTGTTCAATAGACAAGCCGCTGTTTGCCAACAATTCTTTCTCAGCATGAGTGACAATGCTACTTGCCAGTTCGGTTGCCGTTTGTGGCGTAAAAATGGCTTCTATGTCAATACCCACCGGCTGTCTTGATACCACCGCCAGCGCAGTTGATGCGCTATGGCTGATACTGCCAAACAGCCCCTGCGGCCATACCGGTTGGCGTTGTGTACCGATGCCGGGTACCGTTTTAAGGCCAAATTCGCGCAAAGCGTGTACTGCGGCGATCCGCCCTGCTAAGTGTTCAGCTTTACGCTTGCGTCCGCTGGACAGAAGCTGGGCGTGGTGGGGGAGCCAGAGCAGATCGTGGTCATGGCAGCTGGCGGGATCAAACTCGACAAAATGCAGCGCGTGGTCGGCGAAGGGAAGCGATGTGTGTGTTGTACGCATGGTTGTGTATCGTTTCCCTCTCCCCGTCGCGAGGAGAGGGAACAACGCTATCAGAAGTGGGTGTTAACGCTCATATACCACGTACGACCCGGTTCGTTATAGGTGTACGCGCCAGCGCCCGCCATATAGTCGCCAGTTTTGATATCGCTGGTGGTTTGGGCATTACCTTCACGCCACAGACGTTTGTCGAAGACGTTATCCACGCCGCCGGTCAGGCTGACGTTTTTCGTCACATCCCAGGTCGCGCTCAGGCCGACGATGCTGTACGGACTCACTTCCTGGGCTGAACTGCCGGTTACTGGTTTACCCTGGTAATCATATTTCTTCGGCTGTTGTTTGCCGTACCAGGTCAAGGTGGATTGCAGTGACAAATCTTCACGCGCCTGCCAGCTCAGCGTTGAGTTCAGCGTGTATTCAGGAATAATCGACAAGCGTTCGCCGGTCTCTTTATTCTTACTTTGCAGCATGTAAGTGATGTTGTTGGTCCAGGTAACGGTTTCGCTAACCGGTACGTTCAACGTCCCTTCCAGGCCTTCCACCACAGCTTTAGGTACGTTTTCCCACTGATAGATATCGGTGTAGGTTGTTGTTTCTTTACCCGTAGTCGGGTTTTTCTGGGTAATTGACGTTCTGCTTAGCGGTACAGTCCCCGCTTCGATCTTGTTACGGTAATCATTGCGGAACCAGGTTACGCCGGCCAGCCAACCGTCACGTTTGAACTCCAGACCAATCTCTTTGTTGATACTGGTTTCGGCCTTCAGGTCATCGTTGCCCATCATGTAGCAACCAATGCCCGTCGCAGATCCGGTGGCATAGCAGCCCTGGCCTTTGCTGTACAGAATATAGTTCGGGTTAGTCTGGTACAGGCTAGGTGCTTTATAGGCCCGTGCGATACCCATTTTCAGCGTAAAGTCGTCGCCCAGACCTTGGGACAGGTTCAGGGACGGGCTCCAGTTGTCGCCAACGACGCTGTGGTGGTCGAAGCGCAGACCCGGCGTCAACATGGTGCTGTCGGTCAGCTCCATGTTATTTTCAGCAAACAGGGAGAAAATTTCAGCCTGTGAATATGGGCTACGATCGGTGCTGCTGGCACCAGGTATGTTCCCGCCCATAAAGGTCTGGGTATTGGAACTCATGTCTTTCATTCGCTGCTGGTTCCATTCGGTACCGAGCGTCAGGTTCTGGTTAACTAACAGGTCGAATGGAATGCTAATTTCGCTGTGCAGGGTGACATCCGCCAGGTCAGTGTCGGTAAATTGATTACTGTTAAATAACCCTTCAAGGCCACCTGCCAGACCTTCACCCAAACGGGAGTTACGGGTGTGTTCGTATTGCGCCCAGTTGCTGGTGGTAATGCCGTTGTCCCAGCCGCCGTTCCACGTCAGCGCATAGTTCTGGCGGTACATACGGTTGGTTTCTTTACCGTAGTATTTTTTTACCAGCCCGTTAGTTTTGTTATCGTTGTTGGTGTTTTGAGTGTCACCCGCATACAGGTTGCCCTGACGGCTGTAGCCAGCTTCAAACTCCAGCGATTGCATTGGGGCAAAATCCCAACGCAGCAGGCCGTTGATATCTTTGTTTTTAACCCCTTCACGACCCGCAGGCATCGTATCTGCGTAATCGCCCGTACGTGTTGACTGGTGACCGTCGTTAATGTCCCAGGCATCGGCCTGGGTTTTGTCGAGGTTACCGTTCAGGCGGAAGCTGAAATCTCCGCCCAGCGGTCCATTCAGACTAAAGTTGGTACGCTTGGTTGAACCTTCTTCTTTGTGTTCCGGGGCGTTGAAATAGGTATTCCAGGAACCATGCCACTCATCGCCGCCTTTCTTGGTGATGATGTTCACCACACCGCCAGCTGCGCCATTGCCATAGCGTGCTGCGGCAGGACCGCGCAGCACTTCAATACGTTCAATCATTTCCGGAGCAACCCAGGCGGTATCGCCACGAGTATCACGCTCGCCGCGCCAGCCCTGACGCACGGAGTTACGGCTGGTAACCGGTTTACCGTCGATCAAAATCAGGGTGTTTTCTGGCCCCATGCCGCGAATATCGATCTGGCGGTTGTTGCCGCGCTGACCGCTGGTTGAGTTACCGGTCAGGTTAACGCCAGGCATGGTACGGATGATTTCCGACACATCGCGAGCGGGAGGGTTCTTACGAATTTCATCAGCGGTAATGGTTGAAACGCCCGGCGCCTGCAGGTTCTGCTGGGCGGCGGTAACGACGATGGTGTCTTCATGAGAGACAGCGACGCTATCGGTTTGATCTTCTGCCATTGCTGGCAGGGCTACCCCGTAAATCCCTAAATTGACCAATAAGGCCAGTGAATGAATCTTGTTGTTCATTGTATGTCCTGCTGTTCTTTTAGCCACGAGAACCAATGTGCCGTGGTGCGGCATTTGGCCTGATGTCGCCCGCATCTGCGTAAACTATCCATTCCAGAAAAAGTACGCAGTGCCAGGTCGGTTTATAAGTGGTGAAAAACTGTACGCGCTTCCCACAGCGCGACAATACGCTATTGCAAATGCAAATAGTTATCAATAATATTATCAATATATTTCACGCTAGATCATAAAATTTCACAATAAACATGGGGTTATGGCTGTGACGACGTTAAAGATGGGAAGCGAGGCGTGGTGGCAGTCGAAAAAAGGCCCGGAGTGGGAGCGTGAAGATAACGGAAATTATCGGGTAACCTTCTGGTGGCGTGACCCACAGGGAACGGAAAATGAGTCAGCCATTCATCGCGTTTGGGTTTATATCACCGGCGTCACCGACCACCATCAAAATGCCACCCCTCAGTCGATGCGACGTATTGATGGAACAAATGTTTGGTGCTGGAGTGTTTCCCTCAGCGCCAACTGGCGTGGCAGTTACTGTTTTATCCCAACAGAGCGCAACGATATCTTTTCCTCGCTTGTGGCAGGCGAAGCGCCTGACCGAAACGTGCTGCGTGAAGGCTGGCGGCAATTGCTGCCACAGGCCATTGCTGATCCCCTTAATCCGCAGAGCTGGCGGGGCGGTCGTGGCCACGCGGTGTCTGCGCTGGAAATGCCGGAGGCACCCGTACAGCCAGGATGGGATCGACCTGAACCCCCAAAATCCCCCGCAGTGTGCCTGCAATGGCATAGCGCCAGGCTCGGCAATACGCGTCGCGTATGGGTGTTTACCACCGGTGATGCTCAACCCGAAACGCGTCCGTTGGCTATCCTGCTGGATGGGCAGTTTTGGGCACAGAGTATGCCGGTCTGGCCTGCGTTGACTTCACTCACGCATCGCGGACACCTTCCTTCTGCCGTTTATCTCCTGATTGATGCCATTGATACGGCTCACCGCAGCCATGAGCTACCGTGTAATGCGGATTTTTGGTTGGCGGTGCAGGAGGAGCTATTACCACTGGTGAAGACAACGACCGCGTTTAGTGACGATCCGCAGCGCACCGTGGTGGCTGGGCAAAGTTTTGGCGGGTTGTCATCGCTGTATGCCGGGCTGAACTGGCCCGCGCGCTTTGGCTGTGTGCTTAGCCAGTCGGGCTCTTACTGGTGGCCGCATCGTGGTGGTCATCAGGACGGGGCGATCGTCGAGCAACTGAAGACCGGGACCGTCAGCGCTCAGGGGTTGCGTATTGTCCTGGAAGCGGGGATCCGCGAGCCCATTATTTATCGCGCTAATCAGGTGCTATATGCCCAGTTACCTTCTGCACCACAGTCTATTTTCTGGCGTCAGGTTGATGGCGGACACGATGCTCTTTGCTGGCGCGGCGGTCTGATGCAAGGGCTAATGACGCTCTGGCAACCGCTTACCGACATGATTTAACCGGACGATGTTCCACGACAGGAGTTGAGTATGGAATTCAGTAACCCCTTCGATAATCCGCAGGGCCAGTTTTACATTCTGCAAAATCCCCAGCGTCAGTTTAGCCTTTGGCCGCAGCAGTGCTCGCTTCCTGCTGGCTGGCAAATTGCTTGCGAACCCCAATCCCAGGAAGCCTGCCAGCAATGGCTGGAAGCAAACTGGACCACGCTTACGACCGCGAACTACGTCGATGTGCAGGAGGCTCCATGACTCAGCGTTTACCGTTAGTGGCGGCTCAGCCGGGGATCTGGATGGCGGAAAAACTCTCCACATTGCCCTCGGCGTGGAGCGTGGCGCACTACGTAGAGTTAACTGGCGAACTGGACGCGTCGTTGCTGGCGAAAGCCGTTGTGGCGGGCCTGGAGCAGGCCGATACCCTGCGGATGCGGTTTAGCGAAGATAACGGTGAGATCTGGCAATGGGTGGATTCTGCGCTCGCCTTTGCGCAACCTGAAATTATCGACCTGCGCGCAAAATCAAATCCACATGAGGCGGCGCGTGCGTTGATGCAGGCAGACCTGCAGCAGGACATACGTGCTGATGGCAATAAACCGCTGGTTTTTCACCTGCTTATACAGGTGGGAGAAAAGCGTTGGTATTGGTATCAGCGTTACCATCATTTGCTGGTCGATGGCTTCAGTTTTCCGGCCATTACCCGCCAGATAGCCGCAATTTATCGCGCATGGCTACACGGCGAGCCTACGCCAGACTCGCCTTTTACGCCGTTCGCCGAGGTGGTGGAAGAGTATCAACAGTACCGTCAAAGCGATGCCTGGCAACGCGACGGCGCTTTCTGGAGCGAGCAGCGAAAGCAACTTCCACCTCCTGCTTCGCTGTCGAACAATCCGTTGCCGGGACGATCGGCCAGCGCGGATATTATTCGTATGAAGTTAACCGCGCCTGAAGGGGCGTTTCGTCGGCTTGCGGCACGTATGCCTGACGTTCAGCGTGCGGATCTGGCCCTCGCGCTGGTGGCATTGTGGCTGGGACGTTTATGCAGTCGAATGGATTATGCCGCCGGGTTTATCTTTATGCGGCGCATGGGGTCGGCGGCGTTGACCTCCACTGGACCGGTTTTAAACGTACTGCCATTTGGTGTGAGGCTGGATGCGGCAGAAAGCTTGCCTGCACTTGCACAACGACTGGCCGGACAGTTGAAGAAAATGCGTCGGCATCAACGTTATGATGCCGAACAAATCGTTCGCGACAGCGGGCGTGCAGCCGGTGCCGAGCCGCTGTTTGGCCCGGTGCTGAACGTGAAAATATTCGACTATCAGCTGAATATTCCCGGCGTTCAGGCGCAAACCCACACGCTGGCGACAGGGCCGGTGAACGATCTTGAACTGGCGTTATTCCCGGATGAAAACGGTGGGCTGAGTATTGAAATCCTGGCCAATAAACAGCGCTACGATGCAGAAACGCTGGCGCAGCATGTCTCGCGTTTAATCGGGCTTATCGAGCAGTTTGCCGACAATCCGGCGCTATGCTGCGGCGACGCCGGGATGCTGTTGCCAACAGAACATGAGCGGCTGGCGAAGATTAATCACACCACCGTGGAGATCCCGTCCACTACGCTGAGCGCGCTGGTGGTACAGCAGGCCGATAAAACGCCGGATGCCCCGGCGTTGGCCGATGCCCGCTATCAGTTTAGCTATCGCGAAATGCGCCAGCAGGTCGTGGCGCTGGCGAGCCTTTTGCGTGCACGCGGCGTCAAGCCTGGCGACAGCGTCGCCGTGGCATTACCGCGTTCCGTGTTCCTGACGCTGGCGCTGCACGGTATCGTTGAAGCCGGTGCAGCCTGGCTGCCGTTGGATACCGGATACCCGGACGATCGCCTGCGGATGATGCTCGAAGACGCGAAGCCAAAATTGTTGATCGCGACCAATGAGCAACTGGCGCGCTTTAGCGATATTCCTGGGCTGGAAAGTCTGTGCTATGACTCGCCCCTGCCAGCAGAAGATGCTGCTCCGCTGGCGCTATCTCAGCCCAATCATACTGCCTATATCATTTTTACTTCCGGTTCTACCGGTAGACCAAAAGGGGTGATGGTTGGGCAAACCGCTATCGTTAACCGTCTGCTGTGGATGCAAAATCACTATCCACTGACCGCAGATGATGTGGTGGCGCAAAAAACACCGTGCAGTTTTGACGTCTCGGTATGGGAGTTTTTCTGGCCGTTTATTGCCGGGGCAAAGCTGGTAATGGCAGAGCCTGAGGCGCACCGTGATCCGCTGGCGATGCAGCAGTTCTTTGCCCGTTATGGGGTGACGACCACGCACTTTGTTCCCTCTATGTTGGCCGCTTTTGTCGCTTCACTGACGCCGGAAACCGCGCGGGAGAGTTGTGCCTCGCTGAAACGGGTATTTTGCAGCGGCGAAGCCTTGCCTGCAGATTTATGCCGTGAGTGGGAACAGTTAACTCATGCGCCACTGCACAATTTGTACGGACCAACGGAAGCGGCGGTTGATGTGAGCTGGTATCCGGCCTGGGGGGAAGACCTTGCTGCTGTAACCGGCAACAGCGTGCCGATTGGCTATCCGGTATGGAATACCGGTTTACGTATCCTGGATGCCATGATGCGCCCGGTGCCTTTCGGCGTGGCTGGTGACTTATATCTGACGGGGATCCAACTGGCGCAAGGTTATCTGGGCCGTCCGGATCTGACTGCAAGCCGCTTTATCGCCGATCCGTTTAACGCTGGCGAACGCATGTACCGTACCGGGGATGTGGCGCGCTGGCTGGAAAATGGCGCGGTGGAATACCTCGGGCGCAGCGATGACCAGCTTAAAATTCGCGGACAACGCATTGAGCTCGGCGAGATTGACCGGGTGATGCAGCAGTTGCCTGATGTCGAGCATGCCGTTGCCCACGCCTGCGTATTCAACCAGGCGGCGGCGACAGGCGGCGATGCGCGTCAACTGGTGGGGTATCTGGTGTCACAATCGGGTTTACCGCTGGATACGTCAGCGTTGCGGGAAAAGCTGCGTGAAAAACTGCCTGCGCATATGGTGCCGACGGTATTGTTGCAACTGGCGGAGCTGCCGCTTAGCGCGAACGGTAAACTGGATCGTAAAGCGCTGCCGATGCCGCAGTTGACGTCGCGTACTTCCGGGCGTGCGCCGCGAGCAGGGACTGAAACCACCATCGCGCAGTCTTTTGCGGCTTTGTTGGGTTGCGAGGTGAATGACGTGGCGGCAGACTTCTTTGCGCTTGGCGGACATTCGTTGCTGGCGATGAAGCTGGCGGCACAGTTGAGCCGGGTTTTTGAGCGTCAGGTGACGCCGGGGCAGATTATGGTGGCCTCTACCGTTGAACAACTGAGTGCTCTACTGGAGAGCACTGATGATGAGCAGTCGCAACATATGGGATTTGAGGCACTGCTGCCGCTGCGTGAAAGTCACGGCCCAACGCTGTTCTGTTTCCATCCGGCGTCGGGTTTTGCCTGGCAGTTTAGCGTGCTGTCGCGATATCTCAGCCCGCAGTGGTCGATTATAGGTCTTCAGTCGCCGCGCCCGGATGGCCCTATGCAGACGGCGGAAAACCTCGACGCGGTATGCGAACATCATCTGGCAACGTTGCTCAGTCAACAACCTCACGGACCTTACTATTTATTAGGTTATTCGCTGGGCGGCACGCTGGCACAAGGGATCGCCGCGCGCTTACATGCCAGAGGAGAGACGGTTGCATTCCTCGGGCTGTTGGATACCTGGCCGCCAGAAACGCAAAACTGGCAAGAAAAAGAGGCTAATGGGTTGGATCCAGCGGTACTGGCAGAGATCGAGCGTGAACGCGAAGCGTTTCTGGCGGCGCAGCAGGGGAATGCGTCAGAGGCTTTATTTAACGCAATCGAAGGCAACTATGCCGATGCGGTTCGCCTGCTCACCACGGCACACAGCGTGCCGTTTGCAGGTCACGCTACGCTGTTCGTTGCTGAGCGCACGTTAGTACCGGGTGTCAGTCCTGAACGCAGCTGGTTACCGTGGATATCCAGTCTGGATGTTTACCTCCAGGATTGCGCGCATGTTGATATTATTTCCCCTGCCTCATTTGAGGCGATAGGGCCTGTAATAAATGCACTGATTAATAAATCTGTGTAACAAGACGAATATTGCTATCGCGGTGATCGAACAATTTCATAATGTAAATAATATGTTATGGAATTGTTCTTTTTTATGCAATGCAAGGTGATGAAAGGGGTGAATAAATTCCGAATATAATTTTTGGTAGGGCGACAAGCACAAAGATTGTTTCGGATAATTCTGACTAGCTGGTAGACTTCTCCCACAGGAATGTTTTTCTTTTAGGAAAGTTTTCAGGTCACGCAACATGTCATCATTAAATATAAAGCAAGATAACGTTTCGGAATTTACTGGGTATCCTCAGCCAAAGGCAAACGCAAATGAAATCGATTTAGTGAATCTAATCGAAATCTTATGGCGTGCAAGAACGAAAATTATAGCGACCGTTTTCGCCTTTGCTTGTGTGGGTATTCTGGTCTCTTTTCTGCTGCCACAAAAATGGACCAGTCAGGCCATCGTGACACCGGCGGAAGCGGTTCAATGGCAGGGATTAGAGAATACGCTGACCAAATTGCGCGTGCTGGATATGGATATTAGCGTTAGCCGTGGTGATGTGTTTAACCTGTTTATCAAAAAATTCCAGTCGCCGTCATTGTTAGAAGAATATCTGCGCTCTTCGCCTTACGTAATGGATCAATTGAAAGGTGCTGATATCGACGAAATGGAGTTGCATCAGGCAATTGTCAGGCTCAGTGAGAAAATGAAAGCGGTTGATACTAACCTGGGTAAGAAGAACGAAACATCGCTGTATACCTCATGGACACTGAGTTTTACCGCACCTCAGGCCGAAGAAGCCCAGTCAGTGCTGAAGGGATATATCCAGTATATTTCTGCCCTTGTGGTGAAAGAAACGCTGGAAGATATTCGCAATAAATTGTCCATCAAAACCAGTTATGAAAAAGAGAGACTGGAGATGGATCGCGTCAGGCTCAAAAACCAGTTGGAAGCAAATATCCAGCGACTGAACTACTCGCTGGAGATTGCCAATGCCGCCGGGATTAAAAAGCCGGTCTACAGTAATGGCCAGGCGGTGAAGGATGACCCCGATTTCTCTATTTCACTGGGTGCTGACGGCATCGAACGTAAATTAGAAATAGAAAAATCAGTAACGGATGTTGCTGAAATTAACGGTGAATTACGTAATCGCCAGTACCACGTTGAGCAACTGTTAGCGATGAATGTGGGTGACGTAACATTTACGCCGTTTAAATATCAACTTTCACCTTCGCTGCCGGTGAAAAAAGACGGTCCGGCTAAATCAATGATCGTTATTCTGGCCGCATTACTGGGGGGAATGGTGGCGTGTGGTGGTGTTCTGTTGAACCATGCCATGATGTCGCGTAAGCAAAAAATGACGTTTATTGATCAGCAACTGGTGTGATGAATTGTCGTATAGCGGCTAGTCGGCCGCCATACGGTGAATCTTTCTATTTGTTGCGCCCAAGCGGCACCACTAACGGCGTTCCGGCAACCGGATCGTCGATAATCATACAGCGCAGTCCATAGATTTTTTCAATAAGCTGCGCGGTGACGATCTCCTTCGGTGCACCCTCGGCAATAATTTTTCCGTCACGCAGCGCGATCAGGTGTGTTGCATAGCGACAGGCCTGATTCAGGTCGTGCAAAACGGCGGCCAGCGTGTAACCTTTTTCCCGGTTAAGCTCACTCAACAGTTCCAGCAGATCGATCTGATGACTGATATCCAGCCAGGTGGTGGGTTCATCGAGCAGCATAATCGACGTTTCCTGCGCCAGCACCATCGCAATCCATGCACGCTGACGTTGTCCGCCGGAAAGGGTATCCACACTTTGTGATGCCAGATGGGTGATACCCGTCGCCTGCATGGCGTTTGAGACCGCAGTTTCATCCTCTTTCCGCCAGCGGGTAAACAGCGGCTGGTGCGGGTAGCGTCCGCGGGCAACCAGCTCCTGTACCGTAATATCTCCCGGCGTGGTGGCGTTTTGCGCCAGCAAACCTATTCTGCGGGCGACTTCTTTGCTGGCATAGTGCTGAATATGCTCGCCATCGAGCCAGACCTTGCCGTGCGCGGGCGTCATCAGACGACTCAGCGTGCGCAGTAGCGTTGATTTCCCGCAGCCGTTTGGCCCGATAATCGCGGTGAAATGGCCGTCGGGAATCGATACATTGAGGTTTTCCGCCACGGTAAACTTGCCATAACCCAGCGTTAACTGGTCGCCACGCAAACGGGCTACTGATTCGATCATTTTTTGCGGGACTCCTGAATTAACAAGACGATAAGATAAATACCGCCGAGGCTTACGGTGACAACGCCCACCGGAAGCTGATAAGGCATAAACAGCTGTTGGGCGCATAAATCCGCCATCAGCAACAGCAACGCGCCGCACAGCGCCGACAGGGTTAATCCCCAGCGCGATGTACCGCTTATACGTCGCGCGATATGCGGCGCGACTAGAGCAATAAACGAGATAGGACCGGCCAGCGCGGTGGCGGCAGCGGTCAGTACCACCGCAACCAGCATCATCATCAGACGTGAGCGCTCAACGCTGACGCCAAGCGCACAGGCGCTGTCATCACCCATTTCCAGTAAGCGCATCCGGCGTACCAGCAGCGCGGCGCACACCAGCATGATGATAATCAGCGGAGCAGAAGGCCAGGTTTTGGCCCAGGTCAGGCCATTGAGCGATCCGGCGTTCCACAGCCCGGCCGTCAGCGCGGTTTCTAATGATGCTTTCAGCAGTAGCCAGGTGTTGAACGCCACCAGCATGGCGCGAATGCCGATACCAATAATAATCAGCCGGAAGGTGTCGATCCCATTGCGCCAGGCGAGCGCCCAGACCACCAGAGAGGTCAGAATCCCACCCAGCATGGCCGCCAGCGCGATAGCGGTGAGATGCTGTCCGAACAGCACCATTGCCACCAGCACACCGCTCCAGGCTCCGGTATTGAAACCCATCACATCCGGGCTGCCCAGCGGGTTGCGCATCAGCGACTGAAATATTGCGCCGCTCACGCCGAGAGCCGCGCCAATCAATAGCGCCATGAGCACGCGTGGCAAGCGCCATTCGGTCACCACCAGCGTAATACTGCGCGGCGCATCGCCGAGCAGGGCGGCAATAATTTGCTGGGTTTCCAGCGTAACAACGCCGCTACGCAGGCTCCACAAACCAATGACGAGACAACCTGCAACCAGCAGCAGGCTGCTGATTATCAGGCGGCGGGAGAGGTGCATCATGCGCCACCCCCGCGCGATTTACGGCGTACCAGAAAGATAAGCACCGGTGCACCGATAAACGCACTGACTACCGACACGCGCAGCTCGCCGGGGACAATCAGGCGACCGATTATATCGGCAATCAGTAACAGAGTAGGCGTTGCCAGTAGGGTTACGGGCAGTGACCAGCGGTGATCCGCCCCCACTAGCCAGCGCGCCATGTGCGGCATCATCAGGCCGATAAAGGCGATAGGACCGACAATCGCGGTCGCGCTGCCGCACAGTACGGTAATAACCAGCAGGCCAATAAACTGCGTGCGAGCGACTTTACTACCAAGCGCGGTAGCGGTGTCGCTGCCGAGGCTCAGGCTATTCAGAGCGCGACTGAGGAACAGTGCGACAGCCGCGGCAATCAGTACTGGTACCAGCACAACTTTCAGCGTTTGCAGGCTGCGGATATCCAGTGAGCCGGCTTGCCAGAAACGCAGCTGATCGTAAACGTCCGGGTTGAGCAGGGCGATGCCGGTGGATAATCCTTCCAGCACCGCGCCCAGCGCGACGCCCGCCAGGGTCAGACGTACCGGGCTTAACTGCCCGCCGCCCTGACTACCGGTAAAAGCTACGATCAGCGATGCAGCCAGCGCACCGCAAAAGGCCATCAGCAGCTGTTCTTGCGCAGAGGAAAAGCCGAACAGCGCGGCCCCCAGCACAATAGCGAAGCTGGCGCCGGAGTTGACACCCAGAATGCCGGGATCGGCGAGAGGGTTACGCGTGAGCGTTTGCATTAGTGCGCCAGCCAGGCCCAGCGCACCACCGGCGAGCAGCCCCGCCAGAGTGCGCGGCAAGCGCGCGTCCAGCACGATGGTGCAATCAGCACTTTGACAACTGCCGGTGAGCGCATCCAGCACCACGGAGGCAGGTAGCGACTTGGCGCCAATAACCAGACTTAATACCGTGGTGAGAACAAGTAATAACAATAGTCCGGGCACGGCGAAGGCGCGTGTCGCGGAAACAGAGCATGACATATCAACTTCCCTGATAATGATAGTAATTATCGTTATCGATCTTATTTGGATATGTTAGCATGTGCAGCCATCGAATGGATATTGAAAAAGTACCTGGTAAGGCTCTGTAATGAATCGACAATCCTGGCTGCTCAATCTCAGCCTGTTAAAGACCCACCCAGCATTTCGCGCTGTCTTCCTCGCCCGTTTTATTTCCATTGTCTCTCTGGGGCTACTCGGCGTGGCGGTTCCGGTACAGATCCAGATGATGACCCAGTCGACATGGCAGGTGGGTTTGTCGGTGACGTTGACCGGTAGCGCAATGTTTATTGGCCTGATGGTGGGCGGAGTGCTGGCCGACCGCTATGAGCGTAAAAAAGTGATCCTGCTGGCGCGTGGAACCTGTGGTATTGGCTTTATTGGCCTGTGTCTGAATGCGCTGCTGCCCGAACCGTCGTTGCTGGCGATTTATCTGCTTGGCTTATGGGATGGTTTCTTTGCCTCTCTGGGCGTGACCGCATTGCTGGCTGCGACGCCAGCGCTGGTTGGGCGCGAGAATTTGATGCAGGCCGGGGCGATTACCATGCTGACGGTGCGTCTGGGATCGGTAATTTCACCGATGCTTGGCGGGGTGCTGCTCGCGACTGGCGGCGTGGCCTGGAACTACGGACTGGCGGCGGCGGGAACCTTCATTACCTTACTACCGTTGCTGAGCCTTCCTGCGTTGCCGCCTCCGCCGCAGCCGCGCGAGCATCCGCTGAAATCGCTGCTGGCAGCATTTCGCTTTCTGCTTGCCAGCCCGCTGATTGGCGGCATTGCGCTGCTCGGTGGTCTGTTAACCATGGCGAGCGCCGTGCGTGTGCTGTATCCGGCATTGGCGATTAACTGGCACATGTCGAGTGCGCAAATTGGCCTGTTGTATGCGGCTATTCCGCTGGGGGCAGCCGTGGGCGCATTGACCAGCGGACAACTGGCGCACAGCGTTCGCCCGGGACTGATTATGCTGGCATCGACCGTGGCTTCATTTCTGGCTATCGGCCTGTTTGGCTTGATGCCCGTCTGGCAGCTTGGTGTGGTTTGTCTGGCGCTGTTTGGCTGGTTGAGCGCGGTCAGCTCTTTGTTGCAGTACACCCTGTTACAGACGCAGACGCCGGAAGCGATGCTCGGGCGAATTAACGGTTTGTGGACGGCGCAAAACGTCACCGGCGATGCGATTGGCGCGGCGTTGTTAGGTGGTCTGGGCGCGATGATGACGCCAGTTGCTTCGGCAAGCGTGAGTGGATTTGGGCTGGTGATTGTCGGTCTGTTACTGCTGCTGTTGTTGGGAGAAGTGCGCCGATTCCGGCAGGTCCCTGTGAATGCCTGATCGCGTTGTGCTCTATGGTTTGTAGGCCGGATAAGGCGTGAGCCGCATCCGGCGCTGAACATTAAAACAGAGCCGACAGACGTTGCAGCAGCAGCGTGGCGCTGTAGTAGTCGAGACGGAAGGTTTCCGTACCCAGGGCGTAAACGCGTTTATTCTGCACGGCTGGCAGATGCGCCAGAAGCGGATTGGCGTAAATAGCGTCGGCATCTTTGCTGTCGCCAGCAAACAGGAACAGCGCTTCGCCGTTCAGGCCTGCCGCCAGGTTCTCACCGCCAAGCTGGATGATATCGTGGCGTTTGCCCTGACTCTGGCTGGTGTGCAAGTTGGCAGGCAGCGTTGCCAGCGTGAACCCTAACTGCTCCATCAGCTTGCCTTGCGCTGACTCAGGCGTCCACAGGTTGGCGCTGTGCGCCGCGGCGGTATATACCAGCGCGCTGACCGGCTGTGGTGGCAGGGTAATATGTTGCTTAACCGCCTGAAGTTGCTTATCAAACTCGGCAATTCGCGCAGCTGCCTGTTGCTCCTGACCGGTAATTTCACCTAACTGGGTCAGCAGCGACTGCCAGCTTTTATCGTCGTAATTAATGATGAGCGTTGGCGCAATGGTGGACAGCTGATCGTATAGCGCGAGGGCAGAATCTCCCCCAGTAGCGCTTACCAGAATCAGATCCGGCATTTGAGCTGCGACGGCTTCGGCGCTCGGTTCGCCGATATACAGGCGGCTCAGTTTGCGTTCTTTTGCTACTTCGCTCCACTGACGTAAAAAGCCCTGCGCATCGCCGATGCGATTGTTCGGCGTAGTGGCACCGCTGGCAATGACCGGGGCATCAATCGCCAGCAGCGAGCCGGTGAGGGTCACGCTGGTGGAGACAATTCGCTGCGGCTTATGCTCAAGCGTATGCGTGCCGCGGCTGTCAGTAACCTGACGCGGCCAGTCGGCGGCGTGACCTGAAGAAATTCCTGAAAGAGATAAACCTGCCAGTAAGAGCACGGTGCGGCAAAAAGAGGGGAGACTCACGAATCGGCTTCCTGTTATCAGTATAAGTAATGCTTCTCATTTTCATTGTTAGCGAGCAAGGATGCAAGCCAAAGTCGCACATTGTGCTACCACAAGAGTTGACATACCGCCGCTTTACTTTTAGGTTAGCGACCAAAAATATAAATGATAATCATTATTAGAGCCTTTATCATTTTTGGAGGATGATATGGATACGTCACTGGCCGAGGAAAAAACGCAGACTATGCCGACGCTCGCTCCCGACAGTTTTTTCTTTATGTCGCCGTACCGTAGTTTTACGACGTCAGGATGCTTCGCCCGCTATGCGGAACCGGCAATTGATGGCGATTCGCCAGACAGCCCTTTCCAACAGAAAATGAACGCACTGTTTGCTGATGCCAAATCGCAGGGCATCGTGAACCCTGTCATGGTCGGGGCGATTCCCTTTGATACCCGCCAGCCATCATCGCTGTTTATTCCCCAATCATGGCAGAGCTTCTCTCGTACGGCGAAGCAGCAATCATCACGTTACTTTACCGCGCATCAGTCGCTGAACGTCGTTGAACGTAAATCGATCCCGGAACAGGACTTTTTTGAAGATATGGTCGCCCGGGCGGCAGCGCTGACGGCAACCCCGGAAGTCGACAAAGTGGTGTTGTCACGCCTGATCGATATCACCGCCGATGCCAACATTGACAGCGGTGCGCTGCTGGAGCGTCTGGTGGCGCAAAATCCAGCGAGCTACAACTTCCATGTACCGATTGAAGACGGCGGCGTATTGATTGGTGCCAGCCCGGAACTGCTACTGCGCAAAGAAGGCGATCGTTTTAGCTCACTGCCGCTGGCAGGCTCGGCACGTCGTCAGCCAGATGATGTGCTGGATCGCGAAGCAGGGATCCGCCTGCTGGCGTCTGAGAAGGACCGCCATGAGCACGAACTGGTGACGCAGGCGATGAAAACGGTATTGCGCGATCGCAGCCGTGAATTGCAACTGCCTTCTTCTCCGCAGCTGGTTACCACGCCGACGCTCTGGCACCTCGGCACGCCGTTTGAAGGTAAAGCCAACCCGCAGGAAAACGCCCTGACGCTGGCGTGCCTGCTGCATCCGACGCCTGCGCTAAGCGGCTTCCCACATCAGGTTGCGCGCAAGCTTATCGCCGAGCTGGAGCCGTTCGATCGTGAATTGTTCGGCGGTATTGTCGGCTGGTGTGATGCCGAAGGTAACGGTGAGTGGGTGGTGACGATCCGCTGTGCGAAGCTGCTGCGCAATCAGGTGCGTTTTTTTGCCGGAGCAGGAATTGTTCCAGCCTCTTCCCCGGTTGCGGAATGGCGTGAAACGGGGGCCAAGCTCTCCACGATGTTGAATGTTTTTGGACTGCATTAAGAGCCTTATTGACCAGGCTTCTGAGGAGCGATAATGAGTATTCCTTTCACCCGCTGGCCGGAGGAGTTTGCCCGCCGCTATCGTGAAAAAGGTTACTGGCAGGATTTGCCGCTGACCGACATTCTGACCCGTCACGCAGAAAGCGATCATACGGCGGTAATTGATGGTGAACGCCATCTGAGCTATCGCCAGCTAAATCAGGCCGCTGACAATCTCGCCTGCAGTTTGCGTTGCCAGGGGATCAAACCCGGCGAAACCGCGCTGGTGCAACTGGGCAATGTGGCTGAGCTGTATATCACCTTCTTTGCGCTGCTCAAGCTGGGCGTAGCTCCAGTGCTGGCGCTGTTCAGCCATCAGCGTAACGAACTTAACGCCTACGCCAAACAGATTGAGCCGGCACTGCTGATTGCCGATCGCCAGCATACGCTGTTTAGCGGCGACGATTTTCTTAACGCTTTTGTGGCCGAACACAATTCAGTGCGCGTGGTGTTACTGCGTAATGATGAAGGTGAACACAATCTGCAAACGGCGATAAACCAGCCTGCGACAGATTTTTCCGCCACGCCATCGCCTGCTGATGAGGTGGCGTACTTCCAGCTTTCTGGCGGGACGACCGGGACGCCAAAACTGATTCCTCGCACTCATAACGATTACTACTACAGCGTGCGTCGCAGCAATGAGATTTGCCGCTTCACCGGGGAAACGCGTTATTTATGCGCAATCCCGGCGGCGCATAACTACGCCATGAGTTCGCCAGGCGCGCTGGGCGTATTCCTGGCCGGTGGCACCGTGGTACTGGCGGCTGACCCGAGTGCCACTCTGTGTTTCCCGTTGATTGAACAGCATCAGGTTAACGTCACGGCGCTGGTGCCGCCTGCGGTGAGCCTGTGGTTGCAGGCGATTGCGGAGTGGGGCAGTAATGCGCAACTGGCTTCGCTGAAACTGCTACAGGTCGGTGGCGCAAGGCTTTCCGCCACGCTTGCGGCACGTATTCCGGCTGAGATTGGCTGCCAGTTGCAGCAGGTCTTCGGCATGGCGGAAGGGCTGGTTAACTATACCCGTCTGGACGACAGTCCTGAGCGCATCATCAATACCCAGGGGCGCCCGATGTGTCCCGATGATGAAGTCTGGGTAGCAGACGCTGACGGCAACCCTTTAGCCCAGGGAGAGACCGGACGCCTGATGACGCGTGGTCCGTACACCTTCCGCGGTTATTTCAAAAGTCCTGAGCATAATGCCAGCGCCTTTGACGCCAACGGCTTTTACTGTTCCGGCGATCTGATCGCTATCGATCCGGATGGTTACATCACCGTTCAGGGGCGTGAAAAGGATCAGATCAATCGCGGTGGGGAGAAGATCGCCGCTGAAGAGATTGAAAACCTGCTACTGCGCCATCCAATGGTGATCCATGCCGCGCTGGTCAGTATGGATGACGAACTGATGGGTGAGAAAAGCTGTGCCTGGCTGGTGGTGAAAGAGCCGCTGCGCGCGGTGCAGGTGCGCCGTTTTCTACGCGAACAGGGCATAGCGGAATTCAAATTACCCGATCGTGTTGAGTGCGTTGAGTCATTACCGCTGACTCCAGTGGGGAAGGTAGATAAAAAACAATTACGTCAGTGGCTGGCATCACGTTCACTGGCCTGAAGGAGAAACAGAAATGGCAATTCCTAAACTGCAGGCTTATGCGCTACCAACGGCGCTCGATGTTCCGGTGAACAAAGTCGACTGGGCATTTGACCCTGAACGCGCCGCGCTGCTGATCCACGACATGCAGGATTATTTTATCGGCTTTTGGGGCGATAACTGCCCGATGATGGAGCAGGTCGTCGCGAACATCGCCGCGCTGCGCCAGTACTGCAAAGAGCATAACATTCCGGTGTATTACACCGCTCAGCCGAAAGAACAGAGTGATGAAGACCGCGCTCTGCTCAATGATATGTGGGGACCGGGCCTGACGCGTTCCCCGGAACAACAAAAGATCGTTGAGGCGCTGGCGCCGGATGAAGCGGATACCATTCTGGTGAAATGGCGTTATAGCGCATTTCATCGTTCCCCGCTGGAACAGATGCTCAAGGAAACCGGGCGTAATCAACTGATCATTACCGGGGTGTATGCGCATATCGGCTGTATGACCACCGCAACGGACGCCTTCATGCGTGACATCAAGCCGTTTATGGTTGCCGATGCGCTGGCGGACTTTAGCCGTGACGAACACCTGATGTCGCTGAAATACGTGGCGGGACGTTCCGGGCGTGTGGTAATGACCCAGGAATTATTGCCGACACCGGTCCCGACCAGTAAAGATGCGTTGCGCAGCGTTATTCTGCCGTTGCTGGATGAGTCTGAAGAGCCGATGGATGACGAAAACCTGATCGACTACGGGCTGGATTCCGTGCGCATGATGGCGCTGGCGGCGCGCTGGCGTAAGGTTCATGGTGACATTGATTTCGTGATGCTGGCGAAAAAACCGACCATTGACGCTTGGTGGGCGCTGCTCTCCCGCGAGGTGAAGTAATGGCTGGATTTGATTTTGCCGGGAAAACCGTCTGGGTAACCGGCGCGGGTAAAGGGATTGGCTACACCACGGCGTTGGCATTTGCGGAGGCTGGTGCTGAGGTGACAGGATTCGATCGCGAATTTCCTCAGGATAACTACCCGTTTGCGACCGAAGTGCTGGATGTGGCGAATGCCGGACAGGTAGCTGAAGTGTGCCAGCGTGTCCTCAAAGCGCGCGAGCGTTTAGATGTGTTGGTCAATGCCGCAGGTATTTTGCGTATGGGGGCCACAGATGCGTTGAGCGCTGAGGAGTGGCAGCAGACGTTTGCGGTTAACGTTGGTGGGGCGTTCAATCTGTTTCAGCAGACGATGGCGCAGTTTCGTCGCCAGCAGGGCGGGGCGATCGTGACCGTCGCGTCGGATGCGGCGCACACGCCGCGTATCGGCATGAGTGCTTACGGCGCGTCAAAAGCCGCGTTGAAAAGCCTGGCGCTGACCGTCGGACTTGAACTGGCGGGCAGCGGTGTGCGCTGTAATGTGGTGTCGCCAGGCTCGACCGACACCGATATGCAGCGCACGCTGTGGGTTAGCGATGACGCGGAGCAACAGCGCATTCGTGGATTTGGCGAGCAGTTTAAACTCGGGATTCCGCTGGGGAAAATCGCCCGGCCGCAAGAGATCACCAACACTATTTTATTCCTCGCTTCCGATCTGGCCAGCCACATTACGTTACAGGATATCGTGGTGGACGGCGGTTCCACGCTGGGGGCATGACGATGATCTGGAAGCGTCATTTAACGCTGGATGAACTCAATGCCACCAGTCAGAACACGATGGTGGCGCATTTAGGCATGGTCTACACCCGGCTGGGTGATGATGTGCTGGAAGCCGAAATGCCGGTGGATAGCCGCACGCATCAGCCATTTGGCCTTCTGCACGGCGGCGCATCCGCGGCCCTGGCGGAAACGCTGGGTTCAATGGCGGGTTATCTGATGACCCGCGACGGGCAGTGCGTGGTGGGGACGGAACTCAACGCCACGCATCATCGGGCGGTATCGCAAGGGAAAGTGCGCGGTGTCTGCCAGCCGCTGCACCTCGGGCGTCAGAGCCAAAGCTGGGAAATCGTTATCTTTGATGAACAGGGACGACGCTGTTGCACCTGTCGTTTAGGCACTGCAGTGATGGGGTGAAGATAAGCGCGTCGTTTAGACGCGCTTCGTGACACCAGTTACCAGCTATAGCGCAGATTAAAACTCCCGTTGAGATCGCGGTAGTCGTTATTACCTTTCTGACCCGCCGCCTGGACGCTGACGTTCCACTGGCTATTGAGATTCGCCTGAATTCCCACTTTTAGCTCGCTGCGATCGGCTGGAAGATCCTGTTTTACCGTTGCGTTATCAAATGATACGGCCAGATCGTCGGTGGAGTGTAGCCAGTTAATCTCTGCGAATGGCCGGACGGTTGCATCGACGAATGAAAGCTGGCTATCAATTCGCAGACCAAGACGTGTGGTCCAGCTATCGCCATTTTGCCCGTCTATGCGTGTACCATTTGTCTCAACGCTATCTGCCTCGTAGCGTTGCCAGATAACCTGCGCCTGTGGCGTCAGGCTTACTGTGTTAGCGCTGCTCATATTCATGTCGTAGCGATAACCGTTTTCCAGCGAAATCGCGTGAGCCAGGGAGTCGTAATGCGTTGAACCGGCATTGCCATTCTCGACGCTGTTATTGTAGAAGCCATACTGATACCACGTATCAACATACCAGCCGCGATGTTGCCGGGCATCAGAGAACCAGGTGGCATACGCGCCAAGATTGTAACCGTCGATATCGCCTGTGGCTGTAAACTGACTGCCATCCGCGCCACGATTTCCGGTGCTGTCGGTACTGCCGTCAAGGTAACTGGCCATCAGGCCAAACGTGATGCTTTGTTGTTCATCGCGCCAGATAGCAATATCGCTGCCAAGCTGAAACTGGGTGTAATCGCTGTCCATGTCGATATTGCCGTTGACAGCTGATGTGTCCGTTTTTCCGCCTTTAATTCGCATCCAGAAGCTTCCTTCGGCCGAGCGGTACTGGCTACCTTCACGATCGAACAGCGTTTGCATCTGCAGGCTACGCGCCAGCCATTGGTTGCCCAAATAGGCGCCGATGTCGGCGCGATATTGTGGATTTGACGGAGTAACGTTGCTGCCGCCGTCATCAGGATCAACCGGTGTGACGTCGCTGCCGCCGTCATCAGGATCAACCGGTGTGACGTCGCTATCGCCGTCATCAGGATCAACTGGCGTCACGTCGCTGCCGCCATCGTCAGGGTCGACAGGCGTCACGTCGCTGCCGCCGTCATCAGGATCAACTGGTGTCACGTCGCTGTCGTCAGGATCGATCGGAGTGACGTCATCATCCGGGTCGTCGGGTGTTTCTGCTTTGGAACGCAAATACCAGCTTTCGTTATCTTCATACAGACGATACTCATACAGGCCGATTTGAATCTGATTGCCAAGAGAAAATGCGTCATCCGATGATATCCCTCCGACGTCGACAATCTCGATACCTTGATCGGTATATGCACCCACGCCATCCACATTATTGATGTAGAGGGTGGTACTGCCGTTAACATTACCCGAGACAATGAGCTGGTCGGTTGGTGAATTATCATCGCCTAAACTGGCGTTAAGTGAGAGCTGACCGCCGTTGCCCGTGTAGTCGCCGTTGATGATTAACGCATTCCCGGGAGTCGTGCTACTGCTGCGGATTACACCTTGATTGGTTACGTTACCATTAACGATAAACTGGCTATCTGGCGTTGTACGATCACCAAAGCTTAGCAGGCCGACGTTGTTCACAGCACCGTTGATTACCCCGTTACCGCCGAGAGTGGCTCCAGCTTCAACATCGATGCTCTGCTTGCTCCCTTCAGAGCCAATAGCGCCAGAACTAGTCAACCACAGCGTTCCCTGCTGAATGTCTGTGATTCCGCTCCAGGTATTCTTTGCGGTAAGGGTGAGCGTGCCGTCTCCTTTTTTGGTCAGACTTTTACCGTCCCATCCCGTGGTGGCGTTGGGTGAGGTATCTGCAAGCAACCCATTGACGGTAAATGTCTGGCCCGCGTTCAGGGTGAACGTACCGTGTGCAGGCGTAGAGACCGCGGCGGAGTCTCCGGCGTACCAACTGAGCCCCACGCCCAATTCATATTGGGTATTATCAAGGGCATTAACTTGACCAGAAATCGCGATATAGTCGGGCAGGGTATCCGGATCGGTTGAGATCGAAGCGAAATCGCTCACGATTGCGGAGTTGGCATCAATTAGCGTAACCGTGTCGATGTCTGCCAGTTGATTGTCTGAGGTCAGCGCGTTGAGATCCAGCGCATTACCCGAATTGCTGATGTGTAGATCGCCGCCAGGATTAACCTGTCCGCCGGTAATTAGCGGGTTAGCGGACTGACTGGCCAGCGCCGCGGCGCTTAAATCGACGCTGAGAATACTGCTTTCTTTCAGCGTGACCTCATCAGCATGCACAGTGCTGTAAGTTCCGGCTGTGTGGTCTGCCGCCAGCTCAAGGGTTCCTGCGTTGGTCAGCGTCGTGAGCGTGGAATCATCGGTAACCCGCCACTGGCTCTGCTCGGCAAGGTTAAGATTGAGGATTGAATCAATACCCTGGTCGTTGAAGCTTTCATTAACCGAGGTTGCCCCAGCGAAATAAGAATCCGCGTCCATATTGAGGTTGATATATCCCCAGCCGCTGTTAACGATGTCGCCGGTTATGGTCATTTTTCCTGAGCCACTTACCGTCCCGCCAGGTAGAACATACCCGCCCGAGGAAACTTTCGGATTCCAGATGGCAACGCCGCCGTCGGCGATAATGGTGGTATCGCCCGTCAGATTCACGATACCGCCTTCTTGCACCACCACGCCGTAACCACTGCCGTTAGCGCCGGTCATATCAATGGTCAGATTCTCACCATTGATGATGCCTGCATGGGTAAAATCCCCATCGCCGATGGCCCAAAGACCGTAAGGATTTTTACCGCTCATGATGATATCCGTATTGGATATATTGATCGTCGCGCCACTGTATTGGGCTGATGCGCCATAGCCGTTAACCGCGTAGATAGTGTTTCGCTGCTCTGCGGAACCGTTGAAATTTATGGTTGTCGGTGCGCTGTAAGGGGTGTTGGCCACAATACCGTTGGTCGTGTGGCCTGTGGAATTTCTTCCATCAATGCTGCTGCCTTCACCAATGTTGGCGACGGCGGCATGCATGCTGCTCATTAGTGTAAGGGCGGTGGACTGCGCGGTCGTGACGGTCAGATTATTGGCATTGAATTCACTGTATCCTCGTCCGGTCAGGTAAATTGTCGATGCAGTCCCGTTTGCGCTAATGGAACTGTCTGACCCTAAATCAACCACGCCGCCTTCTATTCGAAGCCCTTCCGTCTTCTGGCCGGTGACGTCAATGGTGAGATTGTTGGCCTTTACTGTTCCGATGGCATCATCTTTACTGGTTGCCGAATAATCCTCAACAATCATCCCGTATCCTTCGGAGAAACCGTGCACGGTGATGGTGGAATCATTGCCAAAATCCACGTTGCCGCTGATGTCCGCGCCTGTACCGTTTGCGCGCTCGTTAGAGGTTGTGGAAAGGGTGATATCAAGGTTATCTGCCGTAAAATAACTTTGTGAACCAGAAACAAGTCCATATGCCGTACCTCCAGACGTTGAGAGCGTAATTGCGCTGTTCTTGCCCAGATTAATTTGGCTGTATTGCCCCTCCTGGATACCATAAATCGTGGTGCCTGTTCCTGTCTCTGATACGGTGAAATCAATGTTCAGCCCGTTCGCGTTAACCTGGGTGTTTTTTCCAAGATAGAGCGCGCTGCCGCCGGCTGTGCCGCTGGTTAATTCTATGCGGCTGTCATCCCCAAAATTGAGCGTGGTACCATTTGCCCAGTATGTGTCGATACCTACAGCCTTACCGGTTGCATCGGTGTTAACCTGGATTAATCCAGCGTTCATGGTTAACGTATTATTGTCGTCATAGAAATAGACACCCGTCGCATTACCATTTTGGGATTCGGTGATAATTTTACTCTTGTTGCCGAAGTTCAGCGTGGTGTTTTCTGTATGAACGTTAATTCCGTAAGCATCTTTTTTACTGATGGTGTTAATTGATATATTCTCGGCGTCTATATTTGTGCCTGGACTGGTGTTGTTAATATAAAGACCTGTGGTTGATGCTGCTTTCGCCATTCCTGTGTCTGTAACGTTAATCTGTGTACCGGTACCTAAATTATTATTGGCGCTGTTATCAAGTTTTACCCCAATAGAACCACTATCACCGGTAACGTTAATGGTGGTTTTACCATTAATCTGTACGCCTTGCCCCCCTGAGGACAGACTTTCGATACCCGTGGTTCCATCGACAGATGTCACGGTATCGCCATCATTTAAGTTGATGGTTTCACCGCTAAGCGGGCCGTAGTCGCTGGCATGAACGCAATTTGCCGTTAATCCAACTGCCGATAACACCAGGCCTGCGACGGTTGCGCGAACCCGTTGATCGCCCTGCGAGAGTTCTGACGTCACCACAAACATATTTCTCGCGATATTCCAGACGATGCGATAGCATTTATTCATAATTTATATCCTTATACGGCCATCCTGAACAACCTGGCGCTGAAAAATTCTGCTGAATTAATTTTATTTTTATGTGGGGTATTTTGTCATTAAAACTAGTGCTGCAGGTATATTCTTTGTTTTGAAATTGGTGATTAAGGTGAAATAAAGCACTTACTGCATACAAAATCAGGATGGTCTGAATCTCTAAGAGCAATAACCGTTAAGCTGAGAAAGTCAGGTTAATATTGTTAATTAATATCCTTATTAATAATAAAAATATTAAGTGGCACGCTCAGCATCATGCTGAGAGGAGAATTGGACAAAACATAGAGGTGTTGGCACATACTGCGCAATTTTTTCAGTTGTCTCTGCGTTGATAGTGATCAAGTTAACAATACAATGTAAAAAATCAGTGATATATCTGCTTTGCATAGTTGTCAGGTTGTTAAATTCAGAAAAGATGTTATAGAAACAAAATGTAACATCTCTCTGGATCGGACAACGGATAACAACTATGAACAAATCAGGGAAGTACCTCGTCTGGACAGTGCTCTCCGTTATGGGAGCATTTGCCCTCGGCTATATCGCATTAAATCGTGGTGAACAGATCAACGCGTTGTGGATAGTCGTGGCGTCGGTCTGTGTCTACCTTATCGCTTACCGTTTCTACGGCCTGTACATCGCGAAAAATGTACTGGCGCTTGACCCGACGCGTATGACGCCAGCCGTGCGCCATAACGACGGTCTGGATTATGTTCCCACCGATAAAAAAGTACTGTTTGGTCACCATTTTGCGGCGATAGCCGGAGCGGGTCCGTTAGTTGGACCAGTGCTGGCGGCGCAAATGGGCTATCTGCCGGGGATGATCTGGCTGCTCGCCGGGGTAGTACTGGCAGGGGCGGTGCAGGACTTCATGGTGCTGTTTGTTTCTACCCGTCGCGATGGTCGTTCCCTTGGCGAATTGGTGAAAGAAGAGATGGGCCCAACGGCGGGCGTTATTGCGCTGGTGGCCTGTTTTATGATCATGGTGATTATTCTCGCGGTACTGGCGATGATCGTCGTGAAAGCGCTGACCCACAGTCCGTGGGGAACCTACACCGTGGCGTTCACCATCCCGCTGGCGATCTTCATGGGGATTTATCTGCGCTATCTGCGCCCGGGCCGCATTGGCGAAGTGTCGGTCATCGGTCTGGTGTTCCTGGTGTTTGCCATTATTTCCGGCGGCTGGGTGGCTGAAAGCCCGACCTGGGCACCGTACTTTGACTTTACCGGCGTACAGCTGACGTGGATGCTGGTGGGCTACGGTTTTGTTGCCGCCGTCCTGCCTGTGTGGCTGCTGCTGGCCCCGCGTGATTACCTCTCTACCTTCCTGAAAATCGGCACCATTGTTGGTCTGGCAGTAGGGATTCTGATCATGCGTCCGACGCTGACCATGCCAGCGCTGACCAAGTTTGTTGACGGTACTGGCCCGGTCTGGACCGGTAACTTGTTCCCGTTCCTGTTTATTACCATTGCCTGTGGTGCGGTTTCTGGCTTCCATGCGCTGATCTCCTCCGGAACCACGCCGAAGATGCTGGCGAATGAAGGGCAGGCCTGCTTTATCGGCTACGGTGGAATGCTGATGGAATCCTTTGTCGCCATTATGGCGCTGGTTTCCGCGTGCATCATCGATCCGGGCGTGTACTTTGCAATGAACAGCCCGATGGCGGTGCTGGCTCCTGCGGGCACGGTTGACGTAGTGGCTTCTGCGGCACAGGTAGTCAGCAGTTGGGGCTTTGCCATTACGCCAGACACCCTGCATCAAATCGCCAATGAAGTGGGTGAGCAATCCATCATCTCCCGCGCAGGTGGTGCGCCGACGCTGGCCGTCGGGATGGCGTACATTCTGCACGGCGCGCTGGGTGGCATGATGGATGTGGCGTTCTGGTATCACTTCGCCATTCTGTTTGAAGCATTGTTTATTCTGACGGCGGTAGATGCCGGTACACGCGCCGCGCGCTTTATGCTGCAGGACTTGCTGGGCGTGGTATCACCGAGCCTGAAACGTACCGATTCGCTGCCTGCAAACCTGCTGGCTACAGCGCTGTGCGTGCTGGCCTGGGGTTACTTCTTACACCAGGGCGTGGTGGATCCTCTGGGTGGTATCAATACCCTGTGGCCGCTGTTTGGTATCGCTAACCAGATGCTGGCCGGTATGGCGTTGATGCTCTGTGCTGTGGTGCTGTTCAAGATGAAACGCCAGCGCTACGCGTGGGTGGCACTGGTCCCAACGGCCTGGCTGCTGATTTGTACCCTGACCGCTGGCTGGCAGAAAGCGTTTAGCCCGGATGCGAAAATCGGCTTCCTGGCTATCGCCAACAAGTTCCAGGCGATGATCGACAGCGGTAACATTCCGGCGCAGTACACCCAGTCGCAGCTGACGCAACTGGTGTTTAACAACCGCCTGGATGCGGGTCTTACCATCTTCTTCATGGTCGTCGTTGTGGTGCTGGGTCTGTTCTCCATCAAAACTGCGCTGGCAGCATTGAAAGAGGACAAACCAACTTCGAAAGAGACACCGTACGAGCCGATGCCTGAGAATGTCGAAGAGATCGTGGCGCAGGCGAAAGGCGCGCACTAATATTCTCTTAACCAACCAGCCCTCTCCTGAACGGGGAGGGCGTTTGTACGACAGGGAAACGCTATGTTTGAAACACTCGCCAAAGCCGGGAAGTATTTAGGTCAAACCGCCCGATTAATGATAGGTATGCCGGATTATGACAACTATGTTGAACATATGCGCGTCACTCATCCGGACCAAACACCAATGACCTACGAAGAATTTTTCCGCGAGCGCCAGGATGCGCGATATGGCGGGAAAGGTGGCGCGAAGTGCTGTTGATTTTTTTTGCCGGATGGTGCTGACGCTTATCCGGCCTACAACATCGTATTGGCGTAATTTGTCGTCGTAGGCCTGATAAGGCGAAGCCGCCATCAGGCAACCCGCACCATAATCACACCGTAAACGACTCTACCTTTTCGAATGCTGCACGCAGTGTCTCCGGCTTTAACGTTACCGGCAGGGCGTGAATGGACTCCACCGGGCGCAGAGTGTGCGCAATCACTTTGTCGATTTCGGCGCGGTTATTGATGTCCACTTCCAGTTGAGCTAATCGGGTTGGCAGGTTGAATCGCTGATAAGCGGTAATTAACTGCGCCAGCACGTCATCTTGTCCCAGCAGCGCGCTCTGCACCAGGATGCCGTACGCCACTTTGGTGCCGTGTAAAAACTTCTCGGTTTGTGGGAGGACGGTCAGGCCATTGTGAACAGAATGCGCCGCCGCCACGCGTGTGTAGCGCTCACCCAGACCACCAACCATGCCGCCTCCGGCAATAATCGCATCCACCACATCGCAAAACGTGCGGCTTAGCGTGCCTTGTTGTTTGTCTGCCAGCGCCTGCTCGCTGCTTTCCAGCAGGACGTCGCGGATGGTCTGCGCGGCTTGAATACCCAGACGTACTGTCAATGGCAGTGTTTCCGGCTGAGGTGCGAGCACGACGGCTTCATACCACTTTGCCAGCGTGTCGCCGATCCCCGCCAGTAGGTATTCTTCTGGCGCATTGAGAACGATCTCGGGTTCGACCAGCACGAGGAAGTTCGCGTCAGCGAAAATTTCGAAATGTAGTGCCTGGCCCGCATCGTTATACCAGACAGAGAGCGGCGTCCAGGCAGCGCAGGTCGCCGCGATAGTAGGAATACCGACAAACGGCAGATCCAGACGACGGGCCAACGCTTTAGCGGTGTCGAGCAATGTACCGCCACCCACGCCAATCACCACACTGCGATCCTCTCCCGACTCTTTTGCCAGTTGGGCAACATCGGTTTCGCTGCAATGTCCCGTAAACAGCAGGCGTTTAGCCTCGGCAAGATGAAAAGCCTCTGGCAGGTAAGGGCGGGCCGCATCGATGGCGCGTTCACCATAAACCCACACGGCGCTTGAAAGTTGGTCGGCAGAGAAAAAATCGTTCAGTCTCGACAGGCTGCCAGGATGGGAAAAATAGTTGGCTGGGCCGGTGACGACGCGAATTTCGGTATTACTCATGTTGTGTTGTCCTTTTGGCTGTCCTGTCCAGGCAGGTTATTTTTATATAGACGTCTGAACGTCTTGATTGCCAAATACTAGCATCGTGCTATAGTGGCTTCAACTACAACATCACACGCTGGGATAACAATAATGAGTAATAACCCGCTGATTCCGCAAAGCAAACTGCCTAATCTGGGCACCACTATCTTCACGCAAATGAGTGCGCTGGCTCAGCAGCATCAGGCCATTAACCTCTCGCAGGGGTTTCCTGATTTTGACGGTCCACTCTTTTTGCAAGAGCGTCTGGGGTATCACGTCGCGCATGGCGCAAACCAGTATGCGCCGATGACCGGCGTGCAGCCGCTGCGCGAAGCCATCGCGGATAAAACGGCAGACCTGTACGGCTATAAACCTGACGCGAATAGTGAAGTGACCATCACGGCGGGGGCCACAGAAGCATTATATGCCGCGATCACTGCGCTGGTGCGCCCTGGTGATGAGGTGATTTGTTTTGACCCGAGCTACGACAGCTATGCGCCTGCGGTTGAATTATCCGGCGGTGTGGTTAAACGTATCGCCCTGCAACCACCGGCTTTTCGCGTCGACTGGCAGGCGTTTGGTGCCTTACTCAGCGACCGTACCCGCTTGGTTATCCTGAACACGCCACATAACCCTTCAGCCACTGTGTGGCATCACGCCGATTTTGACGCGCTGTGGCAGGCGATTAAAGAACGCGAGATCTTTGTCATCAGCGACGAAGTTTATGAGCATATCTGTTTCGCCAAACAGGGGCATGCCAGCGTGCTGGCACATTCAGAGCTGCGGGAATGCGCTGTTGCTGTTTCATCGTTTGGTAAGACCTACCATATGACTGGCTGGAAGGTCGGATACTGCGTTGCGCCAGCCGCCATTAGCGCTGAGCTACGAAAAGTTCACCAGTATCTGACGTTTTCCGTCAACACGCCGGCTCAGCTCGCACTGGCGGATATGCTACGAGAAGATCCGGCACACTATCGCGAACTGCCCGCGTTTTATCAGAAAAAACGCGACGTGTTAGTGAACGCGCTGCGTGACAGCCGACTGGAAATTCTGCCGTGTGAAGGCACATACTTTTTACTGGTCGATTACAGCGCCGTTTCCTCGCTTAACGACGTGGAGTTTTGCCAGTGGCTGACCACTGAAGTGGGCGTTGCGGCAATTCCGCTGTCGGTGTTCTGCGCCGATCCTTTCCCGCATAAACTGATTCGCCTCTGTTTTGCCAAGCAAGAATCGACGCTGTTAGCGGCAGCCGAGCGTCTGGTTTCGTTGTAGCTATTTCACAGTCCAGGCTTTGGAGAATCGACGGTCAGCAAACAACGCTTGCAGGCCGTTGATTTGCTTCAGGCGTAACACCTCGTCGCTGTCCATACCAAGATCCTTGCCAATTCTTTCTTCACTCCATCCCAGTTGCGATAGCTCGCGGACAATCTCGGACATGGCGTGGATTTGATGACGCCCGCGGGCGCGGTTGTGGCGAATGGTTGCCGCCATACGCTCATGGCGTTCGCGTTCTAAACAGGCAACCGGCAGATATCCTTTCAGCCTGGGCCTCAGTGAGGCTTTGGCTTTACCTAACTCGTGGCGGTGGAAACCGTCGACAATTTCGTATTCTTCAGCCGTTGAGTGAACCACTACAATGGGCTGCGTAAACCCGTCAGCTTCGAGGGACTTCAGCAGCAGCTTTTTCTCCGGTGGCGCAACGTTATTGGGGTTGTAGTCATTGGGTGAAATATGATCATTTTTAACCCAAAGAACGCAATCTACGGGCTCCTCGCGAAAGGGACTGACGCTGTGTATTGCCTTTCTGAATTCATTTATGGCTTCAATTTTCTCTGGTTCTGATAAACCAGAAAGAAAGCCGAGGAGTTCCTGAGTTAATCGCTGTTGCATAAGAGTCCCCATTCCTGGCGTTTTGTTTTCATGCGCTCATTGTAGCGTTGATAGTTTTTGGGTTTCGTTGGACTAAATGAGAGAGCCCGGCACCAATAGTCGTTATTCAGCAGGACCTTACAGATACGCCGCCACGACGGAATATCCACTGAACCAATATCTCTTTCCTGGGTTTGTGGGATAATCTCCATGCCTTTTTTCTTATACCACTGTAAATAGACGGCGATTTTATTGCGGTAATGTTCGGCGGTCGTTTCCGGCATACTCTTCAATAACAGCATGGCGTATTCCTGCCAGCTTAAATGTTCGGGTTTTAATATTTTGCGGTGACCGTAAAAATGGTTGTCCTGACCAGCATATATCCCGCCACTTTTTACCCCGCTGACGCGGGAGCACATCATTGCCCAGCGTTCAGGCTCAATAACATGGTAAAGCCACAGTCCCTGGCGTTGTTCAGGCCCAAAGGGTTCGCAGATACGCATGTATCGCGTGGGAACTCCCGCCTGATACATCAGGTTGTACAGGGGATTACACGGGAGCGTTGACTTCGCAAACCACGTCCAGATGTCAGCAGTTTTCCAGTCATAAATCGGATAAATATACCAGGTATGCCCGCCGGGGGCGCTGGTGGTCCAGGGTTTGTCATCGGCAAAACGCTGTTTTTTCGAGTTCGCAATGGCGACGAAACGATTATATGACTCATCGGCGCGGATCCCGACCATCATGGCGGCTGGTCGTTTCTGCGAAAACCATTCAGCGAACTCACGAACAAATTGCTCGAAAGTCATACCGGGTTGGTAGAAAGAGAAAAACTCGGGATCGGTAATGGCATCTGCAGGCGGTTGGCGAACCCATTGAGTACCCGGCTCCCAGCATTGCCATTCAGGCTGAAATTGTGACAGTGAATTTTGTGTCGTCAGCGGCAATGCAACCCAATAAAATTCTTCGATGACATCGGAATAATTCTCGCGTAGCGCCTGGACATAGTCGATAGTGCAGGAAAACTGAGCCTCCCAGTCGATAAATAAGACGTTTATTTTTTTCTGTAACTGGCGGGCAATGGCGGCGGTCAGATGTAACATCAACCCCGAATCTTTACCTCCAGAGAAAGAAACGCAGACACGCGGTAGAGTTTCAAGCGTCCAGGTAATGCGTTCCTGTGCTGCTTGCAGAACATTTTTATCCAACGGTATTTTATAAACAGACATATCAAATCCATATCGAATTTTATTATTTGCAGCCATAATAAATGTCCGTAATAGGATAAGCTTTTTCTTGCGGCATGCAATATTTAAATATATTCATTATTTGCATGCCACATTGTCATTGTATGTTTTATGTGAATTATGATGTGCTTTTAATCATGTTACCATTAACTATCTAAGGATAGTTTGTTTATGTATTCTGCGAAGGCTTTATGATTCAATGATGCGCGGTTATACATTATGAACAATTTTATTTTTGGTAATTCAAAATCGGTTTTAATTTCTTTAAATTTCAATGCTGGTTGATAAAGTTCATAAATTTGTTTGGGGAGAAAACCAATAATATCCGTACTGGCGATAACGTTAGCAATCGAGAGTAAGGAATCGCTACTAAAACCTACTTTATGGAATGCCATCGATTCGCTTGCACGGGAACGATAATCTTTAATACCCTGATCTTCAGAGGGAAAATATGTAAATTGCTCTTGTTGGATTTGTTCGAGTGTGCTCGTTTCATTTATTCTGGGATGGTTGCCACTGCACACTAAAACACAGTCAATAGTCTTGAAATGAGTACATACAATAGAACGATTGTGAACTGGCGTTGTTGTAATCACCAGATCGGCTTTACGATAGGCAAGGATGTTTTCGGCCGTTTCTGCTGACATTAATATATCATGATGCTCAATTTCAATATCTGAATTTTCTCTGAGGCTATTAATTAAAGATGTCACATTCAGGTTGGTTGTAATTTGTGGGCTGTAGATGACGAATTTATTTTTCAGGCTGGAACCGTGCATGATATTGATGGTTTGTTCCAGATTATTGAGATTTTTTTCAAGGTGAAGATGAAGGTTTACCCCTGTGACCGTAGGCGTAATGCCTTTGCCTGAGCGAATAAACAAGGGGTCGTTAAACTGTGTACGCAGTCGCTGTAATGACTGGCTGACGGCTGAAGGGGTGATATACAGTGTTGCCGCAGCTTTACTGATGCTCAAATGTTGATAAATACATTCAAAAATTACCAACAGGTTAAGATCGAATTTTTTGAGGTCATAGAGGTTAGCCATGCATACCTTCCTGTGATGGTAATGTATAGGATAATTCAATTGTTGAATAATTTAAATTCTAATCATTCTTAGAGTTTATGTTTATGGCTTAATGAATAATTAACTTAAACTAAAATAACACAGATTGCTTGATGGTTACGATAAAAATACATTTTAAAGAGTGATTGAAATGAGAACCATAACAATCACTCATTCTGTTACCTTTATTTATTTCCCATAATAATATTTAATTTATCTTTATCGGGTAATCCCACTTCCTGTTGTAACGTATCGTCTTTGCTCATGTAGTAGATCGCGGGCGTCACATTAGCACCTAAATCATCCATGAGTTTTTGGTTGATATTCAGTACTTTCATCTGTTCTGGATGGACAGACGTGGGGATTTCCAGCTTCATTTTCCCGCCCGATGCTTCATAGTCATGCCAGGTTTTGGCCGGATCTTTGGATGCCAGGATTGCAGCAGCGGTTGCCGGGCTTTCGGGTTTGATCACGCCAACCAGCAGCGTACGCAGCTGAACTTTACCGGAATCTACCCATGGGCGCGCCTGCTGCCAGAACTGTTTGCAATAAGGACAGAAGGGATCGGCAAACACGTAAACGATGACCGGGGCTTCTTTTTTCCCGTCCAGAATCCACGACGCTTTTTCCATTCGCTGCCACATCTCACGTCCGGCAGGGGCATAGATCTCTTTTTCTATGAGCGCATTACTGAGGTTTTCTCCTTTTTCATTATACATGTAGCCGGAGATGGCATGTTTACCGTCAGGCGTGACATAGATAGTGACCCCCATGTCCTGGTATTTTCCCAGATAGCCTTTCATTCCACCCGGTGCGTCGAAGGGCTTCAGGATCGTAATTCCCTGTTTCTCAATGGCTTTAACAGGGGCAGGGAGCTCCTCTGCGTGCACGATAGCGGGGAGAAGAGTTAAGAGTAAGGTGCGTTTAAACATTGATTTTCCTTATAAAATCAGCAGGAAAGTGGGCTTAATTGCAAAACCTATCACAGCCATAGGTAAGATCGACGGTCTGTCGATTGCCCTTTCTTTAGTTGGGTGATGTAATCCCCATCGCTGTTACGACCTTTGTTAAGGTAATGTAGAGCGCAACACATAGCCAGCCCTGCTGGCACTGACGTTACCTGCGGGTAGCTCGGGTAATGAGGCTCCCTGCAAAGGGGGCCTTTTTTACTTTTATCTTTAGGTTCACAACATGAGTTTGAGTGGGTTGTTAGTTAACGCTTATTGATTTGATAAAGGAAACGCATTAGCCCTGCGAAGAGATTTTCGTTAACTTATCTCTCAACGAAAACACGGAGGAAGTACAGATGTCTTTGATTAATACCAAAATTAAACCTTTCAAAAACCAGGCGTTCAAAAACGGTGAGTTCATCGAAGTAACCGAGAAAGATACCGAAGGTCGCTGGAGCGTCTTCTTCTTCTACCCGGCTGACTTTACTTTCGTATGCCCGACCGAGCTGGGTGACGTTGCAGACCATTACGAAGAACTGCAGAAACTGGGCGTAGATGTGTATTCCGTTTCTACCGACACCCACTTCACCCACAAAGCATGGCACAGCAGCTCTGAAACTATCGCGAAAATCAAATACGCGATGATCGGCGACCCGACTGGCGCCCTGACCCGTAACTTCGACAACATGCGTGAAGATGAAGGTCTGGCTGACCGCGCAACCTTCGTTGTTGACCCGCAGGGTATCATCCAGGCAATCGAAGTTACTGCTGAAGGTATCGGCCGTGATGCGTCTGACCTGCTGCGTAAAATCAAAGCAGCACAGTACGTGGCTTCCCACCCAGGTGAAGTTTGCCCGGCAAAATGGAAAGAAGGTGAAGCAACCTTAGCGCCATCTCTGGACCTGGTTGGTAAAATCTAAGTCGCATAGTTTGTAGGCCGGATAAACGTAGTGCATCCGGCATTCCACAGGCGCAAATTTGCGCCTGTTTCATTCCAGCACCATGACGCAAGTTGCATTAATGCAGTCCCGCAAAATCGGCTTGCATGATGATGTTTTCAGAGAGGGAAGAAGAATGCTCGACACAAATATGAAAACCCAGCTCAGGGCTTACCTTGAGAAACTGACCAAACCTGTTGAGCTGATTGCGACGCTGGATGACAGCGCTAAATCGGCAGAAATCAAGGAACTGCTGACTGAAATTGCTGAACTGTCAGAAAAAGTCACCTTCAAAGAAGACAATACTCTGGCGGTGCGTAAGCCATCGTTCCTGATTACCAATCCCGGTTCTCACCAGGGACCGCGTTTTGCCGGTTCTCCGCTGGGTCATGAGTTTACCTCTCTGGTGCTGGCGCTGTTGTGGACCGGTGGTCATCCGTCAAAAGAGGCGCAGACGTTGCTGGAGCAGATCCGCGATCTCGACGGTGATTTTGAATTTGAAACCTATTATTCACTTTCCTGCCATAACTGCCCGGACGTGGTGCAGGCGCTGAACCTGATGGCGGTGTTGAACCCACGTATCAAGCATACGGCGATTGACGGCGGTACATTCCAGAACGAAATCACCGATCGTAACGTGATGGGCGTTCCGGCGGTATTTATGAACGGCAAAGAGTTCGGTCAGGGGCGTATGACGCTGACTGAGATCGTGGCGAAAGTGGATACTGGCGCAGAAAAACGTGCGGCTGAAGAGCTGAATAAGCGCGATGCTTATGACGTATTGATTGTCGGTTCTGGTCCTGCAGGTGCGGCGGCAGCGGTGTACTCTGCACGTAAAGGCATTCGCACCGGTCTGATGGGCGAACGTTTTGGCGGCCAGGTTCTTGATACTGTTGATATTGAAAACTATATCTCAGTACCGAAAACTGAAGGCCAGAAACTGGCAGGCGCGCTGAAAGCACACGTTGATGATTATGATGTCGATGTGATTGACAGCCAGAGCGCGAGCAAACTCATTCCAGCAGCGCAGGAAGGCGGTTTGCATCAGATTGAAACGGCCTCCGGTGCGGTGCTGAAAGCACGTAGCATTATCATCGCCACCGGCGCGAAATGGCGCAACATGAACGTTCCGGGCGAAGATCAGTATCGCACCAAAGGCGTAACCTACTGTCCGCACTGTGATGGCCCGCTGTTTAAAGGCAAGCGTGTTGCGGTGATTGGCGGCGGTAACTCCGGCGTTGAAGCGGCTATCGACCTGGCAGGTATTGTTGAACATGTGACGTTGCTGGAGTTTGCTCCTGAAATGAAGGCTGACCAGGTGCTGCAAAATAAGCTTCGCAGTCTGAAAAACGTCGACATCATTCTGAATGCGCAAACGACAGAAGTGAAAGGCGATGGCAGCAAAGTTACTGGCCTGGAGTATCGTGACCGTGTGAGCGGCGATGTTCACAATGTGGAACTGGCAGGTATCTTTGTTCAGATTGGTCTGCTGCCGAACACCAACTGGCTGGAAGGCGCCGTTGAACGTAACCGTATGGGTGAGATCATCATCGATGCCAAGTGCGAAACCAGCGTGAAAGGCGTTTTCGCTGCCGGTGACTGCACCACCGTACCGTATAAGCAGATTATCATCGCGACCGGTGAAGGCGCGAAGGCCTCGTTAAGTTCGTTTGATTATCTGATTCGCACGACAGTAGCATAAAAAAAGTAAGACTCACCTGCAATGCCAAAACCGCCAGTCATCCGCTGGCGGTTTTTTATTTCCATACACTTAAATTGTCAATTCTTGAAACAATAAACCGTTTAAAACATTCACTTAATTAGCCTGATCATTATTTTCATCAAAGAAAGAGAGGGCGTTATCTTTATTATATTAACCTGCATTATTTTTTTCATTTGTTGTGTGAATAAATGGTTGGTTAATTCATGGGTGAAATATATGAAACCCTGACGATCTTTGAATCGACAGGGTTATTGTTACGTGATTTTTTTATCTCTCACGATAGTTACACGCTGAAAGCGGCTTATTCAGCTTTAGATACAAATGCCTCAACGCTAACAGAGCAGGAGTGGCTGGAGGCGGAGTACGACTTCAATGCACTATTTGTTGGGCCGCAGACGCTAAAAGCCCCGCCGTTCGCTTCGGTATACCTTGAAGAAGATGCCCTCGTAATGGGTAAATCAACCTTAAGCATTCGGGAATTCATGGCAAATATAGGTCTATCTATAAACCATGTAAATAATATCCCGGATGATCATATTTCCTGCGTATTGGAATTAGCAGTTTTATTATCGGCTAATGCCAGGATATCAGCAGAATACAAGAGCGTCATGACTCGATATATAATTGAGTATATATCGATGTGGATGCCCGCGTATATAGAAAAAATACATATAAATGCACAAACCGTTACGTTGAAAAACGTCGCGGAAAGGTTGTCTTTTTGGCTTGATGAATTAAACACGAGAGTATCAATATGAGTAATGAACCGGGAGTTCTGAACAGACGTTCATTTTTGAAAGGGTTGATTGCCCTTGGAACGGTGGCTGCCCTGCCAGGGGGATTGCTGACTTCACGCTGTGCATTGGCGCAACCGCCAATTCCGTTTAATCCCAAAACCTACAAAATCTATCGTAACGCCTGTCCACGTAACTGCTATGACACTTGTAGCCTGAAAACCTGGGTGAAGGATGACGTCATCACCTTTGTGGAAGGCGCGCCTGAATCAACGTTTACGCATGGAACTCCGTGTGTGAAGGGATTGAGCTATCCACGTAGGGTATACAGCCCGGACCGCATTAAATATCCGATGGTTCAGGATGTTCGCGGCAGCGGTAACTGGCGTCGTATCTCCTGGGATGAAGCAATGCAGCGCATTGCGACCAAGATGCTGGAGATTAAAAAGAAAGATGGTTCAATGTTGGGTCTGGCGCTGACCAAGTACTCAGGCAAATTTGGTGTATTGAACTATGCCGTTGAAGGGATGATGTCTTCACTGGGTTACACCACCCGTTTTGCCGGAACACCTTGCTGGCCAGCCGGTATCGACGCGCAAAACTACGACATGGGCGACATGTGGTGTAACGACCCGGAAGATATGGTGAAAGCCAAATACATTATTATCTGGGGCGCTAACCCGGCCTGGTGCTCTATGCACACCATGAAGTACATCTATCAGGCGCGGGAAAAAGGCGCAAAAGTGGTCGTTATCGATCCACTGTTAACCCAAACCGCTGCGAAAGCCGATCTCTATTTACGCGTTCGCCCAGGATCAGATGGCGCTCTGGCGCTGGGCATGGCACGCCACCTGGTGGACAAAGGATTGGTTGATCAGGATTTCGTTAACAACTATTCCCATGGTTATGCTGAATTTGAAGAGTATTTGCGTAATAACGTTACCGTAGAGTGGGCATCTGAGATTTGCGGGCTGTCGGCGGATGTTATTCGCCAGTTGGCGGAAGAATTTACCGCGGTTAACCCTGCTACCGTGTGGATTGGCTACGGCATGCAGCGCCATGTCAATGGCGGCGCTAACGTACGGGCGATCGATGCCTTTGTGGCAATGACCGGCAATATTGGCATTGAGGGCGGTGGCGCTCGCTACGGTCATTTGCATACCTGGGGCTTTAACTACAATGCCATGTTGCAGAAGCCACCGGTAGGCTCTATCGGGATGCCGGGGGCGGCGGGCACAACCAGCGAGTTTGGTTCTGCGGGGGAAGTCGCACAGTATTCCGATCGCTCGTTGAATATCAACCAGACCGCAAAGGGAATTCTGGAAGCCAATGAGCCGCCTGTCCGAATGCTTTGGGTTGCCTGTAAGAACCCGTTTGCTCAGGATTTTGATCGCAGCAAGATGGAAAAAGCATTTGAAAAACTGGAAATGGTGGTGTGCGCCGACCAATTCTTTAACGAGACCGTCCAGCATGCCGATATCGTTTTGCCTGTCACCACAGCCTTTGAAGAGTGGAACGTAGACGCCTCATATTGGCACTACTGGCTCTCAATCAACCAGCCTGCAATTAAGCCAATGTATGAGGCAAAATGCGATCTGGAAATCGCCGTTTTACTTTCCCGCACAATCAACAAGCTGGAGCCGGGTTCTTGCACATTCCCGCAGGAGTTCGATCATAAGCGCTGGCTGGACCAGGAATTCAATGACGGAATGGCCAAAATGTTTGGTATCTCCTCCTGGGATGATTTACTGGAAGGGCCGAAAAAAGCCATTCTGCCAAGTTCTGCGGCCTGGTATGACCGTAAGTTTAAAACGCCCTCTGGAAAGTTTGAGTTCAAATCTGAGCTGTGTGAGAAAAATGGCCATACGGCGCTGCCGGAATACAAACCGGAGGCAAAAAGCACGTTGCCATTCCACCTGTTTACGCCGCATGTGCAGTTCGGTATCCATTCCCAATTCATCAACCTTGACTGGATGCAGGTCTTCTATCCTGAACCGTTTGTTTATATGCACCCGGTTTCCGCCGGGAAAAGAGGCATCGCTGAAAATGACCTGGTGAAAGTGTTTAACACCGCAGGTGAGGTGGAGTTACGTGCGAAGGTAACCGCTAACGTTCCGGAGGATTTCCTGGTGATGTACGAGGCGTGGTTCCCGAAACGGAAATACAACGTTCAAAACGTTGTGGCGGATACTCCGGCCGATATGGGCTTGATGAAAACTGGTGCGCCAGGTGCGGCCATCCATAGTCAGTTTGCGGACATCATTTTGATCGATAAAGGAGCAGCGGCATGAGGCGCGCGTTTTTAGTTAATAGCGATAAGTGTATCGGCTGCCGTGGCTGTGCGATGGCGTGTAAGAGTTTTAACCAGCTGGAGCCAGAACGTTTCTGGCGCTACGTCTACCCGCTGGATAAAGAAATTTATCCGCATGAAGAGCGAGCGTTCTACTCGCTGGCCTGTAACCACTGCGAAAATCCGGCCTGCCTGGCAGCTTGTCCGGTAGAGGCGTACACCAAACGTGAGGATGGCGTTGTAGTGCATAACCCGGAACGTTGTATCGGATGCAAAAACTGTATTCGCAACTGTCCATACGGTGCGCCGCGCTTTAATGAAGAGACGAAAAAAGCGGAAAAATGCAGCATGTGCTATGAGCGTCTTGATGTTGGCATGCAGCCGGCGTGCGTGAATGCCTGTCCGGTAGGTGCGCTGACGCTTATCGATCTGGATGCCGATCCTATACCTGATAATGCGGTGCAGTATCCGCCGGGATTCCCGCGTATGCCGCAGCTTAATCCTGGCACGCGTTTTATCCTTGCGCGTCAACCAAAGCAGCCGGAGGCCAAGTAATGGAAAAGTATGAACTTCCTCTGGTCATTTTTACCGTATTAAGCCAAATGTCGGTTGGGATCACGCTCATTCTGACGCTGCGTATGCTGCAAGGAAAACTGGAGAGCAAGCGCCTGTACTGGCTGGTAAGTGGACTGGTTCTGGCGGCGGCGTCCGTGGCGGCGATATTACACCTTGCGCATCCGGATCGCGCCTACGATGCCTTGATCAACCTGCAGCACGCCTGGCTGAGCCGAGAGATTCTGGGCGCCACTTTATACGGTGCAGCTGTCGGGGTGACGTTTTTGGCAAAAGGGCACAAAGCACCAGCTGTTCTGGCCTCTGTTCTCGGTATCGCGCTGGTGGCGGTACAGGGGATGACCTATGCCGCCCCGGCAATGGTGGCGATCGCCAACGGTCTGACAATGCTGTTGTTCTTCATCACGGTGTGGGTGATGGGGTGTGCTGCGATTCCACTGCTTAACCTCGCACCTGCCGTTGCTGCATTGCGCCAGGGGATTGCCGTGTGTATGGCAGTCATGATCGCCGCACCCATTATCTGGCTAAGCGGTGGCACCATCATGCAGATGACGGCGCATGCCTGGCTGACGTCGCCACTTTATCTGGCGAGTCTGGTGTGTCTGGCGGTGGCCTTTGTGCTTAGCCGTCAGGGCGAGCGTCGCGCAAAAGCGCTTTTCGCCCTGCTGTTTGTTGGCGTATTCCTGAGCCGTCTGACGTTTTTTGGCGATACGATCAGCTCCATCGTGAATATCGGCCATTTGTATTAATCGTGAGGTAATAAAAACCCCTGTCAGGCGTTAACCTGGCAGGGGTTTTCTTTAGCAAATCAGTGGCTGTTAACGAACAACCAGCACTGGCAAAGTCGCGTGTCGAACAACGCTGGAAGCGTTTGAGCCAAGCAGATGGGTGCTGATTGATGGGTTACGCGACCCAATGACAACGACATCCGCATTCAACTCTTCACCCAATTCGTTGACCACGTCACGTACGCTGCCAAAGCGGACGTGTTGTTTAATACGGGAAGGATCGATGCTGAAGTGACCAACCATCGTTTGCAGACGGGTTTCCGCTTCGTGTTGCAGATGCTCTTCAAAACGACGGACATCGGCTGCAAAGCGGTGCAGGCTTAAGCTCGCTGAGCCTGGCAGCACATGCAGTAGATGGATAACCCCTTTATCCTGGGCCAGAAATTCTGCATGGCGAATAGCCTTGTCGCTCAGTTCCATTTCGAATACATCAACTGGCATTATGATTGTGTTGTACATAAACATTCTCCTTGTCATTACATGAACACATAACAGCATAGTATTAAAAATGATTCTGTCAGTCACGACACAGATTTATGTTTTGCGAACAGGAAATAAAGCGAGGAGCAGGGAGATCTAACCGGAAAGAGGATGCGGATGCATCCCCTGTAAGATAAAGCGAGTGGCTTTGATAAGACAGAGTTAGCGCAGGTAGTCGCCTGCAGCTTCAGGCTGGTACTCAAGCTCGATAACTTCGAGGTGCGTTGAGGTCCCGCCTGGCAGTTCCCAGTGAATGGTATCACCAACGCGCAGCCCCAGAAGTGCAGCGCCGACAGGTGCCATTACCGAAAGCTGTGTGTTGCTGTCAGTCATAGTAGCCGGATACACCAGGGTACGCACACGGACTTCGCCATCACTCAGATTGCGGAATTTCACGCGGCTGTTCATGGTCACGACGTCGTGCGGCATGGTTTCTGGAGAACACATTTGGGCACGATCCAGCTCGGCGTTAAGGGCGTCGGCAATCGGTAAACCAGCAAACGCAGGTTGCTCCAACAGGCGGTCAATGCGTTCCGCATCGAGGTCGTTAATGATGATAGTTGGTCTGGACATTTATTACTCCATGTCGTCGATACTGCGGGTGCGCAGGTAAATAATCCCAAAAGAAAACCCTCACCGTCAGGCGGCAAGGGTTTAGCTTTTATGATGATACTGAGACTTACCCCATGTTTGAAGTGATTTAGTTCACATTCAGGTAAATCATCAATTTTGTCGCGTATGGTGTGATTTTAGCCGAAAAACGTGATCGTTCTCCAATTTGCATTATGCTTTTTAAGCGCTCGCTGCGGGCGCGTCAAACAACTCAGTGTTCCGCGACAGGAGATCTCATGAGCCAGTACGACAAACTTACCTTGAAAGACGGCAGCTATTTGCATTTTAAAGACTGGGGAAGTGGACAACCTATTGTGTTTAGTCACGGTTGGCCGCTGACGGCAGACGCGTTTGAAGATCAGATGCTGTTCCTTGGATCGAAAGGATTTCGTGTGATCGCCCATGACAGGCGCGGACATGGGCGTTCGGCCCAACCCTGGGATGGACATCATATGGATCAGTATGCTGACGACCTGGCTGAACTTACCGCGCATCTCAATCTTAAAGATGCCGTACATGTTGGGCACTCTACCGGCGGTGGGGAAGTGGCTCGTTATATTGGCCGGCATGGGACGCAGCGGGTGGCAAAAGCGGTGTTAATTGGTGCGGTGACGCCCATCATGATCAAGACTGACTTTAACCCAAATGGCGTGCCGAAAGAGGTATTCGATGGCATCCGTGAGGGGGTTGTGAACGATCGCGCCGCCTTTTTCTATGAGCTGACCGCTGCATTCTATGGCTACAATCGTCCTGGCGCGAAAGAGTCGAAAGCTGTACGGGAAAGTTTTGTTGAACAGGGCTTACAAGGGTCCATCAAAGCGTTGTACGACTGCATTCATGCGTTTTCGGAAACAGATCTGCGTGAAGACCTCAAAAAGATGACCATCCCGACGCTGGTGATCCACGGTGATGACGATCAGATTGTCCCGTTTGAAACCTGCGGAAAGGTCGCGGCGGAAATGCTGCCGGACTCGCAGTTAAAGGTATATGTCGGCGGCTCGCATGGCATTTGCACCACCCATAAGCAACAGATCAACGGTGACCTGCTCAACTTTATTCAGTCGTAATCGTTGGCAGATTGTTCTACGCTGATCTTCTTTTTCCAGGGGGATGAGCGAAGCATAATTTGTGCTGCGCTGACGTTAACTTCAACAGGGAACGCTATGTATTTCTATCAACCGTCACAGGGACACGGCTTACCGCATGATCCGCTAAATGCCATCATTGGACCGCGCCCGATTGGCTGGATTGCGTCGCGTGACAGCAACGGTCGGCACAATCTGGCACCATACAGTTTCTTTAACTGTTTTAACTATCATCCGCCGATTATCGGTTTCGCCAGCAGCGGCTGGAAAGACAGCGTGCAGAATATTATCGAAACCGGTGAATTTGTCTGGAACCTGACGACTCTTGAGCTGGCCACTGCGATGAACGAAACGTCAGCCAGCTTGCCGCACGGTGAGGACGAGTTTTTTGCCGCCGGGCTTAGCAAGGCAGATAGCCGGATAGTCAACGTGCCGCGCGTGGCGCAAAGCCCGGTCAATTTTGAGTGTCGCTTATCGCAAAGCCTGCAATTGACTACCGCTGATGGCTCACCGGTTGATACCTGGCTGGTGTTGGGAGAAGTGGTAGGCATTCACATAGATGAAACGCTCCTGGAAGACGGCATCTATCAGACGGCGAAAGCGAAACCGGTACTGCGTGCAGGTGGGCCAACGGCGTATTATTCGATCAGTGAAACACATCGTTTTGATTTAGTTCGCCCGGACGCCCGTGCAAAACGCTAAGTTTACGGACCGACGCCAGCTCGCAGCGTCGGTCGCAAGTTTCAGTATCCCACTTTGTCGATAATAAACTGTTTACCGCAGCTACCCGGATGCGGTTGCGGTAAGAATGACTGGGCAGATAACGTCTGGTTGATGTTGTCGGCTTTCAGGGATAACTGGATCTCAGTGAGATACGCTGGATTGCCGTGGCAGCTTAGCTTCACAGCTTTGACGTTCTCTTTGCCCCAGCTTTTGGCAACGGCGGCGTCAAATGCGTTACGGCTGACGGTTTTGCCGTAGTTTTCCGCCAGGAATTTGCCCACCTCGCTGTCCTTAACCTCATTATTCAGCCGCACCATCGTGCCGAAGTACGCGTCGGGATCAAAACCGAAACACGCGCCATGTTTGGCATACTCGTAACGTTCCAGACAGGATCTTCCTCCAGCGCCGGGCATTACGGCGCTGAGTTTTGCCGCGCTTTCCAGCGACAGCCCGGTTTCGGGGGCCGCGCATTTACGGCTGGCGCGGGCTTCAGGCAGGTTGGGAATAGGGCGAGTCGCGCAGCCAAAACGCATCCAACGGCGATTGTCTACTCCACGGGCAGCAATGGATTTAGGCAGGCTGGGCCATAAACCGTGAACGGTCAGGAAATCAGCTTTGTCTGCGCTCTCTTTTTGCAAACGACATTCGTCAGGCTCCTGACGATTACGCTCGTGTTGGCTCTGACAAAATCCGGTTTGCCAGGAGAGAGCCAGCACGTAGCTGTCAAAATCAGCGTACTGTTTTGCCTGAAGTTCATCGGCCTGAGCTGCAGAAACTGGTAGCAGGAGTGCTGCCAGCAACGAAGAATAACGCCATGTTGATGTCATGATGATTTCGGACACTTATATAAATTCTGAATATCATCTATTTAATCATAAAAAATGCCAGTCAGGTTTAGCTGACTGGCATCATTTTCATCAAGCGTGAACGGGAATGATTAGCTCCACATTGCCAGAATCGGCCAACCGACCAGCAGAAGCATAGCGATGTAGATAACGCCGAAGATAGCACCCAGACGCCAGTAGTCTTTGGACTTCACATAACCACAGCCGTAGATGATAACGCCTGGGCCTGTTGCATATGGAGTCAGACAGCCCATGATACCGATGGACAGTACCAGCAGGATACACAGGTGTTCCATCGGCACGCCCGGGATACCTTTACCGACGGCCAGAATAACCGGCAGCATGGTGGCGGTGTGAGCGGAAAGGCTGGCAAACAGGTAGTGAGCAAAGTAGAACACCAGCACCAGAACGATCACGGTCGCGTTAGGCGAGAAGCCTTCCAGATGCGTGCTCATGGTGTTGGCGAACCAGTCGATGAAGCCTGAACGGGTTAAACCATTCGCCATAACGACCAGCGTGGCGAGGTTAACCAGAGTGTTCCATGCGCTGTTATAACGGGTAATGTCTTTCCACGGTACAACGTGCAGCGCCAGCATCAGGGAAACAGCCAGCAGGCCCACTGCGGTTGCATCAATTAGTTTACCACCGAAGACCCACAGACCCAGACTGAGCAGTACCAGACCGATCAGCGTTATCTCTTTACGGGTCAGTTTACCCATACCTTTCAGTTCATCACCGGCCCAAGCGGCAACTTCAGCACTGTGAGTAACTTCTGGTTTGTACAGAACATAGGACAGCCACGGAGCAACGATCAGCAAAATAATACCGACCGGCAGGAAGCTGAGGAACCACTGCAACCAGCTGATTTGAATACCGGCAATTTTGTTGACGAATTCCAGACCCAGCACGTTAGGCGCAGCGCCGGTCACGAACATCGAGGAACTCAGGCTGGTACTGATGACCATCATCCACATCAAATATCCACCGATACGGCGCGCGGAAGGATCGTTCGGGAATGATTTAAACAGCGGCGGCAGGTTTTTGATAACTGGGAATACTGTGCCACCGGTACGCGCAGTGTTAGATGGAGTAAACGGTGCCAGCAGAATGTCGATGATAACAATCGCATAGCCCAGCGTCAGGGTACGTTTACCCATGAATTTCACCAGGAACAGCGCGATACGACGACCCAGACCGGTGACTTCATAACCCAGTGCGAAGATAAACGCACCAAACACCAACCACACGGTGGTGCTGGAGAAGCCCGCCAGACCCCATTTCAGCGCTTGCTTACCCGCTTTAAACGCCGGGTCGGCCAGTTCTGAAGCATCAAACAGCAGATAGTTGCTGCCGATAACGCAGATCGTTACGGCGATAAAGCTGATCGCTGTTGCCGGAATTGGCTCCAGGATCATACCGACGATCATCGCCACAAACACGGCAAAGTAGTGCCAGGCCTGTGGAGGCATTCCATCAGGGACGGGGATTAGAAACATGACACCCATGACGACCAGGGGGGCCAATAACTTCCATATTTTATCTTTTGCTAAAGACATGTGTGTGATTCTCCGGAAAGGATCTTTAATTGTGATAATGATGAACTTGTGAAATCTGAGCTAAGAACCAGGTGACGATCAGCAGATCGGCGCAGCCTCCGGGACTGAGGTTGCGTTCAATGCACTGTTGGTCGAACTGGTGTAGATATTCGAGATCGGCAGGGGTACGAATCCCCCCTTGCTGCATCAGGGCGGTGGCCTGCTGCTGTAGCCAACGCAGACCTTCTGCGCCGCCACGTGAAGCCACGTTGGTGTCGCCGTTGATAGACATCAGCAGCAATAATGTGTCGAGTAACGCCAGTTCAGGGTCGCGGCCCTGAGTCAGCAGTGCGCGGTAGTGCGGCAGGGCATGCTGGATGACAAGCGGATATCCCGCTTCGGCTTCGCCCCGTGCGCCGGTTAATCCCAATTGCTGATAAAGACGTTGGCCAGCCGTGAGTTGTTGATTGTTCTGGCGCAGTTCGCGCTCGGTCAGGCCACGGCAAAATGTTGCTGCCGTAGAGCAAATGGTTTCAGCGGTAACAGTGAGTTGGAGCTGGTGCAGGCGGCCAATGGCGGCGCACAGCAGTCCCAGTGAAAAGATGCTCCCTTTATGGGTGTTCACCCCGGCGGTGGCGCGGAACATATCGGCTTCGCAGGCCATGCCCAGCGGGCGCAGTCCTTTCAATACATCTTCAGGCGACAGCTGTGCGCTAAACGCCCCATATTCAATAAAACGTGGCAGCCATGACTGAATCGCTTCAGCGCTGCGATGAAAATCTTCCAACGCCATATCTTTATGCGCGCCGTTGTTAATACGATCTACCAGACCGGGTTTGGGCGACAGGTTGACTTCAGTCAACATGGCGCGCCACGCAAGCGTTGCGTAAGCATCAGGCAGATCCAGAGGAAGGACTGCGTTATTGGTTGATGTTGCGGGAATCGGCATCATGCAGCAGTGCCTCCATCTGAGTGAGTAAGTCGGAAAGCGCGTGGGTTTTACCCCGCGCACAGTCGGCAGCACTTTGCTCGCACAGCAGACAGCGGCGGGCAGGGAGTGCGAAATGACGCCGGGACAGAATTTCCCCTTCAGGGGTCAGGACATCGATATCCCATAGCCGTCCCAGCGGGTGTGAATGCTCAAGTTCAATTGTGGCGAGCTTGAGGTCGTGGGCCGGAGCCTCAATAGACAAAAGACCTTCTGGACCGCTGGCAGAAACCAGCGCTGTTTGCTCCCTGACAATCCAGGTGGATTGTTTCGCCAACGCGAGCAAGGCGGTTACGCCGTGATTAAAGATACGACGGGTTAATTCGCTGTCTTTAATCGGTCCCGGTGCGACGACGGTAAACGAGACCAGCGGCGCAGAGTGGCGTGTCAGCCACTCCTGTTGCCTTGCCTGTCTCTCATCGCGGCTGGCTAGCAGCTCGGGAATGGAAACCGCGTGTTGGGTGGCGTATTCAGGGAGCAGGTGCATGGTTTATTCCTTCACCTGATGCACAACGTCAATCACTGAACCATCGCGGTAACGCACAACGGCAATCACGCGGTCAGTGAATTCGATAGCGCGTGGCTGACCGGTGAGCTGCTGTGCACGTTCGCGCAGCCATTCAATGGACACCACTTTCATACCGGCTTCTTTCAGACGTTCTGCCAGTTCCGGACGTGCAGGGTTGACGGCGATACCGTGGTCAGTGACCAGAATGTCAACACTGGAGCCTGGGGTTACGCAGGTCAGCACGTTATCAACCAGGGTCGGGATGCGTCCGCGAACCAGCGGCGCGACGATGATAGACAGCGCAGCGGCAACCGCGGTATCGCAGTGACCACCGGATGCGCCGCGCAGTACGCCGTCAGAACCGGTCAGTACGTTGACGTTGAAGCTGGTATCAACTTCCAGCGCGCTGAGCACCACGACGTCCAGACGATCGACGGATGCGCCTTTTGAGCCCCAGTTGGCATACTGGTTGGCACTGATCTCAATGTGGTTTGGATTGCGGGCCAGCGATTCTGCGGCGTTACGGTCAAAACTCTGAACGTCCAGCAGTTTGCGAATCAGGCCTTTTTCGTGCAGGTCAACGATGGTAGCGGTAATGCCGCCCAGCGCGAAGTCGGCACGGATATCGCGGCTGCGCATTTTGTCTTCCAGGAAACGCGTAACGGCCAGAGAGGCGCCGCCGGTTCCTGTCTGCAGTGAGAAGCCTTCGTTGAAGTAGCCGGAATTAGCAATGACCTCAGCCGCGCTACGGGCGATTAACAGTTCACGCGGGTTGGTGGTCATGCGGGTCGCATCGGCACCAATTTTGTCCGCATCGCCGACCTGATCGATCTGCACGATCAGATCTACCTGATCCTGCGTAATGCTGGCCGGGTTATGCGGATAGGTCAGCAGCTGTTCAGTCAGCAGGACAACCTGTTTTGCGTTTTCGGCGTCTACGCGGGCATAGCCTAGTGAGCCGCAGCACGCTTTACCGTTATAACCGTTGGCGTTGCCAAACTGGTCGCAGGACGGCACGCCGAGGAACGCCACATCAATGCTGAGCTCGCCACTTTGCACCAGGTGCACACGGCCACCGTGGGAGTGAATTTGTACCGGTTCGGCTAGTAGGCCACGTGAGATTTCTTCCGCCAGCGGGCCACGCAGACCGGAGGTATAAATGCGGCTAACCACGCCCTGACGGATGTGCTCAACCAGCGGAGCATGGCAGTCGCTCAGAGAGCTGGAGGCCAGCGTCAGATTTTTAAAGCCCATATTGGCGATGGCGTCCATCACCAGGTTAATCGTCAGATCGCCACCACGAAAAGCGTGGTGGAAAGAGATAGTCATACCATCCTGTAAACCTGAACGACGAATAGCGTCTTCCAGGTTAGCGCACAGCTTTTTGTCGCGCGGTTTTTGCGCCTGCAATTCTACTTTTGCGGTGCTCTGATAAGCGGAAAGCTCACTTTCTGCATGACGGCTCCAGGTCGCCACGCGATCCTGGCGTTGAGACTGTTCGATTTTCTGCGTCATTTTTTTGCCTTATTCTTCGCGAATGCCGGAAAGTTCTGCACGGGAGATAACCAGAAGGGCGCGCTCGATAACCGGGCTGTCGACCATTTTGCCGTTCAGGGAAACTACGCCACGACCTTCGCGAGCAGCGGCTTCAGCGGCTTCCACAACCAGACGGGCGTGAGCCAGTTCTTTGCGCGTTGGGGCGTACAGGTTGTGCAGGAGTTCGATCTGGCGCGGGTTGATGAGCGATTTGCCGTCAAAACCCAGTTGCTTGATATGTGCGGCTTCGTGCAGGAAACCCGCTTCGTTGTTGGCATCGGAATACACGGTGTCGAACGCCTGAATACCGGCAGAACGTGCAGCCTGCAAAATAGAGCAGCGGGCAAACAGCAGTTCAGTACCTTCCGGTGAGCGCTCAGTGCGCAGGTTACGTACATAGTCTTCCGCACCCAGGGCAATACCGATCAGACGTTCGGAAGCATGGGCAATTTCTACCGCGCGGGTAATGCCTAACGGCGATTCGATGGCGGCTAACAGACCGGTGCTGCCTGGCTCACGGCCACAGGCGTTTTCGATACGCAGAATTTCGCTTTCGATGTCGATGACATCCTGCGCGGTATCGGTCTTCGGTAAACGTACGATGTCAGCACCGCCACGTACCACGGCTTCAAGGTCGTTGATACCCCATTCGGAGTCGAGGGCGTTTACACGCACGATGGTTTCAACGTCGTGATACAGCGGATGCTGCAGCGCGTGGTACACCATGCGGCGAGCGGTATCTTTTTCACGCAACGCGACGGAGTCTTCCAGGTCGAACATCAGTGCATCTGCCGGGTAGATGAACGAGTTGCTGACCATGGCGGCATTGGCGCCCGGTACGAACAACATGCTGCGGCGAGTACGAGTTTTACGTTGTTGCAAAGATTCGGAAATCACTGGCAATCCTCCCATGGCAGTGCCGGAATACCGCCAGCGCGGGCCAGTAGTGCTTCCAGTCGCGCACGTAAAATGCAGTCCAGTGCGCCTTTATCATCAACATTCAATTGCACGCCGCGTACGTTGTAGCGGGACAGAACGTCCAGAATGGTGGCCCGGATGGCATCACCGAACTGCTTTTCGACGCTACTGTTAACCTGCAGGTCAATATCCTGCGAATCGAGTGGGGCGATGCGAATCATCACATCACCGGACTCGAGTGTGCCTGCGACGGCTGCCTGGTTTATTTTCATTTTTCACCTGTTGCTAATGCGGGGGTATTTTGGCGGACTGCCGCACCCGATGAGGCTCGCTCAACCATGCTTTGCAGATACTGCAGCGTGGCGTCAGGGACCAGGGATGCGATAGCCGTGAGATCTTTTTTAACCAGCAGCTTGCGCACCCAGGAGGCGGAAATCGGCATCTCCTGGAAGCACAGCCGCTCAATTTCCACCAGTTCAATCGGCGGGGCGGGAAGCGTTGGGGTCTCCAGCCAGTAACGCATGTCGTTGTTATACTGGGAGGTGACGGTGCAATACGGCTCAGTACCGACGAAGCGGTGCGTGACGCCGAGAGCCGGAGCCAGATACTGGCGGAAGATTTTCAGGTCTATTTCGGTGTAGCAGTGGTTAATAACGCTCTGTTCTTTGATGAAGTAACACGGGAACGTGGCGCGGGAAATGATGTACTCCGAACCGCGATGCACGGTTAAACGTGGAATGTCTTTTGTTCCTTTAAGCACCAGATCCAGGCGGTCTTCATACGGAAAACGTGAGGTATCTTCTTTCACCAAAAACAGATGTAGCCAGTCACATTGCGCGGCAGCCTGTTGGATCAGAAAACGGTGTCCGTTGGTGAAGGGGTTGGCGTTCATGACGATACAGCCAATTTTTTTCCCATCATGACGCTGTTTTGCCAGTGATTCGGCGTAGCGTTTCAGACGTGTGGTGCTGTTTTCCATCAATACCATAATGCCGGGAACGCTGGTGAGCGTAGAAAAACCGCACTGTTTAAACAGCGATTCGTACTCGGTTTTGGTATAGATGAAGAGGTGCGTACAATGACGTTCGTAGGCAAGGTTGATTAACTCGGTCGCCAGCGTCAGCGCTAAACCCTCGCCGCGGACAGATTCACAGATTGCGACACACTTAATAATATTCCCAGCGATACCACCGCAGGCAATCAGACGGTCGTCACGGGTGACGGTGATAAATACTTCGACGGTCGTATCTACGCTCAAATCATTCTCTTTCAGAAATTGCGCGATAGCCGCCATCTTTTTATTTTCTGAGCGTTTAACTTGCGTGAATATATTATTACCGAACATAGTGAATAGAGCCCCGATGCTATATTTGTTACTGGGTTTCTGTTTTTGTTGCTCTGTTTAGCAACCTGATAACGTTTTGTTTGCAATTGAAGGGAATGGTTTTTTATTACGGAGTATTTCTTTTTTTCCCTGCTGCATACATCGTAAGGGGTATTTTGGAGGTAATTTTTGATTTATTTCACAATAAGTTAGAAGGTTTTAATGTGTTTTATGGTTTTAAGTTTTTTAATTAATTTAACCCTAAAATAAGGTGTGGTTTTAATTTGTTTAATTGATTTAAGGTAGGGAATCTGCAACGATCTTGTTTTATACCATAACGTGTAAATAGAACATTTTAATTACAACTACAATGAGAAATTAGTTTTAGTTAACGTCGGTGAGGAAAAATGTGATGGCAGAACAGAAAAATAAAACACGGTTTCCTTTTTTCCGCAGTCTGGCGTTTCCTTTACGTATCTTTCTGCTCATTCTGGTCGTTTCTGTTTTTATCATTGCCGCCCTGGCACAATACTTCACCGCCAGCTTTGAAGATTATCTGGCAACGCATGTCCGCGATATGGCAATGAATCAGGCCAAAATCATCGCCTCTAACGACAGTATCATCACGGCGGTTAAGCATCGTGATTACAAGCGATTGGCGACGATTGCCGACAAACTGCAGAGCGGAACTGACTTCGACTACGTGGTTATCGGGGATACCAACTCCATTCGTCTATATCATCCGAACCCGGAAAAGATTGGCTATCCGATGCAGTTCACCAAACCCGGTGCGCTGGAAAAAGGCGAGAGCTACTTTATTACCGGTAAAGGCTCCATTGGGATGGCAATGCGCGCTAAAACGCCCATCTTTGATGACGATGGCAAAATCATTGGCGTGGTCTCAATTGGTTATCTGATCAGCAAAATCGATAGCTGGCGATCGGATTTCTTACTGCCAATGGCTGGGGTATTTATCCTGCTGCTGTTGGTTCTGATGCTGCTCTCCTGGTTTTTCGCTGCCCATATTCGTCGGCAGATGTTGGGTATGGAACCGAAACAAATTGCGCGTGTGGTACGTCAGCAGGAAGCGTTGTTCAGCTCGGTGTATGAAGGGTTGATTGCCGTGGATCCTGATGGATATATCACCGCAATAAATCGCAGTGCGAGGAAAATGCTGGGGCTGTCTTCACCTGGGAGAAAGTGGCTTGGAAAACCGGTGAGTGAGGTGGTTCAGCCAGCGGACTTTTTCACCCAACAGATTGCGGAAAAACGACAGGACGCGATGGTCAACTTTAATGGACTGAGCGTTATCGCCAACCGTGAGGCGATTCGCTCCGGTGACGAACTGCTTGGGGCAATCATCAGTTTTCGTAGTAAAGATGAAATTGCTACTCTTAATGCGCAGTTAACGCAAATCAAACAGTATGTAGAGAGCCTGAGGACGCTGCGTCATGAGCATCTGAACTGGATGTCGACTATCAATGGTCTGCTGCAAATGAAAGAGTATGACAAGGTTCTGGCCATGGTGCAGGGGGAATCCCAGGCGCAACAGCAACTGATTGACAGTCTGCGCGGCGCGTTTGCCGATCGTCAGGTAGCCGGTCTGTTGTTTGGCAAGGTGCAGCGCGCGCGGGAACTGGGTCTCACCATGACTATTGTTCAGGGCAGCCAACTGCATCAACTCCCCGAGGGGCTGGATAGCACAGAGTTTGCAGCAATTGTTGGCAATCTGCTTGATAATGCATTTGAAGCGAGCTTGCGCACCCAGCAAGGCAACAAGGTCGTCGAACTCTATTTGAGCGATGAAGGGGATGACGTGATCATCGAAGTTGCCGATCAGGGATGCGGTGTGCCGGAAGCATTGCGTGAAAAAATATTTGAACAGGGTGTGAGCACCCGTACCGATGAACCAGGTGAACATGGCATCGGTTTGTATCTTATTGCAAGTTATGTGAGGCGCTGTGACGGGGTGATTACGCTCGAAGATAACTCCCCCTGCGGCACCTTATTTTCTTTATTTCTTCCGAAAGTGAAAAAAAACAATGACGGAACCATTAACGCTATTGATCGTTGAGGATGAAACGCTACTGGCGGAAATGCATGCTGAATATATCCGCCATATACCCGGCTTCAGCCAGATTTGGCTGGCGGGTAATCTTGCGCAGGCGAGGATGATGATTGAGCGTTTTAAGCCCGGTTTGATTCTGCTCGATAACTACTTGCCGGACGGCAAGGGAATTACCTTATTGCATGAGCTAACCCAGGCGCGTTATCCGGGCGGTGTGGTGTTTACCACGGCGGCCAGCGACATGGAAACAGTCTCCGAAGCTGTGCGCAGCGGCGCGTTTGATTACCTGGTCAAACCCATTGCCTACGAGCGGCTGGGGCAGACCCTGACGCGTTATCAACAGCGGCGACGCATGTTGGCCGGTAATGATAGCGCCAGTCAAAAGCAGATAGATGAGATGTTTAATGCCTACGCGCGGGGCGAGCCGAAAGGGGATTTACCGACCGGGATTGATGCCTTAACGCTGAATGCAGTGCTGAAATTATTTGCCGATCCGACGGTACACCATACAGCAGAAACGATCGCCCAGGCGCTCACTATCAGCCGAACGACTTCCAGACGCTACCTGGAGTACTGTGCCAGCCGACATTTGATTATTGCGGAGATTATTCACGGTAAGGTGGGTAGGCCGCAGCGTATCTATCACGGCGGCTAAATGCTGATTTCTGACGTAGGCCGGATAAGATGCTTTAGCATCGACATCCGGCAACGTTGCAGTCGAAATGCCGGATGCGGCGTGAATGCCTCATCCGGCCTACATTTCTCTGAGTATCAGCCGCCAACGACGGCTGAAGAAGAACCTGGTACCATCACTTCAGTTGCGATAATCACAACCAACAACCCAACCAGAACCGGAACCGAGGTACGTTTCACCACTTCGAACGGAGAAATCTTCGCCATACCAGCCACAGCAACCACCACGCCGGAGACCGGGGAGATTGTGCGTCCAAGGTTTGACGCCTGCAGCATCGGGATAACAAGGTAAGCTGGGTTAATGCCGGAGGAATGCGCCAGCTTAGGGATCATCTCAACGAAGGCATAGAACGGAGCGTTACCAGAACCCGTAGTCATTGCCGCCAGCATAGTCAGGATCACCAGCACCATCATCAGAATAATGCTCGCTGAACCAAACGAGGTGGCGATAGAAATCAGACTCTGAATAAAGCCGATTGTGCTCAGACCCTGGGCAAATACACCCGCAGCGACTAACAACATCACCACGTTAGCAAAGGCATCCGCCATGCCACGGTAAGCGACTTCCAGACCAGAGAAAATCTTTTGGGTGTTGAACCCACGTACGAACTCCAGAATAGCCGCGATGAGCATGCACAGAACCAGAATCGTAATGATATGCAGCTGTGGACCCCATTTACCATCAAAAATCAGGACGCCAACAATCGGGGTAAACGGCAGAATGGCGTAAAATGACGGGGCAGTCGTGGTGATTTCAGCCACATCTAACATTTCATGAGAAATGTTCTCTTTTTTATCCAGAAAACGCTGCCAGAAAAAGTGGGCAATCGCCATAGCAATGATGGCGGCAATGGAAATTGGCAGCGTGGTTTTAAAGGCGAAATCGATCAGCGGCATTTCTGCAGCTTTTGCCGCCAGCACCACATCACCGGATGTTGGTGAAAGAATAATTGCAGCAGGGGAGGCACAAATGGCCGCTGCGGCGCCACGGCTGATCCCAACGTTAACCATGACCGGGAAAAGTGTTGCCATCAGCAATACGCCCAGACCGGTTGCTGACGAAACCGCCAGTGACATCAGGCAGGCGACAAAATAGGCGGCAATCATTAGCAGATAAGGTGAGTTGATGTATTGCAGAGGCTTGGAGGCCAGCTTAACGACCATATCGTTCGCGCCAATGTGGGTCATATAAGCGGCAAAACCACACAGCATCATGATCATCATGCCGAGATCGCCACCACGGCTCATCAGCAAAATTTTAATATATTCAACAATGTCTGTTGCCGTATAGCCCGTTGATGCCGCGCTGGACGGCAAAACTTTATGCCCCATCAGCGCACTAATAATCAGCAAAACCAGACCACCAACAAACAGTACGCCTGTCGCGGAATAACCTTTAATGATGTAGCGCGCTACACCCACAATAACCACAACCCCAATAAGGAGTTCAATAAATGTCAACATCGTTTCCCCTGTCGCATTGCTGCCCAGAAAGTAAAAAAACTAAAAAAAGTAAAAAGTGGTGACAGAATGTGCCTAATAAACCGATAACTCTTGCTGATTAAAATCAATAAAAATACGGATTCAAGCGATGGTTAAGCCGTTTTTTCAGCATCGCGGTTTAAAAAAGAATCTCACAATAAGAAACTGTGAAGCGCAGCGCTGATGTGTGTGTTTTGTGGCGATGATGAATATTAATTGTTAATTTATTGTGATGATATTTAACTTTTTTCGCAGGAAAGAACAATTTATTGGCAATAAAGAGAAAATAGTTCCTATTAGATGGCTCAGTAAACTCATGGATAATTATCTTAAAAATTATAGGCTGAGGATTATTCTGATTTTTTAGCTGCGCATTTTTGTTAAGCTAACATTAAGGTTGAGTTTGCTACAATTAATAATAAATCCCAGGATGGTAATTAAGTTGTGATTGTCGCTAAACGATATTTTCTCATTTTTTCATTTCTTTTTATTCAGTTAGCATCCATTCCCCATGGAGTTGCTGAAGATAAAGGCTGGTTCGCTACTTTTAAAGACAATGTCAGTGAAACCTGGCAGCAGCCAGAACATTATGATCTGTACGTGCCGGCTATTACCTGGCATGCACGCTTTGCCTACGATAAAGAAAAAACGGATCGCTACAATGAACGCCCATGGGGGGCGGGCTTTGGTCAATCCCGTTGGGATGATAAAGGTAACTGGCACGGGCTTTATATAATGGCCTTTAAGGATTCCTACAATAAATGGGAACCCATTGGTGGTTATGGCTGGGAAAAAACCTGGCGACCGCTGGCAGATGAAAATTTTCATACAGGTCTCGGTTTTACCGCTGGTTTTACCGCACGCGATAACTGGAACTACATTCCGGTTCCCGTGCTGTTACCGCTGGCATCGATAGGGTATGGTCCGGCAACGTTCCAGATGACCTACATTCCGGGAACGTACAACAACGGTAACGTCTACTTTGCATGGATGCGTTTCCAGTTTTGATGGACTACCTGTATTGTCAGGTGGATTATTAAAAAGTCTTTTAAAAACAGTGTGATATTAACTTTAACTGAAAAATAACGCGACATTTATCACTTTTTGATAAAGTTCGACTGGACAAAGTCCACCACAATTGTTGTACTGATACCCGACACAGCATTTGTGTCTATTTTTCATGTAAAGGTAATTTTGATGTCTAAGATTAAAGGTAACGTTAAGTGGTTTAATGAGTCCAAAGGATTCGGTTTCATTACTCCGGAAGATGGCAGCAAAGACGTGTTCGTACACTTCTCTGCAATCCAGACCAATGGTTTTAAAACTCTGGCTGAAGGTCAGCGTGTAGAGTTCGAAATCACTAACGGTGCCAAAGGCCCTTCTGCTGCAAACGTAATCGCTCTGTAAGCATACGACAGCAAGCATTCAAAACCCGCTTAATTGCGGGTTTTTTTTCGCTTCAGTGCGCGGGAGAGGCCGAAACCAGCCAGAATGCCAGGGCGGTCATCGCAAATGATCCCAACAGATTAACCAGTACATTCACCATAGCCCAACCAAAGCGTCCTTCCTGTAGCAAAAACACCACCTCAGCTGAGAAAGTGGAAAACGTTGTTAGTCCCCCGCAAAAGCCAGTGGTAATCAGTACCTTCCACATTGGATCAATGTTAGTCATGCGATTAAACCACGCCAGACCCATACCAATGATAAATGCGCCAAGTAAGTTTGCAGCCAGTGTACCGAATGGGATGGCCTGATGTAGCGGGTTAAACCTCATGCTCAACATCCATCTTGCTACACTACCTGTACCACCACCGATAAAAACCGCTAAAAGGAGTTGTAACACTGCATAATCCTGCTATTTGATTGTATATAGGATGAGTGTAACGCTGAATAATCGTGGTTGGCGAGCCTAACAACGTTTTCTGGAGGGAATATGTTCGTTGCAGCAGGGCAATTTGCCGTGGGACCTTCATGGGAAAAAAATGCAGAAACCTGCGTCTTTTTGATGTCACAGGCTGCAGGAGAGGGGGCGTCGCTGTTGGTATTACCGGAGGCGCTTCTGGCCCGTGACGATCTGGACCCAGACCTGTCAGTGAAATCAGCTCAACTGCTGGAGGGCGGATTTTTGACGCGCTTGCTGCGAGAAAGCGCGCAAAATGAGATGACGACAATCCTGACGATTCATGTTCCTTCTGTGCCAGGCCGGGCGTTTAACATGCTGGTGGCGCTACGGGCAGGTCAGGTCGTGGCCCATTACGCTAAATTACATCTCTATGATGCCTTTTCGATTCAGGAGTCACGAAATGTGGATGCAGGGGACGCCATAGCGCCGCTGCTGGACGTAGACGGGTTAAAAGTAGGGTTAATGACCTGTTATGATCTGCGCTTTCCTGAGTTGGCGCTGGCGCACGCATTGCAGGGAGCGGAAATTCTTGTCTTACCCGCAGCCTGGGTTCGGGGATCGCTTAAAGAACATCACTGGGCTACGCTTTTGGCGGCAAGAGCGTTAGATGCGACGTGTTACTTGATTGCGGCGGGAGAGTGCGGTAACAAGAATATCGGCCAAAGCAGGGTCATCGACCCCTTTGGTGTGACCATTGCTGCTGCGGCAGAAACGCCCACGCTAATTATGGCCGAGGTTTCCGCCGAGCGGGTGAGGCAGGTTAGGGCACAACTCCCGGTGTTAAGTAACCGACGCTTTGCGCCACCGCAATTATTATGACGTTTTTTTAAACAAGGCTTGATTCACCTTGTTACAGATTGCTATTGTGTGCGCGCGTCGAAAGGCCGTTAATATTCTCAGGTTAATATGGCGCTTTATGCAGCCTGGTTTAAGTCAAGAAGGTATCTATGGGTGAGATTAGTATTACCAAACTGCTGGTGGTTGCCGCACTGGTTGTTCTGCTGTTTGGTACCAAGAAGTTACGTACACTGGGTGGAGACCTGGGAACGGCAATCAAAGGCTTCAAGAAAGCAATGAACGACGATAATGCCGATGCTAAGAAAGATGCTGATGGTAGCGTTCAGGCTGAGAAGCTTTCTCATAAAGAGTAATGTCAGGAGCATGATGCTCATACTGCATACTCTGCATGAAAAAAAACCGGCAATTAGCCGGTTTTTTTATTGCTGATATGTAAGTGAGTATTACACGATTACTTCACTTCCAGCCCTTTGGCCTGCATGTCAGCATGGTATGAAGAGCGAACGAATGGACCGCAGGCTGCATGGGTAAAGCCCATTGCCATAGCTTCGGCTTTCATCTCATCGAACTCATCCGGGCTCACATAGCGTTGAACCGGCAGGTGATGGCGGCTTGGCTGTAAATACTGTCCCAGTGTCAGCATGGTGACACCATGGCTGCGCAGGTCACGCATGACCTCAATGATTTCCGCATTGGTTTCGCCCAGACCGACCATCAGACCTGATTTGGTCGGAATCTCCGGGTGCGCTTCCTTGAAACGTTCCAGAAGCTTCAGTGACCAGTTGTAGTCAGCACCTGGACGAACATTGCGATAAATACGTGGTACGTTTTCGAGGTTGTGGTTAAACACATCCGGCGGGGTGGCCGTGAGGATATCCAGCGCACGATCCATACGACCACGGAAGTCAGGCACCAGCGTTTCGATTTTAATCGACGGGCTTTTCTCACGAATAGCGGTGATGCAGTCAGCAAAGTGCTGAGCGCCGCCGTCACGCAGATCGTCGCGGTCAACGGAGGTAATGACGACATAGCGCAGCGCCATGTCAGCAATCGTCTGAGCAAGTTTTAACGGCTCGTTAGCATCAGGAGCAACCGGACGGCCATGGGCAACGTCACAGAATGGGCAACGGCGGGTACAGATTGCGCCGAGGATCATAAAGGTTGCAGTTCCGTGATTGAAACATTCAGCCAGGTTAGGGCAGGAAGCTTCTTCGCAGACAGAGTGCAGGCCATTTTTGCGCATTGCCGCTTTGATGCCCTGGATGCGAGTGGAGTCCGCTGGCAGTTTTATTTTCATCCATTCCGGTTTACGCAGCAGGGCTTCACGCTCTGTTGCCACATTTTTTACCGGGATAAGAGCCATCTTATCGGCATCGCGGTATTTAACACCGCGTTCCATCACAATGGGTTTACTCATAGCTTGCGTGTTCCAGTTGCGAATTACGAAGGAAAGCGTTTCAATTCAAGGGAATGTTGCATTTATCAACTATTTTTGAATTAGTGATACGCAGTATATCATTGAAACGGGCCAGAAAGCAGCCTGACAGGCTGGCAAAATGTAAAATAGTTGTTGTTTTGTGCCATTTGCCACAACATATGCCGTGGCAAAGTATGCGCTTAATTTCAGTCCGCGATGTACTCGTGCGGTGGGTTACCCAACAGCGCCAGAATGTTGGCCAGCAGCCTTGGGCGAATGCTCTCGGTCGTGGCAGTGCTATCCCACTGCGATACCTTCGCCATTTCCATTCCGGCATAACCACAAGGATTGATACGCAGGAAAGGCGACAAGTCCATATCCACGTTGAGCGCTAAGCCGTGAAATGAACATCCTTTACGAATACGTAACCCCAAAGAGCAGATTTTCTTCTCTCCAACGTATACGCCTGGCGCATCGGCTCGCGGGTGGGCGTCAATACCGATTTCCGCAAGGGTATTCACAACGGTTTGCTCCAGCAGCGTAACCAGTTCGCGAACGCCAAGTTTACGACGCTTCAGGTTCAACAGCACATACATGACCTGCTGGCCCGGCCCGTGATAAGTCACCTGACCGCCACGATCGCTCTGGATCACCGGAATATCTCCCGGCATCAGTACGTGCTCTGCTTTACCTGCCTGACCCTGGGTAAAAACAGGATAATGCTCTACCAGCCAGATTTCGTCATAACTGTTTTCATCGCGGGTATCGGTGAATTCGTGCATGGCCAGAGAAACTGGCTCGTAAGGTTGAAGACCGAGCTGGCGGACAAGAATTTTATCCTGATACAAAACGGCATCTCCGTAGATACTCACATAGAGTAGAGAATATAAAAGAGGGGGAAAAGTATATCACAGGGGGGAGGGGTTACCCGAGCGGGGATGCAGCGGGTAACCAACAGGTTTTTACAGTACCATGCGTACGATATCGATATTGCCTAATTCTTCGTACAGCGTTTCAACCTGCTCAATGTGTGTAGCAGTAATAGTGATTGAGACCGAGTGGTAGTTGCCTTTGCTGCTCGGTTTTACCGTCGGAGAGTAATCACCTGGCGCATGGCGCTGTACCACTTCAACCACCTGATCAACCAGCTCAGGCAACGCCTGCCCCATTACTTTGTAAGTAAATGGAGTAGGGAATTCAAGCAGTTCGTTAAGTTTGGTTTTCATGTCAGCTCCGGCGTTACATCAATAAATAATAACTCCCACAGCGCGTGGGAGTTATCTGGATACCTAGTATATGGGGACGTAAATCACACTTTCAAGTGTTCGATTTTTAGCCAAACCAGTGATGGAACATTAATTTAATGTAATCAATGATTTTCCCAAAGAAGTTGCCTTCAGGGATTTCCTGCAGGACTACCAGCGGGCGCTGCTCAATGGTTTTGCCATCCAGCTGGAAGTTGATGGTGCCGACAACCTGGTTTTTCTGCAGCGGTGCGTGCAGTTCCGTGGTGTTCAGCACATAGCTTGCTTTCAGATCTTTCATGCGGCCGCGCGGAATAGTCAGGTAGACATCTTTATCTACGCCTAACGATGCACGATCGGTGTTACCAAACCAGGCGGGCTCAGAAGCAAACTCTTTACCGACTTTCAGTGGGTTCACGGTTTCAAAGAAACGGAAGCCCCAGGTCAGCAGTTTTTTACTTTCGGTTTCGCGACCTTTATAGGTGCGGCCACCCATGACGGCGGAGATCAGACGCATCTGGCCTTCGGTTGCGGATGCAACGAGGTTATAGCCAGCCTTGTCGGTATGACCGGTTTTGATACCGTCGACATTCAGGCTGTTATCCCACAGCAGGCCGTTACGGTTTAACTGACGGATGCCGTTAAAGGTGAACTCTTTTTCTTTATAGATAGAGTATTCGTTAGGCACGTCGCGAATCAGCGCCTGACCAATCATCGCCATGTCGCGAGCCGAGCTGTATTGACCGTCAGCATCGAGACCATGAACGGTCTGGAAGTGGGTGTTTTTCAGGCCCAGCGCGTTCACATAGCTGTTCATCAGACCGACGAAAGCATCCTGGCTACCGGCTGCGAAGTCCGCCATTGCCACGCACGCGTCATTCCCGGATTGCAGGTTGATACCACGGATAAGCTGAGAAACAGGAACCTGCATTCCTGGCTTCAGGAACATCAACGATGAACCTTTAAAGACCGGATTACCTGTAGCCCATGCGTCATTGCCGACGGTGACCAGATCGGTTTCTTTGAATTTCCCGGCTTTCATCGCCTGGCCGATGACGTAGCTGGTCATCATTTTGGTCAGACTGGCGGGGTCGCGGCGAGTGTCAGCGTTCTGTTCTGCCAGAACTTTGCCTGAATTGTAATCAATCAGGATATATGACTCCGCATCGATCTGCGGAACACCCGGGATCATGGTTTTAATATTCAGGTCATCGGCATGGGCAGCAGAGAGAGAAGCTGCGCAGAGAGCCGCGGTGAGCGCCATACGCTGCACGAAACGAGCGGAAAAAGTGGTCTTCATGGTCTGAACTACGACGTCCGTGATGAAATTAAAAAAAGTGCCCTACTATAGCAAATGCAAAACGGGCAGGCATCTGACTTTCCGCGTGACTTTGTTAATGTCATTTACAGAAACTGACAGTTCAGATACCTGATTTACGTTATTACACGCCGGTGATGAAGGACTGTAATTGCGCCTCGGCTTGAAGACGCTGCTGCAATGTGGAGGCTTCAGCTTTGCTGGCGAACGGCCCCATCTGGATACGCCAGACTGCGCCGTTTTGTACCACCCGACCTGGGACGCCAAATTGCTGGCTTAAACGTTTTTGATACTGCTGCGCACGCGACTGCTCGCTGACTGCGCCAACCTGAACCACGTAGCGTCCGTTGGCTACTGCCGCTGGCGCTGCCGCTGGCGCTGGCGCAGGTGCAGCGACGGCGGCTGGTGTTGCTGCTGGCGCGGTTGGCGTTACCGGTGCGGTGGTGGTCGGTTGCGGAGCCGGAGTCGGCTCGCTACCTTCCAGCACGCCTGCAGCGAGTGTGGTCGGCGCACCGAGGAATCCACTGCTGTTCACTGGCGCACCGGTTGTATCATCGCTTTTCAACGTGGAATTGCTGATCGGACGAATATCGCCTTGCGGCTGACCCGCATCCGATGGCGCAGGCATGCTGCCCATATTGCCACCGCCGCTTAAATCAGGACGCGCGGGCAGGGCATAGGTTTGTTTCGCTACCGTGGTACAAGCCATTCCCGGCCCGGACAATGAACCATCCTGGGCGACGATGATCGGGTCGATACGCACTTTGGTATTGTTGGAGGTATTCAGACGGTCGGCTGCTGCACGTGAAAGTGAAATCACGCGATCGTTGCCATAAGGGCCGCGATCGTTAATGCGCACGACAATCATCCTGCCATTTGCCATGTTAGTTATTCTGGCATAGCTTGGGACTGGCAGCGTCGGATGCGCTGCGGTTAACTGCATCGGGTCGAACGCTTCACCAGACGCGGTTAAGTTGCTTCCGGGTTCCGCATCATAGATAGCGGCAAGCCCTGCCTGGCTAAAGCGGGAAGGGTCCTGGACGATTTTGTAGCTCTTACCATCACGCTGATAGTCCTGATTCGCCGTTGGGTTCAGGGGTTCAAAGCGCGGATCGGCCCCGCTGATTTCAACAATCGGACCATTACACACCGCAGGCTGCGGTGCGACAGCACCCTGTTGCTGACCATCATCACTCGAACACGCCGCGAGCATTCCTGCTGCGATGCAGATACCAAGCCACTGCTTACGCATTGCGTACCCCTTACACGCTTTTCGACAACATTTTTCTATGGGTATGGATCGACATAACAATCCCGAACCCAGCCATCAGCACGATAAGTGCCGAGCCTCCGTAACTAACCAGTGGGAGAGGAACGCCAACCACGGGCAGAATACCGCTCACCATACCAATATTTACGAAGACATAAACGAATAATATCAACATTAAACCACCCGCCATGACGCGACCAAAGGTGGTTTGCGCGTGGGCAGCGATCCATAACCCGCGCATAATCAGCAAAATGTACAGCGCCAGCAGAATTAAGATCCCTACCAGACCCAGTTCTTCCGCTAATACCGCGAAGATAAAATCTGTATGACGTTCGGGTAAAAACTCAAGCTGCGACTGCGTACCGTGTAGCCAGCCTTTACCACGTAGACCGCCGGAGCCAATAGCAATTTTAGACTGAATGATGTGATAACCCGCACCCAGCGGATCGGTTTCCGGATCGAGTAACATCATGACGCGCTGACGTTGATAATCATGCATCAGGAAGAACCACAGTATCGGGATAAACGCCGCAACCAGGACTACCGCAACACCGATTAAACGCCAGCTCAAACCAGAAAGGAACAGAACAAACAGACCGGAAAGAGCGACCAGTATTGAAGTTCCGAGGTCTGGCTGGGCGGCCACCAGCAGGGTGGGCATAAATATCAGCACCAACGCAATGGCGGTATTTTTTAGCGATGGCGGGCAAACATCACGGTTGATGAAGCGCGCGACCATCAGCGGCACGGCAATCTTGGCGATTTCGGAAGGCTGAAAACGCACAATCCCCAAATCCAGCCAGCGCTGCGCGCCTTTGGAGATAGCGCCGAAGGCATCTACTGCCACCAACAAAATGATGCAAAAGATGTAGAGATAGGGAGCCCAGCCTTCATAAACTCGGGGCGGGATTTGCGCCATCACCACCATGATGACCAGGCCCATCGCGATCTGACCGACCTTGCGCTCCATCATGCCAATATCCTGGCCGCTGGCGCTCCAGATGACCAGCGAGCTGTAAACCAGCAGCGCCAGCAAAATAAGCAACATCGTGGGATCGATGTGGATTTTGTCCCAGAATGTTTTTTTGTTCGGATTATCCGTCACGATTATTGGTCCTCCGCTGCTGCAACCGCGGGGTTTTCTGCAGGCAGATTGGTGTTATTGTCGCCCAACATAATGTGGTCAAGGATCTGGCGCATAATGGTACCCACAGCCGGGCCCGCGCCACCGTTCTCAAGAATTATGGCGACAGCAACCTGGGGCTTATCATAGGGTGCGAAGGCCGTCATCAGCTTGTGGTCACGTAAGCGCTCGGCGATCTTATGTGCGTTATAGGTTTCATTGGCTTTCAGGCCAAAGACCTGTGCAGTACCGGATTTCGCCGCAATTTTGTAAGGTGCGCCAGCGAAATATTTGTGTGCAGTACCGTTAGGACGGTTGGCTACACCGTACATGCCGTCTTTTGCGATTTCCCAATAACCGGAATGAATGTCACCAACGGGTGGTTCGTGCGGCTGAATCCACGGCACTTGCTTGCCGTTTTCTGCCGTACTCATCAGCAGATGCGGAACTTTTACCAAACCGTCGTTGATAAGGATCATCAGCGCTTTACTCATCTGGATAGGGGTTGCTGTCCAGTAACCCTGACCGATGCCGACCGGAATGGTATCACCCTGGTACCATGGCTTTTTGAACCGTTTTTGCTTCCACTCGCGGGTTGGCATGTTTCCGGCGCGCTCTTCGGCAAGATCGATACCCGTATATTGACCGTAGCCAAACTTGCTCATCCACTCTGAAAGGCGGTCTATCCCCATATCATAGGCGATTTGATAGAAAAACGTATCCGCCGACTCTTCCAGAGAACGGGTGATGTTCAGATGGCCGTGCCCCCATTTTTTCCAGTCGCGGTAACGTTTTTCAGAGCCCGGTAATTGCCACCAACCCGGATCGAACAGACCAGTATTGCGGGTGATGACGCCTGCACTTAATGCAGAAACCGCGACGTAAGGTTTAACCGTCGAAGCAGGAGGGTAGACACCCTGAGTTGCGCGGTTAACCAATGGGGTATTCGGGTCATTGAGCAACCCGGAGTAATCTTTACTCGAGATACCATCGACAAACAGGTTCGGGTCGTAGCTCGGCATGGACACCAGTGCGAGAACGCCACCGGTACGCGGGTCGGTGACTACCACCGCGGCACGACTGCCCGCCAGCAGCGTTTCGATGTACTGCTGGAGTTTCAGGTCAAGGGTGAGATAGATATCGTGCCCGGCCTGCGGCGCCACTTCTTTCAGTTGGCGAATGACGCGGCCACGGTTGTTCACTTCAACTTCTTCATAACCCGTCTGGCCGTGAAGTACGTCTTCATAGTAGCGTTCAATACCCAATTTACCGATGTCGTGCGTCGCCGCGTAGTTGGCCAGCTTGCCGTCTTTGTCCAGGCGGTCCACGTCTTTATCGTTGATCTTCGATACGTAGCCAATGACGTGGGTCAGCGCAGAGCCGTAGGGGTAATAGCGGCGTTTATAGCCTTTAACTTCGACGCCGGGAAAGCGATATTGATTAACGGCGAACCGTGCCACCTGCACTTCACTGAGGTTAGTTTTTACCGGAATGGAGGTGAAGCGGTGTGAACGGGCGCGCTCTTTTTTAAAGGCGGCAATGTCGTCGTCCGTCAGGTCTACGACGTTACGCAGCGCGTCGAGGGTATCCTGAACGTTGTCGACCTTTTCCGGCATCATTTCTATCTGATAAATGGTGCGGTTAAGGGCGAGCGGAATTCCGTTACGGTCATAAATGATGCCGCGACTGGGGGCGATAGGCACCAGTTTGATGCGGTTTTCGTTCGAGCGGGTCTGATAATCAGTAAAGCGAACGATTTGCAGATTATAAAGGTTGGCGATCAGCACGCCGGTGAGCAGCAAAATCCCCAAAAAAGCGACCAGCGCCCGGCGCACAAACAGCGCGGACTCAGCCGAATAGTCGCGAAAAGAATTCTGTAGTTTCATCCGCTGCTTAATCTACTCAAGAATCAATGATCACTCACGGTGATAAGGATGGTTGGTGGTGATGCTCCACGCCCTGTACAGACTCTCCGCGACCAGAACCCGAACAAGAGGGTGAGGAAGGGTTAACGCAGAGAGTGACCAGCTTTGTTCCGCTGCCGCTTTACAGGCAGGGGAGAGACCTTCCGGCCCGCCAATCAATAGACTGACGTCACGACCGTCCAGTTTCCAGCGTTCCAGTTCAGTCGCCAGCTGCGGCGTGTCCCAGGGTTTACCAGGGATATCAAGGGTGACGATGCGGTTTTTGCCTGCGGCAGCCAGCATCTGCTCACCCTCTTTGTCGAGAATGCGTTTAATATCCGCGTTCTTGCCGCGTTTCCCTGCCGGGATTTCGATCAGCTCAAAGGGCATATCTTTCGGAAACCGACGGAGATACTCCGTAAACCCGGTTTGCACCCAGTCAGGCATCTTCGTACCCACAGCGACAAGTTGCAGCTTCACGCATTAACTCCAGAGTTTTTCCAGTTCATACAGGCGACGGCTTTCTTCCTGCATCACGTGGACAATCACATCACCGAGGTCAACGACGATCCAGTCTGCAACGTTCTCGCCTTCTACGCCGAGCGGCAGCAGGCCAGCTGTGCGGGACTCCTGAACAACGTGGTCTGCGATAGACATTACATGACGGCTGGACGTGCCGGTGCAGATAATCATGCAATCAGTGATGCTGGATTTGCCCTGAACGTCTAAGGCGATGATGTCTTGACCTTTCAGGTCATCAATTTTGTCGATTACAAAATCCTGAAGTGCTTTACCCTGCAAGTGTTCCCCCTGGGTGAAAAGAGTTAAAAACGTCTGTTAGTATACCTGAACCAGAGGCGATATCGGGACAAATGTCTCCGAAAGCGCTTTTGAAGTGCGCTATCATCCCACCCCACGCCGCAGAATGCATCGCCATTTTTGTAAAACAATTTCTGCAAAGCTCTGAAGGGCGGGAAAAGTCAGGTTGCGGAGAATAACAGCCTGTCATGGGGTGTCAATGGGAGAGAAGCCCTTCGGCAGAAAAAACAGGGCTTTCACTCCCCGTCGTGCCATACAGCCCGGCTGTTGAGCACTTTAAGAACCGCAAAATCGTCGCAAAAATCAATTGCGCTCCAGCAACCTTGTTCGACGCGAAAATGCCACATTGCTGTAGCCGGCATGGACAGCAGACGGGCGATCAACACGCTCAGAACACCCTGATGGCTCACCACCAGTAGGTTTTGGCACGTTTTGTAATCAGCGAGCTGAGCAATAAAGCGTTCCACGCGCAGGGAAAACGCCTGAAAACCTTCACCATTGGTTGGCGTCGCATTCTGCCAGTCGTTACACCACACGGCGTAGTTTTCGGCGTCTTCTCGCGCCAGATCGCGATGATGGCGCATTTCCCAGTCACCAAAAAACATCTCATTGAGCTCAGGCATGTTGCGCACAGGAACCTCGCGATCGCCTAAGATCAACTGCGTTGTATGGCGGGCACGTTCCAACTCGCTGCACAGAACGTTGTCGACAGGCACATTGCGTAACAGCGTACCCAGTGTTTGCGCCTGAGCGATACCCCGTTCCGTTAGCGGTGTGGGGGCGTGGCCGCTGTATAAACCAGCGACATTGGCTTCAGTTTCTCCATGACGTACTAACCAGAGTCTCATTTTTTCCTCTTGAGGTTATTCGCACAAAACATGATGTTTGCCCTGATTGCGCAGAGATTTTTCACTAAAATACCTTTTTTTGCGTGGAGCGGCACGATGTCTTTATTGAAGAGCGCGCATGGTGGCAATACCCGAGAAGCCGCCGAACTGTTGGGCATCTCGCCTGAACAATTGTTGGATTTTAGCGCGAATATTAATCCGCTGGGTATGCCGGCAAGTTTAAAACGCGCGATCGTCGACAACCTGGACTGCGCGGAGCGTTACCCGGATGTTGATTACGCTAAATTGCATGCGGCGCTGGCGGAGCATCATCAGATTCCTGCCTCATGGATACTTGCCGGAAACGGCGAGACTGAGTCGATTTTCACTTTGGTGCAAGGACTTAAACCACGTCATGCGATGATCGTGACGCCCGGGTTTGCTGAATATCGTCGGGCGCTGCAATGGGGAGACTGTACGATCCATGAGTTTGCGCTGCGCGAAGACGATGGCTGGCAGCTTACCGATGCAATCCTCGATACGTTAACCTCAGAGCTGGACTGCCTGTTTCTCTGTACGCCCAACAATCCCACTGGCTTGCTGCCCGATAACCGCCTGCTGCGCGAAATAGCCGCGCGTTGTGAGTTGCTTGGGATCAATCTGATCCTTGATGAAGCGTTTATCGATTTTATTGCCGGGGAGCAGGGGTTTATTCCGCTGCTTCGGGATAACCCGCATATTTGGGTGCTGCGCTCGCTAACCAAGTTCTATGCGATACCGGGGCTGCGGTTAGGGTATCTGGTCAACAGTAATGAACAGGCTGTTGCACAGATGCGCCGTCGACAAATGCCGTGGTCAATTAACGCATTTGCTGCACTGGCAGGCGAGATTATTTTACACGACAGCGCATATCAGCAGGCAACATGGAAGTGGCTGGAGCAAGAGGGCGCGAGGTTTGATCGGCAGTTGAAAGAACTGCCCGGCCTGACGGTGTATCCTGGCAGGGCAAATTATCGCTTATTGCGCTGCGATCGGGCGGATTTTGATCTGCAACGCGCAATGCTGGAACAACATGTCTTGATTCGCAGTTGTGCTAATTATCCGGGGCTGGATGCGCGCTATTATCGGGTAGCCGTTCGCAGCCAGGAAGAGAATAACCGCCTGTTGGCGGCTCTACGCAAGGTGCTTAGCGGTACAACCCCTGCTGATTGATATAGTCAAGCACTGCTGCTGGCATCAGGTCGTCGCACGGCTCGCCTTTTTCCAGACGCTCACGGATGAGCGTGGCGGAGATGTTAAACCACGGCGTTTCAGCCAGATAAATTTTCCCGCAAGGCAAGTTGTGCAGGTCATCTGGCGAATGGGTCAGATGATCCTCCAGCCACTGCTGGTGCTTTTCCTGCGCCATTTCGAGCGGATAGCCCGGACGTCGGCAGACAATGAGGTGGGTGTTACCCAGAATCGTGTCGTAGTCATGCCAGGACGGAAAGGTAAGCAGTGAGTCCTGGCCAATAATAAACGCTAATGGCACGTCCGGTCCTTGCTCCTCGCGCCACTCTTTGAGCGTTTGCGCGGTGTAGGAGGCGGTATCGCGTTTCAGTTCGCGTTCATCAAGGGAGAACAGCGGCTTATCGGCAATGGCCAGTTCAACCATGCGTTGACGTTGTTCGCCGGACGCTTCGGGTTGCGCACGATGCGGCGGCACATTATTGGGCATGATAATAACCCGGGAAAGGCCAATCAGATTCGCCAGAATTTCAACCGGTTTAAGATGACCATAATGTACCGGATCAAAGGTGCCACCGAACAGAGCCTGCAATGATTTCATATCAACCATCAATAAAAACATCGGCCAGCGATTTATGGCAGAGCAACAGGGAAAGCCCCTCAAGTTCCGCCCACACTGACTGACCATAGTCTTGTTTAAGCGTAATTTCAGTACGCGTTAACAGCGTTACAGCCTGACGCAACTGCGCAGGATTCAGCCGGTTTAGCGCGTCTCCCATCATACCCCGGCGATTTTGCCACACCCGGTGTTTATCAAACAACGTGCGCAAAGGCGTATGGGCCGACTGCCGTTTTAAGTTGACCAACAGCAGTAATTCACGCTGTATCGTGCGCAGCAAAATAACCGGCTCACTGCCTTCCAGGCGTAACTGTTGCAGAATGTGCAGCGCGCGTTTGCTTTTGCCCATCAGCAGCGCATCCACCCAATGGAACGGGGTAAAGTGCGCGGCATCGTTAACGGCTTTCTCCACGCGAGGCAGCGTTAGTTTGCCATCAGGCCAAAGCAATGCTAGCCGTTCCAGCGCTTGCGCCAGTGCTAACAGATTACCTTCATAGCAATAGCACAACAGCTGATTGGCTGCGTCATCCAGTTGTAGATTGTTAAGCTTCGCTCTGGCGGCGACCCAACGAGGAAGCTGTGCTTGCTCCGGCGTCTGGCAGCTTACCTGCACCGCATTATTGGCAAGTCCGGTATACCATGCGGCATTTTCCTGCGCTTTAGTCAGTTTGTTGCCGCGAACAATCAGCAGCAGGTCGTCATGTAGCAGTGTGACGAGTGAAGCGAGCTGTTCGTTAATGGCGGCATTGGGGCCATTTTCTGGCAACTGCAGGAGCAGGGTTTGACGGCTGGCAAACAGGCTCATCGCCTGGCAGAGTGAAAAAATCTCTCCCCAGTCGGTGCTGTTGTCCAGGGTGAAAGCGTGGTGTTCTTCGAATCCTTGCGTTGCTGCTGCCTGACGGATAGCGTCCTGGCTTTCCTGCAATAAGAGAGGATCGTTACCTAAGAGCAAATACGCCGCGCGCAGCCCTTCATTGAGCTGTGCGCGGAGTTGTTCAGGGTACAACTTGAGCATCAGTTACCCAGCGTGGTGGAAACACGCGCCGGAGATGATGCAGGCTCTGCGGCTTTTGTCGCCGCTGGCTTAGCATCATCATCAGCATTGGATGACAGAGTATCGGCCAGATGTACGCTTGGCAGCTTACGAATTAACTGTTCAGCCGCTTTGTCATACATCTCTTTGATGATCATGTCCTGCTCGTTATCCTTCGCCAGTGCAGCCTGTGGGTTGTCAAAGAACGAACGATAAACTTTGGCGCTGATTGGATAAATATCATGACCTGGGATCAGCACGGATGCACTCACGGACATCACCATCTGGTATTCAGCCGTTTGACCGTTCTGGAATACCGACGCCGTATCCTGCGAAATGCTGACCGCGCCCAGACGTAAGGACGTCACATCTTTACGCATTGAGCCGTCTTCAAGCAGCGTAACGCCGTTCAGACGCAGCTGATTACGAACCGCGCGGCTTAATGGGCCGTTCGGATCACCAGAGTTCAGGATCATGGTTTTCATTGAGGGTGGGACCTGCGTAGTATTACGCAGATGCCAGCCACACCCGGCGGTGACAAGCACCGCCAGAGATAACAACAATGTTGTCAGAAGTCGCACGCTTCCTCCCGCGCTTAGCCAACGACCAGATTGAGGAGTTTACCCGGTACATAAATCACTTTACGTACGGTAACGCCATCAAGATATTTTGCCACCAGATGCTCCTGGCCAGCACGTTCACGAACCTGTTCTTCTGTCGCATTTACCGGAACGGTAATTTTGCCACGGACCTTACCGTTCACCTGAACTACAACCAGCGTCGAGTCTTCAACCATTGCGGCTTCGTCCGCCACCGGCCACGGTGCGTTGTCGATATCGCCTTCGCCTTTCAGTGCTTCCCACATCGTGAAACAAACATGTGGGGTGAACGGGTTCAGCATGCGAACGACGGCCAGTAACGCTTCCTGCATCAGGGCTCTGTCTTGTTCGTCTTCCTGCGGTGCTTTCGCCAGCTTGTTCATCAGCTCCATAATCGCCGCAATTGCGGTGTTAAAGGTCTGACGACGACCGATATCATCGGTAACTTTAGCAATGGTTTTATGTACGTCGCGACGCAGCGCTTTTTGGTCTTCGCTCAACGCATCAACGTTCAGGGCAGCTACATCGCCTTTGGAAGTATGTTCGTAAACCAGCTTCCATACACGTTTCAGGAAGCGGTTCGCCCCTTCAACGCCGGATTCCTGCCATTCCAGCGTCATATCAGCCGGAGAAGCGAACATCATGAACAGACGTACCGTGTCAGCGCCGTAACGTTCAACCATCACCTGCGGGTCGATACCGTTATTTTTCGACTTGGACATTTTGCTCATGCCGGTATAGACCAGTTCATGGCCTTCTGCGTCCTGAGCTTTGACGATACGACCTTTTTCGTCGCGCTCAACGATGGCATCAACCGGAGAAACCCAGTTACGCTCGCCGTTTGCACCAACGTAATAGAACGCATCAGCCAGCACCATACCCTGGCACAGCAGCTGTTTGGCCGGTTCGTCAGAGTTGACCATGCCCGCATCGCGCATCAGCTTGTGGAAGAAGCGGAAGTAGAGCAGGTGCATGATGGCGTGTTCAATACCACCAATGTAGATATCAACTGGCAGCCAGTAGTTTGCAGCTTCTGGATCCAGCATCCCTTCGTTGTACTGCGGGCAGGTGTAGCGCGCGTAGTACCAGGAGGATTCCATAAAGGTATCGAAGGTGTCGGTTTCGCGCAGCGCAGGCATGCCGTTAACGGTGGTTTTTGCCCACTCCGGATCGGCTTTGATTGGGCTGGTGATGCCGTCCATAACCACGTCTTCCGGAAGAATAACCGGCAACTGATCTTCTGGCGTCGGCAGTACGGTACCGTCTTCCAACGTCACCATCGGAATTGGCGCACCCCAGTAACGCTGACGGGAAACACCCCAGTCACGCAGACGGTAGTTCACTTTACGCTCACCCACGCCTTTGGCTACCAGCTTGTCAGCAATGGCGTTGAAGGCAGCTTCGAAGTCGAGGCCGTCAAACTCGCCGGAGTTAAACAGCACGCCTTTTTCGGTCAGAGCTTGTTCGGACAGATCCGGCTCTGCGCCTTCAGCGGTCAGAATTACTGGCTTGATGGTCAGGCCATATTTTGTCGCAAACTCGTAATCGCGCTGATCGTGGCCCGGAACGGCCATGACTGCGCCCGTACCGTATTCCATCAGGACGAAGTTTGCTGCCCAAACGGGGATTTCTTCGCCAGTCAGCGGGTGAACAGCTTTAAAGCCCGTGTCGACGCCTCTCTTCTCCATGGTTGCCATTTCGGCTTCAGCAACCTTGGTGTTGCGGCATTCGTCAATGAAGGCGGCCAGTTCTGGGTTATTTGCAGCAGCTTTCTGCGCCAGCGGGTGACCTGCGGCAACGGCCAGATAGGTCGCACCCATAAAGGTGTCCGGGCGGGTGGTGTAAACGGTCAGCGTGTTGTCGTAACCGTTCACATCGAAGGTGATTTCCACGCCTTCAGAACGGCCAATCCAGTTGCGCTGCATCGTTTTCACGGTGTCAGGCCAGTGATCCAGGTTATCCAGGTCACGCAGCAGTTCGTCAGCGTAAGCGGTAATTTTGATGAACCACTGTGGGATCTCTTTACGCTCGACTTTGGTATCGCAACGCCAGCAGCAGCCGTCGATAACCTGTTCGTTCGCCAGTACGGTCTGGTCGTTCGGGCACCAGTTGACCGCAGACGTTTTCTTGTACACCAGGCCTTTTTTGTACAGCTCGGTGAAGAATTTCTGTTCCCAACGGTAGTATTCCGGGGTGCAGGTCGCCAGCTCACGGCTCCAGTCGTAACCGAAACCCAGCATTTTGAGCTGGTTTTTCATGTATGCGATGTTGTCGTACGTCCACGGTGCTGGCGCGGTATTGTTTTTAACCGCAGCGCCTTCTGCAGGCAGACCGAACGCATCCCAGCCAATTGGCTGCAGTACGTTTTTGCCCAGCATGCGCTGGTAGCGGGCGATCACGTCACCGATGGTGTAGTTACGTACGTGGCCCATGTGTAGTCGACCAGAAGGATAGGGAAGCATAGACAGGCAGTAATACTTCTCTTTGCTCTCGTCTTCGGTAACTTCAAATGTGCGCTTCTCATCCCAGTGAAGCTGTACTTTGGATTCTATCTCTTCCGGGCGGTATTGCTCTTGCATGGCAGCCAGTGGTCCTGTTTTCAATACAGCTACAAACGTAGCTCTAGATGTGGTGTTTCAGATCCGCATAGCATAGCCCAAACGCCCGCGCCAAAACAGCCTTTCGCGCATTCAGCGTTGAATTCCCGCAAGGATAATTCTTGCACGAATTTACACACTCTGTGGACAGTCTTGCAAAGCGTAGCGTAAATAACGTCTATTATTATAGACAGTTAACGACCCAGGAGGCGAAGCGATGAACAAGGTTGCTCAATATTACCGTGAACTGGTGGCTTCACTGAGCGAACGTCTGCGTAATGGTGAACGCGATATTGATGCGTTGGTGGAGCAGGCGCGTCAACGAGTTATGCAGACCGGGGAGTTAACGCGAACCGAGGTGGAAGAGGTCACCCGGGCCGTCAGACGTGACCTGGAAGAGTTTGCTCTGAGCTATGAAGAAAGTCTTGATGAGGAGACAGACAGCGTCTTTATGCGGGTTATCAAGGAGAGTATCTGGCAGGAACTGGCCGATATTACCGATAAAACGCAGCTCGAATGGCGCGAGGTGTTCCAGGACCTCAGTCATCACGGGGTTTATCACAGCGGTGAGGTGGTCGGATTAGGTAATCTGGTCTGCGAGAAGTGCCACTTCCATTTAGCGGTTTACACCCCGGATGTGCTGCCGCTGTGTCCGAAATGCGGACACGATCAGTTCCAGCGCCGACCGTTTGAGCCGTGATGATTAGGCGTGCCAGAAGTTATTTGTAGGCCTGATAAGATGCGCCAGCATCGCCATCAGGCAATATGCCGGATGGTGGCGCAAGCGCCTTATCCGGCCTACAGTTTTACGCGTAATATCTTAAACGTTCTGCCAGCAAATCGACAAACCCTTCGCGATCCACGTCTACCATTACGGTGGCGTTTGGCTTATTGCCGCTCAGGAAGTAGTAATCCACCACGGTCATTCCCTGGGTATATTTACCCTGAGTTTCCACGCCGACCCAGCGTTCAACGGTGGTAAACAGTTCAGGTTTCAGCAGCCAGGCAATGGTGCATGGATCATGCAGTGGTGCGCCGATGAATCCCCATTTTTCATCTTTGTGATATTCAAAGAAGAAGTCGAGTAGTTCAGCCACGATCGTCGAAACAGGGTTGCCGATAGCGCGGAACCGCTCGGTATCTTCGCGATGTATTTGCGCTTTATGCGTGACGTCCAGACCAGCCATCACCACTGGAATGCCAGACTGGAATACGATTTCAGCGGCTTCAGGATCCACGAAAATATTGAACTCGGCGGCGGGCGTCCAGTTTCCGAGGCCCATCGCACCACCCATAATTACGATACGGGCGATTTTGGCGTGCAGCTCAGGATGGCTATTCAGGAGCAATGCGACGTTAGTTTGCGGCCCGGTGGAGACAATCGTCATCGGTTCCGGGCTTTCACGCAGGGTTTTCGCCATCAGTTCCACGGCGGTACAGTCTTGTGGCGCAAAAGCGGGTTCCGGCAGCGCCGGGCCATCCAGCCCACTCTCGCCGTGAACGTTATCGGCGATAATCAGATCGCGCATCAGTGGCTTCACTGCGCCACCAGCTACTGGTATATCCGTACGGTTGAGCAACGTTAACATGCGCAACACGTTACGCAGTGTTTTGTCTGGTGTCTGGTTACCGGCTGATGAGGTTATCGCTTTCACATCCAGTTCTGGTGAGGCGAGGGCGAGCACAATTGCGATAGCGTCGTCATGACCCGGATCGCAATCAAACAGGATAGGAAGTGCCATTGTTGCTCCTTGTAAGTGGGACTTTGTGACAAGGTTAACGCTGGGCTGTATGTGTTTCGAGAGGCGAAGGGATAAAGCGTGAGGTGGCGCGCACATGGAGGTGCGCGCCAGCAAGATTAGTGCAGTATTTTCGCGAGGAAGTCTTTGGCGCGGTCCGATTTCGGATTAGCGAAGAACTCTTCTTTCGGCGAGTCTTCAACAATTTTCCCTTCATCCATGAAGATCACCCGGTTCGCCACTTTACGCGCAAAGCCCATTTCGTGGGTTACCACCATCATAGTCATCCCTTCATTGGCCAGTTCAACCATAACATCCAGTACTTCGTTGATCATTTCAGGATCAAGCGCCGACGTTGGTTCGTCAAACAGCATGGCGATAGGATCCATGCACAGCGCCCGGGCGATAGCGACACGCTGTTGCTGGCCCCCTGAGAGCTGAGCTGGAAACTTCTCCGCATGTGCTGACAGACCAACGCGTTCCAGTAACTTTTGCGCTTTATCACGGGCCGGCTTTTTATCGCGCTTGAGCACTTTTACCTGCGCCAGAGTCAGGTTCTCAATGATCGACAGGTGAGGGAACAGTTCAAAGTGCTGGAACACCATACCAACGCGAGAACGCAGTTTGGCCAGATCGGTTTTTTTATCATTCACCACTGTACCATCAACGGTGATGACGCCTTGTTGTACCGGCTCCAGCCCGTTCACCGTTTTGATAAGCGTTGATTTACCGGAACCTGAAGGGCCGCAGACCACCACCACTTCCCCTTTTTTCACTTCCGTGGAGCAGTCGGTCAGCACCTGAAAGTGACCATACCATTTAGAAACATTTTTCAGGGTAATCATTAAACTGTCCTTTTCTTCAAATAGCTGACCAACAACGATGCGCTCAGACTGAATACAAAATAAACGGCGCCAGCAAACAGGATCATTTCAACCTGTGTGCCGTCACGCTCGCCAATGGTGGAGGCGGTACGGAAGAAGTCTGCCAGACTTAATACATAGACCAGCGAGGTATCCTGGAAGAGTACGATGCCCTGGGTTAGCAGCAGCGGTACCATCGCGCGGAATGCCTGCGGCAGAATAATGAGCTTCATCGACTGCCAGTGGGTCATCCCTAGCGCCAACGCGGCGCTGGATTGCCCACGAGAAATACTCTGGATACCGGCACGGATAATCTCGGAATAGTACGCGGCTTCAAACATCGAAAACGCGACCATTGCTGAGATCAGGCGAATATCGGTTTTTGGCGACAGACCCAGTACGTTTTGCAGGAAGCCGGGCACAATCAGGTAGAACCACAGCAGCACCATGACCAGCGGAATAGAACGAAATACGTTGACGTAGCCTTTCGCAAACCAGGCTATCGGCGCGAAGCTGGACAGACGCATGACGGCCAGGATAGTTCCCCATACGATACCAATGACGACCGCCGTGACGGTAATTTTCAGCGTGATCATCAGCCCATCCAGCAGATACGGCAGGGAAGGGACAATAGAACTCCAGTCAAATTCGTACATTATTTGCCTCCCAAATTGCCAGGCAGGCGGATTTTACGTTCAACGAGATTCATCACCAGCATGATGACGGCGTTAATCAGGACGTAAGCCAGAGTGATAGCGGTAAACGATTCCCATGCGTGGGCGGAGTAATCCAGCAGTTTGCCCGCCTGTGCCGCCATATCGACCAGGCCGATGGTGGAGGCGATCGCGGAGTTCTTCACCAGGTTCATCATCTCTGAGGTCATTGGCGGAACAATCACGCGGTATGCGTTTGGCAGCAGAACATAACGATAAGCCTGAGGCAACGTCAGCCCCATCGCCAGTGCGGCGTTTTTCTGCCCACGAGGCAGAGACTGAATAGCGGCGCGAACCTGTTCGCAGACGCGCGCGGCGGTAAACAGCCCCAGACAAAGCATCGATGAAAGGAAGAACTGGATGTTGGGATCCAACTCAGCCTTGAACCACATCCCAATGTTTTCCGGCAGCAGTTCAGGAATAACCAGATACCAGGTAAAAAACTGGACGATGAGCGGAACGTTACGAAACAGCTCAACGTACAGCGTGCCGATCCCAGAAAGGAAACGATTTGGAACGGTACGTAAGATGCCGAATAAAGAGCCTATGAGGAAAGCGATAATCCATGCGGCGATGGATAACGCGACAGTGACCTGGAAACCACTCCAGAGCCAGCCGAGATAGGTGGTGTTGCCGAACGGGGCTTGTTGTAAAAAAATACCCCAGTTCCAGTCTATAGACATAAATCTACTCCAGAAAAAAAAGGGTAGCAGCGCTACCCTCGAAGATTGTTATTCGGCGTTTTGCGGTTTTCAGGCCTGATGGGGAACGACCATCAGGCTTATAGTCTGTCCGTGCCGAGTAACAATCGAGAGGGAGGGGAAGCCTCCCATTTATTTTAGTTAGTTAAGCGCTTTATCATTTGGTTCTTTGAACAGAGCTTTCATCTCGTCTGACAGTTCGAAATTCATGTTCAGGTTCTTCGGCGGAATTGGATTTTTAAACCACTTATCAAACCATTTCTCAGCTTCGCCTGAGGTTTGCGCCTTGGCGATAGTGTCGTCCATCAGCTTTTTGAACTCAGGATCATCTTTGCGCAACATACAGCCGTAGGCTTCCTGAGACTGTGGCTTGCCGACGATCTCCCAGTTGTCTGGTTTCTTCGCTTTCGCGCGCTCGCCAGCCAGCAGGGCGTCATCCATCATAAAGGCAACGGCACGACCGCTTTCCAGAGTACGGAAAGAGTCACCGTGGTCTTTCGCGCTGATGATGCGCATATCCATTTTTTGTTCTTCATTCAGCTTGTGCAGCAGAACTTCGGAGGTGGTACCCGAAGTCACGACTACGGCTTTACCTTTCAGATCGGCGAAATCTTTGACGTCGCCGCCTTTTTTCGCCAGCAGACGGGTGCCGACAACGAAAATGGTGTCAGAGAAAGCGGCTTGTTTTTGGCGCTCGACGTTGTTGGTGGTGGATCCACATTCAAAATCGAAGGTGCCGTTTTGCAGCAGCGGGATACGGTTTTGTGAAGTAATCGGGATCAGTTTCACCTGCAGATCAGGCTTGTTCAGCTTTTTCTTCACGGCGTCAACGATCGCGTTGGAGTAATCCTGTGAATAACCGACCACTTTTTGCTGATTATCGTAGTAAGAAAACGGTACTGATGATTCACGGTGGCCGACAACGATCACGCCATTTTTGGCGATCTTATCCAGCGTGCTGCCTGCCGCTGGTGCTGCGTCTTCTGCGTGCGCCAGACCGGCGGACATTCCCATGACCAGCATGGCAGTGGCGAGCTTACGTAATTGCATATCCAACTCCTTTATCGTCTGCGCCAGGGACGCATTGATACCCATTGTGATGTTGTTATTGTTTGCTACTAAAACGTGCAGTCTTGTATGTGTTTGTTAACATTTAGTTTGGATGAATGTAAAGAATTTGCTGTGTTATTGTTTATTTTTGCGAAGTGCGCCGCACCATTTGGGGGCAAAAATATCTTGTTGCACTTTTCAGGTGCTACCGGCGCTCAACTTTGGTGCGACCAGGTTGCACATTCAGCCAAAACAGCGTTTGCCTTGTAGAACAAAGCAATAGACGTGCCAGAATGGTCTTTTGGATGGGGGGAGTAGGCCTGATAAGCGTAGCGCCATCAGGCACGATGCTGCACAACTGCCGGATGGCGGCGTACCGCCTTATCCGGCCTGCATTTGATGGGGCACTGTTTTACTTACGACGTTGGCGCAGACTCATTACCACTGCGCCAAAGCCAAACAGCGCGGTTAGCAGCCAGAGCGGCCAGTTTCCGGTACGGGCATAAGGGGTTAAGCCCGTCGTTGGCGTCACGCTGGTGGTCAGCACCTGACGGGTAAACTGCGGGATCATCGCCTGAACTTCACCCTGCGGACCAATCACCGCCGTAATACCGTTGTTGGTGCTACGCAGCAGAGGTCGCGCCAGCTCCAGGGAACGCATACGCGCCATCTGGAAGTGCTGCCACGGGCCAATAGATTTACCAAACCATGCATCGTTAGAGATAGTCAGCAGGTAGTCCGTATCCGGGCGGAAGTTATCCCGTACCTGTTCGCCAAGAATGATTTCGTAGCAGATGGCAGCGGTCAGCTTAAAGCCGTGTGCATGCAACTGTGGCTGTACATAAGGACCGCGGCTGAACGAAGACATTGGCAGGTCAAAGAATGGCGCTAGCGGGCGCAGGATAGATTCCAGCGGGACAAACTCGCCAAACGGTACCAGATGGTTTTTGTTGTAGCGGTTGCTGGAGTCGTAGCTGTATGGGCTGTCTTTACCCAGTGTGATGATGGTGTTGTAAGTGTCGTAACGATTCTGCTTGTTCAGACGTGCGTCTACAATACCGGTAATCAGCGTGCTGTTTTTCGATTTCAGCAGGTCATCCATCATACTCAGAAAACGCTGCTGGTTAATTTCCAGGTCCGGAATAGCGGATTCTGGCCAGATGATGAGCTGTGATTTGCCCATCTCAGGCTGGGTGGCGTCGAGATAAATCTTCAGGGTGTTGAGTAACTGGCCTTCATCCCATTTGAGCGACTGCGGGATGTCACCCTGCACCATCGAGACCTGGGTGGTTTTTTCCGGCTCCAGCGTGTACCACTGAATATAACGTAGCGGGAAGGGCAGAGCGAAAAGCACCACGGCGGCAGCCAGCGGCTTCCAGTTACGCGTTACCAGCGCAAGTGCCAGCAGGCCGCTAACCATCATCAGCAGGAAGTTAATCGCTTCAACGCCCATTACCGGCGCCAGCCCTTTTAACGGGCCATCGATCTGGCTGTAGCCGAATTGCAACCACGGAAAACCGGTCAGTACCCAGCCGCGTAGAAATTCAGTGATTTGCCAGACTACCGGCGCGGCAATCGCTACGCGTATCCAGGTGGTTTTCGGCCACAGACGCGCCAAAACGCCGGCAAACAGGCCAGTGTAGAGGGAAAGGTAAGCAGCAAGCAGAACCACGAGGAAGACGTTAACAGGGCCCGGCATACCGCCAAACTGCGCGATACTGACGTAAACCCAGTTGATGCCTGAGCCAAACAGTCCCAGTCCCCAGAAATAGCCGATAGCGGCAGACTGGAGCGGACGGCGGTTGAAGGTGAGAGCCTGCAGGCCCATCAGCGAAACAATCGCAGCGGGCCAGATGTCATACGGTGAGAAAGCCAGTGTCCCGCAGGCACCGAATAATAACGCCAGCAGCAGGCGAATGCGCTGGCGTTCAATTAAAGGGGCAAATGCCATGTAGTCTTAGATCCAGTTTCGGGTTTATTCGTCCAGTTTGGGCTGGGGTGAGTCGTCCGGAATTCTGACATGAACCTGAATAATACGACGGCTGTCGGCCATTGCCACTTTGAACTGGTAACCATCAATGTCGATGGTCTCTCCGCGCGCGGGCAGATGACCGAAGGCCTGCATGACCAACCCGCCAATGGTATCCACTTCTTCATCGCTGAAATGCGTGCCGAAAGCTTCATTGAAGTCTTCAATCGGCGCCAGTGCACGAATAGTCCAGGTGTGGCGACTGAGCTGACGGAAATCAATATCGTCTTCTTCGTCGTACTCATCTTCAATTTCACCGACAATCAGTTCAAGGATGTCCTCAATGGTCACCAGACCTGAGACACCGCCAAACTCGTCGATGACGATAGCCATATGATAACGCTGGGAGCGGAACTCTTTCAGCATGCGGTCAACCCGCTTGCTTTCAGGGACGACAACCGCCTGGCGTAACACTTTCTCCATGCTGAAGGCTTCGGCATCGCTACGCATAAACGGCAGCAGATCTTTGGCCATCAGAATCCCTTCAATGTGATCCTTGTCTTCGCTAATTACCGGGAAACGCGAGTGGGCAGACTCGATAATGACATCGAGGCATTCGTCCAGAGTTTGGTTGCGTTTCAGGGTAATCATCTGGGAGCGAGGGATCATGATGTCGCGAACACGCTGGTCCGCAATATCCATTACCCCTTCGAGCATATCGCGCGTATCTTCATCGATAAGGTCGTTTTGCCCGGAATCACGGATCAGCTCCAACAGTTCGTCGCGGTTTTTCGGTTCACCGTGGAAAAGTTGGCTCAGTAACAGGGAAAAAAATCCCTTTTTGCTGTTTAAGGTGTCACTACTGTGTGAATTGTCGTCGCTCATGGCGTCGTATGGGTTCTCATGTTAGTTAATACAAAGCGCGTCATGCGTTTACTCAGCTGTTGACGGCATATCTCTTCATTGTACTTCAAACCTTGTAGGCCTTATCAGGCCTACAAGATGTCGAAATGCTTACTCTTTCTCGGCAATGTACGGATCCTCATAGCCCAGAGCAAGCATAATCTCTGTTTCGAGGGATTCCATCTCTTCCGCTTCATCGTCTTCAATATGGTCGTAGCCGAGTAAATGCAGGCTACCGTGCACCACCATGTGCGCCCAGTGGGCTTCAAGCGGTTTGCCTTGCTCCTGCGCTTCTTTCTCAACCACCTGACGGCAGATGATCAAATCGCCCAGCAGCGGCATCTCAATGCCCGGCGGGGCTTCAAAAGGGAAAGAGAGCACGTTGGTGGATTTATCCTTCCCGCGATAGGTCAGGTTCAGGTCGTGGCTTTCCGCGTCATCGACCAGACGAATCGTCACTTCAGACTCTTCCTGAAATTGGGGGATCACCGCATCCAGCCAGCCCTGAAACTGACTTTCTGTTGGCAAACCGGATTCGTCTTCACATGCCAGCTGTAAATCGAGGATAACCTGACTCATTTTTGTTCCTGCTCCTGAGCTTCGCGCTTGCGTTCTGCAGCCTGCTCGGCTTTGCGTTTCTGTTCTGCTTCTTCCCAGGCTTCATACGCCGTGACGATACGGGCGACCACCGGGTGGCGCACCACGTCTTCGCTATGGAAGAAATTAAAACTAATTTCGTCGACTTCAGCCAGCACTTCAATGGCATGACGCAGACCGGATTTGGTGCTTCGCGGCAGGTCAATCTGGGTGATATCGCCAGTGATGACCGCTTTGGAGTTAAAGCCGATACGGGTCAGGAACATTTTCATCTGTTCGATGGTGGTGTTCTGGCTTTCATCAAGAATGATGAACGCATCGTTCAACGTACGACCGCGCATATAGGCCAGTGGCGCAACTTCAATGACGTTACGCTCAATCAGCTTTTCAACCTTTTCAAAGCCGAGCATTTCGAACAGCGCGTCATACAGCGGTCGTAAATACGGATCGACTTTCTGGCTGAGATCTCCTGGCAGGAATCCCAGTTTTTCGCCCGCTTCCACTGCCGGACGGGTCAGCAGAATGCGACGGATCTCCTGACGCTCAAGCGCATCAACCGCAGCGGCAACCGCGAGATACGTTTTACCCGTACCCGCAGGGCCAACGCCAAATGTGATGTCGTGGTCGAGGATATTCGCAATGTACTGTGCCTGGTTCGGCGTGCGCGGCTTAATTACTCCACGCTTGGTTTTGATGTTCACCGCTTTGCCAAATTCAGGCACGCTGTCTGCGCTTTGCTCAAGCACACGCGCTTCTTTGATCGCCAGATGAATTTGTTCAGGCTCGATGTCCTGCGTCTGACCGCGCATTGGGGCGGTATCGACGTACAGGCTACGTAAAATATCTGCCGCAGCGGTGACGCAAATTGGACGACCGGTCAGTTTAAAGTGGTTATCACGGCGGTTAATTTCGATGCCGAGGCGACGTTCCAGCTGTTTGATGTTGTCATCAAATGGGCCGCAAAGGCTCAACAGGCGGGCGTTGTCTGCGGGTTCAAGGGTGATTTCGCGAGTGTCTATGTTCAAACTGTTCCTCTTATGCATGTCTCGCCGGACGCTGAACATTTACCGGCATCTAAGGAAATTATTCACGCCATGGGGGAAAGGCGCAAGCATTGCAGCAAATATGGGGATGATAGGGCAGATTACAAGACCCGCCGGGACAGCGAGCCCAGGATTGTAGGCCCGATAAGTGTAGCGGTATCGGGCCTTTTTTACGTTTTTCAGCAGGATTAAGGCTGATAAATACCGACGCCCAGATCGTTTTCTTTGCGGGTACGCGCAATGACCGATTCAGGGGATTCTGCGATACGCAGACCCATTTCGTCCTCGGTACGCACCACTTTACCGCGCAGGGAGTTAGTCCAGACATCGGTAATTTCTACGTCTACGAACTTACCGACCATATCCGGGTTGCCTTCAAAGTTCACCACACGGTTATTTTCGGTACGGCCTGACAGTTCCATGATGCTCTTACGCGATGTGCCTTCAACCAGAATGCGCTGGGTCGTGCCGACCATACGGCGGCTCCAGGCCATAGCTTGCTGGTTGATACGCTCCTGTAGAATGTACAGACGCTGTTTCTTCTCTTCTTCCGGTACGTCGTCAACCATATCGGCGGCAGGGGTGCCAGGACGCGCAGAGAAAATAAAGCTGTAGCTCATGTCAAAATTGACGTCAGCAATCAGCTTCATGGTCTGCTCGAAATCCTGCGTGGTTTCACCCGGGAAGCCAACGATGAAGTCGGAGCTAATCTGGATATCTGGACGTGCAGCGCGCAGTTTGCGGATGATCGCTTTGTATTCCAGCGCGGTATGGGTACGCCCCATCAGGTTCAGTACGCGGTCTGAACCGCTCTGTACCGGCAGATGCAGGAAGCTCACCAACTCTGGCGTATCGCGATAAACTTCAACGATATCATCGGTGAATTCGATCGGATGGCTGGTGGTGAAGCGGATACGATCAATACCGTCGATCGCTGCGACCAGACGTAACAGATCGGCAAAAGATCCGATCGTGCCGTCGTAGTTCTCACCACGCCAGGCGTTCACGTTTTGCCCCAGCAGGTTCACTTCGCGCACGCCTTGGGCTGCAAGCTGGGCGATTTCAAACAGAATATCATCCGCCGGACGGCTGACTTCCTCACCGCGGGTGTAGGGCACCACGCAGTAAGTACAATATTTATTACAACCTTCCATGATAGACACAAACGCGCTTGGACCTTCAGCACGCGGTTCCGGCAGGCGGTCGAACTTTTCGATCTCCGGGAAACTGATATCAACCACCGGGCTACGGGTCGTGCTTCCACGCACTTTGTTGATCATTTCCGGCAGGCGGTGCAGAGTTTGCGGCCCAAAAATAATATCGACGTAATGCGCGCGCTGGCGAATATGATCGCCTTCCTGAGACGCAACACAGCCACCGACCCCAATGATGAGCTTGGGATTTTTCTCTTTTAACAGTTTCCAGCGGCCCAGTTGATGGAACACTTTTTCCTGAGCCTTCTCACGGATTGAGCAGGTATTCAGCAGCAGCACATCCGCTTCTTCCGCCACGTCAGTCAGTTGATACCCATGAGTGGCATCCAGCAGATCGGCCATCTTCGATGAATCGTATTCGTTCATCTGACAGCCCCAGGTTTTAATATGGAGTTTTTTGGTCATCGACTTGCTCTTGCGAAATTGTGGCTGAAATGCAGGGCGCATAGTGTACTGCTTTGGCGCGGTTGTGACCAGTATGACGGATGTCAGCCTCAAGGGGTAAAAAATCCTGTAAACTTACACAATACATGTAACTGGATAATTGACCATGACAAATCAACCAACGGAAATTGCCATTGTCGGCGGGGGGATGGTCGGCGGCGCGCTGGCGCTTGGACTGGCGCAGCATGGATTTACGGTAACGGTCATTGAGCATGCCGTTCCCGCGCCGTTTGTGGCTGACGGACAGCCTGATGTCAGAATTTCTGCCATTAGTTCCGCATCGGTGTCGTTGCTAAAAGGGCTGGGCGTCTGGGATTCGGTGCAGGGGATGCGCAACCATCCTTATCGTCGACTGGAAACGTGGGAGTGGGAAAATGCCCATGTGATGTTTGATGCCGCCGAGCTAAAGCTGCCTCTGTTGGGCTATATGGTGGAAAACACGGTCCTGCAACAGGCGCTCTGGCAGGCGCTGGAAGCTCACCCCAAAGTCACGCTGCGCGTACCGACGTCCCTGATTTCTTTGCATCAACATAACGATCGACATGAGCTTGAGCTGGCAGGCGGCGAAACCATCAGCGCGAAGCTGGTCATCGGCGCCGATGGTGCCAACTCTCAGGTGCGAAAAATGGCCGGGATTGGTATCCATGCCTGGCAGTACGCGCAGTCCTGTATGTTGATAACCGTGCAATGCGAAAATTCACCGGGAGACAGCACCTGGCAGCAATTTACGCCTGACGGCCCGCGCGCGTTTTTACCGCTGTTTGATAACTGGGCCTCGTTGGTGTGGTACGACTCACCGGCTCGCATCCGCCAATTGCAAGCGCTGAATATGCCGCAATTGCAGACGGAGATTGCTAAACATTTTCCATCGCGACTCGGTAAGGTGATGCCAGTGGCTGCGGGGGCGTTCCCGCTTACGCGTCGTCATGCGCTGCAATATGTGCAACCGGGGCTGGCGCTGGTAGGTGATGCCGCGCATACCATTCATCCGCTGGCGGGGCAGGGCGTTAATCTGGGCTTTCGTGATGTCGATGCGTTAATTGATGTGCTGGTGAACGCGCGCAGCTACGGTGAATCCTGGGCCAGTCAGCCGGTGCTCAAGCGCTATCAGAATCGCCGTATGACTGACAATTTCATCATGCAAAGCGGTATGGATCTGTTCTATGCCGGATTCAGCAATAACCTGCAGCCGCTGCGCATCATGCGTAATCTCGGGCTCATGGCCGCAGAGCGCGCTGGCGTACTGAAACGTCAGGCACTGAAGTATGCGTTAGGGTTGTAATTCAGGCAGGCCTACGGGGAAAATACGTAGGCCTGATAAGCGGAGCGCCATCAGGCGATAATTGCAGAAAAGCAAAAAGCTCGCCGAAGCGAGCTTTTTTAATATGGCTGGGGTACGAGGATTCGAACCTCGGAATGCTGGTATCAGAAACCAGAGCCTTACCGCTTGGCGATACCCCAACGGGTGCACCCACAGAGTGGACGACTTTTTGAAATTGGCTGGGGTACGAGGATTCGAACCTCGGAATGCTGGTATCAGAAACCAGAGCCTTACCGCTTGGCGATACCCCAACAATTTTTTGGATTTACCGAACGAGTCGATACGTCCTTAATATGGTGGCTACGACGGGATTCGAACCTGTGACCCCATCATTATGAGTGATGTGCTCTAACCAGCTGAGCTACGTAGCCAAATACTAACATTTTCTTCGATGGCTGGGGTACCTGGATTCGAACCAGGGAATGCCGGTATCAAAAACCGGTGCCTTACCGCTTGGCGATACCCCAATGACCGTTGCGGTGAACCGCTATATCGAAGAAAAAATGGCTGGGGTACCTGGATTCGAACCAGGGAATGCCGGTATCAAAAACCGGTGCCTTACCGCTTGGCGATACCCCATCCGTGCAACGCTTACGGGTGAATGGTGCGGGAGGCGAGACTTGAACTCGCACACCTTGCGGCGCCAGAACCTAAATCTGGTGCGTCTACCAATTTCGCCACTCCCGCAAAAAAGATGGTGGCTACGACGGGATTCGAACCTGTGACCCCATCATTATGAGTGATGTGCTCTAACCAGCTGAGCTACGTAGCCATCTTTTTTTCGCGTAACCTTATCGGCGTTGCGGGGCGCATTATGCGTATTGAGCCTTGAAGCGTCAACCCCTTTTTCATTGAAAATAGCTGGAATGTGACTGTTTGGTTAGGTTGCGAACAGCATGACGCAATATTCGGCAATTATTAGTTATTAATTGTTTTTTTGCACAGAAAACAAACATAAAAAAAGAGCCCCGCAGGGCTCTTATCTAAGGATTAACTTATTTATAAGCGGACTGGTGTACGCCAACGGCACGGCCAGATGGATCGTTCATGGTTTTAAACGCCTCATCCCATTCGATCGCCTTGGCAGAAGAACAGGCAACCGACGGCCCGCCAGGCACGCATTCGGCAGCGCTTGCTACCGGGAACAACTCTTCGAAAATCTCACGGTACAAATACGCTTCTTTTGACGATGGCGTGTTGTACGGGAAACGGAAGCTGGCGGTTTCCAGTTGTTGGTCTGAAACTTGTTCTGCAGCCACCTCTTTCAGCGTGTCAATCCAGCTGTAACCGACACCGTCAGAGAACTGCTCTTTCTGACGCCATGCGACGCTTGCCGGCAGGTAGGACTCAAAACATTCGCGCAGAACGTGTTTTTCCATTTTGCCGTTGCCGCACATTTTGTCCTGTGGGTTGATGCGCATCGCCACATCAAGGAATTTCTTATCCAGGAAGGGCACGCGAGCTTCTACACCCCAGGCCGACATGGCTTTGTTGGCACGGGCGCAGTCGAACATATGCAGCGCTTGCAGCTTGCGCACGGTTTCTTCGTGCAGTTCTTTTGCATCTGGCGCTTTGTGGAAATAGAGATAGCCGCCAAACACTTCGTCCGAACCTTCACCCGACAACACCATTTTAATACCCATCGCTTTAATTTTACGCGACATTAAGTACATTGGCGTCGAGGCGCGAATCGTCGTGACATCGTAAGTTTCGATGTGGTAAATCACGTCGCGGATCGCATCCAGACCTTCCTGCACGGTGAAGTGGATCTCATGGTGCACGGTCCCCAGATGGTTCGCCACCTCTTGCGCAGCTTTCAGATCCGGAGCGCCTTCCAGGCCGACGGCGAAGGAGTGCAGCTGTGGCCACCAGGCTTCGCTACGTTCCTGATCTTCAACACGGCGTGCCGCGTATTTTTTAGTTATCGCGGAAATGACGGATGAATCCAGACCGCCGGACAGCAGTACGCCATAAGGAACATCTGACATCAGGTGACTTTTCACCGCATCTTCCAGCGCCTGGCGCAGCTCGTTTTTATCGGTAACGTTGTCTTTGACTGCATCGTATTCAAACCAGTCGCGCTGGTAGTACTGACGAATTTCACCGTCTTTACTCCACAAATAGCTACCGGCCGGGAATTCTTTGATTGTGCGGCAGACGGGAACCAGCGCTTTCATTTCAGACGCAACGTAGAAGTTACCGTGCTCGTCGTAACCCATATACAGCGGGATGATCCCGATATGATCACGACCGATCAGGTAGGCGTCCTGCTCGCTGTCGTACAGGGCAAAAGCGAACATGCCTTGCAGGTCATCGAGGAACGCGGGTCCTTTTTCCTGATACAGCGCGAGGATAACTTCGCAGTCGGAACCGGTCTGGAACTGGTAGCGATCGCCGTATTCAGCACGTAGTGTCTGGTGGTTATAAATTTCACCGTTAACCGCCAGGATATGTGTCTTCTTCACGTTGTACAGCGGCTGAGCACCGGCATTGACGTCGACGATGGACAGACGTTCGTGCGCCAGAATGGCGTTATCACAGGCGTAAATACCTGACCAGTCCGGGCCGCGGTGGCGCATCAGACGAGACAGTTCCAGGGCCTTTTTACGCAGTTCAACTGCGTCAGTTTTAATATCGAATACGCCAAAAATAGAACACATAACCTTCTCCGTTAACCTGTTGCGTGATGCTTTTTATGTTTGCTTGATAAAGAAAATGCCGCAAAGCTGGAGAGGGCGCAAGCGAATTACGGGTCAGAAAATAAAAAACGCAATGGTCATTGTGGATTGATGAAAAAAGAATATGTAATGAGCGCTATTATTGATGAATCAGCAGTGAAATGGTGATTTTATTGAATGGATGTATTTTTCAGGCCGGATAACTTGCAGATGTTGTTATCCGGCTAAAGAGATTAAATGACGTCAATTTCAGCAACGGACGGGTAAATCCAGCTTGGTCTGAACGGCATGTTGTCAATATCATCAAGCTTGGAAACGCCAGACAGTACCAGGATAGTTTCCAGACCCGCCTGAAAACCTGCCAGAATATCGGTACGCAGGTTGTCACCAACGATAACGGTTTCTTCCGAGTGCGCCTGCATTTTGTTGAGCGCCGCGCGAATAATCCACGGGCTGGGTTTGCCGACATAAAACGGTTTACGGCCTGAGATCTTCTCAATACCGGCACAGAGTGCTCCACAGGCGGGATAAAAGCCGCGACCGTGGGTATCCGGGTTAGTGGCGATAAAACGAGCGCCGTTGGCGACAAAATACGCCGCTTTATGCATCATGTCCCAGTTATAGGAACGTGTCTCGCCAACAATCACAAAATCGGGGTTCACGTCGGTAATGGTAAATCCAGCTTTATACAGTTCGTGTATTAACGCGCCTTCACCCACCACGTAGGCCTTTTTTCCTTCCTGGCGACGAAGAAAATCAGCGGTAGCCATCGCGGAAGTATAAAAGACGCTATCAGGGACATTCACACCCGCGGTGGCGAAGCGGTTTGCCAGATCTTGCCCGGTCTGCGAAGGGTAGTTAGTCAGCAGGACTAACGGCAGGCCTTTTTCCAGGATCCCAGTCAGAAATTCTGCCGCACCCGGTACAGCAACATTGTCGTGCATCAGCACGCCGTCGATATCACAAATTACATTCTTAATGGCCATGGACAATCCGACATTAAAAAAAGAAGGCATTACTATACACAAAATACACTACATCATTCGAGTTGCATCAAGGCGGCAAGTCTGCGAACCCCTGGAGCTTACTGAAGTAAGTGACCGGGGTGAGCAGATGCAGCTAACGCAGAGGCAGCTCGAAGGATGACGTGTATTAGCTTTCCAGCAAACGTTGCAGCAGTGTACCGTTGAGCATTGCGCGCTTCACCAGCGCAAAGGCGCCAATGGCGGAGCGGTGATCCAGCGTGGACCGAACCACCGGTAAATTATGGCGAAACGCCTTTAACGCCTGCGTGTTGATACAGCTTTCTATTGCAGGCAGCAGCACCTTATCCGCCTCGGTAATTTCGCCCGCAATGACGATTTTTTGCGGGTTAAACAGGTTAATGGCAATGGCGATAGTTTTACCCAGATGGCGACCAACGTGCTCAATGACTTCTGATGCCAGATTATCGCCTTTATTTGCTGCCTTACAGATGGCTTTGATGCTGCAATCATCCAGCGTGAGTCGACTTGGATAACCCTGCTTCAGTAAGTTCTGCACGCGATGTTCAATAGAAGCATTGGCGGCAATGGTTTCCAGGCAGCCGAAATTACCGCAGTGACAGCGCTCACCCAGCGGCTCTACCTGAATATGACCAATCTCGCCGACGTTGCCATTGCGACCGATGAAAATTCGGCCGTTGGAGATGATACCCGCGCCGGTTCCGCGGTGCACTCGCACCAAAATGGAGTCTTCGCAATCCTGGCTTGCCCCGAAATAGTGCTCAGCCAGCGCAAGGCTGCGAATATCATGACCAACAAAGCAGGTGACTTTGAAGCGTTTTTCGAGCGCTTCGACCAGTCCCCAGTTTTCGACCTGAATGTGTGGCATATAGCGGATGACGCCGCTTTCAGGATCGACAAGGCCTGGCAGGATGACAGAAATTGCGATCAGCTCACGGATTTTCCGCTGGCAGCTCTCAATAAAGATGGCAATGGTGTTGAGCAGCGCATATTCCAGCGTTTCCTGGGTGCGCTCCGGGAGGGGGTAATGCTCTTCGGCGACAACTTTACTGCTCATATCATAGAGCGTGAGCGTTGTGTCGTGGCGACCCAGTCGTACGCCAATGGCGTGGAAATTGCGGGTTTCTGTGACGATAGAGATAGCGCGGCGGCCCCCGGTGGAGGCCTGCTGATCGACTTCTTTGATCAGCCCGCGTTCGATCAACTGACGCGTAATTTTGGTTACGCTGGCGGGGGCAAGCTGGCTTTGCTCGGCAATTTGAATTCGCGAGATTGGCCCATGCTGGTCAATCAGGCGATAAACCGCCGCGCTGTTAAGCTGTTTTACGAGATCAACATTACCTATTTGAGCTTGTCCGCCTGGTGTCATTCTTTCTCTTACTCAGTAACGACCTCGTTGCCATTAACGATGGTCTTGATAATTTTAAAGTCGTGCGTGAACGCAGTCAGGTTGGCTACTTTGCCTGGCGCGATGCTGCCGAGTTGTTTGTCGACGCCGATGGCGCGAGCAGGGTAGAGCGTTGCCATGCGTAAGACTTCGTCGAGGGCGATATTTGCATGCTCGACCAGATTGCGTACGCCTTCAATCATGGTTAATGATGAACCGCTCAACGTGCCGTTCTCATCAACACACAGTCCATTGCGGTAGTATATTGTTTTACCAGCGAAAATGAACTGTTCAATGTTTGCACCTGCTGGCGCGGTCGCGTCAGTAACCAGGCACAGCTTGTCGCCTTTCAGGCGCTTAGCATTACGAATGTTAACGTAGTCAACGTGCAGGCCATCGGCGATGATACCGCAGTAGATATCGGCTTCATCCAAAATAGCGCCCGCCAGACCGGGTTCGCGGCCGGTAATGTACGGCATCGCGTTGAACAGGTGCGTTGCAAAGGTAATACCTGCACGGAATCCGATTTTTGCTTCTTTTACCGTTGCATTGGAGTGACCCGCAGAAACCACGATACCCGCATTCACCAGTTTGGTGATGACCTCTACCGGGACCATTTCTGGTGCCAGTGTGACTTTGGTGATCACATCCGCATTATCGCACAGGAAATCAACCAGTGCAGCGTCCGGCTGACGGACAAATCCCGGATTATGGGTGCCTTTTTTAACAAGATTCAGCCACGGGCCTTCAAGATGAAGTCCTAATGCCTGATTCGGGTGTTTCGCCAGGTATTCACGCATCACGCGAACACCTTGTTTCATCAGGTCATCGCTGGTGGTGATAAGCGTTGGCAAATAGTTGGTGCAGCCAGATTTTTCATTGGCTTTTTGCATGATTTCCAGCGTTTCAACGGTTACGGCTTCTGCCGTATCGTTAAACTGCACGCCACCGCAGCCGTTCAGCTGTACATCAATAAAACCGGGGGAAACAATGGCCCCATTCAGTGAGCGCTGTTCAATCCCTGACGGTAATTCAGCCAGTGGGCAAACGCTGTCGATCAGGCCATTGGCGACAACAATCGCATGGTCATCAAGAATTTCGTGACCGGTAAAGATCCGGCCCTGGGTTAAAGCATACATTCCGACCCCCGATTTCAAAAAAATGCCGCCCTGCAACTTATCGACAGGGCGGAGACATCAATTACAGACCTTTAATATTTTCCGCTTCTAACTCGTTGAAGTATTTCAGCGTCTTCACTTTCAGTTCCATGGTGGAAGGCTCATCGCAGACCACAACGGCTTTTGGATGCAACTGCAGGCAGCTGATGGTCCACATGTGGTTAACGTTGCCTTCAACGGCAGCTTGCAGCGCCTGTGCTTTCTGGTGGCCCAGAACCAGGATCATCACTTCTTCAGCATCCAGCAGGGTGCCCACGCCAACGGTCAGCGCATATTTAGGCACCTGGCTTACGTCGCCGTCAAAGAAGCGTGAGTTAGCAACACGTGTGTCGTGAGTCAGCGTTTTGATGCGGGTACGGGAAGCCAAAGAGGAAGCGGGTTCGTTGAACGCGATGTGACCATCGTTGCCTACACCGCCCATAAACAGGTGGATTTTACCGTAAGAACGGATTTTTTCTTCATACTGACGGCATTCTGCATCAATATCCGGCGCGTTACCATTGAGGAGGTTGATGTTTTCTGCTGGAATATCAACGTGATCAAAGAAATTGCGGTGCATAAAGCTGTGGTAGCTTTCCGGATGCTCTTTCGGCAGGCCAACATATTCGTCCATGTTGAACGTAACAACATGCTTGAAGCTCACCTGGCCCGCTTTGTGCATTTCAACCAATGCTTTATAAGCTGTCAGTGGAGTACCGCCAGTCGGCAGGCCCAGAACGAACGGACGATCTGCCGTTGGTTTGAACGCGTTAATACGGTTAACGATATGGCGAGCAGCCCATTTGCCGACTTGTTCAGCGGTATTCAGGGGGATCAGTCTCATTCTTCACCTCAAAAGTAAAAGTAAGCAGTTGGCGGATTGAGTCTCTGTGCAGTATTAAGCGTAACCTGGTTTTGCATCGGTAAGGATCAATCCGTTTCGATTTTTTGAATGATAAAATAAGTTTTCGTAGTTAGCCAGTGAAAGGGAGGGTTAATAACGATATTTGGTGACTGGAATCACAAAAAACACGCTTTTAATTTGCGATACGAATTAATTTTTCACACACTCTGAATGTAGATGAATGGTTAATATCGTTGTTCCAGAATCTTGCTGTCAGGAATGGTCGCACAATAAAAATATGGCTTCAAAGAAGCCTAATCGGGGTCTCGTAGGGGGAATAAAATGAATATTTTAGGTTTTTTCCAGCGGCTGGGTAGGGCGTTACAGCTCCCCATCGCTGTGCTGCCAGTCGCGGCACTGCTGCTGCGATTCGGCCAACCAGATTTACTTAACGTACCCTTCATCGCGCAAGCGGGTGGGGCCATCTTTGATAACCTCGCGTTAATTTTTGCGATCGGTGTTGCTTCCAGCTGGTCAAAAGACAGCGCAGGTGCAGCAGCGCTGGCAGGTGCGGTCGGTTATTTCATATTGACCAAAGCAATGGTTACCATTAACCCTGCAATCAATATGGGCGTGCTGGCGGGTATCATCACCGGTCTGGTCGGCGGTGCCGTGTATAACCGCTGGTCTGGTATCAAACTGCCTGACTTCCTGAGCTTCTTTGGCGGCAAACGCTTTGTGCCGATCGCCACTGGCTTCTTCTGTCTGGTGCTGGCTGCTATCTTCGGTTACGTATGGCCGCCGGTACAGAACGCCATCCATGCGGGTGGTGAGTGGATCGTGGGCGCTGGTGCGCTGGGTTCCGGTATCTTTGGTTTCATCAACCGTCTGCTGATCCCAACCGGTCTGCATCAGGTGCTGAACACCATCGCCTGGTTCCAGATTGGCGAATTTACTAACGCTGCAGGTACCGTATTCCACGGTGACATCAACCGCTTCTACGCGGGTGACGGCACTGCGGGTATGTTCATGTCTGGCTTCTTCCCAATCATGATGTTTGGTCTGCCGGGTGCGGCGCTGGCAATGTACTTCGCGGCTCCGAAAGCACGTCGTCCAATGGTTGGCGGTATGCTGCTGTCCGTTGCGATCACCGCGTTCCTGACCGGTGTTACCGAGCCGCTGGAATTCCTGTTCATGTTCCTGGCTCCACTGCTGTATCTCCTGCACGCACTGTTAACGGGTATCAGCCTGTTCGTTGCAACACTGCTGGGGATCCACGCAGGCTTCTCCTTCTCCGCAGGTGCTATCGACTACGTGTTGATGTACAACTTGCCGGCAGCAAGCCAGAACGTCTGGATGCTGGTGGTGATGGGGCTGGTGTTCTTCGTTATCTACTTTGTGCTGTTCAGCGCGGTTATTCGTATGTTTAACCTGAAAACGCCGGGCCGCGAAGATAAAGAAGACGATATCGTTACTGAAGAAGCCAACAGCAACACTGAAGAAGGTTTGGCTCAACTTGCAACCAACTACATTGCAGCGGTTGGTGGTACTGATAACCTGAAAGCGATTGATGCCTGTATCACTCGTCTGCGTCTGACCGTTGCCGACTCCGGTCGCGTAAACGATGCGATGTGTAAGCGTTTAGGCGCATCTGGGGTAGTTAAGCTGAACAAGCAAACTATCCAGGTCATCGTGGGTGCGAAAGCCGAATCCATCGGCGACGAAATGAAGAAAGTTGTCGCGCGTGGCCCGGTGGCAGCAGCATCTGGTGAAAGTGCACCAGCAGCAGCGGCCCCAGTAGCAAAACCGCAGGCTGTAGCGAATGCAGTCACCGTTGAAGCGCTGGTTTCTCCGATTACTGGTGACGTAGTTGCGCTGGAACAGGTTCCTGATGAAGCCTTCGCCAGCAAAGCAGTAGGCGACGGCGTGGCAGTGAAACCAACGGATAAAATCGTGGTTGCTCCGGCTGCGGGCACTATCGTGAAAATCTTCAACACTAACCATGCGTTCTGCCTGGAAACTGTTAAAGGCGCGGAAATCGTGGTCCATATGGGCATCGACACCGTCGCGCTGGAAGGCAAAGGCTTTAAGCGTCTGGTTGAAGAAGGTGCGGAAGTTACGGCAGGCCAACCGATTCTGGAAATGGATCTGGAGTTCCTGAACGCTAACGCACGTTCCATGATAAGCCCGGTTGTGTGCAGCAACAGCGATGATTTCGGCGCTCTGGTTATTAAAGCCGAAGGTCATGTGGTTGCCGGTCAAACACCACTGTATGAGATTAAAGGTAAATAACTGCTCCTGAGTAAAGTGAGTTAAGTGCCTTAAGCGGCGGGGGATATTCCTCCGCCGCTTTTTTTTGCAGCAAATGCCCTCATATATCCTGTTGAAACACCTTTTTTGTGCAACTAATAGTTGTCTCCTGACGTCGCTTATAAGATCATACTCCGTTATACGTTGTTTACGCTTTGAGGAATCCACGATGAGTGAGGCTGAAGCCCGCCCGAGTAACTTTATTCGTCAGATCATCGATGAAGATCTGGCCAGTGGTAAGCACACCACTATCCATACCCGTTTTCCGCCGGAGCCAAATGGCTATCTGCACATTGGCCACGCGAAATCCATTTGTCTGAACTTTGGCATTGCGCAAGATTACCAGGGCCAGTGCAACCTGCGTTTTGATGATACGAACCCGGTTAAAGAAGATATCGAGTACGTTGAGTCGATTAAAAACGACGTTGAATGGTTAGGTTTCCACTGGACTGGCGACATTCGCTACTCTTCGGATTACTTCGATCAGCTTCACGCCTATGCGGTAGAGCTTATTAATAAAGGCCTGGCGTACGTTGACGAACTGTCAGCGGATGAAATCCGTGAATACCGCGGCACGCTGACTCAGCCTGGCAAAAATAGCCCGTACCGCGATCGTAGCGTCGAAGAGAACCTGGCGCTGTTCGAAAAAATGCGTGCCGGTGGTTTTGAAGAAGGTAAAGCCTGCCTGCGTGCGAAAATCGACATGGCGTCGCCGTTTATCGTGATGCGCGATCCGGTGCTGTACCGTATTAAGTTCGCCGAACACCACCAGACCGGCAACAAGTGGTGCATCTACCCGATGTACGACTTTACCCACTGCATCAGCGATGCGCTGGAAGGCATTACGCATTCCCTGTGTACGCTGGAGTTCCAGGATAACCGTCGTCTGTACGACTGGGTTCTGGACAACATCACCATTCCGGTTCATCCGCGTCAGTACGAATTCTCGCGCCTGAATCTGGAATATACCGTGATGTCCAAGCGCAAGCTGAACCTGCTGGTGACCGACAAGCACGTTGAAGGCTGGGACGATCCGCGTATGCCGACGATTTCTGGCCTGCGTCGTCGCGGTTACACCGCTGCCGCGATCCGTGAGTTCTGCAAACGCATTGGCGTGACCAAGCAAGACAACACCATTGAGATCGCTTCTCTGGAATCCTGTATCCGCGAAGATCTGAACGAAAACGCCCCGCGCGCGATGGCGGTTATCGATCCGGTTAAACTGGTTATCGAAAACTATCCGCAGGGCGAAAGCGAATTGGTCACCATGCCTAACCATCCGAACAAACCGGAAATGGGCAGCCGCGAAGTGCCATTTAGCGGTGAAATTTGGATCGATCGCGCAGACTTCCGTGAAGAAGCGAACAAGCAGTACAAGCGTCTGGTGATGGGCAAAGAAGTACGCCTGCGTAATGCTTATGTGATCAAAGCCGAACGTGTTGAGAAAGATGCGGAAGGAAATATCACCACCATTTTCTGCACCTACGATGCCGACACCCTGAGCAAAGATCCGGCCGATGGCCGTAAAGTCAAAGGCGTTATTCACTGGGTGAGCGCGTCCCATGCGCTGCCGATTGAAATCCGCTTGTATGATCGTCTGTTTAGCGTGCCAAATCCAGGCGCGGCGGAAGACTTCCTGTCCGTTATTAACCCGGAATCGCTGGTCATTAAGCAGGGTTACGGTGAGCCGTCGCTGAAGGCAGCGGTTGCAGGTAAAGCGTTCCAGTTTGAGCGTGAAGGTTACTTCTGCCTGGACAGTCGTTATGCAACGGCTGACAAGCTGGTGTTTAACCGTACCGTTGGTCTACGTGACACGTGGGCTAAAGCGGGCGAATAAGCCGCAACACATCCTCTCTAAACGCCGCTTCATGCGGCGTTTTTTTTCGCAAAAAAAACGTGTTCCAGGCTCCGTTTGCGGAGCGAATTAATTACATGTCCGTAATAATGGGCTGGGCGAATGTTTTTACGTTTAAATAACTTACCTCAATATGAAATGGGCTGAAACCGATTTCATCTCCATGGAAAACAAGCGATTTTTTAATTTTTTCAACGCTTTTTTATCTTCCGATGAAAATGTAACAGAAAGCAATCAAATATGTGCGGTTGCTCATACTATTACATACTCGTTACAGAAAGAGATTGATAATTCGCGTCGCGAAAAATAGTCTATTCATTGTAGTCACTGAGGTTTTCTTAGCGCTACTTTTTTATTTTTTGTTTTTTCGCTGTCCGCTTTTGTCGGCAGCATTTTATATGTCAAAGAGGATTAACATATGCGTACGTTTAGTGGCAAACGTAGTACGCTGGCGCTGGCTATCGCCGGTATCACAGCAATGTCGGGTTTTGTTGTCGCTCCACAGGTACACGCCGAAGGATTTATTGATGACTCAACCTTAACAGGTGGCATCTATTACTGGCAGCGTGAGCGTGACCGTAAAGATGTGACCGATCATGACAAATACAAAACCAACCTTTCTCACTCAACCTGGAACGCTAACCTCGACTTCCAGTCCGGTTATGCGGCCGATATGTTTGGTATTGATATCGCGGCATTTACCGCTATTGAAATGAACGAAAGTAGCGAAAGCGGCCATCCAAACGAAATCGCATTCTCTTCCAAAAATAAAGGCTATGACGAGGATTACTCCGGCGATAAGAGCGGGATTAGCCTTTATAAAGCAGCAGCTAAATTTAAATACGGCCCAACCTGGGCGCGCGCCGGTTACATTCAACCAACCGGGCAGACTCTGCTGGCACCGCACTGGAGTTTTATGCCAGGTACCTATCAGGGTGCTGAAGCCGGTGCCAACTTCGATTACGGTGATGCTGGCGCACTGAGCTTCTCCTATATGTGGGCTAACGAATATAAAGCACCGTGGCACACCGAAGTCGATAAATTCTATCAGGCTGATAAAAAGACCAGCGTTGATTACCTGCACTCAATTGGCGCGAAATATGACTTCAAAAATAACCTGTTGCTGGAAGCGGCATTTGGTCAGTCTGAAGGTTACGTCGATCAGTACTTCGCAAAAGCTAGCTACAAATTCGATTTAGGCGGTAACCCATTTACCACCAGCTACCAGTTCTACGGTGCACGCGACAAGGTTGATGATCGTACCGTGAACGATATTTATGATGGCACTGCCTGGTTGCAGGCGTTGACCTTTGGCTACAAAGTGGCAGAAGTCGTTGACCTTCGTCTGGAAGGGACCTGGGTTAAAGCGGACGGCCAGCAGGGTTACTTCCTGCAGCGTATGACCCCAACCTACGCCTCTTCAAACGGTCGTCTGGATGTCTGGTGGGATAACCGTTCTGACTTCAACGCCAACGGTGAAAAGGCAGTCTTCTTCGGCGCAATGTATGACCTGAAGAACTGGAATCTGCCGGGCTGGGCGGTAGGCGCGTCCTACGTTTACGCATGGGATGCTAAGCCATCAACCTGGCAGCTTAACCCGGATGCATACTACGACAAAAACCGGACTATCGAAGAATCTTCTTACAGCCTGGATGCGGTCTACACCCTGCAGGAAGGTCGTGCGAAGGGCACCATGTTTAAGCTGCACTTCACTCAGTACGACAACCATTCAGACATTCCGAGCTGGGGCGGTGGTTACGGCAACATGTTCCAGGATGAGCGCGACGTGAAGTTCATCGTTATTGCTCCGTTCACCATCTTCTAATGCCAACAGCGGCAGGCCGGGTGCCTGCCGCATCGTTGAGGAAAGTGCTATGAAAAAACTGATACTCATCGCCGTTATGGCATCAGGGCTGGTGGCGTGTGCGCAATCTCCTGCGCCGAAAGAGGACAGCCGTCTGAAAGAAGCCTACAGCGCGTGTATTAATACCGCGCAGGGATCGCCGGAGAAAATTGAAGCCTGCCAAAGCGTGTTGAATGTGCTGAAGAAAGAAAAACAGCACCAACAGTTTGCCAATGAAGAAAGCGTACGCGTGCTGGATTATCAGCAGTGTATCCAGGCCACGCGCACGGGTAACGGTCAGTCCGTCAATGCTGATTGTGACAAGGTCTGGCAGGAAATACGCAGTAAGAATACTGCGCAGTAAATCGAAAAATGAAAATACAACGGGCGGAGAATTCTCCGCCCGTTTGCATGTCAGAGTTTCTGTTCGGCCGGTTGATAATGACGACTCAGGCGGACAAACAACATTGCCGTGGCGGCGAGTCCGCAAAGTGCCGCGCACATCAGCCACCATCCCGGCGAGCTTTTATCTCCGGTTAGCTGGACCAGCGCCGTGGATATGACGGGTGTCAGACCGCCAAAAATCGCCGTAGCCAGACTGAAGGCCAGTGAAAAACCCACCGTACGGACATAGACAGGCATCACCTCGGTGAGTGCCGCGACCATTGCCCCATTGTACATACCAAAAAAGAACGAGAACCAAAGCAGGACCAGCGTCATGCGCATAAAATCTGGCGCGGCGGTGAGCCAGTGCATGACCGGCCAGGTGGTGAGCAGTGCGAGTACGGTAATCCCCATCAACACCGGGCGGCGACCAATTCGGTCAGAAATCGCTCCGCCAATCGGCAGCCAGATAAAGTTAGAAATACCGACCAGCATGGTGACGATCAGGCTGTCGCGAGCGCTCAGATGGAGTACAGCCCTGCCATAGGTCGGGGTATAGACGGTAATAAAGTAAAACGTCGTTGTGGTCATCGCCACCAGCAGTGTACCCGCTGAGATCAGACGCCAGTTTTTGATGATAGTGGTGAAAATTTCCCTGGTGTCGGGACGGTGTGTACGTTGTAAAAATGCGTCCGTTTCCTGAAGCGAGCGGCGCAGGACGAAGATCAACGGAATAATCATACAACCAATAAAGAACGGAATGCGCCAGCCCCATTCAGAGATTTCATCGTGCCCCAGCGTGGCATTCAGGCCGTAGCCAATCAGCGCTGCCACCACAATGGCAACCTGTTGGCTGGCGGACTGCCAGCTGGTGTAGAAACCTTTATTGCCAGGCGTGGCGATTTCAGAAAGATAAACCGAAACGCCGCCCAACTCTACGCCCGCAGAGAAGCCCTGCAATAATCGACCGACTAATACCAGCACAGGAGCCAGCAGGCCAATACTTTGATAACCGGGTACCAGGGCAATCAGCAGGGTACCGCATCCCATAATGGCCAGCGTCACCATCAGCCCTTTCCTGCGACCAATTCTGTCGATATAAGCACCCAGCACGATTGCGCCAACGGGCCGCATTAAAAAACCCGAACCGAAAACCGCAAAGGTCAACATGAGCCCGGCAAACTCACTCTCCGCGGGGAAGAACGTCTTTGCAATATAGGTGGCGTAAAACCCGAACAGAAAAAAGTCGAACTGTTCGAGAAAATTACCGCTGGTTACCCGCAGTATTGCGCCGAAAGTTCCGGCGCGCGATGGTTGTTGTGTCATTGGGTTTGCTCCACTGTCTTATCATAATATTTATAGAGGTAAGAGTTTGCGGGTTAGTCGCCTGTGACCCCCGCCTGTTTGCCGCGCCGTTTCTCAATCGCCCACTTGAGTAAGGCTGCGCAGCGGTAAAATCCGTGGGCAAATTTTCCGTAAGGAATGGTCAGAAAAAGCGCCATGACCACCCCGAGATGAATGGCCAGTAAAATAGCCATCCATGAAGTGTCCCTTCCCGCCAGCAGCGCCAGACCGGTCAGACTGGTCAGCAGCAGCAGCAAAATAAAACCGCGATCCATCGGTTTTTGCCGTGCGTCGCCATGTAGCGGTGAGCGCTTAAGATTAAGCCATAGCAAGCCAGCCGGGCCGACAACCAGGCCAATGCCACCCAACGTGCCCAGCATGACCGGAACGCTGAAGAACGGGTAGGGTGCTTCTATGCCTGCAAAGTAGTGATAGCCCGTTGCCACAACGGTGGCGGCAAAGCAGAGCATAAAACCATAGAAGGTAAAGTGGTGGAAACGGCGACGCATCAGGGTGAAAGCATCATCCGCTTCGTTACAACCTTTGCCATGGCCTCCATCGAGATACTTCAGCGTCAGCGCATTGTGCGAGGCTTCAGCAATCTCGGCGGAACGCGGCATGCCCGGAGAAATCTCGCGCCAGAAGCGGATCACTCCTGCCATCAGCAAACCGATCGCCAGAACAAAGACCGAACCAAACATCCAGGCCAGCAGGTTATGCGGGAAAATTTGATAGAAATTCCCGGCCAGCGGAGGATGGAATAGTGAACCTTTCAAACCTATAGCGAGGAGTAAAAACAGGATCAGACCGAATACCAGCGCCAGCGTCACGGTTACGCCTGCGCGACGATATAGCGCTCCAAAAGCGGAGGGCTGCGCGTAATGCTGATAGGTTTCGAGCCGGACTTCCGCCATCGCCTTCGGCACGTTTATGGCAAATTCATGAGGCGGGGCATACTGACACGCGTGCAGGCAAGCGCCGCAGTTATGGCACAAGTTTGCCAGATAATTGATATCCGCTTTACCGAATTCCAGACGCTGAGTCATGGCCGGGAACACGGCGCAAAAGCCTTCGCAATAGCGGCAGGCGTTACACACCTGCATCACGCGTTCAACTTCAGCTTCCGGTTCGGTGATAATTTGCGCTTCGATGATCAGTTTCTCAAGCTGCTTCATGACGTGTCTCCTTACGTGCAGCCAGCGCGGCTTCTTTTCCGGCAATGCGGCCAAAGGTCGTGCCGATCGACATCCCCACGCCTGCGGTGTAACCCTTGCCCAGCACGTTACCCGCCATCATCTCTCCGGCGACGAACAGGTTACGGCTTGGAAGCCCTGCAAAATGCACAGCGGCGCGTTCGTTCACTTTTAACCCAAGATAAGTGAAGGTGATTCCTGGCCGCAGGGCGTAGCCGTAGTAAGGCGGTTGATCCAGCGGTCGCGCCCAATGCGTTTTCGCGGGTAGCAAATCTTTAGTGGCGCAGTTATCCAGAACGGTATGGTCGAACTGACCTGGCTGGCAGGCGTTGTTGTACTCTGTCACGGTGTGGGTAAAGCGTTCGGCATCCAGTCCTAACTGAAAGGCCAGTTCAGCCAGCGTATTGGCCTGCGTGCCGGGAAAGACCGGAGGCATGAAGTGTCCGATAGCTTTACTGTCGATGATGGAGTAGCCAATCTGTCCTGGCTGTTGAGCAACCAGACGTCCTCAGATGGCGTAGCGTTTGGGCCAGAAATCTTCACCTTCATCATAAAAACGCTCAGCGTCCCGGTTCACCACAATACCGAGCGAAACGCAGTCCACGCGGGTGCAAATCCCGCCGTCATATAATGGCGCTCTGGCATCAATTGCCACACAGTGTGACTGGGAGGGATCGCCGATAATGTCTGCGCCAGCATCCATCATAAATTTGAGCAGTACGCCCTGATTAAAACGCGTGCCGCGAATCAGGAAGTTATCCGCAGACCACTCGCCGCGCTCGTTCTCTCCCCACGCTTCTCGTAGCCATTCGCGGTTAGACTCAAACCCGCCCGCGGCAAGCACGCAGGACTTAGCGGTGATGCGCTCTTCGCCTGCCAACGCTGCCACGAACTCGCCATTACGCAGTTCAAGCGCCTGAACGGGGGTGTTATAGCGAATTTGAACGCCCAGCTTTTCTGCGCTGCGATAATAGGCATTCACCAGGGCCTTTCCACCGCCCATAAAAAAGGCGTTGGTTCGCGCCACGTGCAAAGCGCCGGAGAGAGGAGGTTGAAAGTTAACGCCGTGCTGGCGCATCCAGTCGCGGCATTGGGAAGAGGTACGGATCACCAGACGCGCCAGCGCTTCGTTGGTATTCCCTTCCGTGACGCGCCACAGATCCTGCCAGAATTCTTCTTCAGGATAGCTTTCCACCAGCACATCCTGCGGCGCGTCATGCATACAGCGCAGATTACGCGTGTGTTGGGAATTTCCCCCGCGCCATTCACGGGGAGCCGCTTCGAGCAGGAGTACCGAAGCTCCTTGCTCGCGGGCGGTCAAGGCAGCGCATAACGCGGCATTGCCACCGCCAATCACCAGAACATCAACCATCGTATACTCCATTACCATTTAACTATTTGTTAAATTTGTAATTGAAATGTATACGCACAGCTTGTGCGGGCGCTATGACGTGGTGCTAAACGGTACTTTAGTTATTGTAAAGGATGGCGCCAGGCCAGCTTCCTGCTTCCACCAGTTGATGCATCACTTTCGTCAGCACCACGCGGGCTGCGAGGCCTGCCGGGGTGAGTTCATCGTCTGAGAGACTCACCAGAAAGTTGGGGCGGCTAAGTGTTGGATTGTGGACGCCGATCACTCTTAGCGTCTCTTTATCGAGATGGGAAATTGCCGCGCCGGGCTGGAGAGTGGCACCAATGCCACTGCGCACGGCGTGCATGAGTAGCGCCAGACCATCAATTTCCGTGGCGATCTCAATGTTCAGCGCGTGTTCCTGACAAATCGCTTCCAGCCGGCCGCGCAGACCGTGGCCCAGGCTTGGCATTATCAATGGGATACTTGCCAGCTGGGCTGGAGCAATATTGTCATCGGCAATATCAGCCAGTAAGGCATGAGTCCCAATCAAAAACAGCCGCTCTTCGAGAATCGGTATGGCGCTCCAGCGCAGGATCTTTTCTTTCTGAAACACGACAGCCAGATCAATCTGGCGGGTATTAATCATCCGCTCCAGATTGCCAGAGAGGCTTTCCACCACATGCAGACGGACATCACTGTAGCTTTCCCGCATGGCGTTGATAAACGGCATTCCGAGAACGGAAGCGGTACTGGGAGCCATGCCGACGCTGACGTGCCCGGAAAGCCGGGACTCGCGTGCGGCGAGGATCGCGTCGTCTGCGTGACGAAGCGCCAGCTGCGCCTGGGAGTAAAAAGCCAGCCCGGCGCTGGTGGGCGTCACGCCTCGCGAGGTGCGCTGCAACAGGCGAATAGCGAGTTCGTTTTCCAGACGCGACATTTGCTGGCTGAGTGCCGAAACCCCGATATTGAGATCGAGCGCCGCGCTACCCAAGCTGCCGGTTTCTACAATGCGCACAAAATAGCGTAGCTGGCGAAGTTCCATTTCGACTCTCCGGAAGGGGCAATTGATTTTTACATTAAAGCAACACAGGAGCGGAGGGAAGGGGAAAAGGGCAGGTAATGCCCATAAAAAAAGCCAACCGGAAGGTTGGCTTTTCAAAAAGCATTACACTATTTGCCGTCGTGGGCATGCTCATCTTCGCGGCAATCGCCTTCAGCGCAGTGGCCGTAGAGATAGAGACTATGGTTGGTTAAACGAATACCATGTTTAGCCGCAATCTCACGCTGGCGCGCTTCGATGGAATCATCGCTGAACTCGACCACTTTGCCGCAGTCGAGGCAAATGAGGTGATCGTGGTGATGCTGTTGAGTCAGTTCGAAGACGGATTTACCACCTTCAAAATTATGGCGGGTCACGATACCGGCATCATCAAACTGGTTCAGCACACGATACACGGTCGCCAGACCAATCTCTTCACCCATATCGATCAGGCGTTTGTATAAATCTTCCGCACTGACGTGATGGTTATCCGGTTCCTGAAGAACTTCCAGAATTTTTAAACGAGGAAGCGTTACTTTCAGGCCAGCCTTCTTTAATGCGGTATTGTTGTCAGTCATGCGGAATCTGTCCTGTAGCTAAACGATTCACTTCATTAACAGAAGTGACAGAAATTGCACTTGAGATAATGCGTATCATTATAGAACTGCCATGGCTAAATGAAAACTGCAAGTCTCTGGCATATATTGTTAATCAAAACGTGGTATCGCCGACAAACACACTGTGCAACACCCGATTGGCATCCAGCCATTGTACAGGGTCAGACGAAAAAGTTACAAATTTGTAGCAATTATTTTGATTGGTTTTATCTATTGATGCGGCGCAGATGGAAATCTACGCCGCACGAAATCAGGCATTAATGATTTCGTCGAGGTGCAGCTCTTCAGAGATCTGCTTAACCCATTTTTCTACGCGTTCTGCTGTCAGTTCTGGCTGGCGATCTTCATCGATAGCCAGACCGACAAAGTGGTCGTCGTCAGCCAGGCCTTTAGACGCTTCAAAGTGATAACCCGCAGTCGGCCAGTGACCAACGATAGTTGCGCCGCGCGGTTCGATGATGTCGCGAATGGTCCCTAACGCATCGCAGAAATATTCTGCGTAATCTTCCTGGTCGCCGCAGCCGAACAATGCAACCAGTTTGCCATTAAAATCAATGTCTTCGAGGGTAGGGAAGAAGTCGTCCCAGTCACACTGCGCTTCACCGTAGTACCAGGTTGGGATGCCGAGCAGCAGAATGTCATAACCTTCGAGGTCTTCTTTGCTGCTTTTTGCAATGTCATGAACATCGGCAACGTCTTTACCAAGCTGTTTTTGAATCATTTTTGCGATGTTTTCGGTATTACCGGTGTCGCTGCCGAAAAAGATGCCAGTGATTGCCATGAGTTAAATAACCTCTTGAAACTTATTGAAATGGTGGTGGCGCATTGCCCACGGATAAGGGCAATCATAGCAGAACAGTCAGGCATGCGGAAACAGCAAACACGCAGGACTGCACTCTGTGCTACACGATTTATGATTTAGAGCAGAAATTCAGACTATGCCTGACCGCGCAATGTGCTGAGTTGGGTCATCAGCATCTCTTCGATGAGTTCACTGCGACTCATGTTGCGCGCCTCGGCCAGCTCGTTCAGAGCGTCAACGGCATCAGCGTTCAGTTTCAGTTCGACACGCTTAAGCCCGCGAACTTTGTCACGCTTAAGCTGATTACGTTTATTAATACGTAACTGTTCATCACGCGAGAGCGGATTAGTTTTGGGTCGTCCCGGGCGACGCTCCTGCGCGAACAGATCTAATGTCGTACGGTCCGTTTGTTCTTTGGCCATGATCTTGGTGACTTCGGGGAAACAATCAGCCAGGCGTCTGCCCGGATGGATAGCGCGCCATAATACATCAGCAGGGGTGACACGCCAACGCCCACGCGCGTAATCGCGCGCAGACGCTGAGTTTTTAATCAGTTAGCCTGTTCGTTCAGATAACGACGGATGGCGCGCAGCACCGCCTCCGGTTTTTCCGCATGCACCCAATGACCGGCTCCTGCAATAACATGCGCCCGAGCCTGTGGGAATTGCGCCAGCAGTTGTTCGCGATACGCTTCGGTAACATACGGTGAGTTGCCGCCAGGGATAAACAGCGCCGGGTGCTCCCACGCAGGAATGGTTTCCCAACCGACGATATGAGGATACTGATCCCACAGCACGGGAACGTTAAAACGCCATTCGCCGTCGACGAAAGATTTCAGCAGAAACTGGATTACGCCTTCCTCATGCAGATGTTGACGCATGACGCTGGCCGCCTGCTGACGCGAAGTGGCCTGGGCATCGGTTACGGCATTAATAGCGGTAAAGATCGCATCGTGACGGCGAACATGATAGTCGACCGGAGCAATATCAATGGCCACCAGTCGATCGATACGATCAGGAGCCAGTGCGGTTAACGCCATGACGGCTTTCCCCCCCATCGAGTGACCAATAAAGGTCGCCTTTTCTATTTGCTGAGCGTCCAGCGTATCCAGCAAATCTTGCGCCATGGCCGGATAATTCATCTCAGGGGAGCGAGGGGAGAGGCCATGATTTCGCATATCAACCTGGATGATATCGTGATCGACCACCAGATCGCGCGCCAGGATCCCCAGGTTATCCAGACTGCCAAACAGGCCGTGAACCAGGACGATGGGAGAATTATTGTGCAGGTTTTGCGCAGATTGCGCTCGGATATTCAATTTCATGGCAAAGTTCTTTTTTTCACACTCACGGGTTAGGGTATCATGTTGACCATTCTGCCACATGGCTGCAACAACTACGGTTACTCTGAGTTTTGCTGGCCACCAGGCTTGACGCTATCCGCTGTTGGGATTTGCCTTTACACTACGTGTGTTTACCCCGACAACTTGTATTCAGCTAAACACTGCACTGGATTAAGATGAAAACGATTGAAGTTGATGATGAACTCTATAGCTATATTGCCAGCCACACCAAGCATATTGGCGAGAGCGCATCCGACATTTTACGGCGTATGTTGAAATTTTCCGCCGCATCACAGCCTGTCACTCCGGTAGTCAAAGAAGTCCGCGCTGTGCAACCTGTCGTGGAAGCTAAGCCGGTTAACCCCGTAAAAGATAAAGTGCGCGCGATGCGTGAACTGCTGCTGTCCGACGAATACGCGGAACAGAAGAAAGCAGTAAATCGCTTTATGCTGGTGCTGTCTACACTCTATTCACTGGATCAAAACGCGTTCGCCGAAGCAACGGAATCGTTGCATGGCCGTACGCGCGTTTATTTTGCAGCGGATGAACAGACGCTGCTGAAAAATGGTAATCAAACCAAACCGAAACACGTGCCAGGCACGCCGTACTGGGTGATCACCAACACCAATACCGGCCGTAAATGCAGCATGGTTGAACACATCATGCAGTCAATGCAATTCCCTGCGGAATTGATTGAAAAGGTTTGCGGAACAATTTAATCCTTGCATTAGAAGGACCAGGCAATGGCAATCCACAACCGTGCAGGTCAACCTGCGCAACAGAGTGATTTGATTAACGTCGCCCAACTGACGGCACAGTACTATGTACTGAAACCAACAGCAGGGAACGCTGAGCACGCCGTTAAGTTCGGTACGTCCGGACATCGTGGCAGTGCAGGTCGTCATAGTTTTAACGAGCCGCATATTCTGGCTATCGCTCAGGCGATTGCTGAAGAACGTGCGAAAAACGGGATTACTGGCCCGTGCTATGTGGGCAAGGATACCCACGCGCTGTCTGAACCGGCTTTTATCTCTGTACTGGAAGTGCTGGCGGCGAACGGCGTTGACGTCATCGTGCAGGAAAATAACGGTTTTACGCCGACCCCTGCTGTGTCGAATGCTATCCTGGTCCATAACAAAAAAGGCGGCCCGCTGGCTGACGGCATTGTGATCACGCCGTCCCACAACCCGCCGGAAGATGGCGGCATTAAATATAACCCGCCAAACGGTGGTCCGGCAGATACCAACGTCACCAAAGTGGTGGAAGACAGAGCCAACGCGCTGCTGGCTGACGGTCTGCAAGGCGTGAAGCGCATGTCGCTGGATGCTGCGCTGGCATCTGGTCATGTAACAGAGCAGGATCTGGTTCAGCCGTTTGTTGAAGGACTGGCTGACATCGTCGATATGGCAGCGATCCAAAAAGCGGGTCTGACACTGGGTGTCGATCCGCTGGGCGGTTCCGGTATCGAATACTGGAAGCGTATTGCTAAGCACTACAACCTGAACCTGACTATCGTTAACGATCACGTTGATCAGACTTTCCGTTTCATGCATCTCGACAAAGATGGCGCAATCCGCATGGACTGCTCCTCCGAGTGCGCGATGGCGGGCCTGCTGGCGCTGCGCGACAAGTTCGATCTGGCCTTTGCCAACGACCCAGACTACGACCGTCACGGTATCGTCACCCCGGCAGGGCTGATGAATCCGAACCACTATCTGGCGGTGGCGATCAACTACCTGTTCCAGCATCGTCCGCAGTGGGGCAAAGACGTTGCCGTTGGTAAGACGCTGGTGTCCTCGGCGATGATTGACCGCGTGGTGAATGATTTAGGGCGTAAACTGGTCGAAGTGCCGGTTGGCTTTAAATGGTTTGTTGACGGTCTGTTCGACGGCAGCTTTGGCTTTGGTGGTGAAGAGAGCGCGGGGGCATCTTTCCTGCGTTTCGACGGTACACCGTGGTCGACCGACAAAGACGGCATCATCATGTGCCTGTTGGCGGCAGAAATTACCGCAGTGACCGGTAAGAATCCGCAGGAGCACTACAACGAACTGGCTGCCCGCTTTGGTGCGCCGAGCTACAACCGCCTGCAGGCAAGTGCGACCTCTGCACAGAAAGCGGCGCTGTCTAAGCTGTCTCCGGAAATGGTGAGTGCCAGCACGCTGGCGGGCGACCCGATCACCGCACGTCTGACGGCGGCACCGGGCAACGGTGCTTCTATCGGCGGTCTGAAAGTGATGACTGACAACGGCTGGTTTGCCGCTCGTCCGTCCGGCACCGAAGACGCTTATAAAATCTACTGCGAGAGCTTCCTCGGTGAAGAACACCGCAAGCAGATCGAAAAAGAAGCGGTTGAGATCGTCAGCGAAGTGCTGAAGAACGCGTAAACCGTAGGCCGGATAAGACGCTAGCGTCGCTATCCGGCATGAATTAAAAAGCCGGATAGCTTTGCGCTGATCCGGCTTTTTTTATTCGGCTTAGATTCACGGCATAAACCGATAACCAATCCCGGTTTCGGTCAGAAAATGACGCGGACGCGCCGGGTCCTGTTCCAGCTTCTGGCGCAGGTGTCCCATGTAAATTCGCAGATAGTGACTGTGTTCGACGGCATTCGGTCCCCAAACCTGATTTAACAGCTGGCGTTGCGTTAGTACCTTTCCGGCATTATTCAGCAGTACCGCTAACAGGCGAAACTCAATCGGCGTCAGATGAATCTCTTCATCACCACGATGTACGAGCCGGGCGGCGATATCTACTTTTACGTTGGAAAAATGCACCACCGGCTCGGGAGACGCGCCGCTGGCGTGGCGGCGCAATGCCACGCGTAATCGCGCCTGTAGCTCGCCAATACCAAAGGGTTTACTGAGATAGTCATCGGCACCGGCATCCAGGGCAGCGATTTTATCGCTTTCTTCGCTGCGGGCTGAGAGCACAATTACCGGTATCGCGCTCCATTGTCGCAGGTCACGAATAAAATCAATGCCGTCACCGTCCGGCAGACCGAGATCGAGAATGATGAGATCGGGTTTTCGCGTGGCGGCTTCCAGCAGACCACGTTGCAGCGTTTCCGCTTCATATACACGCAGACCATCGGCTTCCAGCGCGGTGCGCAGAAAGCGACGGATAGCCTGTTCATCTTCAACAATCAGTACGTTCGTCACATATCCTCATGAAAATCTTCAAGTTCAGGGGGGATTTCCTGGGGCAGTGTAACACGGAAACATGCTCCTCCCTGTGCGCGATTGTGGACGGAAATCGTACCGCCGTGCACGTCCACAATGGCCTGACAGATTGCCAGCCCCAGCCCAACGCCCGGTACCGATGACTCTTTGTTTCCCCGGGAAAACTTGTCAAAAACTCGCTGCTCCATACCCGATGGAATGCCGGGACCATTATCCCAGACGTCCAGTTGCAGGTGCTCGCCATCGACGCTGGCATCAATACCGATTTGCGCCGCTGGACCTGCGTATTTAACGGCGTTTTCCAGCAGATTAATCAGCACCCGTTCAAAGAGTGGGCCATCGACGTGGATCAGCGTTAACGGTGCTGGTAGCGACAAATTAATAGGAGCAGAGAGTCCTGGCTCCAGCATCTGCAGGGCGCTGCCGACCACCTCTTCCAGTGTTAACCACTCCTTCTTAAGATTAAAGCCGCCAGACTGAATTCGCGCCATATCCAGCAGGTTATTAACCAGCCGGGTGGTATTCAGGACGTGCTGGCGAATCTCACTGGCCTGGCGCGCATGCGGCGATCCTTCGCTTGCCAGATCCAACGTTAAGATCTCTGCCTGACCAAACAGCACCGTTAGCGGCGTACGTAAATCGTGGGAAAGGGCGGCGAGCAGCGCGTTGCGAATGCTTTCACGCTCGCTGGCAAACCGGGCTTGCTCTTCGCTGGCAGTCAGCGTCAGACGCTCCAGCGCACTGGCGACCAGTAAAGTGAAAGTTTCCAGCAGGCGTTGCTGTTCGGGGATCATCAGCTGGCGTAAATTTCCCGGTTCCACAACCAGCAGCCCATGCGTTTTGTCGGCACTTTTTAACGGTAATATTTGATACGGCACACCTGGCAACGTGTCAGTACCTGCGCCTGCCGGTTGCCCTTTATCAAAGCTCCATTGGGCAATGGCATCATCCCACGGCGTCATGCCCTGTTGATGGGTGAGAGGGGCCAGCTTACCGTTCTCACCGGGCAGTAAAACCTGGCTGCGGGCCTGGAACGTTGAGGCAATAAACTGTTCGCTGGTGGCTGCGATATCTTGCTGACTCCGTCCGACGGCCAGCGCTTTCGACATCTCATACAAATGGCGCGTACGTTGTTCACGATAACGGGCCACCCGCGCCTGATAACGCACTCCGGCGGTCAGATTACCGATTACCAGCCCTACCGTTAGCATCACGGCGAAGGTAAGCAGGTACTGGACATCGGAAACGGCCAGCGTGCCGCGCGGAGCAATAAAGAAGAGATCGAAGCTGGCGACGTTAATAAAAGTTGCCAGCACCGACGGCCAGCGTCCGTAAAAGAGGGCGATAACCACCACGCCCAATAAATAGATCATCACCAGGTTGGCGGCGTCAAAGGCCATCAACCACTGCATGGCAATCAACGTAATGATGGCGCACAGCGCGACGGCAACCACACAACCCTGAATTTGTACCCGCCATTTATCCTTAAAGGTGCGGTTATCTGCAGTTTGTAGCACAGGGCGCGAAGGTGGCTCATCGAGCGCAACAATCATCAGGTCGAGATCCGGTGCGCGATGGGCCAGTTTGTCAGCAAAGGAATCACTGCGCCACCAGCGTCGTGTAGTCGGACGTCCGAGGACAATTTTTCCCAGATTATGCTCACGGGCATAGCGGATTACCGCCTTGTCTTCAGCGGGATCGGAAAGGGTGGCGGTTTCTGCACCCAGCTCCTGGGCTAACCGCAGAGCGCTTAGGATTGCCCGGCGCTGTTTTTCGGGCAGTCGGTGCAGCGCTGGCGTTTCGACATACACTGCATGCCAGACGCTGCCGAGGCGCGCTGCCAGACGCGCGGCAGCACGCACCAGCTTTTCGCTGCCGGTATTGTGTCCAATGCACAGTAAAATGGCGTCACGGGTATGCCAGACTTTTTCTTCCCCCGGACGCCCTCGCCAGGCACGCATCTGATCGTCAACCCGATCGGCCGTGCGGCGCAGGGCCAGCTCACGTAGCGCGATCAAGTTCCCTTTGCGAAAGAAATGCTCGATTGCTCTTTCCGCCTGACCGGCGATATAGACCTTGCCTTCGTTCAGGCGTTGGCGCAAATCGTCGGGGGGAAGATCGACCAGCACCACATCGTCGGCGGCATCGAAAAAAGGATCGGGGACGGTTTCGCGAACCTGAATGCCGGTGACGCCGCTGACCACATCATTGAGGCTTTCCAGATGCTGCACGTTGACGGTAGTAAAAACGTCAATACCGGCTTCGATCAGTTCTTCAATGTCTTGCCAACGCTTAGGGTGGCGTGAGCCAGGCGCATTACTGTGCGCCAGTTCATCCATCAAAATGAGCGCCGGACGGCGGGCCAGCGCCGCGTCGAGATCGAACTCGCTGATATGACGACCATGGCGCGCCTGTCTCTTTAGCGGCAGGATGCTGAGACCGTCCAGCAGCGCGGCGGTCTCTTTGCGTCCGTGGGTTTCCACCACGCCAATCAGCACATCTAACCCCTGCGCCCGCAGCCGCTGGGCCTCTGCCAGCATGGCCCAGGTTTTACCGACGCCTGCACACGCGCCGAAGAAAATTTTCAGTTTTCCGCGGTGCGGGGCAGCGGTCTGCTCCAGCAGGCGATCGGGGTCGGGGCGTAAGGGTTCGTTATGCATGTCCTTTTTCTCAGTGCTTATCCAGCGCTAAATTAAGTTCTACCAGGTTCACCACCGGCTGGCCGATAAAACTGACCAACGGCTTTTGCGTGTATTGTGCAACCAGGCGCGTGACTTCTTCAACGCTGAGGTTGCGAGCCTGCGCCACGCGGGGGATTTGCCAGGCCACCGCGGCGGGTGTCAGGTTGTTGTCCAGTCCGCTGGCAGAAGCCGTTACCAGCTCTACCGGAACGGCAGGATTTGCCTGCGGGTTGGCGGCACGCAGCGCGGCTATCCGGCTTTGCAGCTGTTTATCCAGTTCCGGGTTGCTGGCTGCCAGATTGCTGCCGCCTGAAGCCATTGGATTATAGGGCATTTCTGCTGTAGCAGACGGACGTCCCTGAAAATAACCGGCCACGGTAAAATGTTGCCCAATGAGCGCAGAGCCGCGAACGACCTGACCTTCGCGTAGAAGCGAGCCGTTAGCCTGGTGGGGAAACCACCACTGCCCCAACGCGGTGGTCAACAACGGGTAAGCCCCGCCAGTGATAAGCATCAGGAAAATCAATGTTGATAATGTAGGACGTAATCCACTCATCTGAAACCTCACACCAGACCCAGCAGGGTCAGCAGTAAATCAATTGCTTTGATACCGATAAACGGCACAACCAGACCACCCAGACCATAGATCCACAAATTACGGCGCAGCATTGCGGATGCGGATAACGGTTTGTAGCTCACGCCTTTAAGCGCCAGCGGGATCAGAAAGACGATAACCAGCGCATTAAAGATAACCGCGCTGAGGATCGCCGAATCCGGCGAATGCAGACCCATCACGTTAAGTGCATTGAGCTGCGGGTAGGTGGCGGCGAACGCGGCCGGGATAATGGCGAAATACTTCGCCACGTCGTTGGCAATACTGAAGGTGGTCAGCGAACCACGCGTCATCAGCATCTGTTTACCAATGTGCACCACCTCAATCAGCTTGGTGGGGTTAGAGTCGAGATCCACCATGTTGCCTGCTTCCTTCGCCGCCTGGGTCCCGGAGTTCATGGCGACCGCCACGTCGGCTTGCGCCAGCGCCGGGGCGTCATTGGTTCCGTCGCCGGTCATCGCTACCAGACGACCTTCCGCCTGATACTGACGAATCAGCGCCAGCTTGGCTTCCGGCGTGGCTTCAGCTAAGAAGTCATCTACCCCGGCTTCTGCCGCAATCGCGGCGGCGGTTAAACGGTTATCGCCGGTGATCATCACCGTTTTGATGCCCATTTTGCGTAGTTGGGCAAAACGTTCTTTGATTCCGCCTTTTACGATATCTTTCAGGGCAATCACGCCCAGTACGTGGGAGCCTTCGGCAACCACCAGCGGTGTAGCGCCTAGGCGTGCGACGTTTTCGACCTTCTGCTCCACGTCGGCAGGGAACTGGCCGCCGTTGGCCTCGACGTGACGACGAATAGCATCGACCGACCCTTTGCGGATCATGCGGTTGTCGATGTTGATCCCGCTCATCCGACTTTGGGCGGTAAACGGTACAAAGGTGGCGTGTAGCGATTGCACGTCGCGAATACGCAGATTAAAGCGCTGTTTAGCCAGAATCACGATGCTGCGGCCTTCTGGGGTTTCATCGGCAAGTGATGAAAGCTGCGCGGCGTCGGCCAGCGTTTTTTCGTCCACGCCCTGGGCGGGCAGGAAATCTGAAGCCTGGCGGTTACCCAGCGTAATGGTGCCGGTTTTGTCCAGCAGCAGTACGTCCACGTCACCCGCAGCTTCTACTGCACGTCCGCTGGTGGCGATGACGTTCGCGCCCAGCATGCGGCTCATCCCGGCGACGCCAATTGCGGAGAGTAGCCCGCCGATGGTGGTGGGGATCAGACACACCAGCAGGGCAACCAGTACCGTGACGCTAACCGCGCTACCACCCCAGGCGGAAAATGGCCACAGCGTGGCGGTCACCAGCAGAAAAACGATGGTCAGGGCTATCAACAGGATCGTCAGGGCGATTTCATTCGGCGTTTTACGCCGCTGCGCGCCTTCAACCATGGCGATCATCCGGTCGAGGAACGTTTCACCAGGGTTTACGCTACATTCAATCACCAGCCAGTCGGAGAGGATGCGGGTCCCGCCGGTGACGGAGGCGAAATCACCACCGGATTCACGAATGACCGGCGCGGATTCACCGGTAATGGCGCTTTCATCCACCGATGCGCCACCTTCGATGACCTCGCCGTCACACGGGATAATATCGCCCGCTTCTACTAACACGATATCTCCTTTGCGCAAATCCTCCGCCGGAACGTGATCCATGGCGGCACCGTATTTCGGCTCGCGGAGTTTGCGAGCAAAAGCGGTTTTTTTAACTCCTTTCAGACTGTTAGCCTGAGCCTTACTGCGTCCTTCCGCCAGCGCTTCGGCAAAGTTGGCGAACAGAACGGTGACCCACAGCCACAGACTTATCGCGCCGGTAAACCACGGATTGCCTTGTATATGGCCTGTGGCCATTGCCAACGTTAACAGGGTTGTCAGCAGACTGCCCAGCCAGACGATAAACATCACCGGATTGCGCCACTGGGTATGTGGGCTTAATTTTTTCACGGCATCCATCAGCGCCTGTGCGACCAGAGAGGGTTCGAACAGCGCCAGTTGCTTGCGACTCATAGTCATGTGCTCCGCATCACTCAGTGTAATGACAGGTATTCTGCGACCGGGCCAAGCGCCAGGGCAGGAACAAAGGTGAGGGCGCCAACCAGTAACACCGTACCGATTAACAACCCGACAAACAGTGCACCGTGGGTAGGCAGCGTGCCTGGACTTGCTGGCTGGATCTTTTTACTGACCAGCGATCCGGCAATTGCCATCACGGGGATGATCACGCCGAAACGGCCGAAGAACATGCACAGGGCCAGCAGACAGTTCCAGAACGGGCTGTTGGCGCTTAATCCGGCGAAGGCGCTGCCGTTATTGTTCGCGGCAGACGATACGGCGTACAACACCTCACTAAAGCCATGTGGACCAGGATTGAGCATGGCGCTGCGTCCGGCGTCGCTCATCATCGCTATCGCCGTACCGAGCAGGACCAGCGCAGAGGTGACCAGAATCGCCAGTGCGGTCATTTTCATTTCACGCACGTCTATTTTCTTACCCAGATATTCCGGCGTGCGACCAATCATCAGGCCCGCGATAAACACCGCCAACAACACGAACAGCAGCATGCCGTACAGGCCCGAACCGACACCACCGAAGACCACTTCGCCAATCTGCATTAGCCACATCGGCACCATCCCGCCCAGCGCGGTGAAGGAGTCATGCATCGCATCGACAGCGCCGCAAGATGCCGCTGTCGTCACGACGGAAAAAAGACTCGTAGCCAGCACGCCAAAGCGGCTTTCTTTGCCTTCCATGTTGATATTACTGTCTGCACCGAATGCCATCAGGTGCGGGTTGCCTTGAACTTCGGCCCACATCACCACGGCTACGCAGACTACAAATATCAGCGACATGGCCCACAGCAGGGTCCGCCCCTGGCGACGATCGCCAACCACATCACCAAAGGCAAAACACAGCGCGGTAGGAATTAAGAAAATGGCCAGCATCTGTACCAGATTGGTCAACGCGGTAGGGTTTTCAAACGGATGTGATGAGTTAGCGTTAAAGAACCCACCCCCGTTAGTGCCAAGCATCTTAATCGCTTCCTGTGAGGCGACGGGCCCCATTGGCAGCAGCTGTTTCACCCCTTCAAGGGTAGTAATGGGCTGATAGGGCAACACGTTTTGCAGCACACCTTGCTGAATGAAGAACAACGCAATGAGCAATGCAATGGGGAGCAGGATCCACAGCGTAATGCGAACCAGATCGACCCAGGCGTTGCCCAGCGTGTTCATACTCTGGCGAGTAAAGGCACGGGCCAGGGCAAAAATCACCGCAATCCCGGTTGCCGCTGACAGGAAGTTCTGCACGGTCAGCCCGACCATCTGGCTGAAGTAGCTTAAGGTGGTTTCGCCAGCATAGGATTGCCAGTTGGTATTAGTGACAAAACTTACCGCCGTGTTGAGCGCCAAATCCCACGAAAGCCCAGGTAACTGTTGCGGATTTAGCGGCAGCAGGTTTTGCGCCATCAGCATTGAAAACAGGACCAGCAACCCCAGCACATTGAGCGCGAGGATCGCCAACAGATACTGCCGCCAGTTCATCTCCTGCTGCGAGATGCCCAGACCGCGCCAGAGCAGATGTTCCACGCCAGCCAGGCCCGGCAGGGACGTATTATTGATCAGCCGAGCCAAGCCAAAACCCAGCGGTCTGGCGATGATAAACAGTACCAGCAAGAAACTGGCAATGAGTAAAAATCCTTGGGCCGCCATCAGAACGCCTCCGCATTAATCAGGGCATACACCAGATAACCTAATAATAAAAAGACCAGCACAATGCCGGTTATCACGCCTGCACTCACGGTGCACCTCCAGTGGCATAAATGTGATAACCAGAGCGTAGATTTTTGCTTGCAAAGATTTCGCAAAAATCAGTGGGAGGGGTGTAAAAAAAGTATAAAAATGGCAAAGACCATTATTTAACTAATGATTAGTATTAATTTAACTTTTATGTAACTTAGTTACGGTTTTTAGCTAAACGGAGCATCAATAGATAAAAATAAGTGGTCGGATGAGTAGCAAAATTACACACAAGGCGGTATTATTTTCATCAGTTAACCAAGTTTATTTTTCCGGTGCGATTCACCGAACAGATATATGGGAGAGGATTATGGACTTTTATAAAGAATATCCAGCACACATTGTTTTCTTGCGCCGTACCTTTGCCGTTGTGGCGGGCGTGCTGGCGCTGCCGGTCATGTTGTTCTGGAAAGACCGCGCCCGTTTTTACAGCTATCTGCACCGCGTCTGGTCCAAAACCAGTGATAAACCGGTGTGGATGGAGCAGGCTGAAAAAGCCACCTGCGACTTCTATTAAGTTGTCGTTATTGTTCAAGAAAACCGCCAACAGCAATGTGGCGGTTTTTTTATACGCCGACGTCTACACTTATCTGAGTAACGGATAAGGAGTGGCGATGAGCACGAGAATTCCTGTTGGTATCCGCACCTGTCTGACCACAGAAGCGAGTGAGGCACCTCAGTTCGACGAAAATACATTAATACGTGTTTACGCTTTGCATGAATTGCACCGCCTGCGTCAGCGAAAATTAACGCGGGGCGCATTAATTGACTATCATACCCGCTATAAACTGGTACTACTGGCGCATTCCCAGCCAGAGTATCGGGAGCTTGGCCCCTTCGTTGCCGCAATCCATGAATGGCAAGATCTCGATGCTTTTTTTACTGAGTATCGCCTACGATTGACCCATCTGTTATTAAATCCTGCTACCCGGCGTAACCATACCAATGTATTGATGCACGTACAGGGCTATTTCCGTAATCAGCTCGATCTGCGTCAACGTCAGGAATTGACCTCGATAATCGATAACTATCGACGCGAGGCGCAGCCGCTACTTGCACCCTTAATGCTCCTCAAACACTATATGGCTGAGCACCCGAACACCTGGTTGTCCGGGCAACGTTATTTTGAACTCTGGCCTGCGATTTGGCGTTTACAGGGCAATGATTAATTTTTATCAGGGAGTGTTATGACCACGCATCTGGTCTGGTTTCGGCGTGATTTACGTCTGCATGACAATCTCGCGCTGGCGGCGGCTTGTCGGGATCGTTCTGCACATGTACTCGCGCTCTATATCTCCACGCCTGAACAGTGGAAGGCGCATGATATGGCCCCACGTCAGGCGGCATTGGTTAACGCGCAGTTGAACGCGTTGCAAACGGCGCTGGCAGAAAAGGGCATCCCGCTTCTGTTTCATGAAGTCGGTGATTTTGCGACCAGTGTGGAAACCGTCAAAAACGTCTGCGTACAGCATGGCGTCAGTCGAATATTTTATAACTATCAGTATGAAATAAACGAACGCCAGCGTGATGCTGCCGTCGAAAAGTCATTACCTCAGGTGGTGTGCGAAGGGTTTGACGACAGCGTGATCCTGCCTCCGGGGGCGGTCATGACCGGTAATCACGAGATGTATAAAGTCTTTACGCCGTTTAAAAATGCCTGGCTGAAGCGGATAAAAGACGGGATCCCAGAATGTGTCAGTGCGCCGAAGGTAAGAGAAAGCGGTGCTCTTGACTCTCCATTAACATCCATCACGCTGATCTACCCGCAGCAGGATTTTGATTCGCAGCAATTTCCGGCAGAAGAAAAATTGGCCATCGCGCAGTTACGCCATTTTTGCCAGCAGGCCGCCGGAGAATATGAACAACTGCGTGACTTTCCGGCGATTGATGGAACCAGTCGATTATCCGCGAGCCTGGCGACAGGAGGGCTATCGCCGCGCCAGTGCCTGAATCGACTGCTCGTGGAGCAGCCGCAGGCGCTTGAGGATGGGGCAGGCAGCGTTTGGTTGAATGAGCTTATCTGGCGCGAATTTTATCGTCATCTGATGACTTACCATCCGGCGCTGTGTCGGTATCAACCTTTTATTCGCTGGACCGATCGCGTGCAATGGCAGAATAATCCGACGCATTTGCAGGCCTGGAAAACAGGGAATACGGGCTACCCCATTGTGGATGCGGCCATGCGTCAGCTCAACGCCACGGGCTGGATGCATAATCGTTTACGAATGATTACCGCCAGTTTTTTAGTGAAAGACCTGCTGATCGACTGGCGTAAAGGCGAACAATATTTCATGTCGCAACTGATCGATGGCGACCTGGCGGCCAATAACGGCGGCTGGCAGTGGGCAGCCTCAACCGGAACCGACGCCGCACCGTATTTCCGTATCTTTAACCCCACGACGCAGGGCGAAAAATTCGACCGTGACGGTGAGTTTATCCGCCAGTGGGTGCCGGAACTGCGCGACGTGCCGGGTAAAGCCATTCATGAACCGTGGTCGTGGGCTGAAAAAGCGCAGGTAACACTGAGTTATCCTCGCCCGATTGTGGATCATAAACAGGCGAGGCTGGCGACGCTGGCGGCATATGAGGCGGCGCGTAAGGGATAAGCGCGCAGCGGATTTCTGCGTAATACCTTCCAGCAGAATGAATATGTTGCAGTGGGGGGCATTTAGCGCTGAAGCGTGTACGCAAGGCTGCTAATGCCTTGATGAAGATGTTTTCCGCCAGCAGTAAAGTGCCGTCATCTTCATTCAGGTGACGGAATTTGATGACAACACCAACGACATCTACACCGCACGATGCGGTATTTAAAACGTTTTTACATCATCCAGAAACAGCTCGGGACTTCCTCGAAATTCATCTACCCGCAGATCTGCAAACGCTTTGCGATTTAAATACGCTGAAGCTGGAGTCAGAAAGCTTTATTGAAGCGGATTTACGTACCCGCTACTCCGACGTGCTCTGGTCTGTGCATACGCGCGATGGTGAAGGTTATGTATACGTGGTTATAGAACACCAGAGTTCAGCCGATCCGCATATGGCTTTTCGTCTGCTGCGTTACGCAATAGCGGCGATGCAGCGTCATTTGGATGCCGGGCACAAAGAACTGCCGATTGTGATACCCATGCTGTTTTATCATGGCTGTCGAAGTCCGTATCCGTACTCACTGTGCTGGCTTGATGCGTTTACCGATCCTGTAACGGCACGGCAACTTTATGCCAGCGCATTTCCATTGGTGGATATCACAGTGGTGCCCGATGACGAAATCATGGCTCACAGGCGAATGGCACTGCTGGAACTAATGCAAAAACATATCCGTCAGCGGGATTTGATGGGGCTGGTAGATCAACTGGCCACGCTGTTACTTACAGGGTGCGCTAATGACACGCAACTACAGGCGATGTTTAATTACATCCTGCAATCCGGCGATGAATCTCGCTTTAATGAATTTATACAAGAGATGGCGCAACGGATCCCCCAACATAAGGAGAAGCTGATGACGATTGCCGAGCGGTTACGCTTAGATGGATTACAGGAAGGGTTGCAGCGAGGGTTGCAGCAAGGCAAACGAGAAGCCGCATTACGTATAGCGCAAACTATGTTGGAGCAGGGAATAGATCGCAATATGGTGCTTCTGGTTACAGGTCTTTCTGAAGAGGAGTTGACTGCCAGCTATGCGTAATTCCTGAAAAAAAGCCCGAATCAGATTACATCATCGGGCCCCTACACTCAGGATTCTACCGCCAGTGAACGGTTTCTGAACTTAAGTGACTGGTACAGCCAAATCAGCAGCACCAGCACCACACAGGCCAGCGCGCCCCAGGTAATTTCACTAAAGACATCAATATAGGCATTGATGGAGTAGTTGATAGCGCCCGCAGCATCAAACGAGCCTTGTGAGGTCTGATCGGCGATAACACCTGCCAGGTAATTGGCGATGGCACCGGAAAGCAGCATATAAATGCCGGTTAATACGCCGGTAACACCAGGGATCTCAATACGCGTAATTTGTGACATTGCCACCGGATCGATAAACAGTTCGGCAAAGCCCATGACCGCCAACCCAAGTACCATCAGCGGCATGGAAGAGTGGCCGTAAGCAGCGGACCAGCGAGCGCTCAAGGTTAGAATACAGAACCCAGCGCTCATTAAGCCGAGGCCAAGGGCAAATTTACCCCAGATACGTACGGTACGATTGCCACTCACGCTTTCTTTGACTACCCACGCCAGTACGATACCGCACAGCATAACGGCAAAAGCGTTAACCGACTGGAACATCGCGGTAGGGACGGAATACCCCAGAATATCGCGGTTAACGAAGCGGTCGATATACAGGCTGATCGAACTGCCGCCCTGTTGAGCAAAGGCCCAAAACAACAGGCTGAAGAAGGTCAGCGTGACGATAAGCCCCAGCTCTTTGCGTTGTTTCTGCGTCTGTGCCTGGCGATAAATCTTCGCCAGAACTGCCAGACCAATAACAGTGGCAACAATCAGTGCATAAACGGACCACTCTTTCCAGAACAGCACGGTAATCAGCAGCGGTGTGGTAACTAGCAGAACTAACAGCCAGGCCCAGTTTGGCAGAATAAAGGTTTTAGCACATAGAACGGCCTTGTTGACGCCGGTGGTGTGGGCGAAATGGCGATTACCACATAAGAAAATCACCAGCCCTGCCAGCATGCCGATGGCAGCCAGCGCAAAGCCCATCGCCCAACTGTACTCTTCCTGCACGTATCCGCAGGCAATTGGTGCGATGATCGAACCGATGTTACCGGCGGCGTAGAGCAGAGAGAATCCACCGTCGCGACGCGGGTCTTCAGGTTGATATAACTCGCCCAGCAGGCAACTGATATTTGATTTAAACAGACCGTAACCGCAGACAATTATCGCCAGCGACAAATAGAGGAACGCCGGAGCCATTTCACTGGCACCTAATACCAGATGTCCCACCGCCATTAAAAATGCGCCGATCATCACCGCCATTCGATTGCCGAGCACTTTATCGGCCAGGTATCCCCCGAGAATAGGGGTGACATAGACCAGCGAGCAGTAGGCGCTGAACAGTTCATATGCGTGATTATCGTCGTACTTAAGCTGGTTAGTGAGATACAGGATCAGCAGCGCACGCATACCGTAAAAACTGAAGTATTCCCAGATTTGTAGCGCGACAACGTAGTATATCGCCCGTGGTTGAGATGCTTGTTTATTCATTATTTTCTCGAAGTAAATGCCTCGCGACTGGCTGAACGTGCTGCGCGAGTGTGTTTCCTTAAAGTTGTAACTTTGATACAGATCTGATTATTTTTGCAATATGCTGTCTGATTGCATAAATATACATGAATTAGATCGCGTAGTGGTAAGCAAATCACGTTCAAAGCGGGTGTGATTGTTTCTTTATGTGTCAGTGAAATGGCTATCGACGAACGCAGGCGGGGACGCTATTTTAACCTAAGCTGTGTTGCTGATTGAGCAGGCAGAAATGATGACTACGAGGACGATGATGAAAAACACCGAACTGGAACAACTGATCAACGACAAACTAAACAGCGCCGCCATTAGCGATTATGCGCCGAATGGTTTGCAGGTTGAGGGCAAAGAGACGGTGCATAAAATCGTGACCGGTGTGACTGCAAGCCAGGCATTGCTGGACGAGGCGGTACGCCAGCAAGCGGATGCGGTTATTGTTCACCACGGCTATTTCTGGAAAGGCGAATCTCCGGTTATTCGCGGCATGAAGCGCAATCGTCTGAAAACGCTGTTAGAAAATGATATCAACCTGTATGGCTGGCACTTGCCGCTGGATGCACACCCGGAATTGGGGAATAACGCGCAGTTGGCCGCGCTGTTGGGAATCACCGTGATGGGGGAAATTGAACCGCTGGTGCCATGGGGAGAACTCTCCATGCCGGTTCCGGGGCTGGAGCTGGCATCGTGGATTGAAGCGCGTTTAGGCCGTAAACCGTTATGGTGCGGTGATACCGGGCCGGAGAAAGTTCAGCGCGTTGCCTGGTGTACCGGTGGCGGTCAAAGTTTTATTGATAGCGCAGCCCGATTTGGTGTCGACGCCTTTATTACCGGTGAAGTCTCTGAGCAAACCATTCACTCAGCCCGCGAGCAGGGGCTGCATTTTTATGCTGCCGGTCACCATGCGACCGAACGCGGCGGCATTCGCGCATTAAGCGAATGGCTGAATGAAAATACCGATCTGGACGTAACCTTTATCGATATACCTAATCCAGCGTAATAAAGAGGGATGAAAGTGCAGCGAGCGCGTTGTTATCTGTTAGGTGAAACGGCGGTGGTTCTTGAACTGGAGCCCCCCATCACGCTGGCGACTCAGAAACGCATCTGGCGTCTGGCTCAGCGTTTAGTTGACGCCCCGAATGTGCTTGAAGCTATTCCGGGAATGAACAATATCACGGTTACTCTACGCGACCCGCAAACGCTGGCGCTGGATGCGATTGAACGCCTGCAGCGCTGGTGGGAAGAGAGCGAAGCACTGGAGCCGGATTCACGTTTTATTGAAATACCTGTGACCTATGGTGGTGAGTTTGGCCCTGATCTGGCAGAGGTCGCCCGACACAGTGGATTAAGCGACAAGCAGGTCGTCGAACTTCATGCGTCAGTTGACTATGTGGTGTGGTTTATCGGTTTTCAGCCGGGATTTCCCTATCTCGGGAGCTTACCTGAACAGCTGCATACCCCCAGACGTGCGGAACCGCGTTTGCTTGTTCCGGCAGGTTCTGTCGGTATCGGTGGATCTCAAACGGGGATCTACCCGCTTGCCACACCCGGTGGATGGCAATTGATTGGGCGTACCTCCGTTTCGTTATTTGATCCAAAACGGGAGGAGCCGATTCTGTTACGGGCTGGCGATACCGTGCGTTTTGTCCCGCAGAAGGAGGGGATATGTTAAACATCATCCGCGCTGGCATGTACACCTCAGTACAGGACGGGGGACGCCATAGTTTTCGTCAATCCGGAATTAGTCACTGTGGCGCGCTGGATAAACCGGCGCTGAACGTGGCTAACCTGCTGGTGGGTAATGATGCGAATGCCGCAGCGCTGGAAATCACGCTGGGGCAACTGGTGGTGGAGTTTGAAGCCGATGGCTGGTTTGCCCTGACCGGTGCCGGATGCGAAGCGCATCTGGATCGAACTCCCGTATGGAGCGGATGGCGGTTACCAGTAAAAGCCGGGCAGCGCCTGACGCTAAAACGACCTCTTCATGGTATGCGCAGTTATCTGGCTGTAGCGGGCGGTATTGATGTTCCCGAAGTGATGGGTTCGCGTAGTACCGATCTGAAAGTGGGCATTGGTGGGTTTGAAGGGCGTCTGCTGCGTGATGGCGATCGACTGGCGATTGGCGTATCGACCCGGCAATTCAGCGGGCCACAAGGTGTAAAACAACTGATGTGGGGTAATCTCATTCGTGCACTGCCCGGCCCTGAATATCAGGAGTTTGATGAGGTATCTCAGGCCTCTTTCTGGCGCTCGCCGTGGCAGCTTAGCCCACAAAGTAACCGTATGGGGTATCGTCTTCAGGGGCAGCCGCTGACGCGCACGACCGATCGCGAGCTGCTGTCGCATGGTTTGCTCCCCGGCGTGGTGCAGGTTCCGCATAATGGTCAGCCAATCGTGCTGATGAACGATGCTCAGACGACGGGTGGCTATCCGCGCATCGCCTGTATTATCGAGGCAGATATGTATCATCTGGCGCAGATCCCGCTCGGTCAGCCGATTCATTTTGTGCAGTGTTCGCTGGAGGAAGCGCTGAAGGCGCGGTACGACCAGCAGCGTTATCTGGAACAGTTAGCATGGCGACTTAACAATGAAAATTGATCTCAATGCAGACCTCGGTGAGGGATGTGCGAACGATGCAGCGTTGCTGCAATTGGTGTCATCGGCCAACATCGCCTGTGGGTTTCACGCCGGCGATGCGCAAACTATGCTCTCAAGCGTGCGTGATGCGTTAAAAAATGGTGTGGCGGTAGGCGCGCACCCCAGCTTTCCGGATCGGGAAAATTTTGGTCGTAGCGCCATGACCCTGCCTGCACAAACGGTGTATGCACAGACGCTGTATCAAATTGGCGCGCTGGCTGCCATCACGCGGGCAGAAGGTGGCGTGATGCGCCATGTCAAACCGCATGGCATGCTCTATAACCAGGCGGCGAAAGATCCTCAATTGGCCGATGCGATTGCGAAAGCGGTTCATGCCTGCGATCCGTCGCTGGTTCTGGTCGGGCTGGCGGGAAGCGAACTGATTCGCGCTGGAGAACACTATGGCTTGATAACGCGTCAGGAGGTTTTTGCCGATCGGGGTTATCAGGCCGATGGCAGTCTGGTACCTCGCAGCCAGCCGGGCGCACTGATTGAGGATGAAGAGCAGGCGCTGGCGCAAACGTTAGAAATGGTGCAATCCGGCAGAGTAAAAAGCCAAAGTGGAACATGGGCAAGCGTAACCGCCCAGACGGTATGCATTCATGGGGATGGCGAGCACGCACTCGCTTTTGCCCGTCGCTTGCGTAGCGCCTTTAATGCATGCAATATTGAAATTGGTGCATAAGATTTACCATACAAAACAACAATATATTACACAACAACATATACGGGAATGAATTATGGGAGAGGTAATTTCTCTCTGGCCATTGACGGGGATCGCCGTCATCGTGGTCGGATTTCTTTTACGTTTTAATCCGGTATTGGTGGTTATTATTGCCGGGATCGTCACGGGACTGGCGGCGCATATGCCGATCGCCACCATCCTCGAGAAGCTGGGTGAAGGTTTTCTTAACACCCGCAACCTGCCGTTTATCCTGCTGATCCCACTGGCGGTTATTGGCCTGCTGGAACGTCACGGACTCAAAGAGCGCGCTCAGGCGTGGATTGCGAAAATCCGCAGTGCCACCAGTGGCCGTCTGCTTATTGTCTATCTGTTCATTCGTGAAGCGACCGCTGCGTTAGGGTTGACGAGCCTGGGGGGGCATCCGCAGATGGTGCGCCCGCTGCTGGCGCCAATGGCGGAAGGGGCCGCCGAGAAAAATCACGGCGAGATACCCGGCGCGGTTCGCTATCGCCTGCGCGCAATGTCAGCGGCGACCGATAACGTCGGGCTGTTTTTCGGTGAAGATATCTTTGTTGCCTTCGGCGCGATCATATTCATGCACAACTTTATGCTGGAGTCTGGTGGGATCCAGACCGAACCGCTGCATATCGCCTTGTGGGGGATCCCGACGGCAATTTGTGCTTTCCTGATCCACGGCACGCGTTTGTGGCGTCTGGATAGCTATTTGCAACGTGAAGTGGCGAAAGCGAATGCCGCAGCGAAAGGGGAAGCGAAATGAATTTTCAACAAAGCTATCTCTACTGGCTGGCAGGTGCGGTATTACTGATTGTGGCGCTGATGTCCTGGCAGGACAAAGCAAACCCGCGCCGTTTCACCACAGGCCTGTTTTGGGGCATATATGGCGTACTGTTTCTGCTTGGTGACTGGACATACTCGCTGTTTGGCGATAAACGCGCAGTGCATATTGCCGTCGGCGTTGCGGTGGTCGTGCTGGCCCTGATCGCGGGTTTTGGCGGTGTGAAGCTGGGAAGCTACCATCAACGCACGCAGCAACAGCGCGAAGAAAGCGCCAGCCGCCTGGGCAACCGCCTGTTTTTCCCGGCATTAGCGATTCCGGTGGTAACGGTCATTGGCGTACTGATGTTCAACCATATTCCGGGCTTACAGGATGCGCTGTTCGGGCCGGGTAATCACGCCACGCTGGTAACGCTCTTTTCAATGACAGCGGGCTCGTTGATTGGTCTGGCGATGGCGATAAAAATGACCCATGAGCGGGTGCATCAACCGATTCAGGAGGCACGCCGTCTGCTGGACTCCATTGGCTGGGCGTTCATTCTGCCGCAGATTCTGGCTACGCTTGGGCTGCTGTTTACAGCGGCGGGTGTCGGTAGCGGCATTTCATACCTGACGCAGGAATATCTGGCGGTGGATAGTCGCTTTATCGCGGTGGCGGTGTACACCATCGGCATGGCATTGCTGACCATGGTTATGGGTAATGCGTTTGCTGCTTTCCCGATCGTGACCGCTGGGATTGGTATTCCAATCCTCGTACTGCAACACGGCGGCAACCCAGCGGTAATGGCGGCGATTGGTATGTTCTCCGGCTATTGTGGGACGCTGATGACGCCGATGGCGGCGAACTTTAATATTGTTCCTGCAGCGTTGCTGGAACTACCGGACAAAAATGCGGTGATTAAAGCGCAGGTGCCAACCGGCATACTGCTGCTGCTGGTCAACGTGTTCCTGATGTATTTCCTGATGTTCCTGTAAGGAGGAAGGATGAAAACAGTACTCATCACGGGATTTGAACCCTTTGGCGGCGAGTCAGTTAACCCTTCCTGGGAAGTGGTCTCGAGCCTCGACAATGCTATTATCGGTGGATGCCGCGTAATAGCCCGCCAACTACCGTGTGTCTTTGGCGAGTCTCTCGCTGTACTCAATGCCGCGATTGACGCGTTGTCGCCATCACTGGTGCTGGCGGTGGGGCAGGCGGGTGGTCGCACGGATATCACCGTGGAACGTGTGGCGATTAACGTTGACGATGCGCGTATTGCGGATAACCAGGGGCAACAGCCGGTCGATGTGCCGATTGTAGTCGATGGCCCGGCGGCATGGTTTAGTACGTTGCCGATTAAAGCGATGGTTGTCTCCATGCGCAACGCGGGAATTCCGGCCTCGGTTTCCCAGACTGCGGGTACTTTCGTGTGTAACCATGTGATGTATGGCCTGCTGCATAAACTACGCGACGTACCGGCGGTGAAGGGCGGCTTTATTCATATCCCTTATTTGCCGCAACAGGCTGCACAGCATCCCGGGGCGCCAAGTATGGCGACAGAAACGGTGCGCCGTGCGCTGGAGATTGCGATTGCCACCGCCTTGCAGGTGGAAAGCGATATCGCAGTGACGGGCGGTGCAACACATTAACAAAGGAAAGTATTATGCCTGAAGGCCCGGAGATCCGCCGCGCGGCGGATAACCTGGAGGCGGCAGTCAAAGGCAAACCCCTGACGGATGTCTGGTTTGCCTTTGAGCAGTTAAAACCGTATCAATCTCAACTGATTGGGCAACGTGTTACCCAGCTTGAAACGCGGGGGAAAGCATTACTGACCCATTTTTCTAATGGCCTGACGCTGTACAGTCACAATCAGCTCTATGGCGTGTGGCGAGTGGTGGATACCGGCAAAATTCCGCAAACTTCACGGGTACTGCGTGTCAGGCTGCAGACACACGACAAAACTATCCTGCTCTATAGCGCGTCTGATATCGAAATGCTGACGCCAGAACAGCTCTCCACCCATCCGTTCCTGCAACGGGTAGGGCCAGATGTACTGGATTTACGTTTAACGCCCGATGAGGTTAAAGCGCGTCTGTTATCTCCGCGTTTTCGCAATCGCCAGTTTTCTGGTCTGCTACTGGACCAGGCATTTCTGGCGGGATTAGGTAACTACCTGCGGGTAGAGATCCTCTGGCAGGTTGGGTTGACCGGGCAGCATAAAGCGTCGCAGCTTAGTGATGAGCAACTGGATAAACTGGCACATGCGCTGCTTGATATTCCGCGGCTGTCTTATACTACCCGCGGCCTGGTCGACGAGAATAAACATCACGGTGCGTTGTTTCGCTTTAAGGTCTTTCATCGGGATGGCGAAACCTGTGAGCGTTGTGGTGGAATAATCGAGAAAACGATGCTCTCTTCGCGCCCCTTTTACTGGTGCCCGGGTTGTCAGCACTAAGCGGGTTGTTTTGGTGCGTGCACCGAAATAAAACGCGCGACTGCGGGGCCAGTTAACAAAATGCTGAACAGTCGCAGGGTTTGCATCGCCATGATGAGCGCCATATCAGCGTGGCTCCCTGCGGCGATCACCGCAACAGAATCCACTCCTCCAGGACTGGTTGCCAGATAGGCAGTGAGAAAATCGATCTGCATGTAATGCGCCAGTCCCCAGGCCATGGCTGCGCAGATCGCCATCAGTGAAAAAATAGACAACAGGATCTGTGGCAGTGGTCGTAATGCCATTAAAAAGATCTGCTTGTCAAAGCCAAGACCGATTTGCCAGCCAATTGACATATAGGCTATTGCCAGTAGCCATTCCGGCAGTTCAATCACCATCACTCCGCTTGCATTCAGCATGGCACCCACCAGCATTGGCAATAGCATAACGCCAGAGGGAATACGCAGTAGGCGTCCAGCCGTGCCGGCAACGGCGGCCAGCATCAGAGTGCTGAAAAGATTGCCGCTTAGTGGCGGAAACCAGATGATTTGTTCACTGACCGTTTGGGCCTGGTCGCCCATCACCAGCCGGGTGACCAGCGCTGCCGCGCCGACCACCAACAGTACGCGCAGATACTGCATAAACGCCACCAGCCGGATGTCGGCGCCATAATCCTGGGCCATTGCGACCATTGCCGCTGCACCGCCTGGTGACGAGCCCCACGCACCGGTATTCCCCGGTAGATTACTATAGCGAACCAGCAGCCAGCCGATTATCGCGCTGCTGATAAGGGTAGCCAGCAGGATAACGATCACCATCGGCCAGTGGGCTGCAAGGGTTGTGAAGATTGAACCGGTCAGATTTTGGGCAATCATGCAGCCGAGAATCGCCTGTGCGCCAAGAAATGTGCAACGAGGAGGATGCAGCGAGATGCCGCGCATACTGAAGATGATGCCGACGATCATCGAACCGAGCAGCAAGGGGCCTGGAAGATGGATAAACAGAAAGAGCAGGGAAAGAAGGAGCGATAGCACAAACAACAGGCTCCACTGCAAAACAGGCATCCCATGCTCCTGAGTAAAATGTGAGAAATCTCAGTAAATCATAGAGAAAGCACGATAAGAATAAAATAATTTGGATCAAATAAAAACAGGCCGGACACAGGCATCACTGCTTTATCCGACCTGAGAGCGTTTATAATTTTAAGCCGGACAAGCGCTAGCGCCATCCGGCAGACAATTAACGCTTAATATCAGACTTAAAATCGCGCTTGTCGTAACCGGTGTACAGCTGACGCGGACGCGCGATTTTCATGCCGTCGGTGTGCATTTCGTTCCAGTGTGCAATCCAGCCAACGGTACGTGCCATGGCGAAGATCACGGTGAACATGGAGGACGGAATACCCATCGCTTTCAGGATGATGCCGGAGTAGAAGTCTACGTTCGGGTAGAGTTTCTTCTCAATGAAGTACGGGTCGTTGAGCGCAATGTGCTCAAGTTCCATCGCTACTTCCAGCAGATCATCTTTGGTACCCAGTTCTTTCAGTACTTCATGGCAGGTTTCACGCATGACGGTAGCGCGCGGGTCATAGTTTTTATAAACACGGTGACCAAAGCCCATCAGGCGGAAGGAATCATTCTTGTCTTTCGCGCGGCGAACAAATTCCGGAATGTGTTTAACAGAGCTGATTTCTTCCAGCATTTTCAGCGCAGCTTCGTTTGCGCCGCCGTGTGCCGGTCCCCACAGGGAAGCAATACCTGCCGCGATGCAGGCAAACGGGTTAGCGCCAGAAGAGCCCGCGGTACGTACGGTAGAGGTTGAGGCGTTCTGTTCGTGGTCAGCGTGCAGGATTAAGATACGGTCCATTGCGCGTTCCAGAATCGGATTCACTTCGTATTTTTCGCACGGCGTAGAGAACATCATGTTCAGGAAGTTACCGGCGTAGGAGAGATCATTACGTGGGTACACGAACGGCTGCCCGATGGAATATTTGTAGCACATCGCTGCCATGGTTGGCATTTTGGACAGCAGGCGGAAGGCGGCGATTTCACGGTGACGCGCGTTGTTTACATCCAGCGAGTCATGATAGAACGCTGCCAGCGCTCCGGTTACACCGCACATAACGGCCATCGGGTGAGAGTCGCGGCGGAAACCGTGGAACAGACGGGTGATCTGCTCGTGGATCATGGTATGGCGAGTGACTGTGGTTTTGAACTCGTCGTACTCTTCCTGAGTCGGTTTTTCGCCGTACAGCAGGATATAACACACTTCCAGATAGTTGGACTCGGTCGCCAGTTGGTCAATCGGGAAGCCGCGATGCAGCAAAACACCTTCATCACCGTCGATGAAAGTAATTTTGGATTCGCAGGATGCAGTAGAGGTGAAACCTGGGTCAAAAGTAAACATCCCTTTTGAGCCAAGGCTACGAATATCAATAACATCTTGACCGAGCGTACCTTTCAGCACATCCAGTTCAATAGCAGCGTCACCATTTAGAGTGAGTTTTGCTTTAGTATCAGCCATTTACGGTCTCCTTAGCGCCTTATTGCTTAAGACTGCCGGAACTTAAATTTGCCTTCGTGCATCAATAAACCGTTACCAGTTTGTTATTTGGCTCGCCGCTCTGCGAAAGAGGGGATGACCTGGGTACAGAGCTATGGGCGCTTGCAGGTAAAACGGTCTTTTCATGGCGAATAAACTGCAAATCAAGAACTTAGCAATCCGAATTATTTAACCTGTCTATCACTAATAACTGTCCTGAAGGTATTGGTCAATACTTCCACACTGTTACATAACTAAATCTCCGGTGAAAGAGTGACCCCATAACTTTTACGCATTATATGCTTTTTCTGGTGTCGTTTGTAACAACTTTGTTTAATGATTGTCAAATCAGATGATTAAAAATTAAAATAATGTTGTTATCGTGACCTATGTCACTGTTCGGGATAAAACCCGACAAACTATATGTAGGTTAATTGTAATGATTTTGTGAACGTCCTATACTGCCGCCAGGTCTCCGGAATACCCTGCAATCCCGAGCCAACCAGCGTTGTAACGTGTCGTTTTAGCATCTGGAAGCAGTGTTTTATATGACGCGTAGTTATAGTAAGGACGCTGTCTGACCCGCACGCAGACCGGAGGAAGGAAATCCCGTCGTCTTTCAGGCTACAGGTGTCTTCATCTTCTGTACCCGAAGTCTAAAGGGAATAATAAGAACAGCATGTGGGCGTTATTCATGATAAGAAATGTGAAAAAACAAAGACCTGTCAATCTGGATCTGCAAACGATCCGGTTCCCAATCACGGCGATAGCGTCCATTCTCCATCGCGTATCCGGAGTGATCACCTTTGTGGCGGTCGGGATTCTGTTGTGGTTATTGGGTACCAGCCTTTCCTCCCCTGAAGGTTTCCTCACCGCGTCATCCATTATGAATAACTTCTTTGTGGAGTTAATTCTGTGGGGGATCCTGATTGCGCTGGCATATCACGCCGTAATGGGCATTCGCCATCTGTTGATGGATTTTGGCTATATCGAAGAAACCCTCGAAGCAGGGACACGCTCCGCCAAAATTTGTTTCGTTATCATTGTCGTGCTTTCACTTCTCGCAGGAGTCCTCGTATGGTAAGCAACGCCTCCGCATTAGGACGCAACGGCGTACATGACTTCATTCTGGTCCGTGCTACCGCTATCGTTCTGACGTTATACATCATCTATATGGTCGGTTTCTTCGCCACCAGCGGCGAGCTGACGTATGAAGTCTGGACCGGTTTCTTCTCATCGGCATTCACCAAAGTCTTCACCCTGCTGGCACTCTTCTCCATCTTGATTCATGCCTGGATTGGCATGTGGCAGGTGTTGACCGACTACGTTAAACCTCTGGCTGTGCGCCTGATTCTGCAACTGGCTATCGTCGTTGCGCTGGTGGTTTACGTCATTTATGGATTTGTTGTGGTGTGGGGTGTGTAATGAAACTGCCAGTCAGAGAATTTGATGCTGTTGTGATTGGTGCCGGCGGCGCAGGTATGCGCGCGGCGCTGCAAATTTCCCAGAGCGGTCAGACCTGTGCGCTGCTCTCCAAAGTGTTCCCAACCCGTTCCCATACCGTATCAGCGCAGGGTGGCATCACCGTTGCGCTCGGTAATACCCATGAAGATAACTGGGAATGGCACATGTACGACACCGTTAAAGGGTCGGACTACATTGGTGACCAGGACGCTATTGAATATATGTGTAAAACCGGTCCGGAAGCGATTCTGGAGCTGGACCACATGGGGCTGCCGTTCTCTCGCCTCGACAATGGCACAATTTATCAACGTCCGTTTGGCGGCCAGTCGAAGAACTTCGGCGGCGAGCAGGCGGCTCGTACTGCGGCAGCGGCCGACCGTACCGGTCATGCGCTGTTGCACACGCTGTATCAGCAGAACCTGAAAAACCATACCACCATCTTCTCCGAGTGGTATGCGCTGGACCTGGTGAAAAACGCCGATGGCGCAATTGTCGGTTGTACTGCGCTGTGTATCGAAACCGGTGAAGTGGTTTACTTCAAAGCCCGTGCGACCGTGCTGGCCACCGGCGGTGCTGGCCGTATTTATCAGTCCACTACTAATGCCCACATCAATACCGGTGACGGTGTTGGTATGGCTATCCGCGCTGGCGTGCCGGTGCAGGATATGGAGATGTGGCAGTTCCACCCAACCGGTATCGCCGGTGCAGGCGTTCTGGTAACAGAAGGCTGCCGTGGTGAAGGTGGCTACCTGCTGAACAAACATGGCGAGCGCTTCATGGAGCGTTATGCCCCAAATGCGAAAGACCTGGCGGGTCGTGACGTGGTGGCGCGTTCCATCATGATCGAAATTCGCGAAGGTCGCGGCTGCGACGGCCCGTGGGGTCCGCACGCCAAACTGAAACTCGACCACCTGGGTAAAGAAGTGCTGGAATCCCGTCTGCCGGGCATTCTCGAACTGTCTCGTACCTTTGCTCACGTTGACCCGGTCAAAGAGCCGATTCCGGTTATCCCAACCTGCCACTATATGATGGGCGGTATTCCGACCAAAGTAACTGGCCAGGCGCTGACCGTGAATGAGCAGGGCGAAGATGTGGTGATCCCTGGGCTGTTTGCCGTCGGCGAAATCGCCTGCGTATCGGTTCACGGCGCCAACCGTTTGGGCGGTAACTCGCTGCTGGACCTGGTAGTATTTGGTCGTGCGGTTGGTCTGCATCTGCAGGAGTCCATCGCTGAGCAGGGTGACCTGCTGGATGCGACCGAAGATGAAATCGACGCTTCTCTGGCGCGTCTGAACCGCTGGAACGGTAACCGTAACGGTGAAGACCCGGTGGCGATTCGCAAAGCGCTGCAAGAATGTATGCAGCATAACTTCTCGGTATTCCGCGAAGGCGATGCGATGGCGAAAGGTCTGGAAGAGCTGAAAGCGATCCGCGAACGCCTGAAAAATGCCCGTCTGGACGATACCTCCAGCGAGTTCAACACCCAGCGCGTTGAGTGTCTGGAGTTGGATAACCTGATGGAGACCGCGTACGCCACTGCAGTATCTGCAAACTTCCGTACCGAAAGCCGTGGCGCGCATAGCCGCTTCGACTTCCCGGAACGTGATGATGAAAACTGGCTGTGCCATTCCCTGTACCTGCCAGAGTCGGAATCCATGACGCGACGTCAAGTCAATATGGAACCGAAGCTGCGCCCGGCATTCCCGCCGAAGATTCGTACTTATTAATGCGGAGACAGGACAATGAAACTCGAGTTTTCAGTTTATCGCTATAACCCGGATGTTGACGACGCTCCGCGCATGCAGGATTACACCCTGGAGGCGGAAGAAGGGCGCGACATGATGCTGCTGGATGCATTGATGCAGCTGAAAGAAAAAGATCCGTCGCTGTCGTTTCGTCGCTCCTGCCGTGAAGGGGTTTGTGGCTCCGACGGTCTGAACATGAACGGCAAAAATGGACTGGCCTGTATCACTCCTATTTCTGCGCTGAATCAGCCGGGCAAAAAAATTGTCATTTGCCCGCTGCCGGGTTTACCGGTTGTGCGCGATTTGGTGGTAGACATGGGGCAATTCTACGCACAGTATGAGAAGATTAAGCCTTACTTGTTGAATAATGGGAAAAATCCGCCAGCTCGTGAGCATTTACAAATGCCAGAGCAGCGTGAGAAGCTCGATGGGCTGTATGAATGTATTTTGTGTGCATGCTGCTCAACGTCCTGCCCATCATTCTGGTGGAACCCGGACAAATTTATTGGCCCGGCAGGCCTGCTGGCAGCGTATCGCTTCTTAATTGATAGCCGCGATACCGAGACCGACAGCCGCCTGGAAGGTTTAAGTGACGCTTTCAGCGTATTCCGCTGCCATAGCATCATGAACTGCGTCAGCGTATGTCCGAAAGGACTGAACCCGACGCGCGCCATCGGCCATATTAAGTCGATGCTGCTCAAACGTAGTGCGTAAGTAGTTGTAGTGGTTGCCGGATGGCGACGTAGCGTCTTATCCGGCCTACGGGTTACGTACCTTGTAGGCCTGATTAGCGAAGCGCCATCAGGCAATATAAGTGCAGGAAACCTCTAAAAACTGCCACATTATTAGACAGTTTTTAAAGGTTCCTTAGCGGACGCAGATGACACGACAGTCCGCAACAAGTGAACCCCGGCACGCACATCGGTGTGCGTGGTAGTATCCACGGCGAAGTAAGCATACAAATGCTTAAGGGATCACGATGCAGAACAGCGCTTTGAAAGCCTGGTTGGACTCTTCTTACCTCTCTGGTTCTAACCAGAGCTGGATAGAACAGCTCTATGAAGACTTCTTAACCGACCCTGACTCGGTAGATGCTAACTGGCGTTCGACGTTCCAGCAGTTACCTGGTACCGGAGTCAAACCGGATCAACTTCACTCAAAAACACGTGATTATTTCCGTCGACAGGCGTTGATTACCCCACGTTACTCTTCTTCTATTTCCGACCCTGATGCCAATGTGAAGCAGGTTAAAGTCCTGCAGCTCATTAACGCCTATCGTTTCCGCGGTCATCAGCATGCGAATCTTGATCCGCTGGGACTGTGGCAGCAAGAAAATGTGGCCGATCTGGACCCGTCTTTCCACGATCTGACCGATGCGGATTTCCAGGAAAGCTTTAACGTAGGTTCTTTTGCCGGCGGCAAAGACACGATGAAGCTGAGCGACCTGGTTGTTGCGCTGAAACAAACCTACTGCGGCCCAATTGGCGCCGAGTACATGCACATCACCAGCACCGAAGAAAAACGTTGGCTTCAGCAGCGTATCGAGTCTGGCCGTGCCGCATTCAGTAGCGAAGAGAAGAAACGTTTCCTCAGTGAACTGACCGCAGCAGAAGGTCTGGAACGCTACCTGGGCGCTAAGTTCCCGGGCGCGAAACGCTTCTCGCTGGAAGGCGGCGATGCGTTAATCCCAATGCTCAAAGAGATGATCCGCCACGCCGGTAACAGCGGTACCCGTGAAGTGGTACTGGGCATGGCGCACCGTGGTCGTCTGAACGTTCTGGTTAACGTACTGGGCAAACGCCCGCAGGAACTGTTCGACGAATTTGCGGGCAAACATAAAGAACACCTCGGCACCGGTGACGTGAAGTACCACATGGGCTTCTCATCAGATATCGAAACCGAAGGCGGTCTGGTGCACCTGGCGCTGGCGTTTAACCCGTCGCACCTGGAAATCGTTAGCCCGGTGGTTATCGGTTCCGTACGTGCGCGTCTGGATCGTCTGGACGAGCCGAGCAGCAATAAAGTCCTGCCAATCACCATTCACGGTGATGCGGCAGTTACCGGGCAGGGCGTGGTTCAGGAAACCCTGAACATGTCGAAAGCGCGTGGTTACGAAGTGGGCGGTACCGTTCGCATCGTTATCAACAACCAGGTGGGCTTCACTACGTCTAACCCGCTGGATGCGCGTTCTACACCGTACTGTACCGACATCGGTAAGATGGTTCAGGCGCCGATTTTCCACGTGAACGCGGATGACCCGGAAGCGGTCGCTTTCGTGACGCGTCTGGCGCTAGATTTCCGTAATACCTTTAAACGCGATGTCTTCATCGATCTGGTGTGCTACCGCCGTCACGGCCACAACGAAGCCGACGAGCCGAGCGCAACCCAGCCGCTGATGTATCAGAAAATCAAAAAGCATCCGACCCCGCGCAAAATCTACGCTGATAAGCTGGAAGCGGACAAGGTCGCCACGCTGGAAGATGCGACCGAGATGGTCAATCTGTACCGTGACGCGCTGGATGCTGGCGAATGCGTAGTGAAAGAGTGGCGTCCAATGAACATGCACTCCTTCACCTGGTCGCCGTACCTCAACCACGAATGGGATGAAAACTACCCGAACAAAGTTGAGATGAAGCGTCTGCAGGAGCTGGCAAAACGCATCAGCACCGTACCTGAAGCGGTTGAAATGCAGTCGCGTGTTGCCAAGATTTACGGCGACCGCCAGGCCATGGCCGCAGGAGAGAAGCTGTTTGACTGGGGTGGTGCAGAGAATCTGGCTTACGCCACGCTGGTTGACGAAGGCATTCCGGTCCGTCTGTCGGGTGAAGACTCCGGTCGCGGAACCTTCTTCCACCGTCACGCGGTGATTCATAACCAGGCGAACGGTTCAACCTACACTCCGCTGCAGCATGTGCATAACGGACAGGGCACCTTCCGCGTATGGGACTCCGTACTGTCTGAAGAAGCGGTGCTGGCGTTTGAGTACGGTTATGCCACAGCAGAACCGCGCACGCTAACCATCTGGGAAGCACAGTTCGGTGACTTCGCTAACGGTGCACAGGTCGTTATCGACCAGTTCATCTCTTCCGGCGAGCAGAAATGGGGCCGTATGTGCGGTCTGGTTATGCTGCTGCCGCACGGCTATGAAGGTCAGGGGCCGGAGCACTCCTCCGCGCGTCTGGAACGTTATCTGCAACTTTGCGCTGAGCAAAACATGCAGGTTTGCGTCCCGTCTACCCCGGCGCAGGTTTACCACATGCTGCGTCGTCAGGCGCTGCGCGGTATGCGTCGTCCGCTGGTGGTGATGTCACCGAAGTCGCTGCTGCGTCATCCGCTGGCGGTGTCTACGCTGGACGAACTGGCAAATGGTACTTTCCTGCCAGCCATTGGCGAAGTAGATGAACTTGATCCTAAAGGCGTGAAGCGTGTAGTGATGTGTTCTGGTAAGGTTTATTACGACCTGCTGGAGCAACGCCGCAAGAACGACCAAAAAGATGTCGCCATTGTGCGCATCGAACAGCTCTATCCGTTCCCGCATAAAGCGGTGCAGGAAGCGCTGAAACCATTTGCTCACGTACATGATTTTGTCTGGTGCCAGGAAGAGCCGCTCAACCAGGGCGCATGGTACTGCAGCCAGCATCATTTCCGTGAAGTAATTCCATTTGGGTCAGCTCTGCGTTATGCAGGTCGCCCGGCCTCTGCCTCTCCGGCAGTAGGGTATATGTCCGTTCACCAGAAGCAGCAACAAGATCTGGTAAATGACGCGCTGAACGTCGATTAAATAAAGGATAAATAATGAGTAGCGTAGATATTCTTGTTCCCGACCTGCCTGAATCCGTAGCGGATGCAACGGTTGCAACCTGGCACAAAAAACCGGGCGATGCAGTACGTCGTGATGAAGTACTGGTAGAAATCGAAACTGACAAAGTGGTACTGGAAGTACCGGCATCAGCGGACGGTATTCTTGATGCGGTTCTGGAAGATGAAGGGACAACCGTCACTTCTCGCCAGATCCTCGGTCGCCTGCGTGAAGGCAACAGCACCGGTAAAGAAACCAGTGCTAAGTCTGAAGAGAAAGATTCTACTCCGGCACAGCGCCAGCAGGCGTCTCTTGCTGAGCAGAACAACGATGCCCTGAGCCCGGCGATCCGTCGTCTGCTGGGTGAGCATAACCTCGAAGCCAGCGCTATCAACGGCACCGGTGTCGGCGGTCGTATCACCCGTGAAGATGTTGAAAAACATCTGGCGAAAGCTCCGGCTGCGAAAGCCGAAGCAAAAGCGCCGGCTGCAGCACCTGCACCGCAGGCTCAACTGGGCGCGCGTGGCGAAAAACGTGTTCCGATGACCCGTCTGCGCAAACGCGTAGCCGAGCGTCTGCTGGAAGCGAAAAATTCTACCGCCATGCTGACCACGTTCAACGAAGTCAACATGAAGCCAATCATGGACCTGCGTAAGCAATACGGTGATGCGTTCGAGAAACGCCACGGTATCCGTCTGGGCTTTATGTCTTTCTACGTGAAAGCGGTTGTTGAAGCGCTGAAACGCTATCCGGAAGTGAACGCGTCCATCGACGGCGATGACGTGGTTTACCACAACTACTTTGATGTCAGCATGGCGGTCTCCACGCCGCGTGGCCTGGTCACGCCGGTCCTGCGTGATGTGGATCTGCTGGGTATGGCTGACATTGAGAAGAATATTAAAGAACTGGCAGTTAAAGGTCGCGACGGCAAGTTGACGGTCGAAGATCTGACGGGTGGTAACTTCACCATCACTAACGGTGGTGTGTTCGGTTCCCTGATGTCCACGCCGATCATCAACCCACCGCAGAGCGCCATCCTGGGTATGCATGCCATCAAAGATCGTCCGATGGCGGTAGACGGCAAGGTTGAAATCCTGCCGATGATGTATCTGGCGCTGTCTTATGACCACCGTCTGATCGATGGTCGTGAGTCAGTAGGCTTCCTGGTAACCATTAAAGAGTTGCTGGAAGATCCAACGCGTCTGCTGCTGGACGTGTAGTTAATAAGAGTATCACCTGCCCCGTAGGTCTGGACGCTTATCAGACCTACGGGTAAAAGATAACGATTACCTGAAGGATGGACAGAACACATGAACTTACATGAATATCAGGCAAAACAACTTTTTGCCCGCTATGGCTTACCGGCACCGGTGGGTTATGCCTGTACTACTCCGCGCGAAGCCGAAGAAGCTGCATCTAAAATCGGCGCTGGCCCGTGGGTAGTGAAATGTCAGGTTCACGCTGGTGGCCGTGGTAAAGCGGGCGGTGTGAAGGTGGTAAACAGCAAAGAAGACATTCGCGCTTTTGCTGAACACTGGCTGGGTAAACGTCTGGTCACTTACCAGACAGATGCTCATGGCCAACCGGTAAATCAGATTCTGGTTGAAGCCGCGACCGACATTGGTAAAGAACTTTACCTCGGCGCAGTTGTTGACCGTAGTTCCCGTCGCGTGGTCTTCATGGCCTCTACCGAAGGCGGCGTGGAAATCGAAAAAGTAGCGGAAGAAACCCCGCACCTGATTCACAAAGTGGCGCTCGATCCGCTGGCAGGCCCGATGCCTTACCAGGGTCGTGAGCTGGCGTTCAAACTGGGTCTGGAAGGTAAACAGGTTCAGCAGTTCACCAAGATCTTCATGGGTCTGGCGACTATCTTCCTGGAACGCGATCTGGCGCTGATCGAAATCAACCCGCTGGTGGTGACCAAGCAGGGCGACTTGATCTGCCTCGACGGCAAACTGGGCGCTGACGGCAACGCACTGTTCCGCCAGGCTGACCTGCGCGAAATGCGCGACCAGTCTCAGGAAGATCCGCGTGAAGCGCAGGCTGCACAGTGGGAACTGAACTACGTCGCACTGGACGGCAACATCGGTTGTATGGTTAACGGTGCGGGCCTGGCAATGGGCACCATGGACATCGTTAAGCTGCACGGCGGCGAACCGGCTAACTTCCTCGACGTTGGCGGCGGTGCGACTAAAGAGCGTGTAACCGAAGCGTTCAAAATTATCCTCTCTGATGACAATGTTAAAGCCGTACTGGTTAACATCTTCGGCGGTATCGTACGTTGCGACCTGATCGCTGACGGTATCATCGGCGCGGTAGCAGAAGTAGGTGTAAACGTTCCGGTTGTGGTACGTCTGGAAGGTAACAACGCTGAACTCGGCGCGAAAAAACTGGCTGATAGCGGCCTGAATATTATTGCAGCGAAAAGTCTGACGGATGCAGCTCAGCAGGTTGTTGCCGCAGTGGAGGGGAAATAATGTCAGTTTTAATTAATAAAGATACCAAGGTTATCTGCCAGGGCTTCACCGGTAGCCAGGGGACATTCCACTCCGAACAAGCGATCGCTTACGGTACGCAAATGGTCGGTGGCGTTACGCCGGGCAAAGGCGGCACCACGCATCTGGGTCTGCCAGTGTTCAACACCGTACGTGAAGCGGTAGAAGCGACCGGCGCAACCGCCACCGTTATCTATGTTCCGGCACCGTTCTGCAAAGATTCCATTCTGGAAGCAATCGATGCAGGCATCAAGCTTATCATCACCATCACCGAAGGTATCCCAACGCTGGATATGCTGACCGTGAAAGTGAAGCTGGATGAAGCTGGCGTACGCATGATCGGCCCGAACTGCCCAGGCGTTATCACTCCGGGTGAATGTAAAATCGGTATCATGCCGGGCCACATTCACAAGCCGGGTAAAGTGGGTATCGTTTCCCGTTCAGGTACCCTGACCTATGAAGCGGTTAAGCAGACCACCGACTATGGTTTCGGCCAGTCTACCTGTGTGGGTATCGGTGGCGACCCGATCCCTGGCTCTAACTTCATCGACATCCTGAAGCTGTTCCAGGAAGATCCGCAGACTGAAGCGATCGTCATGATCGGTGAGATCGGCGGTAGCGCGGAAGAAGAAGCGGCTGCTTACATCAAAGATCATGTAACCAAGCCAGTTGTAGGTTACATCGCGGGCGTGACTGCGCCGAAAGGTAAGCGTATGGGTCACGCGGGTGCGATCATCGCGGGTGGGAAAGGTACAGCGGATGAGAAATTCGCTGCGCTGGAAGCTGCAGGCGTGAAAACTGTTCGTAGCCTGGCCGATATCGGCGAAGCGCTGAAAACCGTTATTAAGTAAGAAATAAAAAAACAGCCCTGACTCTCTGCATAGTCAAGGGCTGGTCCCGTTTCGACATGGTTGGCCATCTGATGATGGCCTTTTTTTGCCGGGAATTTAGCGTTCAGCCAGCGTTTTCAACCAGCGAATTCCACTTTCCGGTGAGGTCATTACCGGCACCGGCGGGGAAGGGAGCTGTTGTAAAACGCGCGCCATCGAAGCCTGCGCCAGCATCACGACATCCGCCTGGGTAAAGGCGCTCTGTAACCCTTCACTGACGATACAGTCATGGGTATCCATATCTCCCGCCAGCAGCGCGTGGAATGCATCCTCCATTAATACAGGCGTAATGGTTCGTGATTTACCGCTTTGCTGAACTTTACGCTGGACGTAATCCAGCGTTGGCTTCAGCGTGGTTGCCACGGTTGCTAACACGGCGATCCGTTCGCCTTTTTCAATCGCCTCTTCCACCATCGCGCAGTCAATGCGCGCGAGCTGGAGTGGGGTCATAAACTGGCATTGCTCCACCGCAGTACCAATTGAAGAGCAGGCGGTAATAAAGATATCGCAGTCCGCCTTTTCAGCAATATGCACATAGTCGGCGATGCGGGCGGCAATATTTGGCGATACGCCTCCGGCTTTCATCACCTGTTTAATCATAGATTCTTCAACCAGGTGCATCACTTCGACCTCCGGCATGATGTCGGCGATCAGCTGTTGCATTATCGCAAGCGTGGCTGCACTGGTATGCAGCATGGCGACCTTTTTCATTGGGCAATCTCCTTAAGTAACGTTTCCGCGACGGACAGCGCCGCATCATGATCTTCCTGCGCGGATAAACCGCCCACCGCGACGGCTCCAAGGCATTTCCCCTGGTGCAGAATCGGGATCCCGCCCGGCAGCGCCGTAAAACGCGGATCGGCAAAATAGCTAATATCCAGTTGCTCTTTTTGCAGACGCTGTAAAAATGCCTGCGTGGTGCAGCCCAGGCGGCTGCTGGTGCGCGCTTTACGCTGGGTTAACTCGATGGTTAACAGTTTGGCGTTATCCATCCGCGCAAAGCTGAGCAGTTCTCCATTGGCATCGCATACGGCCACGCTTAACGGGCGATTTGCATAACGTGTTTCGGCGAGTTCGAGCGCACAGGTTACGGCGCGCAGGGCCTGTCCCAGAGTGAGAGTTGTCATCGTGATTATCCTTTCGACAGATTTTCGCAAGCAGGTTGAACGGGATCTTTGGCTGCTGCTACCTGCGCCTGTCTGGCGTCTTTTTTGCGCCAGTAGTTGGCGAGCAGCGAGCCGCTAACGTTACCCAGCGGTGTCATCACCGCTGATGCGAGTCCAACCGTTGCCAGTTTGCCCATCGCGGCGGCAAGCCCTGACGCCATACCGCCGTTTTGCAGGCCGACTTCAAAGGCCACGGTACGGGCAGACTGCACGTCCATGCGGAAGATCCAGCGGCTCATCAGATAACCAATCAGGAAGCCGCCGAGGTTATGCATCAACATGGCGAAGCAGAGCAGGAAACCGACCTGCACCAGGTTGTCGCGCCCGGCTGCGGCGGCGGTGGTGGTAAAGAAAATGATCCCCATCATTGAGATGGTTGGCATGACCTTCTTCACGCCCGCCACGCGGCCATACAGCCAGTTGTAGAACAATGCCCAAACGAGGCCGCCTGCTACGAAGTTGAGGACCACCGCGTACATCTGCGCTTCGGCGCTGGCATGACCAAACAGCGCGTCCCAGCCGCCGGCAATCATATACAGCAGCCAAATTGCGCCGATCCCGGCCAACATCTGGACAACACGGCGTCCGCGCACGCCTGCATAGGTTTTCAGATAGTCATGCAGAATTGCCGCGCCGATGGGAATTAATACGATTTTCACCACGTCCATCACCATCGCGGTGAGCTGGATATCAATCATTGAACCCGCCAGCAGATTAACCCACAGCGGCGTCATTACCGTTGCCGCCAGCGTTGAGACTGCGGCGATTGATACCGCCAGCGCGAGGTTGGCGTTGGCGATGTAAACCATCACCGTCGACGAGAGACCGCTGGGGCAAGCGCCAATCAACAAAATGCCCACCGCCACTTCAGGCGGAAAATCAAAGATCAGGGTAATGCTCAGGCCGAGCAGGGGCATGATCACGAAATGGCAGAAGGTACCGATAAAAACTGCCCACGGCATTTTGGCGACATCAATAAAATCCTGGATCGTTAGCTTGGTGCCCATGCTGAACATGGTGGCCTGAATCACAAGGAACACGATCCATTTATGGGTGATATTGAAACCGCCCCAGACGATCAGATCCGTAGACCAGGTCATGGCGGCAACAAAACCGGCGATGATCCACAACGTAAACTGATAGCTGCGTAAACCAGGCCAGTAGCCTGCACCGGCGGCGAATCCGACGGTGAACATCACCAGCCCCGGCTGCCACAGCGCCGTGGACTGGATGAGCGCGCCGATAATCGCCAGCGCCACGCCCGCAACGCTGACGCCGAGTCCGGTTTTGTGAATAACAGTGGTCATAGTCATGTTGAAATGTCCTTGCTGTTGTTATTGCTGCCGGGGTGGAATAGATAACATGCGCCGCGCAATTTCCGGCGTAGCAACTTTTTTATCCATACTGCGAATGAGCGTAGCGAGTTTGGCTACCTGCTGATAATTATGCTGAGCTTTTTCTTCGGCGCTTAAATAATAACTATCTTCATAGCCGATTCGCACTTCACTGGCACCCATAGCGACCGCGGCAGCGATAATATCGAAATTCCTTCTGCCAAAATGAGTAATTCCCCATAAGGCGTCGCGTGGGATCATACTACGCAGAGCAATTAATGCATCAACGGTTGCAGGCGTACTGCCGCGGTGACCGAGAACAATATTAAAGAGCATAGGTTTTTGAAATTTTATTTTATCTTCAAGGTTCAGGATGTTATTAATCATGCCGATTTCAAAAACTTCAAACTCTGGAATAATATTGCGTTCAGTTATTTGCCGTGAACAATATTCCACGTCCGGACCGGGATTAAAATACACCGCATCACCGAGGTTAACGGAACCGACGTTCAGCGAGGCCATCTCCACGCCGGGGCAGGCCAGTGGCGCGCAGCGCTCGGCGATGGACATCGAAGAGACGCCGCCGGTAGAAGCCTGAATAATCAGGTTTGAATGGCGCATAACGCGGTCAATTGTTGCCTGAAAGTCGGTAGTATCTGGCGTCAGGCGTCCCTGTTTATCGCGAACGTGTAAATGGACGATGGACGCGCCATGTTCTACGCTGGCGAGTATTTCCTGCGCCAGTTCTTCGGGTATAACTCTGGGGCAATCCGCGGCAACGGGTGCCAGCGAAATAATAACAGTATCCGACATTTTTTCCTCCGGTACAGAGATATTAAAATTATAGGTAAGGCGTTATCCAGCGTAATGATTCCGGCCCTGATGTTGACGGTTGATATTCACAGCCAATCCAGTCCTGGTAATTCATTTTTCTTATAAAATTAAATAGCCATGCTTCATTTAACTCCCCGGTTCCTGGTTCATGGCGATAAGGAACAGAAGCGATTTGAAAATGTTTAATAAGGGTAAAATAGCGTTCGATATTTTTCGCCACGTTGCCATGAGTTTTCTGACAGTGGTAAATATCAAACTGTAAGCCGATATTCTTCTTACCAACCTCGTGAATGATAGATTCAGCCAGCGGGAAACTGTCAATAAAATAACCGGGCATATCCTGCGAATTTAATGGTTCAATCAGTACATCGATTTCCGCGTCTGCCATCACATCGCAGGCGATGCGCAGTCGATTCGTCAGGAGGTCGCGCTGGGCGTGCAGCGTCAGGTCATTGCAGCGCAAGCCGGACATAACGTGAACCCGGCGACAGCCCAGCGCCGTGGCGTAATCTCGCGCCACGTTCAGGCTGTGATGAAATTCCTGGTCTCGACCGGGCAATGCAGCGAGTCCCCGTTCACCCTGTGCCCAGTTGCCAGCCGGGGCGTTCATCAGCACCACCGGCAGAGATGTTTCCCGCTGAGCGGCCCGCAAATGCTCCAGCGGGTGCTGCCAGAGAAACAGCCCTTCTACGCCGCGAAAACCGGCTGCTTTTGCCGCCTGAAATCGACCCGCTATCGGTAAATCAGTAAATAACCAGTCGAGGTTAGCCGCTAACTTCAGCATGGCGTGCACCCTCCCGGCCATCAACCAGATGCAGCTTAACGCCCTGGCTGACAATAGTCTGCTGCGCATTTTCCGGTAACCGGTTATCAGAAATAATGTCGGTTAACTGCTCCAGCCCACAGATGTGGAACATGCCGTATTTGCCAAATTTACTGCTGTCACAGACCAGCACCCGACGCCGGGAGACGGTAAGCACCGCTTCTTTGACCGAGGCTTTCCCTTCACTCGGCGTCGACATGCCGCGCTCGGTATCCCACGACGATGAACTGAGAAACGCCACATCAATATTAATGGTGCGCAGAAAACTGGCGGCGCTTTTGCCAAGACATGAGCGGTTACGCTGATCCACCAGACCGCCGGTGTGATAGAGCGTAATGTGTGGCATATCCATCAGATAGTGGCTGATGGAAAAATCGTTGGTGACTACCGTCAGATTGAAACAGTGGCTGGCGGCCACCGCTTTCGCCACTTCAAACAACGACGTTCCGGCATCCAGATACAGCGTTTGTCCGGGCTCAATGAGCATTGCGGCGAGCTGGCCCATCTTACGCTTCACGTCATGATTCAACTCGGCTTTTTCCCGCCACGGCAGTTCGGATTTCAGCAGGTTATTGAGCTTTACGCCGCCGTTAATGGCAATAACTTTGCCTTCTTCTTCCAGCAACTGAATGTCGCGACGCACGGTCATATGCGACACGCTCATCAGATCTGCCAGTTCATTAAATGAGGCGGCATTCTTTTCGTGCACATAGCGGTAGATAAAATCACGTCGTTGCTCGGGGATCATCATGTCACCTCACGCTTGCCGGGAATGTTCAAGTTCGGCCACCGCCTCTTCTGAGAGCGGAACATAGCCGAGCGGTTTTAATGTCAGCCAGATGCGGGCGCTGTCTTCCAGTTCCTCGGCGTTAAACACCGCCTCACGCAGCGAGCGACCGCTTACTACCGGCCCGTGATTGGCCAGCAACGCAGCCGTATGATCTGCCGCGATTTTACTCAGTGCGCTGGCAATGCCTTCATGGCCGGGCTTGAAATAAGGCAGCAGCGGTAGCTGTCCGACGCGCATCACATAGTATGGCGTTAGTGGCGGTAGACAGTTTTCTGGTGTGGAGCAAGGCAGACAGGAGAGCGCGGTCAGCCATGGAGAATGCAGGTGCACAACCGCGCCGCAGGATGGCCGATGCCGATACCACGCCAGATGCATGGGTACCTCTTTTGACGGTTTGTCGCCGCTAAGATGCACGCCGTTGGCATCCAGCCTACTTAGCGTGGCAGGATCAAGCTCACCCAGGCAGGAGTTGGTCGGGGTCACCAGATAGCCGCCATCCGGCAATTTGACGCTGAGGTTGCCGGAGCCGCCGCTGCTGTAACCACGCATAAACAAGGAACGGCCATAGTGGACGAGTAGTTCGCGCAGTTGGTGTTCACTCACCGGATTCATAATGCGTACTCCTGGGCTGTAAAAAAGAAATCTTCGTCACCAAAGTTGCCTGACTTCAGCGCCAGCGCCAGACCGGAGGAAAATACCCACGGCACGCCAGGCGCAATGGCTTTGCCAACGGACAGACGCTTCACCTGCAGTGCCTCTACCACGGTGCCGGATGTTTCTCCGCCTGCGACGATAAAGGTGTTTACACCTGCAACTTGTAGCTTTGCGCTCAGTCGGGAAAAAGCGTGTTCGATCGCCTGGCTGGCAGTCTGTTCGCCGTACTCTTGTTGAATGCGTTGGAGTACGTCTGGCGGCTGGGTGGCGTATATCATCGGCGCGAATGGGTCGTTGATATGCGTCATCGCCCAGGCACACAGTTCATCAGTGTAGCGTTCTGTATCAGACAGGCAGCGGGCCACGTCGAGTACACGAGAGGCTGCTGCGGCCTTATAGCGATTGACCTGACGATTACTCATTGCAGAACAGCTACCGGAGAACATCACCGTTTTAGCGGGTAGTGGAAAAGCGTCCGGCGGCATGGTTTGCTGAGTTCCGGTGCAGGCGGCCAGTGCGCCACCGAGCCCGGAGCCCCCGGCTAACAGAGGGCTGGCATGGAGTGCCTGCGCCAGCGTGGTGAGATCTGCTTCATCCAGCGTATCGACGATAACGTGACGCGTACCTTCAGCCTGAAGTTGGGCCAGAGCGTCAGTGACCGCTTCCACACCTTGACGCAGCGTCGTGAGGTTGATGCAACCAACCTTGCCTGGCGTTTGCGCGCTCAGCAGGCGTGGCAGGCTGGCATCGGTCATAGGATTAAGCGGATGCTTTTCCATCCCGGATTCGTTAAGCAGTACGCCGTTTACAAAAAGATGGCCATGCACCACCGTGCGCCCGTTTTGCGGCAGGGCGGGGCAGTGGACGATCACGGGTGTATGCAGCTCGTTCATCAACGCATCGCTGACCGGTCCAATATTGCCTGTTGGCGTGGAGTCGAACGTCGAACAATATTTAAAATAGATCTGGCGGACACCTGCCTTTTGTTTCAGCCAGCGGGCACAGGACAGAGATTGTGCGATGGCCTGTTCTGCGGGTAATGAGCGGCTTTTCAGCGAGATGACGATAGCTTCGACCTCTTCATTCCAGCATTGAGTGGTATCAGGCATTCCGGGCAGTAGCGCAACGCGCCACCCCTGCTGCGCCATAAAGCTTGCAATGTCCGTTGCGCCGGTGAAATCGTCGGCGATAACGCCTGTGGTGACGGCCATGGATCAACTCCGTTCAGATTGTTTGCTAATTGAACATATTATTCAGGAGGGACTTTCACATTCACATGATGATTATCACAAATAAGCACATCATTGATTCACAGTAAAAATGAGTAATCTATTGAAAATAATGGATAAAGATGTTTGGTGTTGCGGAAAGAGTCTCACAAGAGAGTGTGAAGATTCGTTAATCTTTGAGAAAGCGAAGTCAGTAGTATGCAGCGGAGTATTATCGAGGTCGCTTTAACTCTCTTGCCAATTGATCATAATCATCTGCATAAATGAGATTATTTTTTGCGGTGAGCATCATTCTTTCTCTTGATTAATTTCTGCATATTACCGGCTTTAATTTCATTAATGCCGGAGGATACCGTGTCGTTGAAAATCCAGGATGATTATCTACAACGTTTTTTCTCGATAGCAAAAGTATTCTCCAGTGCGACTGGATTAGCCACGGTTGTGGTTGATGTTAACGGAAAAACTCTCTCGGATTGCCATAACTTTAATTCGTTCTGCACATTAATGCGGGCGGATGAACGATATTGTACGAGTTGCCAAAAGTGTGAAAAATATTGTGCTTTTGAAGGATTAAAACACCTTAAACCCAGAATACTCAGCTGCCACGCAGGGCTAAGTCTGTTTTCTATGCCATTAATTCGCGAGGGGCATCTGTACGGTTTTATGCTCTGTGGGCAGGTGCGGGCAAAATATCAGGAATATAAAACTATCGTTATTGATAATGAATGCTCATGGATGGATGAACCAAAAATAAAAGCTGAATGGAGTCAGGTGGCGGTAGTCGATAATAATACGCTGGTGGCATCAGCTAATTTATTAAATTTTATTGTTGATAATTTTGAGACAGAACAGCAACAACCTGATGAGTTTGTTATCCCGCCGACCAGTTACATGCGTCATTATTTTACAGAGCCTTCCCGACACGAGAAAAAGCTTCTGGCAGCGTTGCGTTATATTGATGAGAATTTATATAGTGAATTATCACTGGAATCCGTAGCAGCTCACGTTTGCTTAAGCGCAAACTATTTCAGCCGTTTTTTTAAGAAACGGCAGGGCGTTAACTTTAAAACCTGGGTGAATCAGAAAAAAATGCAAAAAGCGGGGGAGTTATTGCACGATCCCGTTCATTCAATAGACAGCATTGCCCGGAAACTCCAATACGCACAAACCAGTTACTTTTGCCGCGTTTTCCGGGCGGCGCATCAAACGTCGCCCCAGTCTTTTCGTCATGCCAGACTGTCGCAGTAAAGGTTTTCTGGCAGCGTAATGGCTTCAGGGATAAAAGAGAGCCGATCGCTCAGGGTTACCACATCACCAATCACTATCAGCGCAGGGGGGAGGATGTTAGCTTCCTGCGCCTTGCTCAGTAGTGAACCGAGCGTACAGGTCAGTCGGCGTTGGTTATCGCGGGTGGCGGACATAATTAGCGCTGCAGGCGTATCTGCTGATTTTCCACCCATCAATAATTCCTCACAGATAAACGCCAGATTGGCGATACCCATGACGATAACCAGCGTACCATTCAGTTTGGCCAGCTGACGCCAGTCCTGCTGTTGGTTGCCCTCCCGCGTATGACCGGTTACCACGTGAAATCCCGAGGCGAAATCGCGGTGTGTTACCGGAATCCCGGCATAGGTCAGGCCACCAATGGTTGAGCTGATACCCGGCACCACTTCAAACGGGATGCCCGTCTCGACGAGATCCTCAACTTCTTCAGCCCCACGTCCAAAAACATACGGATCGCCGCCTTTCAGACGCACAATATTATTGTGCGTTTGGGCATACTGGACAAGCAGTGCATTGATTTCATCCTGCGGTACACAATGGAAACCCGGGTTTTTGCCGACATTGATAAGCAGACAATCAGGTAATGCCCATTCCAAAATTTTAGGGTTGACCAGCCGATCGTAAATAATGACATCAGCCTGTTTAATGCACATCATTGCTTTGAGGGTAAGTAATGAAATATCACCAGGACCTGCCCCAACGAGCCAGACCTTTCCGAAAGTTTTCACATTGTGTCCTTTATCACATCGATCAAAAAAAGGCAGAAACCACATCAAGGAATGATAAAAAGCAGTCGTTTGCCCGTAAGTTATAACGTGAAATTATCCAAAATTATCGCACTGATAATATTGATTAATCTCGCAAAGTTTTTTCTGCAATAAACAAGATAACTTGAAAAATTATTAAGAACTTATTGGCACCATTTGCTTAGGTTTAACCTTATTTAAATTGTGTTTATTGCTGCTCTTGAGTATTATTGGTTAATATTTATCCGCCATCAGTGTGAGTAAATCATGGATTGGATCAATGACATTAATGGATGAAATAAAATATAACTCTCGGTGCTTATCTGGGTAGCTTGAATTATTTTTTATAAATTAAACTATTTTTGTACGCTGCATATGGAAGAGGTTATGAGAGGAAAAATACCCAAGACGGAGTTGCTGGTAACTTTTGAAGTTGTTGCGCGTCACGAAAGTTATACCCGGGCAGCTGAAGAGCTGGCTTTGACACAAAGTGCTGTTTTCCGCCAGGTAAATGCACTGGAGGATTTTCTCAATACCGCGCTATTTAATCATGCCAAAAAACGCATTTTCTTAAATGCGGCCGGCAAACACTATTTAAGTATCGTTAAAGAAACGTTAAATAAACTTGAACGAGATACGACGACGATAATGACCTGGCAGCCGACGGTACAGGTTATTGAGCTGGCGGTGAATCCGACGTTCAGCACGCACTGGCTGATCCCAAACCTGCGTGAATTTAACAAACTTAATCCTGATATTATCGTGAACATTCATTCCCTGGCGAATATTGGTGATTTTCTCAATCGAGAGTATGACGCGGCAATCATGCGCGAAGACTTTTATTCGCCATGGTCAGGGGTTGAGTACCTGTTTGAAGAGGAAATTCTGCCGGTTTGCAGTCGCTGTTTGCTGGCCGAACCGGAACGAAAACTGGCGGTGAACGAATTACTAAACGAATTTCCGCTCTTGCACCAAAGCACGCGCATCAAAGGGTGGCAGGAGTGGTTTGCGCTGTCAGATGTCAGCAGTCCGCTGGTGAATAAAGGTCCGAGATTTGATTTGTTATCGATGCTGATCGCGGCGGTCCGCTCTAATCTGGGCGTTGCGCTGCTCCCACGTTTTGCCATTCAGCACGATCTGGACAGCGGTGATATGGTCATTCCTTGCGATGTTCCAATGCGTACCGGGAATCGATTTATTATGACGTGGCGTGAAGAGAAATCGGAATCCGAGCATTTACAGATTTTCCGTAACTGGTTGCTCAGTAAGTCCGTGGTATCGGCTGCCTGAGGATGGCTTGCGCCTTATCAGGCCTACAACGATGGGTAGGCCGGATAAGACGCGTTAGCATCGTTATCCGGCAAAAGAACGGCTACCAGTCGATCCCAATCTGTGCCTGAATACCGCGGTCAAACGCGTGTTTGACCGGGCGAATTTCACTGACCGTATCGGCCAGTTCCAGCAACAGTGTGTGGCATCCGCGTCCTGTGACGATAACGCTCTGACCGGCAGGGCGATTTTCGATGGCGCTGATAACCTCCTGGGTATCCAGATAGTGGTAAGCAAGCATGTAGGTGAGTTCATCCAGCACCACTAGATCGTAATGCGCATCAGCCAGCATGCGCTTACTTTCCTGCCAGACAACCGTTGCCGCCTCGATATCTGCTTGCCGATTTTGGGTTTCCCAGGTAAATCCGGTGCCCATAATATGGAACTCGACGCCGAGGGGTTGCAGGGTGTTGTACTCGCCATTATCCCACTGACCTTTAATAAACTGCGCGATGCCAACGGTTTTTCCGTGACCCACTGCGCGCGTTGCCGTGCCAAAGGCTGCGGTGGATTTTCCTTTTCCGTTGCCGGTGAAGACAATCAGGATCCCTTTCTTCTCCGTTGCCGCCGCTACGCGGGTATCAACCTGCTCTTTCAGCTTCTGCTGACGCTGACGGTGTCTGTCGTTATTGGCGCGCGCTTCCATGGAAACTCCTTAATGCCCTGCCGGACAAGTTGCGCAGCGATGCTGCTGCTCGAACTGGCTAAAGAAGTTATTGCCTTTGTCATCCACTAATACGAAGGCCGGCATATTTTTAACTTCCATCATCCATACGGCTTCCATTCCCAGTTCGGGATATTCAAGGCACTGCAGGCTTTTCACGTACTGCTGCGCCAGCAGGGCTGCTGCACCGCCAATGCTGCCGAGGCTAAATCCACCGTGTTTGTGACAGGCATCAGTGACCTGCTGGCTGCGGTTACCCTTGGTGAGCATAATGAGGCTGCCACCTTGTGCCTGGAAAGCATCGACATACCCATCCATGCGCCCGCCGGTGGTGGGCCCCATTGAGCCACAAGCCTGATTTTCCGGGGTTTTGGCGGGACCCGCGTAGTAAACGATATGTTTTTTCATGTATTCCGGCATCGGTTCGCCGTTATCCAGTCGTGCTTTGATGTTCGCGTGGGCGATATCGCGAGCGACAACAATCGGGCCGCTTAACGACAGGCGTGTACCAATGGGCAGAGCGGAAAGGTCATGCAGGATGTCACGCAGCGGACGGTTCAGATCCAGTTGTACGGTCTGAGCGCCGTTTTCTATCCGGTGAGAATCAGGAATGAATTTGCCCGGATTATGCTCGAGTTTCTCCAGCCAGATACCGTGTTTATTAATTTTGGCCTTAATGTTACGGTCGGCAGAGCAGGAGAGGGCCATCGCGATTGGGCAGGAGCCGCCGTGGCGCGGTAAGCGAATTACGCGGATATCGTGGGCAAAGTATTTGCCGCCAAACTGCGCCCCGATGCCAAACTCGCGGCTGGCATTGAGCAACTCGGCTTCCAGCGCCGTATCACGGAACGCCTGGCCCAGCTCGTTCCCGCTGGTGGGTAGATTATCGTAATATTTGGTTGAAGCCAGTTTGGCGACTTTCAGCGCCTGGTCGGCGGATAAGCCCCCAACCACAAAAGCGATGTGATACGGCGGACAAGCGGCTGTACCCAGTGATTTCATTTTTTCGATCAGGAACGCAGTGAGTTTTTCCGGCTGTAGAATGGATTTGGTTTCCTGGTACAGCGCCGCTTTGTTAGCTGAGCCACCACCTTTATTGACGAACAGGAAACGGTATTCGTTACCTGGGGTGGCGCTAATATCGATTTGTGCGGGCAGGTTGGTCTGGGTATTGACCTCGGTATACATATCCAGCGGGGCATTTTGCGAGTAACGCAGGTTGTTTTCGGTAAAGGTGGAATACACGCCTTTGCTTAATGCTTCTGCGTCATCGCCGCCGGTCCAGACATGTTGTCCTTTGCTGGCCACAATGGTTGCCGTCCCGGTATCCTGGCAGTTGGGCAGTACGCCTTTAGCTGAAACCTCTGCATTGCGCAGCAGCTGCAATGCGACGTACTTATCGTTACTGCTGGCCTGAGGGTCGTGCAGAATGCTGGCAATTTGTTTTAAATGTCCGGCGCGCAGGAAAAATGAAGCCTCATAAAACGCCTGCTGTGCTAACAAGGTTAACGCTTCCGGTGCAACCTTGATCACTTCCTCTCCGTCTAACTCCGTTACCGTAACGTGCTGGTTACTAAGTAATTCATACTCGGTACTATCCTTACTCTGAACAAAGAGTTCCTGCCAGACAAATGGTTTATACATGTTTACTTCTCACCTCTTCGTGTTGTTTACCGAATGGCGCTTCGCTTATCCGGCCTACGATTAACGCATTGATGTAGGTCGGATAAGCGAAGCGCCATCCGGCGTAAAGTTATTTGGCTAAAAAGACATTGGCTTTTGTCGCTTCGGCGACATATTCGATAGTTTTCTGGGCACGAACGCTGTTTCCGGCTTCATCAAGCGGCGGAGAATAGACCGCAATCGCATATTCGCCAGGGACAACGGCAACCATGCCGCCGCCGACGCCGCTTTTCGCCGGGATGCCAACGGTGTACAGCCATTTACCGCTACCGTCGTAAAGCCCGGCGATTGCCATTTCTGCCAGCACCTGCGGAACATATTTCTCATTCAGCAACTGTTTACCGTTGAACGGAGATTTGCCTTTGTTCGCGAGCACGGCACCCATTTTGGCCAGTTGCTCAACGGTGATATCCACCGAGCACTGGCGGGTATAAATTTCAACGGCTTCGTCAGTGTTGCCATAGAAGCTGTTATAGGATTCCATCAGTTTGGCCAGCGCCTGATTGTGCTGGTTGGTTTCCATTTCAGATTTGAAAACCGGTTCGTTCACGGTGAGAGTGGCATCGGCCCAGACGTTCAGGTTGTCGAGGATTTTGTTCCAACGATCGGTTTTGTCTTTGGCTTCGATCAGGCTAACGGTGCTCATGGCCCCGGCGTTTACCAGAGGGTTTTCAGGCGCGCCTTTGGTCAGTTCAACAGCTAAACCTGAGTTGAATGGCATTCCGGTGGCATTGGCGCCAAGTTTATCCAGCACTACCTGAGGACCGTGCTGCTCCATGGCGAGCGCCATGGTGAACACTTTACTCAGGGATTCCATTGGGAAAGGTTTGTTAACATCGCCAACCTGGTAGATCTTGCCGTCCACCGTCGCAATGGTGATGGCAAAATTTTTCGGGCTATAGGTCGCCAGAGCAGGGATGTAGTCGGCGACTTTTCCATCGTTGTTACTTTTGTACTTCTGATGAGCCTGTTCTATCAGCTTGGCGTAGTCGGGCGTGGTTTGCGCGAATGTGGTTGCGCTAAACAAGACGCTGAAAGAAAAGAGACTCACGCCGAGAATTGTTTTATTCATTATGCATTCCTGTTGGTGTGCTCATCTTGGTGCCGGATGGCGGCGTACCGCCTTATCCGGCCTACGGATGGTTAAACGTTATGTAGGCCGGATAAGCGCGAGCGCCATCCGGCAATGGCGTTGTGTCAGGACATGGCAACTTCTGACGGTTCGGTAACCGGACGTTCCTGCTCCGGGGACTTCACTGGTGCAGAGCCACGGCAACCCTGGCCGAAGTGTTCACCTTCCCAACGGCTGACAATGGCTGCTCCCATGGCGTTACTCATAACGTTCGTGGCGGAACGACCCATATCGAGGAACGGATCGACACCCATCAGCAGAATCAGACCTGCTTCTGGAATGTTGAACTGGTTCAGGGTTGCAGCGATAACCACCATTGATGCGCGCGGTACGCCTGCCATTCCTTTCGAGGTGAGCATCAGGATCAACAGCATGGTGATTTGCTCGCCCATGCTCAGTTCGATGTTGCACGCCTGGGCAATAAAGACGGTGGCAAATGAGCAATAAGCCATGGAACCGACCAGGTTAAAGGAATAACCGATAGGCAGAACGAAGCTGGCAATTTTTGACGAAACACCGAATTTTTCCAGCTTGTCCAGCGTACCCGGGAAGGCGGCTTCAGAGCTTGAAGTGGTAAAGGCCAGCAGAGCGGGTTCGAGGATTGATTTCGTTAAACGCGCGATGCAAGGCCCGACGATCATCGTAGACAGGCCAATCAGGATCGCCCACAGCATACCCAGCGTCAGGTAGAACTCACCCATGAAGATCCCGGCGCTAACCATCACACCCAGACCACGTTCGGCAATCAGGCCTGAAATAGCGGCAAAAACGGTCAGTGGTGCAAACAACATGACGTAACCCGTCAGCTTCAGCATGACGTGCACCAGTGAATCCAGCACTTTCACGATAGGATCGGCTTTTTCACCAATCGCAGCGAGGCTGCAACCGAGGAAGATTGAGAACACGACGATCTGCAGAATTTCGTTACGCGCCATCGCATCGACAATACTGGTCGGTACCGCGTGTGAGATGAATACTTTCAGCGTGAATGGCTCTGACTTAACGGCGGCAACGGCTCCGACGTCATGTGGCACAAAGTTGATACCTGCGCCTGGCTGGAAGATATTAACGATAACCAGACCCAGTGCAATTGACACCAGAGAGGCGCAAATAAACAGGAAGAAGGTTTTCGAAAATATACGTCCCAGCGTTTTGGCATCGCCCATTTTGGCAATACCTACAACCAGAGTTGAAATAACCAATGGAGCGATAATCATTTTCACCATACGTAAGAATATGGTGGTGAAAATGGAAATGTCTGCTGCATAAGATTTTGCTGTTTCAGCCGCGGCCATATTATTTATGGCCACCCCGGCAATCATGCCGAGTATCAGGCCTAATATGATCATCTTCGTTAAACTAATTTTCTTCATGTGTACTCCATCGGATAAAGGCTGGTAATTGGAATTGTGTAGGGTGGCGTGTGCCTGAACCTGGACAGCAGCTCAGACGCACGCCTGTTGTGACCAACCGCATGAATAATTCGAAGCACTGTGATACAGCTGAATTCTGTGCTCCAATGGTTGTTATTGTGTTTTTTTGTTACAAGTCGAACTCAATACTTAATAATGGAGCGTGTTGCTGCGCACCATAAACATCATTGTCACCGACGTTGCCGGAAATAATATCTCGTGGCATGACGATTTTTACGGCATTCGCTGGATCGAACCAGACGATATTGTGAATAAATTCAGGCTCAACATTATATAAACCGGCAATAAGATGTGGCGTTAATTGCTCGCAGGCTTTTACCCGCTGATAGTCTTCCCTTGTTTTAAATAAAATATCTAAAACCAGTTCGTACGGTCCGGCGTTTTTGGAACGAATTACTTGCGCCAGTGAACAAATTGAGTGTTTCATGCCTGAACTCCTTCTGGCGTCACCTGTTCAATGTGGAAATCAAAACGCAGCGCATCGCTCGCTTCAATCAGGTGATAGATCGAGAACTCATACACCGGTCCACTCTGAATATCAGATGGCGAGAACGGGAAGGCGAGGTTGCCCGCAGTCGCAATGCGATTTTCATAGCCGTAGTGCAGCAGGGTAGAGCGCACCAGCGAGCAAACGCTGTTGGCGATATCCTGCGTTGGCGCAACGACATCCAGTAGAATTCCCAGTTCATGGCCCGCAGTTTTCATCGGCTCATGGTTGCCCATCACACCGTTCTTACCGTAAAGGTGGAACGTCATGCGGATACTGTCGTCATTCAGTGAGAGGTTACGTGCAACGCTTGCCTGTACCTCTTCAAGAATCGTGTCAATCCCGGCAATCATAATAGGGTCACGTGTTCCGGCGATGGTCAGGCAACGGAAGCCAACCTGGCGTGCACCTTCCAGTTTCAACGCATACGGTGTTTCTTCATGCCGTGAACCGCTGACATACACTTCACCCTCGTTAACCTGGGTGAAAGTGCATGCCTTCAGGTTCAGCACACCGCCTGGCCCTGGCAGGAAGTACGGATCTGACTTCTCGTACAGAGTGTGCGCTGCTGCGGAAGTCTCGGTGAACTTACGCTTGGGATTGAACGCCTTCAGCGTAAAGCCGTTATCGTCAATGATTCCCATCGCACAATCTGAGCCGGAACCAGGGGTGGCGGCAATGGCTGCACACTCAAGGATCTTACCGCAATGAAGCGCCAGACCTTCATCAAAGCCCTGCATAATCGGCAGCGCGGCGAAGCAGGCCGGATCGTAGGCACGTCCGCCCAGGACCACCTGCGCACCGGCTTTCAACGCACGCTGGAAAGGCTCGACGCCCATCTGCGCGACAATGTAGGTGCTCTCTTCAACGGCCTCGTGAGTCAGTTCAGGCACAAAATCGAGCGCGGTGATTTTGCCGTTATCCAGCGCCTGATGAACGATTTCTTTGTCGACATCAGACGGAATCAGCGCCATTGAGAAAGACAGTTTTTCTTCCTGCGCGATCTCATGGATTATCTGACGACACCACTCCAGATGCGGAGCTGCGCCAGAACCACCGGCTGTGCCGATCACGACAGGGATGTTGTTCTTAACGCCTGCCACAATCATATAGCGCAGATCGCGTTTCACACCGGCCCTGTCAGTAAAGGGTTTACCTGCCCCCAGGTAGTGAGGGCCAGGATCGGAGGAACCTGCGTCAACAGCAATAAGATCCGGTGACTCTTCCATGGCTTTACGAAAACTTTCTTCCGGGAAGCCATAACCCAGGATAGCCGTAGGCGATAAGATCTTAAATGTGCGTGCCATCTCTTAATCCTTAGTTTGCAACAGCGCGATGGTGCGGTTCATTTCGTTAAACACGATGTTGAGACCTTCATCGAAACCCATACCCGGTTTGATCAGCATGCGCATTGGACGCGCGGCCAGCGCGACGTGTACGCAGGTACGAGCACTGATTTCCGTTTCGTTACAGGTACCGCCCTGATAGGCTTCCATTCCGTGTTTGTTGCAATACAGCACTGCATCAACGATGTTGTGAATGCCGCCCAGGTCCGGGGTTTTAATCTGCACCATGTGGCAGCTGCCCGCGTCGGTGAAGTCCACGATATCCTGATAGGTGTTACACCATTCATCCGCAACGATTTTCACGCCAGAACCCAGACGAGTCAGCTCCTGAGTGATCTCGGTTAACATGCGGATCTGATCCGGCTTGTTACCGGCATCAACCGGGCCTTCAATGTACAGCGGCAGGCCTTGCGCTTCGGCTTCCAGGCTGGCGATGTATTCGGCGCAACGCACTGGATCCATATCGAAGATCAGACCGATGGTGCCGTAGACATCAATGTGCAGCGTTGGGTGATAGCTATCGTTGGTGCGCAGGCTCAGGATGCGGTTAGACAACCAGCGGACGTACTCACGCAGTTTTTCACCTTTAAAGCCCAGCTTCTCTTCAACGTTATTGATCAGCGCATGCGGCAGGACATCCACACCTTTGAGGATCATCTTGTCGACGGCGATATAACGGTCGTCGCCGCTCTGACCAAATAACGGAATGGCTTCCGGGACGCATGGCAGCTGCCATTCATCACAAACCACTTCGGCTTTCAGACGACCGGTAGCCAGTGCCGCCGCGTCGAGCAGCGCCTGAGACAGACCATAACGTACGGCGGTATGCAGCAGATGGCTGTCAATACGCAGTTCGTCAAAGAAACGGGCGTTGGTCAGGAACGAATCAACGTCACGACCTTCCAGTAACGGCTTGATGTGGTCGTTGAGGAACGGAATGAAGTTTTCAGCCAGGAACAGTGGGTCACGACCGCCTGCACCTGAATATTGCACCGCTGCGCAATCGCCCACAGCTACCGCGCCGTTTTCCAGAATCAGCTGTACGGAAACACATTCACCCGCCTGACGAACAGACGTAAATCCTGGCGTTACCGGATCGCCGGTATAGATAAACCCGTCATGACCGGCGCCGTTTTTGATGGCCTGCTGATCGTCAAAATAAAATGAGGAGTAGCCAGCTGTGAAAAGGGCCTGTTTAATTTTCATTATGGTCTTCCTATTAATTTACTGTGGGATACGGCGTTGATGTCATCAATGACCATCTGGAAAGAAGGCTTGCGACCTTCGAAATGTGCGCGCTCTGCAACGTAGTCGTGGTGCAGGGCGAGAATATCTTTCGGCAGCGGCACTGCACCGGCTTCAAGAATACGGATTGCGCCTGTGTTATCGCGAACAGGCAGGATCTTACCGGCGTTACAGGCGGCAGGAGCGAAAGGCACATCCAGCACGCCAGCTTCAAAGGCCAGCACCGTACCGCGCGCAATGTCGCCATTGCCCAGTTCGAAGACTTTCTTCAATACCGCGCGGACTTCGCTCTTAATTAGGTCAACTTCCTGCTCCACGGCAGCGCACTGCGGGAATTTCTGATCGCTGACCATGTTGAGCATCTGGCGTGACGCTTTCAGACCCTGGGCGTTAGCTGCCGCGGTTGGGATACCGAATGCTTCGTGCGGACTTTTGGTAATAACTTTTGTGGCACCAGACATACCGGCAACCGCTGCGCCCCAGGCGATAACGGAGAAGGCTTTTGCTTCATCTTCCGGGAATCCGCCCATCCACTGGTGGAAAACGGTGCTCAGCTCGTAATCGTCGAAGCCATGGTTATGGAAGTATTCGTGGGACAGTTCACGCAGTGCCTGAATAGCAGCGATATCCTGTGTCAGGCTACCGACCTGGCCGTAACCGACGGTAATAGACTTCACGCCCTGCTCCAGCGCCAGCAGACCTTCGATAATCGCGACTGAGTGGGACATGAACGGCGGGATCAGCGTGCCGGTCAGCGGACCAAACGGCTCACGGTTGATGCGAATGCCGTTCTCTTCGTACAGACCCATCAGACGGTCGCAGTACTGCCAGTCACGGATAGATTTTTCCAGAGTGACGCGTTTGGCGTAAGGGATGTTGTAGGAGATACCGCCGCCTTCGTAGCTGGTAAAGCCACTGGCCATGGCGATTTCTGCCAGCAGACGCGCATCCGGTGTACCGTGGCGAACCTGGATCGGTTTATCCAGCGATTCAGTCATACGACGGCAGGCAGCAACCCCGTGATTGACGACCGGTAAACCATTCAGCTTGGAAGTACCTGCTTCGATGGATTTTTGGATCCCGACAGCGGCTTCTTCATAGCGGTTCAGACGGGTATAGGCATCGATAGTACTTGGCAGGAGGTCGCACTCTTCCTGCAATGTTTTGAGCAGCGCAATATGCTCATCCATTAATGCCACACCTGCGCGCGGCTGGCTCAGAGTTTTACCTTCCTGATCGGCCTTCAGCAGGGCGAGGGAGAAACGCTTTTTCTCTGGAATTGATTGCTGGTACTTCACGCCATCTTCGAAGTTCTCAACGTCTTTGCCGGTTTCCCAGGTTTGTAACACCTGATGCCTTTCGGTCATGAATTCGTCGTGGGTCAATTTTTTATTTCGAAGTTCCATTCGTAGCTGCCTTAAGTTTTATAGGGTTAAACACTGAATGCTGGTGCGAGCAGCGGCTTGCGGGTATAGTCTGGCGACGTTTGCCAGTAGAGGGAGCAGGCCATTTGAATCGCGGTAATACTCAAACTGATTCGGTAACAGAATTCTTTTACCCTGGTCGTCCAGCTCCCTGTATTTGAGCCAGTTATGGATATCGAACTGGCTGGCGCGAGAGAGCCATCCCCCTGAACCGACGATTTTGCGTACGGTGGTGAGATCGCGACCCATCTGTAAATCCACATTACCCACGCAGGTGCAAACCTGCTTTTTAGTGCCCGCGTGGCGCTCAGCGGCATAGCCCACGCATAAACCTGCCAGCAGGGTGTCGAAATATTTCTCTTCCTCGCTGAGTGGCAGGTAATCCGGTTGCCCAACCAGGTGGCGTAGATAGCGGTAAAACGCTTCCTCGCGCTGTGGCTGCTGGGCGAAGATGACTTTCACCATATCCTGCGTGCTTTCTCCCACTACAACGGCGGAAACGCGCATTCCAAGGTCGCCTTCAACGGTACGTTTGACGAACGGTTCAGGAACACCATGCAGGACGGTATCGGGGGAGAGGGTATTCGCGCTGGCCGAATAGACATCCGTGGTGGCTCCGCCCATATCAATCAGCATGAATTCCTTCCATGCGCTGTCGTAATCGCTAATGGCTTTGACTAACTCATATACCGTCCATGGCGTCGGCATAGGCTCTTCGCCTGTTTCGCCGACGATAACGTCCAGACCTTTGCCTTTGACGATGCGTGACAAGAACACATCGCAAATCGCCTGACGCGCGGCAAACGGATTCGGGTGATCGAGGTCCGGCAGAATGTTGTCTACCGTGGTCAGATCCTTATGTCCCAGAATCGTTTGTATTTCGTCCTGAATGTCCCGGTTTCCGGCGTAGATAATGGCGCAATCAAGCTTTGAGCCTGCCAGCGCGTGCGCATTCGCCAGGCCGTAACTTTCTTCGCCACCGTCTGTCCCGCCGGTAAACAACAGAATGTCTGGCGGTGATGATTCCAGCTCCTGGATGTCATGACGGTTCAGCTTGTACGAATAATATTGCGCGATTTTCGCTCCAGCCGAATGGGCGGTAACTTTTGCCGACTCCAGCGTAATGGAAGGCACCAGCCCCATTGCTGCAACGGCGAGCCCACCTTTCGCTGAGGAGGAGTATTTCAACTGCACTTCACCACTTTTCAGTAACGGGCGAGCATCGGCAACATTCAGCACCTGATTCAGGCTGGCAAAAAAACCGTCTGCCAGATGATGTGTGGTGGTTGGGGTCAGGACATGGTTTACCAGGGTTAATTCCTCGCCTTCATGTGCGAAGAGGGCTGCCTTGGTCCATGTCGAGCCGATATCGACAGAAACTGTTTGCATCAGATGGCCTCTTCCAGGCAACGCTGTTCGAGGCCATTGTGTTGGTGAATATCATTAGTGATAAGCGCGCAAACATCTTCCAGATCGTGGCTGGGGGCGAAAACCCGGTTAAAGCCCATCTCTTTAAACTTCACTTCCACGTCGGCGAAGTCATGTTTACCGACGACCAGGTTGCCGCCGACGTACAGCAGAATGTCGCCAAGGCCGCGTTCGATGCAGCGCTCACGTAATCCGAGGCAGTCAATGTCGCCATGACCGTAGATAGAGGACACCACGATGGCATCGGCGCCTGTTTCAATCGCAGCATCAATATATTCATCCTGGCTCACCATCACCCCGAGGTTGATTACGTGAAAATCATGAGCAGTAAAAACGCGATCCAGAACTTTATTACCTACTGCATGGCAGTCAGCACCGATGACGCCAATAACAAGTGTAGATTTCTTCATGGGTAATCCTCTGTAGGGCTGATGGTCAATAAGTGAAATTATTTTCTAATATTTAGAACATGGATTGTGACAACCTCTTAATAGGGTTGGAGTTTCTGTGGAAGCGAAAAAGGAAGCAATTGATCTATTTTCAAAATATCCTGAGAAAAATGATTGTTATATTTGTTATCTATAAAATCCTTTCATAATCAATGTGATAGATTATCTTTTCTTAGCTGGTTTTAATTTATTAGAGAATTGGGTAATAAATGACTTGCCATGTTTGTGATCGAAATCTTATTTTGTTATGCGCGCCGTTTATGACGTGTTTTAAATAATTTCAAAAATCCCAATTACTAATTAACTTGTGAACGACATAACGGTTTTTTATTTTTTAATCTTATATGTCACAATTCATTTTTGTTAAATTTAGGATAAAAATGATAAGGAAATGTTTGTGGCATATTTAATCTTTGCCACATAAGAGAAGAGGGGGTGTTAATGATAACTTTCAGTGATGACTTAAGCGAAACGTCAGCGTTCTCTCGCAGAACGACAAACGCAATGCATCGGTCATTGTGGAACGTTTTCGCTTCCAGTTGAGATAGTTACATCTCGGTGTTAATTATAAGTAAAATTTAAATGAATAATTTGTATGAAATAACAAATCCATGACTTGCTAAACAAAAAACTGTGAGCTACCCAGCATTAGTGATTCTTTATCTTCTATCAATTAAGTCATCCGGGCTGGTTAAAAGATCGTGTACATTTAAATAAATATCCTATCATTTGTAGTAACGGCAATTACTCATTGAAAAACATGTTGTTAACATCGCGTTTACTAGTAGCGTGAGTGCTAAACACTATTAACATTAAATTTGAAAATTGATTTAAATCAATGTTTAAAACTTGGAAAACAGCATCAAAAGAGGGTAAATTGCTTCAGATCAAATTGGTCTGAAAGTGGTAAATTAGCTATAAATTGATCACTATCGAAAAATGCAAATTTGTCTCGATAAAAACCTGTTTATTGTAAGGATTTTACGGCGTAATATAATTGCGGGATCAATTTGAGTGTTTTATTAACATGTTTGTAACCTTTCATCATTGTCCTTTCTTCAAATGAGAGGAAAGGGTAGCGGCGGAAGGAAGCAGATAAATTTGTATTGGGGCATGCGTGTGACCCTTTCTAACGGGGTTCACTCTCGGAGTCTTCATGCGATGAGCAAGGAGTCATGATGTTAGATATAGTCGAACTGTCGCGCTTACAGTTTGCCTTGACCGCGATGTACCACTTCCTGTTTGTGCCACTGACGCTCGGTATGGCGTTCTTGTTGGCCATCATGGAAACGGTCTACGTCCTTTCCGGCAAACAGATTTATAAAGATATGACCAAGTTCTGGGGCAAGTTGTTTGGTATCAACTTCGCTCTGGGTGTGGCTACCGGTCTGACCATGGAGTTCCAGTTCGGGACTAACTGGTCTTACTACTCCCACTATGTAGGGGATATTTTCGGTGCGCCGCTGGCGATCGAAGGTTTGATGGCCTTCTTCCTCGAATCCACCTTTGTAGGTCTGTTCTTCTTCGGCTGGGACCGTTTGGGTAAAGTCCAGCATATGTGTGTCACCTGGCTGGTGGCTCTGGGTTCTAACCTGTCCGCGTTGTGGATTCTGGTTGCGAACGGCTGGATGCAGAACCCAATCGCAGCGGATTTCAACTTCGAAACCATGCGTATGGAGATGCTGAGCTTCTCTGAACTGGTGCTCAACCCGGTAGCACAGGTGAAATTTGTTCACACTGTGGCATCTGGTTATGTATGTGGCGCGATGTTCGTTCTGGGTATCAGCTCCTACTATATGCTGCGCGGTCGTGACTTCGCGTTTGCTAAACGTTCTTTTGCTATCGCTGCCAGCTTTGGTATGGCTGCTATTCTGTCTGTTATCGTTCTGGGTGATGAATCTGGTTACGAAATGGGCGACGTGCAGAAAACCAAACTCGCTGCGATTGAAGCAGAATGGGAAACTCAGCCTGCACCGGCTTCCTTCACGCTGTTCGGTATTCCGGACCAGGATGCGCAGGAAAACCATTTTGCGATTCAAATTCCTTATGCGCTGGGCATCATTGCCACCCGCTCTGTTGATACACCGGTCATTGGTCTGAAAGATCTGATGGTGCAACACGAAGAGCGTATCCGTAACGGGATGAAAGCGTATCAGTTGCTGGAAGAACTGCGTGCTGGTACTACCGACCAGGCCGTTCGTGACCAGTTCAACAGCATGAAGAAAGACCTGGGTTATGGTCTGCTGTTGAAACGCTATACGGACAAAGTTACCGACGCGACCGAAGCGCAAATTCAGCAGGCAACGAAAGATTCTATTCCTCGCGTTGCGCCGCTGTACTTCGCTTTCCGTATCATGGTGGCATGCGGCATTCTGATGCTGGCAATTATCGCGGTGTCCTTCTGGACTGTGCTTCGTAACCGTATCGGTGAGAAAAAATGGCTGCTGCGCACCGCGCTGTATGCGATTCCTCTGCCGTGGATTGCTATTGAATCCGGTTGGTTTGTTGCAGAGTACGGTCGTCAACCGTGGGCGATTGGTGAAGTGTTACCAACAGCCGTAGCGAACTCTTCGCTGACTGCTGGCGACCTCATCTTCTCGATGCTGTTGATTTGCGGCCTGTATACCCTGTTCCTGGTGGCTGAACTGTATCTGATGTTCAAGTTCGCACGCCTTGGGCCGAGTAGCCTGAAAACCGGTCGTTATCACTACGAGCAGTCCACTGTGACTTCTCAGCCGGCACGCTAAGACAGGAGTCGTCAAATGATCGATTATGAAGTATTGCGTTTTATCTGGTGGCTGCTGGTTGGCATTCTGCTGATTGGTTTTGCAGTCACTGATGGCTTCGACATGGGGGTGGGCATGCTCACCCGTTTCCTCGGTCGTAATGATACCGAGCGTCGAATTATGATTAACTCCATCGCCCCGCACTGGGACGGTAACCAGGTTTGGCTCATCACCGCGGGTGGCGCACTGTTCGCTGCCTGGCCGATGGTGTATGCCGCTGCGTTCTCCGGTTTCTATGTGGCGATGATTCTGGTTCTGGCGTCCTTGTTCTTCCGTCCGGTCGGTTTTGACTACCGCTCTAAGATTGAAGATATGCGCTGGCGCAACATGTGGGACTGGGGCATCTTCATTGGTAGCTTCGTGCCACCGCTGGTGATTGGCGTGGCGTTCGGTAACCTGCTGCAAGGGGTTCCGTTCCACGTAGATGACTACATGCGTTTGTACTACACCGGTAACTTCTTCCAGTTGCTGAATCCGTTTGGTCTGCTGGCAGGTGTCGTGAGCGTTGGGATGATCATCACCCAGGGTGCGACCTATCTGCAGATGCGTACGGTAGGTGAACTGCATCTGCGTGCTCGTGCAACTTCACAGGTTGCGGCGCTGGTGACTCTGGTCTGCTTCGCGCTGGCCGGTGTGTGGGTGATTTACGGTATTGACGGTTATGTTGTGACCTCAGCACTGGATCATCATGCTGCCTCTAACCCGCTGACCAAAGAAGTGGCTCGTGTGGCTGGCGCATGGATGGTGAACTTTAACAATGCACCTATCCTGTGGCTGGTTCCTGCACTGGGCGTGGTTCTGCCGCTGTTAACCATCCTGACTTCTCGTATGGAGAAAGGGGCATGGGCGTTCGTCTTCTCCTCACTGACGTTAGCCTGCATCATCCTGACTGCCGGTATCGCAATGTTCCCGTTTGTGATGCCATCCAGCACCATGATGAACGCAAGTTTGACCATGTGGGATGCCACCTCCAGCCAGCGTACATTGAATCTGATGACCTGGGTCGCGGCGGTGTTTGTACCGATTATTCTGCTGTACACCAGCTGGTGTTACTGGAAGATGTTCGGTCGCATCACTAAAGAAGATATTGAAAGCAACACCCACTCTCTGTACTAAGTAAGGAGCTTAAAATGTGGTATTTCGCATGGATTTTGGGAACGCTTCTTGCCTGTGCATTTGGGATAATCACAGCGCTGGCGCTTGAGCACGTTGAATCAGGCAAAGCCGGGCAAGAAGATAGCTAATGACCAACATTATCGCGATGGTATACAACGCGATGGACAAGCGCCCCTTGCGGGCGCTTTCATTTGTGCTGGCAATCGTGTTGGCTGGCTGCATATTCTGGGATCCGTCTCGTTTCGCGGCCAAAACCAGTGAGCTTGAAATCTGGCATGGTTTCCTGCTGATGTGGGCGGTCTGCGCAGGCATTATTCACGGCGTTGGCTTCCGTCCTCGCGCCGTACATTGGCAGGGCATCTTCTGCCCGCTGATCGCGGATATTGTCCTCGTTGTTGGTCTGATTTTCTTCTTCTTTTGAATAAGAAACATCCTTAAATATTTATGGGCTTGCATAAGCCCATAATTTTTTACTCTCCGTTTACTTTCCCCCATTCCAAAGCACCATTCCCGCGCGTATAGTAGCGAAGTTTGAAAGCACTAACCTTTTGTTGCATTACCGGGATGTACAGTGAAGACAGCGCGATATACAACGACATTCTTGATGCATCGCGGCGGCAAGAGCGCGAATCACCAGACGCTTACAAAGGTAAGTAACTGGTGTGAGTGGGCGAAGCCAACAAAGAGGCAGTAGGAATGAATAAGTATATGTTTCGATGGCCGGTTCGTGTCTATTATGAAGATACCGATGCCGGTGGGGTGGTTTACCACGCCAGTTACGTCGCTTTTTATGAAAGAGCACGCACAGAAATGCTTCGTCATCATCACTTCAGTCAGCAGGTCCTGTTGGCCGAACGTGTCGCCTTTGTGGTGCGCAAGATGACCCTCGAGTATTTTGCGCCTGCCCGGCTCGACGATATGCTCGAAGTTCAAACCGAAATTACGTCAATGCGTGGCACCTCATTGGTTTTCACGCAACGCATTGTCAACGCAGAGAACACCGTGCTGAATGAAGCCGAAGTTCTGATTGTTTGCGTTGATCCACTCAAAATGAAGCCTCGTGCGCTTCCCAAGTCTATTGTCGCGGAGTTTAAGCAGTGACTGACATGAATATCCTTGATTTGTTCCTGAAGGCAAGCCTTCTGGTTAAACTTATCATGTTGATTTTGATTGGTTTCTCAATCGCATCCTGGGCCATCATCATCCAACGGACCCGTATTCTTAATGCTGCTTCACGTGAAGCCGAAGCATTTGAAGACAAGTTCTGGTCCGGCATTGAATTGTCGCGCCTGTACCAGGAAAGCCAGGGGCGTCGTGATAATTTGGCGGGCTCGGAACAAATTTTCTATAGCGGATTCAAAGAATTTGCGCGTTTGCATCGGGCAAATAGCCACGCGCCGGAAGCGGTCGTAGAGGGGGCTTCCCGTGCGATGCGTATCTCGATGAACCGTGAACTGGAAACGCTGGAAACGCATATTCCATTCCTCGGCACCGTTGGCTCCATTAGCCCGTATATCGGTCTGTTCGGTACCGTTTGGGGGATCATGCACGCATTTATCGCGCTGGGCGCGGTAAAACAGGCGACGCTGCAAATGGTCGCACCGGGTATCGCAGAAGCGTTGATTGCAACGGCTATCGGTCTGTTTGCGGCAATTCCAGCGGTTATGGCCTATAACCGTCTGAACCAGCGCGTGAACAAACTGGAACTGAATTACGACAACTTTATGGAAGAGTTCACCGCGATTCTGCACCGCCAGGCGTTTACCGTTAGCGAGAGCAACAAGGGGTAAGCCATGGCCAGAACGCGTGGACGAGGTCGTCGCGAACTCAAGTCCGAAATCAATATTGTACCGCTGCTCGACGTACTGCTGGTGCTGTTGCTGATCTTTATGGCAACCGCGCCGATCATTACGCAGAGTGTGGAAGTCGACCTGCCGGATGCGACCGAGTCGCAAGCCGTCAGCAGTAACGACGAACCCCCGGTCATTATTGAAGTTTCCGGTATTGGGCAATACAGCGTGGTAGTTGAGAAAGATCGTATGGATCAACTGCCGCCGGAGCAGGTTATCGCGGAGGCGAAAAGCCGCCTGCAGACCAATCCGAAAACGGTCTTTTTAATCGGTGGTGCGAAAGACGTGCCTTATGATGAAATAATTAAAGCGCTGAACTTGTTACACAGTGCAGGCGTAAAATCGGTTGGCTTGATGACGCAGCCAATCTGATGACTGCGTTTTGCTGGCTTGAAAGATAGCACGTAACAGGCGAACAGTTTTTTGGGAACCGAGAGTGTCAAAGGCAACCGAACAAAACGACAAGCTCAAAAGGGCGATAATTATTTCAGCGGTGCTGCATGTCATTTTATTTGCAGCGCTGATCTGGAGTTCGTTCGATGAGCACATTGATGCTTCAGCCGGCGGCGGTGGCGGTTCGTCCATCGACGCCGTTATGGTCGATCCTGGCGCCGTTGTGCAACAGTACGACAGGCAGCAGCAACAGCAGGCAAGTGCGAAACGCGCTGAAGAGCAGCGTGAAAAGCAGGCGCAGCAGCAAGCTGAAGAACTTCGCGAGAAGCAGGCAGCTGAGCAAGAGCGACTGAAGCAGCTGGAAAAAGAACGTTTAGCCGCGCAGGAAAAAGTGCGCGAACAGGCGGAACAGCAGAAGCAAGCTGAAGCCGCCGCAGCGAAAGCGCAAGAGCAACAGAAACAGGCTGAAGAGGCTGCGGCGAAGGCTGCTGCAGACGCGAAGGCTAAAGCTGATGCCCAGGCTAAGCAAGCGGCAGATGCCGCGAAGAAAGCCGCTGCGGACGCACAGAAAAAAGCTGAGGCTGAAGCCGCTAAAGCCGCCGCTGATGCGAAGAAAGCTGCAGAAGCACAAGCTGCTAAGGCAGCTGCGGACGCTGCGAAGAAAGCACAGGCTGAGGCCGCTAAGCAAGCAGCAGCCGAGAAAGCTGCTGCTGAGAAAGCAGAAAAAGCCGCTGCCGCGAAAGCTGCCGCTGCTGAAAAAGCGGCGGCTGATAAGAAAGCCGCTGCAGAAAAAGCAGCAGCAGACAAAAAAGCTGCAGCTGAGAAAGCCGCTGCCGATAAGAAAGCTGCGGCAGATAAAGCAGCTGCTGCTAAAAAGGCTGCGGCCGAAAAAGCCGCTGCAGCCTCTGGCGTTGACGACTTGTTGGGTGACCTGAGCTCCGGTAAGAATGCACCGAAATCGGGCGGTGGAGCGAAAGGAAACGGCCAACCGGCGAAAGATAGTGGTACAAGTGGTGCCAATGGCGGTGCATCTGGCGCTGATATCAGTGCTTACGCATCTCAAATTCGCAATGCGATCCAGAGCCGTCTGTATGGTGCAGATTTGTATGCAGGTAAATCTTGCGTATTACATATCAAGTTAGCACCCGATGGTCTGTTACTGGATGTGACCGAAGAGGGCGGGGATCCGGCATTGTGTCAGGCTGCGCTGACGGCTGCGAAAACCGCCAGAATTCCTAAACCGCCTAGCCAGGCAGTTTATGAAAAAGTAAAAGATGCCAAACTGGACTTCAAACTGTAATAACGACCCCTGAGAAATCAGGGGAAACGGTCTAAGGTTGAGACAGAGTTCTGGTAGTTTTGTGTATTTGAGTTTGTTAACATTCTGCTAAATTATCGTGGGCTTTCCGTCCAGATAAGGGAGATATGATGAAGCAGGCATTACGAGTAGCATTTGGTTTTCTGATGCTGTGGGCAGCGGTGCTGCACGCAGAAGTACGTATCGAGATCACCCAGGGGGTGGACTCGGCGCGCCCGATTGGTGTTGTCCCCTTCCAGTGGGCAGGACCGGGTGCTGCACCTGAAGATATCGGTGGTATCGTAGGTGCTGACCTGCGTAACAGCGGTAAATTTAACCCGTTAGACCGTTCTCGTCTGCCTCAGCAGCCCGGTACCGCGCAGGAAGTTCAACCTGCTGCGTGGTCTGCGCTGGGCATTGATGCCGTAGTCGTCGGCCAGGTTACGCCGAACCCGGATGGTTCTTACAGCGTTGCCTATCAGCTGGTTGACACCGGTGGCGCACCGGGTACCGTACTGGCACAGAACACCTATAAAGTGAACAAGCAGTGGCTGCGTTACGCGGGCCATACTGCAAGTGACGAAGTGTTTGAAAAACTGACCGGCATTAAAGGTGCATTCCGTACCCGTATCGCTTATGTTGTTCAGACCAACGGTGGTCAGTTCCCGTACGAATTACGTGTGTCCGACTACGATGGTTACAACCAGTTCGTGGTACACCGTTCTCCGCAGCCGCTGATGTCTCCGGCGTGGTCCCCGGACGGTTCAAAACTGGCGTACGTTACCTTCGAAAGCGGTCGTTCTGCACTGGTTATTCAGACACTGTCTAACGGCGCGGTTCGTCAGGTAGCCTCGTTCCCACGTCACAACGGTGCGCCTGCGTTTTCTCCGGATGGCAGCAAACTGGCGTTTGCCCTGTCTAAAACCGGTAGCCTGAACCTGTATGTCATGGACATTGGTTCCGGTCAGATCCGTCAGGTGACGGATGGTCGTAGCAACAACACGGAACCTACCTGGTTCCCGGACAGCCAAAACCTGGCCTTTACGTCTGACCAGGCCGGTCGTCCGCAGGTATATAAAGTTAACGTCAACGGCGGTGCTCCGCAGCGCATTACCTGGGAAGGTTCGCAAAACCAGGATGCGGATGTGAGCAGCGACGGTAAATTTATGGTAATGGTAAGCTCGGCCAACGGTCAGCAGCACATTGCCAAACAAGATCTGGTAGCGGGTGGCGTACAAGTTCTGTCGTCAACGTTCCTGGACGAAACGCCAAGTCTGGCACCTAACGGCACTATGGTAATCTACAGCTCTTCTCAGGGGATGGGATCCGTGCTGAATTTGGTTTCTACAGATGGGCGTTTCAAAGCGCGTCTTCCGGCAACTGATGGACAGGTTAAATTCCCTGCCTGGTCGCCGTATCTGTGATAATAAATAATTGATTAATAAAGGAATCATTGAAATGCAACTGAACAAAGTGCTGAAAGGGCTGATGATTGCTCTGCCTGTTATGGCTATTGCAGCGTGTTCTTCTAACAAGAACGCCAGCAATGACGGCAGCGAAGGCATGCTGGGTGCCGGCACTGGTATGGATGCAAACGGCAGCGGCAACATGTCTTCTGAAGAGCAAGCGCGTCTTCAGATGCAACAGCTGCAGCAGAACAACATCGTTTACTTCGATCTGGACAAGTACGATATCCGTTCTGACTTCGCTGCAATGCTGGATGCTCACGCTAACTTCCTGCGTAGCAACCCGTCTTACAAAGTCACCGTAGAAGGTCATGCGGACGAACGTGGTACTCCTGAGTACAACATCTCCCTGGGTGAGCGTCGTGCGAACGCCGTTAAGATGTACCTGCAGGGTAAAGGCGTTTCTGCTGACCAGATCTCCATCGTTTCTTACGGTAAAGAAAAACCTGCAGTACTGGGTCATGACGAAGCGGCTTACGCCAAAAACCGTCGCGCCGTACTGGTTTACTAAGAGAATTGCATGAGCAGTAACTTCAGACATCATCTGTTGAGTCTGTCGTTACTGGTTGGCATAGCGGCCCCCTGGGCCGCTTTTGCACAGGCGCCAATCAGTAGTGTCGGCTCAGGCTCGGTCGAAGACCGTGTCACTCAACTCGAGCGTATTTCTAACGCTCACAGTCAGCTTTTAACCCAACTCCAGCAACAACTCTCCGATAATCAGTCCGATATTGATTCCCTGCGCGGTCAAATTCAGGAAAATCAGTATCAACTGAATCAGGTTGTTGAACGCCAGAAGCAGATATTGCTGCAGATGAATAATCTTGGCAGCGGTAGTGCACCTGCGGCGCAATCTGCGGGCGGCGATCAGAGCGGGGCAGCAGCAACCCCTGCACCTGATGCGGGTGCAGCGGCAGCGTCAGGTGCTCCGGTACAAACTGGCGATGCGAATACCGATTACAATGCGGCCATTGCTCTGGTGCAGGATAAATCCCGCCAGGATGACGCGATTGAAGCATTTCAGAACTTCATTAAAAAGTACCCAGACTCAACTTACCTGCCAAATGCGAATTACTGGCTGGGTCAGTTGAATTACAACAAGGGGAAAAAAGATGATGCAGCGTTCTATTTTGCTTCAGTAGTCAAAAACTTCCCGAAATCACCAAAGGCTGCAGACGCGATGTATAAAGTCGGCGTCATCATGCAGGACAAAGGTGATAAAGAGAAAGCGAAAGCCGTTTATCAGCAGGTTATCACTAAATACCCTGGCACTGATGGCGCGAAACAAGCGCAAAAACGCCTTGGCGCGATGTAATGAACACCATGCGACCAGAAATCGTGTTAATTCTGGTCGCGTCGTGTGATTCCTAAGCAGTTGAGTTATTTACATCGAAATTTTTGTTGCGCTAAAATCTGAAATCAGTAATATATGCCGCCGTTGCCAAGGGATATCAAACAGCCCGAAAGCGGCAAAAAAAGTGGGTCGTTAGCTCAGTTGGTAGAGCAGTTGACTTTTAATCAATTGGTCGCAGGTTCGAATCCTGCACGACCCACCAATCGTTCTGGTGGAACGCGATAGTAAAACGTGAAGGATAACGTTGCGTAAGCAACGGCCCGTAGGGCGAGACGAAGTCGAGTCATCCTGCACGACCCACCACTAACTTAGTTAGTAAGTAGTATCCAGCGCAGTATCGGGTGATTAGCTCAGCTGGGAGAGCACCTCCCTTACAAGGAGGGGGTCGGCGGTTCGATCCCGTCATCACCCACCACTCGGGGCGTTAGCTCAGTTGGTAGAGCAGTTGACTTTTAATCAATTGGTCGCAGGTTCGAATCCTGCACGCCCCACCAATTTATTGGTGGCACCGAGTAAAATTTTTCAGGTTATACCCGAGCGGGTCGTTAGCTCAGTTGGTAGAGCAGTTGACTTTTAATCAATTGGTCGCAGGTTCGAATCCTGCACGACCCACCATCCTGAAAGTATAAAGAAGTAAACCCCATAAGGGGGCGTTAGCTCAGTTGGTAGAGCAGTTGACTTTTAATCAATTGGTCGCAGGTTCGAATCCTGCACGCCCCACCAGTGTAAAAAGGCGCCCTAAAGGCGCCTTTTTGCTATCTGCGATTTATAAGATTCGAAGCTGCTTGCCTGATGCGCTTCGCTTATCAGTCCTACAGACGACACTATTCACGTAGGCCGGATAAGACGTCAGTCGCCTTCCGGCATTCCTCACACGCAATTATTGTGACTTTCTTACGCCAATCCGCTATCTTGTTTAGCATATAAAACAAAACCAACCGAATATGGCGTGCGTCACGCTTTTAATCGGTTATTTCGTTAAGCCAGTAAAACGAGAAAGCAAGATGAGCGTGATGTTTGATCCAGAAGCAGCAATTTATCCGTTTCCGCCGAAGCCAGCCCCGCTGAGTGTGGATGAAAAGCAATTTTATCGTGAAAAAATCAAGCGCCTGCTGAAAGAGCGTGATGCCGTTATGGTCGCGCACTATTACACCGATCCCGAAATTCAGCAGTTGGCCGAAGAGACCGGTGGTTGTATTTCTGATTCTCTGGAGATGGCGCGTTTCGGCTCAAAACATTCTGCCTCTACGCTGTTGGTTGCAGGCGTGAGGTTTATGGGGGAAACCGCCAAAATCCTCAGCCCGGAAAAGACCATCCTGATGCCGACCCTACAGGCGGAATGCTCATTAGATCTGGGCTGTCCGATTGATGCGTTCAGCGCGTTTTGCGATGCGCACCCCGATCGTACCGTGGTGGTTTACGCCAATACCTCAGCCGCCGTTAAAGCACGTGCGGACTGGGTCGTCACATCCAGTATCGCGGTAGAACTTATTGAGCATCTTGATAGTTTAGGTGAAAAAATCATCTGGGCTCCGGACAGACATCTGGGCAACTACGTCCAAAAACAGACCGGTGCAGATGTTATTTGTTGGCAGGGGGCCTGTATCGTCCACGACGAATTTAAAACTCAGGCTTTAACACGCATGAAGGGGCTTTACCCTGATGCAGCGGTGTTGGTGCACCCGGAGTCCCCTCAGTCTATCGTTGATATGGCCGATGCGGTTGGCTCAACCAGCCAGTTAATCAACGCCGCTAAATCGTTACCGCATCAACAGCTGATTGTGGCGACTGACCGGGGCATATTTTACAAAATGCAGCAGGCCGTTCCGGATAAAGAATTGCTTGAAGCGCCGACGGCTGGTGAGGGGGCAACCTGCCGCAGCTGTGCGCATTGTCCGTGGATGGCGATGAACGGCCTCAAGGCGATTGCTGAGGGCCTGGAACAAGGCGGAGCGGCTCATGAGATACATGTTGATGCTGCGCTGCGAGAAGGGGCGTTGTTGCCGTTAAACCGCATGTTGGAATTTGCGGCTACACTTCGAGCTTAATTAATTTTTTTGCTCTGGGGGAAAAGATGGACTTTTTTAGCACGCAGAACATTCTGGTACATATTCCGATTGGCGCTGGCGGTTACGATCTGTCGTGGATCGAAGCTGTGGGGACGATCGCCGGGTTGCTGTGTATTGGCCTGGCGAGCCTTGAGAAAATCAGCAATTACTTCTTCGGCCTGATAAACGTCACGCTGTTTGCGATTATCTTCTTTCAGATCCAGCTCTATGCAAGCCTGTTGCTGCAAGTTTTCTTCTTTGCCGCCAACATCTACGGCTGGTATGCGTGGTCCAGGCAAACCAACCAGCATGAAGCGGAACTGAAAATTCGCTGGCTGCCGTTACCAAAAGCGATCGGCTGGCTGGCGGCTTGCGTGGTGGCGATCGGCCTGATGTCGGTCTATATCGATCCGGTCTTTGCGTTCCTGACCCGCATTGCGGTGAACATTATGCAGGCATTAGGATTGCAGGTTGTTGTGCCTGAGTTGCAACCCGATGCATTCCCGTTCTGGGACTCCTGCATGATGGTGTTGTCGATTGCGGCGATGATCCTGATGACGCGTAAGTACGTTGAAAACTGGCTGCTGTGGGTGATCATTAACGTAATAAGCGTAGTGATTTTCGCCCTGCAAGGCGTATATGCCATGTCGCTGGAATATGTGATCCTGACGGTTATCGCCCTGAACGGTAGCAGAATGTGGATTAACAGCGCGCGCGAGCGGGGTTCCCACGCGCTGTCCCATTAATGGTGATGGTGTGAATGGCCGGATACCCCCTGATACAGGTGGCAGTCCGGCCCATTACACGGCTGATACTCCATCTGGATCGTGGCGTGTTCAATCTGGTAGTGATGGATAAGGAAATGCTGAATACGCTCCAACAGCGCGTCGTGATCGTGCGGCGGGACCACCTGCACATGCAGCGTCATTACCGGTTTTTCACCCACCATCCAGACATGGACATGGTGCACATTGCGGACTTCGGGGATATCCCGGCTGAGATGGCGCTGTAGTGCGGCGATATCCAGCGTCAGCGGGGCGCCTTCCAGTAATTCATTAACGCTATCCTTTAACAGTCGCCAGGCGCTACGCAGTACCAGCACGGAAACCAGAATCGAGAGAATCGGGTCCGCAGGCGTCCAGCCCGTCCAGATAATAATCAGCGCAGCGATGATCGCCCCGACCGAGCCGAGTAAATCGCCCATCACATGTAGTGCCGCGGCGCGGACGTTCAGGTTTTTCTCCTCACTGCCGCGGTGTAGAACCCAAAAAGCCAGCACGTTAGCCAGTAAACCCGCGACAGCTATAACCATCATCATGCCGCCAGCCACGGGGCGGGGCGTATGGAAGCGCTCAATGGCTTCCCAGACGATTAAAATGGTGATCACGACCAATGCGATGGCGTTAACAAACGCGGCCAGTGTCGTGAGCCTCAGCCAGCCGAAGGTGTGTCGTATTGTGGGCGGGCGATGGGAAAACCGGACGGCCAGCAGCGCAAAAAGGAGCGCTGCGGCATCAGTGAGCATATGCCCGGCATCGGCCAACAAGGCCAGTGAACCTGAAAGTATGCCACCCACCACTTCAACCAACATAAATCCGGCTGTAATGCAGAATGCAAACATCAAGCGGCGGGCATTATTGTCCTTGGGTTGCTCAGAAGAAGTATGAGTATGCGAGTGCGCCATTATGCCATCCCTTTGTTATTCTCATCTTTACTGTATGCCATCATACCGTTTTTGGGATGATAAAATTAAAAAGGAGAGCTATTGCTCTCCCATTATTAGCTTTATTTTCAGCGTTACTGCGTAGTGCCATCAGTTTTTGTCTCAGCATCATTGTTAATGCCGTTTCCGGTCTCAACCTTCTTATTCACATCAGGGCAGCGACCGTCCTTACACATTGTGTTTTTGTGCATCTCGTCTTTGGTCATCCCTTCATGGTTCATTGATGAACCGTTCGGGTGCAGCATTGTGCCACCCGAATTCACGTTACTGTTGTCGACATTATTTGGTGCCACGTTTTCGCGTGCGTCTGGGGCGACCTGACCGGCATCCGCCGAGGAATTTGCCTGGCCGTTATTGGACTGCGTATTGGTTTCAGCTGCCAGCGCCGCGCCGCTGGCGAGGCTGAGTGTAGCGGTAAGAAAGAGTGAAGCCAGCTTTGTCATATGCATAATATGCTCCTGTTATGGTCGATATGTCGGATAACGTCTTCCAACAGTGCATGTGCCAGTTACATCATCAATATGTGGTTAATAGTTTTGCCAGAGAAATTAAACCCAGCATAGAATCTTGAAATTTATGAAAATTAAAGCTGTTACAGTTATAAATTGTAGGTTGGATCTCGTTTTTCGCTACTTTATTGCGTTTTTTTGGCCAATTCCAGGATTAATCCGTCCAAAGTGTAAAACCCCGTTTACACTTTATGACTGAAGATATAGATTGGAGGGATTGCATTCATTTATATAAGTATGGCAACGCTGGAATAATCATGAATTATCAGAACGACGATTTACGCATTAAAGAGATCAACGAGTTATTACCGCCAGTCGCATTGTTGGAAAAATTCCCCGCTACTGAAAATGCCGCAAACACGGTGGCTCATGCCCGTAAGGCGATTCATAAAATCCTGAAAGGGAGTGACGATCGCCTGTTGGTAGTGATTGGGCCTTGCTCTATTCATGATCCGGCAGCCGCCAAAGAGTATGCCGCTCGCCTGCTGGCACTGCGTGAAGAGTTAAAAGACGAGCTTGAAATCGTTATGCGCGTCTATTTTGAAAAACCGCGAACTACCGTTGGCTGGAAAGGGCTTATCAACGATCCGCACATGGACAACAGCTTCCAGATCAACGATGGGCTGCGCATTGCGCGTAAACTGCTGCTGGATATCAATGACAGCGGATTGCCTGCTGCGGGGGAATTCCTCGATATGATTACGCCGCAATACCTCGCCGACCTGATGAGCTGGGGCGCGATTGGGGCACGTACCACAGAATCTCAGGTGCACCGCGAATTGGCGTCTGGTCTGTCCTGCCCGGTTGGCTTTAAAAACGGTACTGATGGCACGATAAAAGTAGCGATTGATGCGATTAACGCCGCAGGAGCGCCGCACTGCTTCCTGTCTGTGACCAAATGGGGTCATTCGGCGATCGTAAATACCAGTGGTAATGGCGATTGCCATATTATTTTGCGCGGCGGCAAAGAGCCGAACTACAGCGCTCAGCACGTTGCCGATGTGAAAGAAGGTCTGATCAAAGCAGGGCTTTCAGCGCAGGTGATGATCGACTTTAGCCATGCCAACTCCAGCAAGCAGTTCAAAAAGCAGATGGATGTCGCGAAAGATGTTTGCGGACAAGTTGCTGGGGGCGAAAAAGCAATTATTGGTGTGATGATCGAAAGCCATCTGGTAGAAGGTAATCAGAACCCGGATAGCGGTGAGCCGCTGACCTACGGTAAGAGCATCACCGACGCCTGCATTGGCTGGGAAGATACCGATGCAGTATTGCGCCAGCTGGCGGATGCTGTAAAAGCGCGCCGCGGTTAAAAAATTCATCCTGGCTACGCTCGGTAGGCCGGATAAGACAACGCCGTCATCCGGCAATAAAAAAGCGTGGAGCATTCCACGCTTTTCTCGTTTGACCCAAGATGAAAATTACTTCGCTTTACCCTGGTTCGCAACGGCTGCCGCTTTTGCTGCGATCTCGTCAGCATTACCCAGATAGTAGTGTTTGATTGGTTTGAAGTTTTCGTCGAACTCATATACCAGCGGTACGCCGGTCGGGATGTTCAGTTCAAGGATCTCATCTTCGCCCATGTTATCCAGATATTTAACCAGCGCACGCAGAGAGTTACCGTGAGCGGCGATAATTACGCGCTCACCGCTTTTCATGCGCGGCAGAATGGTTTCGTTCCAGTAGGGGATAACGCGATCGATGGTCAGCGCCAGGCTTTCGGTAACCGGTAACTCTTTGTCGGTCAATTTCGCATAACGCGGATCGTGACCCGGATAACGCTCGTCATCTTTGGTCAGTTCCGGTGGTGTTACCGCAAAGCCGCGACGCCATTGCTTAACCTGCTCGTCACCGTATTTTTCAGCGGTTTCAGCTTTGTTCAGACCTTGCAGCGCGCCGTAATGACGTTCGTTCAGTTTCCAGGATTTTTCAACCGGCAGCCAGGCCTGATCCAGTTCGTCCAGTACGTTCCACAGGGTGTGGATGGCACGTTTCAGCACAGAGGTATAAGCAAAATCGAAGCTGTAGCCTTCTTCTTTCAGCAGTTTACCTGCCGCTTTTGCTTCGCCCACGCCTTTCTCTGACAGATCAACGTCATACCAACCGGTAAAACGGTTTTCGTTGTTCCACTGACTTTCACCGTGACGTACCAGAACCAGCTTAGTTACAGCCATACACTCACTCCTATAAATCATATTGAATGATAATAATTCTCATTATATTGCCGTAAAGCGTCAGCGGCAATGCTTACGCATAACCATAGCGAAAATAGCGCCACAGTGTAAGGTTCTTGTGAATTCAAGGTTGCGATTTTGTCTTTGAGTGGTGGGGATTTGAGCGGTTCTACTGTGATAAACAAATAACAGGCCCGCTACGTTACGTCGTCGGGCCTGTGAGGGGAAAGGATCAGACTGGAATAAACTGATATTCCGTCACGCTGGCATACTCTTCACCCGGGCGTAAGAAGCAGTCCGGCTGCTGCCACTCTGGATGGTTCGGGCTGTCCGGGAGAAACTCACTTTCCAGCGCCAGACCTTGCCAGTCTTCGTAGGCGTCTGGTCCGCGAGATGGTGTACCGCCGAGGAAGTTGCCGGAGTAAAACTGCAATGCCGGGGCGGAGGTGTATACCACCATCTGCAGTTTTTCATCCTGGGACCACAGTCGGGCGACCGGCGTACGCGCATTGCCCTGTGCCTGAAGCAGGAAGGCGTGATCGTAACCTTTTACCTTGCGCTGATCGTCATCGGCAAGAAATTCACTGCTGATGATTTTAGGCGTGCGGAAATCGAAAGTGCTACCAGCGACGGATTTCAGCCCGTCATGCGGGATGCCCATTTCGTCCACCGGCAAGTACTCGTCCGCCATAATTTGCAGCTTATGCTGGCGCACATCCGTTTTGTCACCGTCGAGGTTAAAATAAACGTGATTCGTCAGATTCACCGGACAGGGCTTATCGACCGTGGCGCGGTAGGTTATCGAAATACGATTATCGTCAGTCAGGCGATACTGCGCGGTGGCGCAAAGATTACCAGGGAAACCCTGGTCGCCATCGTCAGATGTTAAGGCGAACAGCACCTGACGGTCATTCTGATTGACTATCTGCCAGCGGCGTTTGTCGAAACTGTCTGGCCCGCCGTGCAGCTGGTTGTTGCCCTGACTTGGTACCAACTCAACGGTTTCGCCGGCAAAGGTATAGCGGCTGTTGGCGATACGGTTAGCGTAGCGACCAACTGAAGCGCCCAGAAACGCAGCCTGCTCCGGGTATTGTTCCGGACTGGCGCACCCGAGCAATGCTTCACGCACGCTACCATCGCTAAGCGGAATACGCGCAGAGAGCAGCGTCGCGCCCCAGTCCATGAGCGTGACGACCATCCCTGCGTCATTGCGCAGGGTGAGCAGGCGAAACGGCTGACCGTCCGGAGCCTGCACAGGGATTTCGCTTAACATTGTCCTGCTCCTTGTGAAGGTTTGCAGACGTAGAATGTTTCTTTGATACCGGTTTTTGCTTCGTATTGTTCCGCGACGGCCTGCTGTACGGCAGGCACCAAATCTTGCGGGATCAGCGCCACGATGCAGCCGCCGAAGCCGCCGCCGGTCATACGGACACCGCCTTTATCGCCGATGGTTGCTTTGACAATCTCGACCAGCGTATCAATTTGCGGCACGGTAATTTCAAAGTCATCGCGCATTGAGGCGTGAGATTCCGCCATCAGTTGGCCCATGCGCAGCAGGTCGCCTTTTTCCAGCGCCTGAGCGGCTTCAACGGTACGCGCATTTTCCGTGATCACGTGGCGAACGCGTTTGGCGACAATCGGATCCAGTTCGTGGGCGACGGCGTTAAACGCTTCAAGGCTGACATCACGCAGCGCTGGCTGCTGGAAGAAACGCGCGCCGGTTTCACACTGTTCGCGACGGGTATTGTATTCGCTACCGACCAATGTGCGTTTAAAGTTACTGTTGATGATCACCACCGCTACGCCCTCAGGCATGGAAACGGCTTTGGTGCCCAGCGTTCGGCAGTCGATCAGTAGCGCATGATCTTTCTTACCAAGTGCCGAGATCAGTTGATCCATAATGCCGCAGTTACAGCCGACAAACTGGTTTTCAGCTTCCTGGCCATTCAGGGCAATCTGCGCGCCGTCGAGCGGCAGATGATAGAGCTGCTGGAATACCGTACCCACAGCGACTTCCAGTGAGGCAGAAGAGCTTAAGCCCGCACCCTGCGGGACGTTACCGCTGATCACCAGATCCGCGCCGCCAAAGGCGTTATTGCGCTTTTGCAGATGTTTCACTACGCCACGCACGTAGTTTGACCACTGCTGGCTGTCATGAGCGATAATTGGCGCATCAAGCGAGAACTCATCAACCTGATTGTCGTAATCAGCGGCGATCACACGGACTTTTCGATCGTCGCGTGCCGCACAGCTGATAACGGTTTGATAGTCGATAGCGCAGGGCAGAACGAAGCCGTCGTTATAATCGGTATGTTCACCGATCAGGTTCACACGACCCGGTGCCTGAATAGTATGGGTGGCAGGGTAGCCAAATGTTTCAGCAAACAGAGATTGTGTTTTTTCTTTCAGACTCATTATTTAAACTCCGGATTCGCGAAAATGGATGTCGCTGACCGCACGCAGTCGTTCAGCCGCTTGTTCTGCCGTCAGGTCGCGCTGGGTTTCTGCCAGCATTTCATAACCGACCATAAATTTACGCACAGTCGCGGAACGCAGCAGCGGCGGGTAAAAGTGTGCGTGCAACTGCCAGTGTTGGTTTTCTTCACCGTTAAACGGTGCGCCGTGCCAGCCCATAGAATAGGGGAATGAGCACTGGAACAGGTTGTCATAACGACTGGTCAGTTTTTTCAACGCCAGCGCCAGGTCAGCACGCTGTTCGTCGGTCAAATCGGTAATTCGCAACACGTGCGCTTTCGGCAGCAGCAGCGTTTCGAACGGCCACGCGGCCCAGTAAGGTACTACCGCTAGCCAGTGCTCGGTTTCTACGACCGTACGGCTGCCGTCCGCCAGCTCACGCTGGACGTAATCAACGAGCATCGGCGCGCCTTGTTCGGCGAAGTACGCTTTCTGCAGGCGATCTTCACGTTCGGCTTCGTTAGGCAAAAAGCTGTTGGCCCAAATTTGTCCGTGTGGGTGCGGGTTTGAGCACCCCATCGCTGCGCCTTTATTCTCAAATACCTGCACCCAGGGATAGGTTTTGCCTAAGTCTTCAGTCTGTTCCTGCCACGTTTTCACAATTTCTGTTAGCGCAGGGACGCTGAGTTCCGGCAGCGTTTTGCTGTGATCGGGCGAGAAGCAAATTACACGGCTGGTACCGCGCGCGCTCTGGCATCGCATTAACGGATCGTGACTGTCCGGCGCGTCCGGGGTATCGGACATCAGCGCCGCAAAGTCATTGGTAAAGACATAGGTCCCGGTGTAATCCGGGTTTTTGTCGCCGGTAACGCGCGTATTGCCAGCGCACAGGAAGCAGTCCGGGTCATGTGCAGGCAGTACCTGCTTAGACGGAGTTTCCTGCGCCCCTTGCCACGGGCGTTTGGCGCGATGTGGTGATACGAGGATCCACTGCCCGGTGAGCGGGTTAAAACGGCGATGTGGATGATCGACAGGATTGAATTGCGTCATGATTGGTCCTTAATCCGAATATCCCTGCGGGTGGCGTGACTGCCAGTGCCAGGTATCTTGTGCCATTTCATCCAGTGTGCGGGTCACGCGCCAGTTGAGCTCGCGATCGGCTTTGCTGGCGTCAGCCCAGTAGGCCGGAAGATCGCCATCACGGCGCGGGGCGAAATGGTAATTCACCGGTTTACCGCAAGCTTTGCTGAAGGCGTTGACCACGTCCAGCACGCTGCTGCCGATGCCTGCACCGAGGTTGTAAATATGTACGCCCTGTTTGCCCGCCAGTTTTTCCATGGCAGCAACATGGCCGTCGGCGAGATCCATCACGTGGATGTAGTCGCGTACGCCGGTGCCATCTTCAGTAGGGTAGTCATTGCCAAATATGGCAAGAGATTCGCGACGGCCAACGGCAACCTGCGCGATGTAAGGCATCAGGTTGTTTGGAATACCTTGCGGATCTTCCCCCATATCTCCCGATGGATGAGCGCCAACCGGGTTAAAGTAGCGCAGCAGGGCAATGCTCCAGTCGGGCTGTGCTTTTTGCAGATCGGTCAGGATCTGTTCCACCATCAGCTTGCTTTTGCCGTACGGACTTTGCGGCGTGCCGGTGGGGAAGCTTTCAACGTAAGGAATTTGCGGCTGATCGCCATAGACGGTCGCGGAGGAGCTGAAAATGAAGTTTTTCACGTTGGCAGCGCGCATTGCATTCACCAGACGCAGAGTGCCGTTGACGTTGTTGTCATAGTACTCCAGCGGCTTGGCAACGGATTCTCCAACGGCTTTTAAACCGGCAAAATGGATGACCGTATCAATGGCATGATCGTGCAGAATTTCGGTTATCAGCGCTTCGTTACGGATGTCTCCTTCCACGAAGGTCGGATGCTTGCCGCCTAAACGCTCAATGACGGGCAGTACGCTACGCTTGCTGTTGCAGAGATTATCCAGGATCACCACTTCGTGACCGTTTTTCAGCAACTGCACGCAAGTGTGGCTTCCAATGTAACCGCTACCACCTGTAACCAATACTCTCATAATTCGCTCCGTTAAGCCTATGGTATGCAATAACCATAGCATAACAAAGATGCGAAAAGTGTGACACGGAATAAATTAGTGGAATCGTTTACACTCCGGTGTTTTCACTCGATGCTGCCAGTTACTTTATTATAAATCATTATGTTAGGTTGTTATTTCAGCACTTGTCTGAAAAAAAAGCAGAAAAAAGGGCGTGATAAACGCCCTGGCATGAAAATTAACGCAGAGAGGTTTGTCGATAGGCGTAGATATCACCCTCGGGTACAAACTCTAGCCGATGGGTAATGCAGGCAGTGGCATCTTCGGCGTGATGAGAGACAAACAAAAGCTGAGTTTCACCTTCACCGATCAGGACATCCACAAACCGACGGATCAGTTGACGGTTGAGCGGATCTAATCCTTGCAACGGTTCATCGAGGATCAGCAACGTAGGATGTTTCACCAGTGCACGAACAATCAATGCCAGCCGCTGCTGCCCCCAGGAAAGACTATGAAATGGTGCATCCGCGGTATGTTTATCGATGCCCAGAATATCCAGCCACTGTTGTACCAGCTTGTGCTGCCTGTCGGAGACGGCCTGATAAATGCCGATTGAATCGAAATAACCGGAGAGAATAACGTTGCGAACTGTCGTGCTTACCCGGTAATCCAGATGCAGGCTGCTGCTGACATAGCCAATATGTTTTTTGATATCCCAGATAGTTTCACCGCTGCCCCGGCGGCGGCCAAACAGGGTCAGGTCGTTGCTATATCCTTGGGGATGATCGCCGGTGATTAAACTGAGCAGGGTTGATTTCCCCGCACCGTTGGGGCCGATGATTTGCCAGTGTTCCCCCGGATTTACCCGCCAGCTCAGATGATGCAGGATAGGGCGATCGTTATACGAGACGGTGCCGTCGTTAAGCACAATGCGCGGCTCGTTATCTGACAGCGTGTGGCGCACAGAAGGCTCATCCGGTTCGGGTAACTGGATGCCTTCCAGCCGTTCGCTATGGGCAAGCTGAGCGATTAATGCCTGTTGCAGAAGGTCGGGTTTTGCACCGGTTTCCGTCAGCGTGCAGTCGGCAAGTACTCCAGCAAACTGCACGAATTCGGGAATTTCATCAAAGCGATTAAGCACCAGTACCAACGTTAAACCGCCCTGGTGCAACTCAGCGAGCAACTCTGCTAACTGGCGACGGGACGCCACGTCCAGCCCGTCAAAAGGTTCATCAAGGATCAGCAAATCCGGTGTGGACATTAATGCCTGGCAGAGCAGGGTTTTGCGCGTTTCACCGGTGGAAAGGTATTTGAAACGCCTGTTAAGTAGGGATGAAATGCCAAACTGCTGCGCCAGCGCAGCGCAGCGGGCGGGGTCGTGAACTTCGTCCTGAATGATTTCTGCGGTAGTGCGCCCGGTGTCGTCTTCACCGGGACTAAGAAGATCGGTGTTGTTTCGCTGCCACTCGTCGCTGACCAGCTTTTGGAGCTGCTCAAAGGAGAGTCGGGTAATACGTGTGAACTGGCTGCGGCGTTCGCCTTTCAGGAGCGGCAACTCGCCCGCCAGCGCGCGGGCCAGCGCAGATTTCCCGCTGCCGTTAGAGCCAACAAACGCCCAGCTATCGCCCGCGTTTAACGTCAACGCATCTAACTGGAGCGTTTTTGTGTCGCTAAGACGAAACGTGCCTTGCGAAATTTGCAACGATGACATTTTGTATCCCATTATTTGCAGCGATGAATAACAGGGATACGTGTTCTTCAGGCTGATGTCAATTAACTCAGCACAGTGTGGCGATAATCACCCTGTCCGCATTAAAATATGCTGTGACGTTAGCGCCTTCCGTTAATGTGTGGGTCTGCTCTATCGGCAAAGTCGCGCACAGCGTCTGGCCGTCTGGCAAGGTCATCAATACTTCACACTGCTCCGCTCCGCGTTCGATATGGCTAATCGTGCCCTGCAACTGGTTATCGGCGGCCTGAGCGATCGCGTCGTCCTGAGTGATTCCTACCCACGGCGCTTTCAACAGAATCAGTACTTCTTTGCCTTCCTCAAGCCCGAGACGCTCGCCGCTTTGTGCAGTGATTGCCACTTTCAGGCGCGTTTCGCCATCCGCCAGCAGCACGTCGACATGCTGTTGAACCTGATCGTGGTCGCGGGCGGTAATGGTGCCAAACCACTGGTTACGGGCGCTGGTTTGCAGCGAAAAGCGAGAGATCGCCGCCAGCAGGCTATTGAGCGGCAGTGCGTCGTCATCGCTCAAAACATCGAAGGCTTTCTGTTGGATTTGCGCTAATAAATCATACAGCTGGATTAAGCGTTGGCCGTAGCGCGTTAATACCGCGCCGCCGCCGCCTTTGCCGCCAGTGGCGCGCTCAACCAGCGTCTGCTCGCTGAGCTGATTCATTTCGTTAATCGCATCCCAGGCGCTTTTATAGCTGATACCTGCATCCTTCGCGCCCTGACTGATGGAGCCGGAAAGCGCAATGTGCTTAAGCAGAGAAATGCGGCGGGGATCGGCAAACAGTTTTTGCTGAAGTTTCAGCGTAAGAAGGATTTCGGCCTGCATCACAAGCTCCTGGCAAAAGGGGTATTGTGACGGAAAACCGCGCGCGCGCAAAGCCAACCGCACAAAAGGGGAGTGCTTTTCTGTGTTATGTGGTTAGAATACAACTAAGGACTATATCTGGAGTTGACCATGTTAGAGTTATTGAAAAGTCTGGTATTCGCCGTAATTATGGTTCCTGTGGTGATGGCTGTCATCCTGGGGCTGATTTACGGACTGGGTGAAGTGTTCAACATTTTCTCCGGTATCGGTCAGAAAGACCAGTCCAGACAGAATCATTGATTCCCCAAACGCCCGCTCAGTCGGGCGTTTATATTTTTTGCCTGCCAACTCGTTTTCTCAAGATCTTGCTTTCCCTGCCGATATTTTCTTTGCGTAACCTCTAATTGGTATCAATAACCACTGGGAAAATCCTGGTTTACTCGTTATATTTGCGCCTACATAACGAAACGCAAAGGAGTTACAGATGGCACGTACATGGTTACGCTTGTTTGCAGGGGCAACACTTTCTCTTACCGTTGCCGGGCATGCGCTGGCGGATGAAGGAAAGATTACCGTTTTTGCAGCGGCTTCGCTGACCAACGCGATGCAGGACATTGCAACGCAATATAAAAAAGAGAAGAACGTTGATGTTGTCTCCTCTTTTGCTTCTTCTTCCACGCTGGCGCGTCAGATTGAAGCAGGCGCACCGGCCGATCTGTTTATTTCTGCCGATCAGAAATGGATGGACTACGCGGTAGACAAGAAGTCGATTGATACCGCATCGCGTGAAACGCTGTTGGGTAACAGTCTGGTGGTGGTTGCGCCGAAAGCCAGCGCGCAGAAAGACTTCACCATTGACAGCAAAACCAACTGGACCAGTCTGTTGAATGGTGGACGCCTGGCTGTTGGCGATCCAGAACATGTTCCGGCGGGCATTTATGCCAAAGAAGCGCTGCAAAAATTGGGTGCATGGGATACCCTGGCCCCGAAACTGGCTCCTGCTGAAGACGTGCGCGGTGCGCTGGCGCTGGTAGAGCGTAACGAAGCGCCGCTGGGGATCGTCTATGGTTCCGATGCTGTCGCCAGTAAGGGCGTAAAAGTTGTTGCGACTTTCCCGGAAGATTCGCACAAAAAAGTGGAATACCCTATCGCGATTGTTGATGGGCACAAAAACGCAACGGTTAGCGCGTTCTATGATTACCTGAAAGGACCGCAGGCTGCTGAAATCTTTAAACGTTATGGATTTACGACCAAGTAATGATACTGACCGATCCTGAATGGCAGGCCGTCATCCTGAGCCTGAAAGTTTCTTCCCTGGCTGTATTGTTTAGTTTGCCGTTTGGGATCTTCTTTGCCTGGCTGCTTGTGCGATGCAAGTTCCCGGGCAAAGCGCTGCTCGACAGCGTTCTGCATTTGCCGCTGGTTCTGCCGCCGGTCGTGGTAGGCTATCTGCTGTTGGTCGCCATGGGGCGGCGCGGATTCATTGGCGAATGGTTGTACGACTGGTTTGGCATTACCTTTGCCTTTAGCTGGCGCGGTGCGGTACTGGCTGCAGCGGTGATGTCTTTTCCTCTGATGGTACGGGCAATTCGTCTGGCGCTGGAAGGTGTCGACGTCAAGCTGGAGCAGGCGGCCCGCACGCTGGGAGCCGGACGCTGGCGTGTATTCATGACCATTACGCTACCGCTGATGCTGCCCGGCATTATTGTCGGTACGGTGCTGGCGTTCGCGCGTTCCCTCGGGGAATTCGGCGCAACCATTACTTTTGTTTCCAACATTCCTGGTGAAACCCGCACCATTCCTTCGGCGATGTATACCCTGATCCAGACTCCCGGCGGCGAAAGCGCGGCGGCGAGATTGTGTATCATTTCTATTGTTTTAGCGCTGATTTCGCTGCTGATTTCTGAATGGCTGGCGCGTATTAGCCGTGAGCGGACGGGGCGATAATTATGCTGGAACTCAATTTCTCCCAGACGCTGGGGACGCATTGCCTGACGCTCAACGAAACGCTGCCAGCCAGCGGCATCACCGCTATTTTTGGCGTTTCCGGCGCGGGCAAAACCTCACTGATTAACGCCATCAGCGGCCTGACGCAGCCGCAGTCCGGACGTATCGTGCTCAACGGTCGGGTCTTAAACGACGTCGAGAACGGTATCTGTTTAACGCCGGAAAAACGCCGGGTGGGCTATGTTTTCCAGGATGCGCGCCTGTTCCCGCACTATAAAGTGCGCGGCAACCTGCGTTACGGAATGGCGAAAAGCATGGCCGGACAATTTGATAAGCTGGTGGCGTTGTTGGGCATTGAACCGCTGCTTGACCGTCTGCCTGGCGGTCTTTCTGGCGGTGAAAAGCAGCGTGTCGCCATCGGTCGGGCGCTGCTGACCGCGCCTGAGTTATTGCTGCTTGATGAGCCGTTAGCCTCACTGGATATACCGCGTAAACGCGAACTGCTGCCTTACCTGCAACGCCTTGCACGTGAAATCAATATTCCGATGCTGTATGTCAGCCACTCGCTTGATGAGATTTTGCACCTGGCGGATAAAGTGATGGTGCTGGAGAACGGGCAGGTCAAAGCGTTTGGTTCGCTGGAAGATGTCTGGGGTAGCAGCGTGATGCACCCCTGGCTGCCTAAGGAACAGCAAAGCAGTATTCTGAAAGTCAGCGTGCTGGAACATCATCCACACTATGCGATGACCGCGCTGGCGCTCGGCGATCAGCATCTGTGGGTCAATAAGCTGGAGCAACCGCTGCAAACCGCGCTGCGTATTCGTATTCAGGCCTCTGATGTTTCACTGGTGCTCCAACCCCCCCAGCAGACCAGTATTCGTAACGTTCTCCGGGCAAAAGTCGCGCAATGTTATGACGATAACGGTCAGGTGGAAGTTCAGCTTGAGGTGGGCGGTAAGACGCTGTGGGCGAGGATTAGCCCATGGGCCAGGGATGAACTGGGTATCAAACCTGGCCTGTGGCTGTACGCGCAAATTAAGAGCGTATCGATTACCGCCTGATTACAGCAGGTGGGAGTAGATAAATTTCGCGATGCTGTCTGTGGTGTTGTCACCAATCACGATGTTGGCGCGGGCTTTGACCGCGTCATCCGCGTTGCCCATCGCCACACCGGTACCTGCGGCTTCCAGCATGCTGATATCGTTAAAGTTATCACCAAAGGCAATCACGTTTTCCATTGACCCGCCCTGTGCTTCAATCCACTGGGTAAGGCGTCGTCCTTTGCTGTTGCCTTTACGAGCAATGTCGACCTGATCATGCCAGGACCATTCACACTCCAGTCCCAGCTGTTGCTCAACGTACTGGCCAAACTGCTGCAGTTTCGGAATATCTTCGTCGGTCAGGGCAAATTTCCAGACGGCGTTGACGTCATGTGCGGCCTGCGCCAGCGAAGGAACCTGGGTGAAGGTCGGGCGCTGTTCCGGCGGCAGAGTTTGCGCCCAGTTAGCGGTACGCACCACATGCCCGGTTGGGCGCTCATACAGCATGGCCTCATCCACATACATCAGCCCGTGGATCTGATGTTCATCCAGCATTTCGATCAGCTGTAATGCCTGGTCTACCGGGAGGGGATCGGATTCCAGTACCTTTTTTGCCTGATAATCATACAAGTAGGTACCGTTACAGCAAATTGCAGGTGTATCCAGCGCCAGTGCCTGATAAAAAGGATGAATAGCAACGTGATGGCGACCTGTGACAATGATAAGTTGGTAGCCTGCTTCTCTGGCGCGCGAGAGCGCTTCGAGAGAGGATGGCAGCAAGGTTTTTTTCGGGGTCAACAGGGTACCGTCTAAATCCAGGGCAATCACGCGTGCGGTCATAGTTTTTTCCAGATTAAGGTTGAGAATTTTGTCTGCTGGAATGGTACACCGAGACGGGAGCCGGACAAAATTCTGAGCCTTAATTAAGCATTCACCGTTAAAAGCGTCTACCTTAGGCGTGTGTCAGGCAATTGCAGCCACCTGCCAAAAAGCAAAGGAGTATTCATGAAGCAAACCGTTTATACCGCCAGCCCTGAAAGTCAGCAAATCCACGTCTGGAGCCTGAATCACGATGGTTCTCTGACGCTGACGCAGGTGGTTGATGTACCGGGTCAGGTACAGCCGATGGTCGTCAGCCCGGATAAGCGTTACCTCTATGTTGGTGTGCGCCCGGAGTTTCGCGTGTTGGCTTATCGTATTGCGCCTGATGACGGAGCGCTGACCTTCGCGGCAGAGTCTGCGCTGCCGGGTAGCCCGACGCATATTTCTACCGATCATCAGGGACGTTTCGTGTTCGTAGGCTCTTATAATGCGGGTAGCGTGAGCGTCACGCGTCTGGAAGATGGCCTGCCGGTGGAACTGGTTGACGTGGTAGAAGGTCTGGATGGTTGCCACTCAGCCAACATCTCTCCGGATAACCGTACCCTGTGGGTTCCGGCGTTGAAACAGGATCGTATCTGCCTGTTTGACGTTAGCGATGATGGCCATCTGGTTGCGCAGGAACCAGCTGAAGTGACCACCGTTGAAGGCGCGGGCCCGCGTCATATGGCGTTCCATCCGAATAAGCAATATGCCTACTGCGTGAATGAGCTGAACAGCTCTGTTGATGTCTGGGAGCTGAAAGATCCGTACGGCAAGATTGAGTGTGTGCAGACGCTGGATATGATGCCTGCTGATTTCGCGGATACCCGTTGGGCAGCAGATATTCACATCACACCGGATGGTCGTCATCTGTATGCCTGTGATCGTACCGCCAGCCTGATTACGGTCTTTAGCGTCTCTGAAGATGGCAGCGTGCTGACCAAAGAAGGTTTCCAGCCTACCGAAACTCAGCCGCGCGGTTTTAATATCGATAACAGAGGTAAATACCTGATTGCAGCCGGACAAAAATCGCACCATATCGCGGTATACGAGATTGCTGGCGAACAAGGACTGTTGACGGAGAAAGGTCGTTACGCGGTAGGACAAGGCCCGATGTGGGTGGTTGTTAACGCGTACTAAAACGCCAGGCGTTACAAACGATCCGCAATCTTGTGAAGATTGCGGATTTTTTTGCTTATTTAGCAAACGACATGTTTTCCTGACATTTAGCCACAGATGTCCAAAGGCTATCTGTATCATCTGCCCATAAATTAAGCAGAAGAGAGAAGAAACGTTCAGCGGGAGGGGAGAGGATAGCGTCTTTACGCCGAATAACTCCCAGCGTGCGTCTAATCACAGGCTCAACCAGTGGGATCCCTATCAGCGTTGGATGCGGCGATTGCGGCATTGCTAACCCTGGTAATGCGGAAACACCTAGTCCAGCTTCAACCAGACCCAGCGAAGTGGACAGATGACGAACCTCGTAAAACCAGTTCAACTTCCACGGTTTATCGGACAAATGTTGTTCAATCAATAATCGGTTACCGCTTGAGGAACGAACGCCTATCAGTTTGTAATTCAGCAATTCTTGCCACTCAACCAACTGCTTACTAGCGAGCGGATGATCGCGTCGACAAGCCAGAACAAACGGTTCATTAACCAGTGGAGTGAACTCGATAGAGGAATTTGTGATGTTGTTCATGTTTATTCCAAAATCAGCCTCATTGCAAAGTACGGATTCCATACAATTATTCGTACCTTGTTCAATAATTCGCACTTTGATATTGGGATATCGTTCATTAAATTTTCCAATTGCCAACGGCAAGAAATAGAAAACCGCGGTAGGAATACAGGCTAATGTCACTATGCCGTGATGATGAACATTCATTTCACTGATGTTAAAAATGGTCTCATCCAACGCTCTAATTAATTCTCTGGCTTCAGGTAAAAGCATTGCCCCCGCTTTTGTTAATGTGACTTTGCGAGTTGTTCTTTCAAATAGCTGGGTGTGTAAATACTCTTCCATTTTTTTAATCCTGCGCGTTAATGCAGGTTGCGTAATATTGAGTAACTTGGCGGCATTGTTAAAAGAATCGGACTCTGCCAACGTAACAAATGCCTTCATGCTCGATAACTCGTGTTTCATTTTGACTCCGGACTCAATCAGGGAAGCCCCTGTCTAAGATGAAAGTGTTCAGTGTATCCGCAATTCATAAATTTTAATTAATAAAAATAAATCACTAATCACACAAACAAAGTCATTAGCCACCCTATTCATGACATGCAACCATATATGTAGTGGAAATAATATTGAGAGCATTGTTATGAAAAAAATACCTTGCGTTATGATGCGTGGAGGAACCTCCAGGGGTGCATTTTTATTAGCACAAGATTTACCAGAAGAAGAAAAACAGCGGGATGAAATATTGATCGGGATTATGGGTTCTGGCAATGCGTTGGAAATAGATGGCATTGGCGGTGGCAATCCGTTAACCAGTAAAGTCGCGATTATTAGTCTTTCAAACGACCCCAACGCTGATATCGATTATTTATTTGCTCAGGTACTGGTACATGAGCAACGGGTCGATACCACACCCAACTGTGGCAATATGCTTTCCGCCGTTGGTGCGTTTGCTATTGAAAAGGGGTTGATTGCTGCTTCTACGCCGACCACCCGCGTACGCATTCGCAATGTGAACACCAACACGTTTATCGAAGCTGATATACAGACGCCGCATGGTGTTGTTGAGTATGAAGGAACGGCACGAATTGACGGCGTCCCGGGAACATCGGCCCCTATTGCGTTGACGTTTCTTAATGCCGCAGGTTCTAAAACCGGGCATATTTTTCCGACGGGCCAACACATCGATTATATCAACTCAGTTCCGGTGACCTGTATGGATATGGCGACACCTGTCGTAATTATTCCTGCCGAATACCTTGGGAAAACGGGCTATGAATCAGCGGAAGAACTGGATGCAGACAACGAATTATTGTCGCGCATTGAGTCTATTCGTTTACAGGCCGGTGAAGCTATGGGGCTGGGTGATGTCAGCAATAAGGTTCTCCCAAAACCGATTCTCATCTCTGCACCTCAACACGACGGCGAAATTAATGTTCGTTATTTTATGCCGCACTCTTGCCATAAAGCGCTGGCGATTACCGGGGCGATAGCTATCGCCAGCAGCTGTGTCATTAACGGTACTGTTTCGCGTCAGGTAACGGCGGGGGCGCATTACGGGAATATCACTATCGAACATCCTGGCGGCACTCTTGATATTCATTTAACCAATAAAGGGGATGAACCTGAAACTATCAGAGCTTCGGTTATTCGGACCGCCAGAAAAATATTCGCTGGTGATGTTTTCCTTCCCTGACAGCATTGGCCTCATTTCTCTGCGATCGCAGAAAAACGAAAATACTGTATTGCCTGTACAGATTATTCAGGATTAATAAATGAACGTTAAATCATTATGGAAGCTAATTTTAATATTAGCGATCCCCTGTATTATTGGTTTGATTCCTGCCCCAGCGGGATTAAGTGAACTAGCGTGGGTGCTGTTTGGTATTTATCTTGCGGCCATTGTCGGACTGGTGATCAAACCGTTTCCTGAACCGGTGGTGCTATTGATTGCCGTTGCCGCCTCTATGGTAGTTGTCGGAAATTTAGGCCATGGCGTACTGAAGACCAGCAGCGTACTGAGCGGTTATGCTTCCGGTACGACATGGCTAGTTTTCTCCGCATTTACGTTAAGTGCTGCTTTTGTGACGACGGGGCTGGGTAAGCGCATTGCTTATATTCTGATCGGTAAAATTGGTAACACCACGCTTGGCCTTGGCTATGTGACCGTATTCCTTGATCTGGTATTAGCTCCGGCAACACCGTCAAATACCGCGCGAGCGGGAGGAATTGTATTGCCCATTATCAATAGCGTGGCGGTGGCGCTGGGCTCTGAGCCAGATAAGAGCCCGCGCCGTGTCGGTCACTACCTGATGATGACGGTCTATATGGTTACCAAAACGACCAGCTATATGTTTTTTACTGCGATGGCAGGAAACATTCTGGCGTTGAAGATGATCAATGATATCTGTCATTTACAACTGAGCTGGGGGGGATGGGCACTTGCAGCAGCTTTGCCTGGACTGGTTATGCTGTTGGTAACGCCTTTAGTTATCTATTTTATGTATCCACCTGAAATTAAAAAGGTTGATAACAAAACTATTGCTAAAGCCGGGCTTCAGGATTTAGGGCCAATGAAAGGGCGCGAAAAAATGCTGCTGGGTATCTTCGTCCTTGCGTTATTGGGATGGATTTTCAGTAAAAGCCTTAGCGTTGATGAATCAACGGTAGCGATTGTCGTAATGGGTATGATGCTTTTGTTAGGCGTGGTTACCTGGGATGATGTGGTTAAAAATAAGGGCGGCTGGAATACCTTAATCTGGTATGGCGGTATTATCGGGTTAAGTTCGTTATTATCGAAAGTGAAATTCTTTGACTGGTTAGCTGAACTGTTCAAAAACAATCTCGACTTTGGTAATCACGGCAATGTGGCGTTCTTCGTTATTTTGTTCCTGAGCATTATCGTTCGATATTTCTTTGCCTCAGGCAGTGCATATATTGTGGCAATGATGCCGGTATTTGCCATGCTGGCGAATGTCTCCGGCGCACCATTGATGTTAACCGCGCTGGCATTACTCTTCTCTAACTCCTATGGTGGAATGGTCACCCATTATGGCGGCGCCGCGGGTCCGGTTATTTTTGGTGTTGGCTATAACGATATTAAATCGTGGTGGCTGGTGGGGGGCATGCTGACCTTACTGACCTTTATTGTCCATATCACCCTGGGTGTGTGGTGGTGGAGCATGTTGATTAACTGGAACATGCTGTAAACCATAAACCAGATTCAAATTATTAATTGACTGCGCACTAATATAAGTACGGGACTACGGAGTATCAAATGATTACGTTGTATGAAAAAGGAGTTTATCTCTCCGATAATAATGAAGTTGTAGCTGAGAGTTCTTTGCCTGGGCATATCTGCAAAGAGGATGCGAAAAAAAGAACTATAGCGTGGTCGATTCTCTCCGCACATAATACGTCCGGTGATATGAATAAGCTTAAAATTAAGTTTGATTCATTAGCCTCACACGATATTACCTTTGTCGGTATTATTCAGACTGCAAAAGCCTCTGGCATGGAACGTTTTCCGCTGCCGTATGTTCTGACTAACTGCCATAACTCATTATGTGCAGTAGGGGGAACTATTAATGGTGACGATCATATGTTTGGTCTGTCTGCGGCACAGCGTTACGGCGGAATCTTTGTGCCGCCACATATTGCTGTTATCCATCAATACATGCGTGAAATGATGGCGGGCGGCGGCAAAATGATCCTTGGCTCAGACAGCCATACACGTTACGGCGCATTGGGTACGATGGCGGTAGGAGAGGGGGGCGGTGAGCTGGTCAAGCAGCTGCTAAACGACACCTGGGACATTGATTATCCTGACGTCGTTGCCGTTTATCTGACCGGGAAACCCGCAGCAGGTGTTGGTCCACAGGATGTGGCGTTAGCGATCATTGGCGCGGTATTTAAAAATGGCTACGTCAAAAATAAGGTCATGGAGTTTGTCGGCCCTGGCATTCGCCATCTCTCAACGGATTTTCGCAACAGCGTTGATGTGATGACCACCGAAACCACCTGTTTGAGCTCCGTCTGGCAAACGGATGATGAAACTCGTAGTTGGTTGGCATTACATGGACGTGAGCAAGACTATCGCCAGCTAAGTCCGCAGCCGATGGCCTGGTACGACGGTTGTATTTATGTTGATTTGAGTGCGATTAAGCCGATGATGGCGCTGCCATTCCATCCAAGTAATGTCTATGAGATTGATACTCTCAATGAGAATCTGACGGATATTCTCCGGGAGATTGAAGTTGAATCTGCACGTATCGCGCAGGGTAAAGCCAGACTCTCGTTGTTGGATAAAGTAGAAAATGGCCGCTTAAAAGTACAGCAGGGGATAATTGCTGGATGCTCGGGCGGCAACTATGAAAACGTGATTGCTGCGGCGCAGGCATTACGCGGTCAATCTTGCGGTAATGATGCTTTCTCGCTGGCTGTCTACCCTTCTTCACAACCGGTGTTTATGGATTTAGCGCAGAAAGGTGTCGTTACAGATTTACTGGGCGCGGGGGCTGTCATCAGAACCGCATTCTGCGGTCCATGCTTTGGCGCGGGCGATACGCCAATCAACAATGGTCTTAGCATCCGCCATACCACGCGCAACTTCCCTAACCGTGAAGGGTCGAAACCGGGCAATGGTCAAATGTCAGCCGTTGCGCTGATGGATGCGCGATCAATTGCGGCTACGGCAGCCAACGGAGGATTCCTCACTGCTGCGACGGATCTGGACTGCTGGGATACGGTACCAGACTATGCGTTTAATCCTGCACCTTATAAGAGTCGCGTATACCAGGGATTCGTAAAAGGGGCAACGCAGCAGCCGCTCATTTACGGCCCGAACATTAAAGACTGGCCGGAACTGGGCGCATTAACGGAAAATATTCTGCTGAAAGTGGCCTCGAAGATCCTTGATGATGTGACAACAACGGATGAACTTATCCCGTCCGGTGAAACCTCGTCGTATCGCTCTAATCCACTAGGACTGGCGGAATTTACGCTGTCTCGACGAGATCCTGGGTATGTGGGAAGAAGTAAAGCGACGTCGGAGCTGGAAAAAAGGCGCGTGGAGGAGGGCGATGTCAGCGAACTGGCGTCAGTTTTCGAACGCATCCAACAGATTGCCGGTCAGGAAAATGTGCAACCGTTGGATACTGAGATTGGTAGCATGATTTACGCCGTCAAACCTGGCGATGGCTCGGCGCGCGAGCAGGCGGCGAGCTGTCAGAGAGTGATTGGCGGCCTGGCAAATATTGCCCAGGAATATGCCACCAAGCGTTACCGTTCCAACGTTATCAACTGGGGTATGCTACCGCTCCAGATGGCAGAGCAACCTTCATTTGAAGTGGGTGACTATATCTATATTCCCGGTATTCGCCGCGCGTTAGATGAGTGCAGTAAAGAAATTGAAGCGTATGTGCTTCACGATGATGGTGCGGTGAGTGAAATCAGTGTGTATATGGAAAGTCTGACCGCAGAAGAGCGTGAAATTATTAAGGCAGGGAGTTTGATTAACTTTAATAAGTCGCGTTTGGTGTAACACTAATTGTATGCCGGAGAGGGCGATTTTCGTCGCCATCCGGCACATTGCCCGGCAGAGCATGAATCTGCCGGGTTTACATCAGAGAATGACGTTTACTGCTTAGGTTCAGCAACCACTTTGCTACCGATACCGCGGTTGTTGTATTCCCACATACGGTTGAAGTTGGTGTCGTTCAGGTTACGCTGGATTTCACCTTTGTCATCTTCCGCACCGGTATTACCGGCAAACGGGCGTTTTGCGATAACGCTGTCAGCCCATGGTTTTGCCATGTTAAAGCCTTCGTTAATCACGCTGTCACGAATCACGACCTGACCGTTAGTGTTGGAATCGACATCCAGCGAGCGGCCTAACTGCGCCACGCCATCGCCACTTGCCGTGAAGCGACTATTAATCGCCAGGAAACCGTAGTAGATGTTTGACAGGGTAGCCGGTGCGAATACATAGGCTTCCTGCTGGGTACGGGAGTTCACTACGCGGAAATCGGTGTTATCGAACACTACGGCACCGCGACCGGAAACGATATCCACATCGCCTTCAATGTAGCTGTTGGTAACCAGCGTACGCGGCTGACGATCGTTTTCCAGACGGTTTTGTACGCCGCTATTGGTCACGAAGAAGGTATTCTGGCGGCCCAGGATATTGACCTTGTTGATCTGCACTTTATCGCCATCGGTACGCAGTGCAACGGCCGGGTGGTTACCCGCATCAACGCTGTCACCCAGGTTGTTTTCGATGGTCAGGTTCTGCAATTGCAGACCGTTATTTTGCGACCAGACGACAGCAGAACACATCACGCCAATATTCGTGCCGCGTTTGTTCTGGCAATTATCAAACATATACCACGCAGGTTTACCCGGCATGTATTTACCGGCTGGGTTCACCGTACGACGCCAGTCCGCGGTGCTCATGTCACCGTCAATGGCCTGGCCAATTTTCACATCAAGCGGTTTTTCGCCCATACCGTACAGCGTCAGGCTACCTGTTGCTGCCGGGATATATACCGTACCCTGGTACTCGCCTGGCATAATCGCGATGTACTGACGTTTGTTAGTACGTTTGATGATTGCTGCATCAACAGCGGCTTGAATGCTGGTATGGGTGACGCCCTGAGTCCCTGCCGGGCCAACGACGAAGTCAGGCTGTGCAGGCAGAGAAATAGAAGAAGGGCTCCACGGCGCGGTGTTTGGCGTCAGCGCAGAAAAATAGTGCGCAGTAACGAAGTTTTTCGCTTCATTGGCCGACAAAATTGGGCGCGAAGAGGTTCCTGGCGCGGTTTGATCGGAAGGAATTTGATCGGGCGGCGTAGAGCTACAGGCGGTCAGCGTCACGCCAAAAGCCATTGCCAGCGCCAGACGGGAAACTGATGATATGTTCACAGGTTGCTCCGGGCTTTGAAAGTTATCCATTAAAGCCTGCTTTTTTATACTAAGTTGAGCGAAACGGGAAGGCGAAAAGGTAAAAAGTTGTTTTTTATCGCAGCAATGTCTGGCGCGGAGAGTCTTTATATCACAAATAGATAACAATTATGGTTCTTCAGGTTGACAACATCCCTATAATCAAAAATAAATGTCTATACAACCTATGACAAGTGGTGAGTCGAATGCAGCAATTCTTCCCTGATGATGTTATCTGGCGCAATGTTCGTCTGGCGACTATGGACCCTGAACGTGGTACCCCATATGGGCTGTTGGATGGTCACGCGCTGATCGTCCGCCAGGGCAAGATTCGCGATATCGTCCCGGAATCATCGTTATATCTCACGCATGACAATACTTTTGATATGCAGGGCAGGCTGATTACGCCTGGCCTGATTGATTGCCATACGCATCTGGTCTTTGGCGGAAACCGCGCAGGTGAGTGGGAGCAGCGGCTAAATGGTGTCTCCTACCAGCAGATAAGCGCTCAGGGTGGGGGGATCAATGCCACCGTATCGGCGACCCGCAGCGCCACGGATGAACAACTCTTACAGGTAGCCCATCAGCGGATGGAACAGCTGATCAAAGAAGGTGTTACGCTGCTGGAAATAAAATCCGGCTACGGCCTGGATTTGCCGACAGAAGAGAAAATATTGCGCGTGGTGGCAGCGCTGGCGGCAGAGAATATCGTTGAAATCAGCCCGACGCTGTTGGCTGCGCATGCAACTCCAGCGGAATACCGGGATGATCCTGACGGCTATATTACGCTGGTGTGTGAGACCATTATGCCGCAATTGTGGGAACAAGGGCTGTTTGAGACCGTCGATCTGTTCTGTGAAAGCGTTGGTTTTTCGTTGGCGCAGAGCGAGCGGGTGTTTCAGGCTGCACAGGCGCTGGACATTCCGATTAAAGGCCATGTCGAACAACTGTCATTGCTTGGCGGCGCACAGTTGGTAAGCCGCTACCACGGACTATCCGCCGATCATATTGAATACCTCGATGAAGCGGGCGTGGCGGCGATGAGCCAAAGCGGTACGGTCGGCGTGCTGCTGCCCGGCGCATTCTATTTCCTCAAAGAGCAGCAGCGCCCACCGGTAGCGTTGCTGCGTCAATATCAGGTACCGATGGCGGTAGCGACAGATTTTAACCCCGGTACCAGTCCGTTTATCAGCCTGCACTGGGCGATGAATATGGCCTGCGTTCAGTTTGGCCTAACGCCGGAAGAAGCATGGGCGGGCGTAACCCGTCATGCGGCCCGGGCACTGGGGCGTCATGCCACCCACGGTCAATTGAAGGCCGGGTTTGTGGCCGATTTTGTGGTGTGGGATGCAACCCTCCCGGTCGAGATCCTGTATGAACCCGGGCGCAATCCGCTCTACCAACGCGTATTCAAAGGACAAATAGCATGACCAACTGGCAACCAGCCTCACCTGCGCTGTGGCAGGGACGTGATGACCGCGCCGAATCGCCGAATGCGCTGCGCCTGTTTCAGACTATCACCCTGAGCCAGACGTTTAGCCCAGAAATGTACCGCGAGCAGATAGCGTTACTCGGGTTTGCCTGCGACGAAGGCGTTAAACGCAATCAGGGGCGCACGGGCGCCGCGGGAGCGTCCGATGTGTTGCGCAAGGCGTTGGCGAATTTAGCCAGTCATGATGGGCACAATCGACTGGTGGATCTGGGAAATATTGTGGCGCAGGCTCCCGATCTTGAGGGCGCGCAGCAGGCGTTACGCAATGCGGTACAGCGCTGTCAGCACGAGAACATGCGTACCTTTGTTTTGGGCGGAGGACATGAAACCGCCTTTGCACACGGCGCTGGCGTACTGGATGCGTTCCCGCAGGCGAAAGTGGGGATAGTCAACTTCGATGCGCATCTCGATTTGCGCAAAGCTGAACAAGCCACATCCGGTACGCCATTTCGCCAGTTGGCGCAGCTTTGCGATGAACAGCAGCGTGAATTTCACTATGCCTGTATCGGCGTCAGTCGGGCGGCAAACACCCAGGCGCTTTGGGATGAGGCCCAGCGGCTCGGTGTTACCGTGGTGGAGGATCTGCATTGCGATACGGCGCAGGCGCAGTTAGCGCAGTTCATTGCCAATCTGGATGTCATCTATCTGACAATCGACCTCGACGTGCTGCCGGTGTGGGAAATGCCCGGCGTGTCGGCCCCCGCCGCGCTTGGCGTACCCTTGGCGACGCTGCTGAGACTGATTGAGCCTCTGTGTCGTAGCGGTAAACTCCTGGCGGTGGATATGGTTGAATTTAATCCACGCTTTGACGATGATGGCAGAGCAGCACGCGTGGCGGCGCGATTAGGCTGGCAAATCGCCCACTGGTGGCACTGATATACCTGATGGCGTTGCGCTTATCAGGCTCGGGTAATGCCTGTAAACTCTACCCACTCACATTTTCAGCTTAAGGAAGGCTCACGCATGCTCCCATCCCGTTCTGCTCCGGCTCCTTTTTACGAAAAGGTCAAACAGGAGATCAGCGAAAAAATTGCCAGCGGTATCTGGCAGCCTCACGATCGCATTCCTTCTGAGGCAGAGCTGGTGGCGCAATATGGTTTCAGCCGCATGACTATCAACCGGGCGCTACGTGAGTTAACGGATGAAGGTTTACTGGTGCGTTTGCAGGGCGTCGGGACGTTTGTCGCCGAGCCAAAAGGCCAGTCCGCGCTGTTTGAAATCCGCAGCATCGCGGATGAAATCAACGCCCGTCAGCATCAGCACCGGTGCGAAGTACTGACGCTGGAAAAAACCCAGGCCAACGCGCAGCAGGCTTTGGTGTTAAACGTCAAAGAAGGCACATCCATTTTTCACTCTGTCATGGTGCACTACGAGAACGATCTGCCGGTACAGATTGAAGATCGCTGCGTGAATGCCGAAATTGTGCCGGAGTATCTGGCGCAGGATTACAGTCAGACCACGCCGCACGCATACCTGTCACTGATCGCCCCGCTGACGGAAGGTGAACATATTGTTGAAGCGGTACGTGCCAGCGCTGAAGAGTGCGCGCTGCTGAATATCAAAGAACACGATCCCTGCCTGCTGATCCGCCGTAAGACCTGGTCTGCGTCGTCCATAGTCTCTCATGCCCGCTTGCTGTTCCCGGGTTCCCGCTATCGCCTGCAAGGACGGTTTATGTCCTGATGTCGGGATATCAAAACCGTGATTGCTGACGCAATATAATAAAAATGTATCTTAATTGTTAAAATCATCCTTGCGATGACTTGTATAGACAAGTATATATTTCTTATCTATCCGACGTTCGCGAGGAGTTTTCTGTCATGTCCCATAGCAAATATCGTCAGCAGGATATTCGTGCCCCACGCGGCACCACCTTAACGGCCAAAAGCTGGCTGACCGAAGCGCCGCTGCGCATGTTAATGAATAATCTGGATCCCGATGTGGCGGAAAATCCGCATGAGCTGGTGGTATACGGTGGGATTGGCCGCGCCGCGCGGGACTGGGAATGTTATGACGCCATCGTCAATGCGCTGACCAAACTGGAGACCGATGAAACTCTGCTGGTCCAGTCTGGTAAACCGGTAGGCGTATTCAAAACTCACGACAACGCACCGCGCGTGCTGATTGCCAACTCCAACCTGGTGCCGCATTGGGCTACCTGGGAACACTTCAACGAACTGGACGCCAAAGGGCTGGCGATGTACGGCCAGATGACCGCCGGGAGCTGGATCTACATCGGCAGCCAGGGCATCGTGCAGGGGACTTATGAAACTTTCGTTGAGGCCGGGCGTCAGCATTATCAGGGTAACCTCAGCGGACGCTGGGTGCTGACCGCCGGGCTGGGCGGCATGGGCGGAGCACAACCGCTAGCCGCTACACTTGCGGGTGCGTGTTCGCTGAACATTGAATGCCAGCAAAGCCGAATTGATTTCCGTCTGCGTACCCGTTACGTCGACGAGCAGGCGACATCGCTTGACGATGCGCTGGCGCGTATCGACAAATACACCCGCGAGGGTAAAGCCGTCTCCATTGCGCTGTGTGCTAATGCCGCCGACGTTGTGCCGGAACTGGTGAAGCGCGGTGTGCGCCCGGATATGGTCACCGACCAGACCAGCGCCCACGATCCGCTGCATGGTTATCTGCCGTGCGGCTGGAGTTGGGAAGAGTATCAGGCAAAAGCGGTGTCCGATCCTCAGGGCACGGTGCAGGCGGCGAAACGTTCAATGGCAACGCACGTTGAGGCGATGCTGGCGTTTAGCAAAATGGGTGTGCCGACGTTTGATTACGGCAACAACATTCGCCAGATGGCCAAAGAGATGGGCGTGGAAAATGCCTTTGATTTCCCGGGATTCGTACCTGCTTATATTCGCCCCCTGTTCTGTCGCGGCATAGGGCCATTCCGTTGGGTGGCGCTGTCGGGCGATCCGCAGGATATTTATAAGACAGATGCCAAAGTGAAAGAGATCGTGGCTGATGATAAGCACCTTCATCACTGGCTGGATATGGCGCGTGAGCGGATTAACTTCCAGGGCTTACCAGCGCGTATCTGCTGGGTCGGCCTGGAGTGGCGACAAAAGCTGGGGCTGGCGTTTAATGAAATGGTGCGCTGCGGTGAAGTATCCGCGCCGATTGTTATTGGCCGTGATCATCTGGACTCCGGTTCTGTTGCCAGCCCAAACCGCGAAACAGAAGCTATGCGCGACGGTTCAGACGCCGTATCCGACTGGCCGCTGTTGAACGCGCTGCTTAACACCGCCAGCGGAGCAACCTGGGTGTCGCTTCATCATGGCGGCGGGGTTGGCATGGGCTTCTCTCAGCATGCCGGGATGGTGATTGTTTGCGATGGTACCGATGAGGCCGCGGCGCGCATCGCCCGGGTGTTACATAACGATCCGGCTACCGGGGTGATGCGCCACGCCGACGCCGGGTATGACATTGCGGTGGAGTGCGCCGTTGAAGAAGGGCTGAATTTGCCAATGATTGCTGCGACGCAGGAGAAACGCTGATATGAACACCATGACACTCACCCCGGGCCATCTGAGTTTTACCCAGCTACGTGAAATCTGGCAGCAGCCGGTCAAACTGAACCTGGATGCCGGGGCGATTGATGCAATCAACGCCAGCGTCGCCTGCGTCAATAATATTGTCGCTGAAGGCCGTACGGCGTATGGCATTAATACCGGCTTTGGCCTGTTGGCTCAGACCCGTATCGCCACGGAAGATTTGCAGAATTTACAGCGTTCGCTGGTGCTTTCCCATGCGGCAGGCGTTGGCGAGGCGCTGGATGACGCAATGGTTCGCCTGATTATGGTGCTGAAAATCAACAGCCTGGCGCGCGGTTTTTCCGGCATTCGTTTGAGCGTGATTGAAGCGCTGATTGCGCTGGTGAATGCCGAGGTGTATCCACTGATTCCGGCGAAAGGGTCGGTGGGCGCATCGGGCGACCTGGCGCCGCTGGCACATATGTCGTTGACGCTACTGGGCGAAGGTAAAGCGCGCTGGCAGGGGGAATGGCTCCCGGCTACCGACGCGCTGAAAAAGGCCGGACTGGAGCCGATCACGCTGGAGGCGAAAGAGGGACTGGCGCTGCTCAACGGCACTCAGGCTTCCACCGCCTTTGCACTGCGCGGGTTAATTGAAGCTCAGGAACTGTTTGCGTCTGCAACGGTGTGCGGGGCGCTGACCACAGAAGCCGTGCTGGGCTCCCGTCGTCCGTTTGACGCGCGTATTCATGCCGCGCGAGGGCAGCGTGGGCAGATTGATGCCGCAACGCTATACCGTCATGTGTTGACCGACTCCAGCGCGCTTTCGCAGTCGCATCATAACTGTGAAAAGGTGCAGGACCCGTATTCTCTGCGCTGTCAGCCACAGGTGATGGGGGCGTGTCTGACACAAATGCGCCAGGTGATGGATGTTCTGCTGGTTGAAGCCAACGCGGTTTCCGACAACCCGCTGGTGTTTGCCGAAGAGGGCGATGTGATCTCCGGTGGGAATTTCCATGCTGAACCGGTGGCGATGGCGGCAGATAATCTGGCGCTGGCGATTGCGGAAATCGGCTCGTTGTCAGAGCGGCGCATTGCGCTCATGATGGACAAACATATGTCGCAGTTGCCGCCGTTCCTGGTGAAAAATGGCGGGGTTAACTCCGGTTTTATGATTGCTCAGGTAACCGCCGCCGCGCTGGCGAGCGAGAACAAAGCGCTGGCGCATCCGCACAGCGTGGACAGCTTGCCGACATCCGCCAACCAGGAAGATCATGTTTCTATGGCTCCGGCGGCGGGACGCAGACTGTGGGAGATGGCAGCAAATACGCGCGGTGTGATTGCCGTGGAGTGGCTGGCGGCGTGTCAGGGGATTGACCTGCGTGAAGGGTTAACCTCCAGTCCGTTGCTGGAGCAGGCGCGACAGGCGCTGCGCGAGCAGGTTGCACACTACACGCAGGATCGCTTTTTTGCCCCGGATATTGAGTGCGCGACCGAGCTGTTAGCGCAAGGAACGTTGCTGCAATTGCTGCCTGAATTTCTGTAGAAAATTGCCTGATATCGACGCTGACGCGTCTTATCAGGCCTACGGTCTGCTTTGTAGGCCGGATGAGGCGAAGCCGACATCCGGCACAACACAGCTTAGCTAAACATCGCCGTAATCGAGGCGCTGGCGAGCGAGTGGAAATGGACGTTAAATCCAACCATCGCGCCGCTGGCACCTTCATCGACATCAATACGCTCCACATCCAGGGCGTGAACCGTAAAGATATAGCGGTGGGTTTCACCCTTCGGCGGCGCAGCGCCGCCATAACCGGCTTTACCAAAATCTGTACGGGTCTGAATCACCCCATCCGGCAGTGCAACCAGCCCGGAGCCGAATCCTTGTGGGAGTACGCGGGTATCAGCCGGCAGATTTACCACCACCCAATGCCACCAGCCGGAGCCGGTTGGCGCATCAGGATCAAAGCAGGTCACGACAAAGCTTTTGGTTCCTGCGGGTACGTCATCCCACGCCAGGTGGGGGGAAATATTATCCCCGTCATACCCCATGCCGTTAAAGACGTGGCGATGCCCAAGCTTATCGCCATCGCGCAAATCGTTACTGATTAGTTTCATGCTGACTCCTCTCGTTAGCCAAAAAGTGTAGCCAGAAACCGCAGAGCTTACCGCTGATTAATCGCTAAAAAATGTTGCATTGCGCACAGCCTCGTTCACGGCCTGCGTCAGGCGACGTAACTGATCGGGCTGGATAATGTACGGCGGCATCAGGTAGATGAGCTTGCCAAACGGTCTTATCCACACGCCCTGTTCGACAAAGAACTTCTGTAACGCTGCCATATTCACCGGATGGGTGGTTTCGATGACGCCGATGGCGCCGAGCACGCGTACGTCCGCGACCCAGCAGGAATCTACCGCCGGGGCGAGTTCTGCCCGCAGTTGCGCTTCAATGGCCGCTACTTGTGCGCGCCACTCGCCGGTTTCGATTAACGACAGGCTGGCGGAGGCGACGGCGCAGGCCAACGGATTGCCCATAAAGGTCGGGCCGTGCATGAAGCATCCGGCTTCACCGTTGCTGATGGTTTCCGCAACCTGGCGGGTGGTGAGGGTTGCAGAAAGGGTCATTGTTCCGCCGGTTAACGCTTTGCCCAGGCATAAAATGTCCGGAGTGATGTCGGCATGCTCGCAGGCAAAAAGCTTGCCTGTACGACCAAATCCGGTGGCGATTTCATCGGCAATCAGCAGGATCCCTTCACGGTCGCACATCTTACGGATGCGTTTTAACCATTCGGGATGATACATGCGCATACCGCCAGCGCCCTGTACGATTGGCTCTAGGATCACTGCCGCAATTTCGTGGCGATGCGCGGCCATCAGACGGGCAAAAGGCACCATATCCAGTTCGTCCCACTCGCCGCCCATGCGGCTTTGTGGGGCTGGGGCAAACAGGTTCTCCGGCAGGTATCCCTTCCACAGACTGTGCATTGAGTTGTCAGGATCGCAGACCGACATCGCGCCGAAGGTATCACCATGGTAACCATTACGAAATGTCAGGAAACGCTGGCGGGATTCGCCTTTAGCCTGCCAGTATTGCAGTGCCATTTTCATTGCAACTTCTACGGCGACCGACCCTGAATCTGCGAGAAAAACGCACTCCAGCGCCTCTGGGGTCATCGCCACCAACTGGCGGCACAGCGCAATGGCCGGGGCATGGGTAATGCCGCCAAACATTACATGCGACATGGCATCAATCTGCGTTTTCATCGCGGCGTTCAGCTGCGGGTGATTGTAACCGTGGATTGCCGCCCACCAGGATGACATGCCGTCAATCAGCTTCTCACCGCTGGCTAAGATCAGTTCGCAACCTTCGGCACGCGCCACCGGATAAACCGGCAACGGGGAGGTCATGGAGGTGTATGGGTGCCAGATATGGCGTTGGTCAAACGCAAGATCGTCCGTTGTCATAATCGACTTGTAAACCAAATTAAAAAGATTTAGGTTTACGAGTCTACACCAAACTAACAACGAAACGTATACCAATATGGCTCATTCTTCTCGCTGGACAATGTCGCAAGTCACCGAATTATTTGAAAAACCGCTGTTGGATCTGCTGTTTGAAGCGCAGCAGGTTCATCGTCAGCATTTCGATCCGCAGCAGGTACAAGTTAGTACGCTGCTGTCGATTAAGACCGGTGCTTGCCCGGAAGATTGCAAATACTGCCCGCAAAGCTCCCGCTATAAAACCGGTCTGGAAACAGAACGGTTGATGGAGGTTGAACAGGTACTGGACTCGGCACGTAAGGCGAAGCAGGCCGGTTCAACGCGGTTTTGCATGGGCGCGGCGTGGAAGAACCCGCATGAGCGCGATATGCCGTACCTGGAACAAATGGTTCAGGGCGTGAAAGAACTGGGGCTGGAAGCCTGTATGACGCTGGGCACGCTGGACGAATCTCAGGCCCAGCGCCTGGCCAATGCGGGTCTGGACTACTACAACCACAACCTCGACACCTCGCCGGAATTTTACGGCAATATCATCACCACCCGCTCGTACCAGGAGCGCCTGGATACGCTGGATAAAGTGCGCGAGGCGGGCATTAAAGTTTGCTCCGGCGGGATTGTTGGGCTGGGCGAAACGGTGACCGACCGCGCGGGTCTGCTGCTGCAATTAGCGAATCTGCCGACGCCGCCGGAAAGTGTGCCGATCAACATGCTGGTGAAAGTGAAGGGCACGCCGCTTGCCGATAACGACGACGTAGATGCTTTTGATTTTATTCGTACTATCGCCGTGGCGCGTATCATGATGCCGACCTCATACGTGCGTCTTTCTGCCGGGCGCGAGCAGATGAACGAACAAACCCAGGCGATGTGCTTTATGGCCGGGGCCAACTCGATTTTCTACGGCTGCAAACTGCTGACCACTCCGAACCCGAACGAAGATAAGGATTTGCTGTTATTTCGCAAGCTGGGTCTTAACCCGCAGCAAACGGCGGTACTGGCGGGCGATAACGAACAGCAACAACGTCTGGAGCAGGCGCTGCGTACCCCGGATACCGACGATTACTACAACGCGGCAACCGTATGACCTGGCAGCAAAAAATTGACGATGCGCTAACAGCGCGTCGTCGTGCTGATGCCCTGCGTCAGCGCTATGCAGTGACGCAGGGTGCCGGGCGCTGGCTGCAGGCCGACGGTCGCCAGTATCTGAATTTCTCCAGCAACGACTACCTCGGCTTAAGCCACCATCCGCAGATTATCTGCGCGTGGCAGCAGGGCGCTGAGCGTTTTGGCGTCGGCAGCGGCGGCTCGGGCCATGTCAGCGGTTATTCCGTTGCTCATCAGGCTCTGGAAGAAGACCTGGCGCAGTGGCTCGGCTATTCCCGGGCGCTGTTGTTCATCTCTGGTTTTGCCGCCAATCAGGCGGTCATTGCCGCACTGATGGGAAAAGATGACAAGATTGTTGCCGACAGGCTCAGCCATGCCTCGCTGCTGGAGGCTGCCAGTCTTAGCCCTGCCGTGTTACGTCGCTTTACTCATAACGACTCGCAACATCTGGATCGTCTGCTGACAGCCCCCTGTCCGGGGCAGCAGCTGGTGGTCACCGAAGGCGTGTTCAGCATGGATGGCGACAGCGCGCCGCTGGCAGAAATCCACGCGGTGGCGAAACGGCAGGGCGCGTGGCTGCTGGTGGATGATGCGCATGGGATTGGCGTAAGCGGTGAGGAAGGGCGTGGTTCGTGCTCCCGACAGCAGGTGAAACCTGAGCTGTTGGTGGTGACATTTGGCAAAGGGTTCGGCGTCAGCGGTGCGGCGATCCTGTGTTCTGATAGCGTGGCCGATTATCTGCTGCAGTTTGCCCGTCATCTGATCTACAGCACCAGCATGCCGCCAGCCCAGGCTCAGGCCTTGCGCGCCGCGCTGGCGGTGATCCGCAGCCGCGAAGGCGATGAGCGCAGAGAAAAGCTGGCGATGCTGATCCAGCGTTTTCGCGCAGGGGTGAATACTACGGATTTGACGCTGGCACATTCAGACAGTGCTATTCAACCGCTGATCGTTGGCGACAATCATAAAGCCTTGCAACTGGCACAGACGTTACGGCAACAGGGATGCTGGGTGACGGCGATTCGTCCACCGACGGTGCCGGTTGGGACGGCCAGGCTGCGGATTACGCTGACCCAGGCGCATGAAGTCCAGGATATCGACAACTTACTGGAGGTGCTGCATGGCGCAGGTCAATAAGCAGGCGATTGCCGCTGCGTTTGGTCGCGCGGCCACGCACTATGAGCAACATGCGGAGCTTCAGCGTCAGAGCGCCGATGCGCTACTGGCACAACTCGATGGCCGGGCGTTCTCACGGGTTTTGGACGCGGGCTGTGGGCCTGGGCGTATGAGTCGTTACTGGCGGGAGCAGGGGAGCGAGGTCTGTGCGCTGGATCTGTCGGCGCAAATGCTTACGCAAGCGCAGCGTCACGATGTCGCCCATCACTATCTGCTGGCGGATATCGAAGCCATTCCGCAGGCCGCTGCCACTTTCGACCTGGCCTGGAGCAATCTGGCCGTGCAGTGGTGCAACGACCTGCGCGGCGCGTTACGCGAGCTATACCGGGTGGTGCGTCCTGGCGGGGCGGTGGCGTTTAGTACGCTGGCGCAAGGGTCGATGCCGGAACTTCGTCAGGCGTGGAGAGCGGTTGATGATCGGGAGCACGCCAACCGTTTTTTGCCCGTGGAGCAACTGGAAAACGCTCTGTGCGGCTGGGACGTTGAATACCAGTCTCATGCCGTCACGCTGTGGTTTGACGATGCGCTGAGTGCCATGCGCTCGCTAAAGGGCATTGGCGCGACGCATTTGCATGATGGACGTGAGCAGCGTGTGCTGACCCGCTCGCAGTTGCGCCAGTTACAGCTCGCCTGGCCCTGTCAGCAGGGTAAATATCCGCTGACCTATCATCTTTTTTTGGGAGTAATTCAACGTGACTAACACGTATTTTGTCACCGGGACGGACACCGAAGTAGGTAAAACTATCGCCAGCTGTGCGTTGCTTCAGGCGGCGGGACAGCTGGGGTTGCGAACGGTCGGCTATAAGCCGGTGGCGTCAGGCAGTGAAATGACGGCTGAAGGTCTACGAAACAGCGATGCGCTGGCTCTACAGCGCAACAGCGTTGTGGCAGTGGATTATGCGGCCATCAATCCGTATACCTTCGCCGAACCTACCTCACCGCATATCATCAGTGCTGACGAAGGACGCCCCATTCAGGCTTCAGTGATGTCTGCGGGTTTACGCTTGCTTGAAGAACAAGCTGACTGGGTATTGGTGGAAGGCGCAGGCGGATGGTTTACGCCACTTTCGCCAACGCTGAGTTTTTCTGACTGGGTAAAAGCGGAACAACTGCCGGTGATTCTGGTGGTTGGCGTTAAGCTCGGTTGTATCAATCATGCCATTTTGACCGCCCAGGCGGTGCAGCAGGCCGGGCTGACGCTCGCCGGATGGGTTGCCAATGATGTGATGCCACCTGGCAAGCGTCATGCTGAATATATGGCGACGCTAAAGCGTGCGCTTGCGGCTCCGCTACTGGGGGAAATACCCTGGCTGGCAGAAGAGCCGGAACGAGCATCGACAGGTCGTTATATCGATCTTAGCGTTTTGTCTCTGGCATCCACCAGTCGTTGATTAGCGGGTCGCTGAATTGTGTTATTTGCCCTTGAGCCACGTTGCGGCCACGATGTAACAAGCAATAGCAGTCGGCGACCCGACGAATGAACGGCAGGCTCTGCTCCGCGAGCATAATGGCGATGCCAAGCTCCTGGCTTAGCCTCACAATCAGATTCCCCAGTTTGTGGATATACGCCTGGCCACTTCCTCGTGTCGGCTCATCGAGAATCAGCAGGCGCGGGCGAGTGACCAGCGCACTGGCGAGTGCAAGCTGGTGCTGATTTTCCTCTGACAATGCCACCCCTTTGGCCTGACGCAGTACAAACAGCTGCGGAAACAGGCGATAAATATCGCTGCTGTTCATCGCTTCGCTTTCCTCAACCGCCTGGCGCGCAATGTGCAGATTTTCCTCTACCGTCAGCTGCGAAAAAATTCGCCATTCCTGCGATACACAGTTAATACCCAGCGCAATGCGCTTTGCCGCCGGAATCTGAAGCAGATCGCAAGGTGGTGCGCCAGCCTGATGCCAGAACATGGTTCCGCTCTCAATCGGTAAATTGCCGATGATGCAATTGGCCAGCGTGGTTTTTCCCATCCCTGGAAGACCCAGCACGGCGGTACATTTGCCGGGCAACAGGTCGAGATCGACATCCCAAAGCGAGTGTTGATTACCGTAATAGTGATTCACTGCACGAAGACTCAACATAGATTTCTCCCTCATGATGATATCCGCCTCGCGGGCTGATAGTCGGGAGAAAACTGCAAATCTCTTGCCAGAAGCGGAATTAGGGGAAAATACAGCAGAATAGCGTATTGAGCGGGTTGCGGTATCCGGCTTGTTGTGGATGAGCGCCGCAGTGTGCACATTGTCAGTGCTTGGTGGCGTTGTGATGGTGCAGGCAGGAAAATGATGAAAATGCGAGCAAGATCTCGGCCATCCCAGGTCGCTTCGTTAGCTGATAAATATCAAAAAATAGCGATAATTTTTTTTTATCCCACCAGAAAAGATCATCAGGACGTTTTTGCCAGGCTACAGTCCGTACGGGCTGGAGGCAGTTATCCACTATTCCTGTGGATAACCTTGTGTATTAGAGTTAGAAAACACAAGGTAAGCGAGAGAAGACGCGGCCTGCGACTAAATTGATGCGAAAGACGGCTTGAGATAATAATCATTAAATTACAGTGTGTTAGATAAATGCAATGGCTGTCGCAGAAGTGTCATGTGTTGCCACAAAACTTTCATCGGGTAGCTTGACAAATGTTAAAAAAGTCATTGGTTTGGGGATAACACATTTTTGCTGGTGTTTTATCTTGCCTGCGGACAAATTTTAGCCTGTAGTCACGGCCATTTTGCTGGCGTAACAGAAATATTCTGGCGCGTTACTGTTTTTTCATCCAGTATATTTTACTGGCAAAATATACTGCTGCGAGTAAAATTACACACCTGCCCGCCCATTGCTTCAGGTAGCTGCTCATGAGTAAACCGTTCAAACTAAATTCCGCTTTTAAACCCTCTGGCGATCAGCCTGAGGCGATACGTCGCCTGGAAGAAGGTCTGGAGGATGGTCTGGCGCATCAGACGTTGCTGGGGGTGACGGGGTCGGGGAAAACATTCACCATCGCGAACGTGATTGCGGACCTACAGCGCCCTACCATGGTGCTGGCCCCCAATAAGACGCTTGCCGCGCAGTTGTACGGTGAGATGAAAGAGTTCTTTCCGGATAACGCGGTGGAGTATTTCGTCTCCTACTACGACTATTATCAGCCGGAAGCCTACGTGCCAAGTTCTGACACCTTCATCGAGAAGGATGCTTCGGTTAACGAACACATTGAGCAGATGCGTCTGTCAGCAACCAAAGCGTTGCTTGAGCGACGGGATGTCGTCGTCGTGGCGTCGGTTTCCGCGATTTATGGTCTGGGTGACCCAGATCTATACCTGAAAATGATGCTGCACCTGACGGTGGGGATGATTATCGACCAGCGCGCGATCCTGCGTCGTCTGGCGGAGCTGCAATATACTCGCAACGATCAGGCATTCCAGCGCGGGACCTTCCGCGTGCGCGGTGAAGTGATCGACATATTCCCGGCGGAATCTGACGACATCGCGTTGCGCGTGGAACTGTTTGATGAAGAGGTCGAACGTTTGTCGCTGTTTGACCCGCTTACCGGACAGGTCGAATCCACTATTTCGCGCTTTACCATCTATCCCAAAACGCACTACGTGACGCCGCGCGAACGTATTGTTCAGGCGATGGAAGAAATTAAGGTTGAGCTGGCAGAGCGGCGAAAAGTCCTGTTGGCAAATAACAAACTGCTGGAAGAACAGCGCTTAAGTCAGCGTACCCAGTTCGATCTGGAAATGATGAACGAGCTGGGTTACTGCTCGGGGATTGAAAACTATTCCCGCTATCTGTCCGGGCGTGGTCCGGGCGAGCCGCCGCCGACGCTGTTTGATTACCTGCCTGCCGATGGCCTGCTGGTGGTGGATGAATCTCACGTGACTATCCCGCAAATTGGCGGCATGTATCGCGGTGACCGGGCGCGTAAAGAAACCCTGGTCGAATACGGATTCCGTCTGCCGTCTGCGCTGGATAACCGTCCGCTTAAATTTGAAGAGTTTGAAGCGCTGGCCCCGCAAACCATCTACGTTTCGGCGACGCCGGGCAACTATGAGCTGGAGAAATCCGGCGATGATGTGGTCGATCAGGTCGTAAGACCGACCGGCCTGCTGGATCCGGTCATTGAGGTGCGCCCGGTGGCGACGCAGGTTGACGATCTGCTATCTGAGATCCGCACCCGTGCGGCGATTAACGAACGTGTACTGGTCACCACGCTCACCAAACGGATGGCGGAGGATCTCACCGAGTATCTTGAAGAGCACGGTGAACGGGTGCGTTATCTGCACTCTGACATCGATACCGTGGAACGTATGGAAATCATTCGTGACCTGCGTCTGGGCGAGTTTGACGTGCTGGTGGGTATAAACCTGCTACGTGAAGGTCTGGACATGCCTGAGGTCTCCCTGGTGGCGATTCTGGACGCAGACAAAGAAGGGTTCCTGCGTTCTGAACGGTCGCTTATTCAGACCATCGGTCGTGCGGCGCGTAACATCAACGGTAAGGCGATTCTCTACGGCGATAAAATTACCGCCTCTATGGCTAAAGCGATTGGTGAAACCGAACGTCGCCGTGAGAAGCAGCAGCTCTATAACGAAGAACACGGTATTACGCCGCAGGGGCTGAACAAGAAAGTGGTCGATATTCTGGCGCTGGGGCAGAATATTGCGAAGACCAAAGCGAAAGGCAAAGGGAAGTCACGCGCAGGCTCGAAGTCTGAGGTTGTCGAACTGGATATGACGCCAAAAGCGCTGCAGCAGAAGATTCACGAGCTGGAAGGGCAGATGATGCAACACGCGCAGAATCTCGAATTTGAAGAGGCCGCGACAATCCGTGACCAGTTGCATCAGTTGCGCGAGTTGTTTATTGCGGCATCGTAAGACGGTGTCGGATGCGGGGTGGATAGCATTCGTAGGCCGGATGCCGGAGCAAATCGTTTTGTAGGCCTGATAAGCGCAGCGCATCAGGCATTGTTTGATGCCGGAGCAATTCGTTTTGTAGGCCTGATAAGCGAAGCGCATCAGGCAAATCCGTTCAGCCCAGCGCCTGCACCGCTTTCTCCAGCGCACTATGCAATAGCTGGCGGTCATGACGGTAGGGAATATCGCTGGCTTCCAGCACTTCCTGGATCACAACGCGGTCGGTAACGGCGGAAGCATCCACTTTCGGCCCCACAACCACTGCATCAATCACTTTCTTCCCGACGTACTGTTCAATAATGGCCAGCTTATCGCTAAGCGTCAGGCTGGCTGCTGGCAGGCTTAATTCGCGCCCAAGATTGCCTATGTAGACCATCGGAGCCGGTGTGCGACGTAATGCCTGTGACATTTCATCGAGTAAAAGAATCGGCATCAGGCTGGTGTAAAAACTTCCGGGGCCTATCAAAATTAAATCCGCTTCAGCGATAGCCTCAACGGCCTCCCGTGTAGTCGGGACTTTTGGCGAAAGCATCAGTTCCTGAGGTGGGACGGTGAGCTGATCGATATTCACTTCGCCATAAACTTCGTGTCCCTGGTCATCAATGGCCATCAGATCCACCGGCAGCTCCGACATCGGAATTAAATGTGCGTCAACTTTCAGCAGGCTACGAATTAAATTGATAGCTTCCAGAGGCCGCACGCTGAGGTGATCGAGCGCCTTTAACATTAGATTTCCGAGGTTATGCCCGGAAAGTTCGCCATTACCGCCAAAACGATACTCAAACATAGCGGATGCAACGCTGGGTTGGGTAATTAACTGGTTCAGACAGTTACGCATGTCTCCCCAGGCAATCCCTCCTTCAGAGCGACGAATACGACCTGTCGACCCGCCGTTATCGGTGGTGGTGACGATACCCGTCAGGCGGGAACCTAATGGGGAAAGAGAGGAGAGAACGCGTCCTAATCCATGCCCTCCGCCGAGAGCGACAACGCGGTCCAAATCTGCCAGCGTGCGAGTGCGCATATATTTTCCTGATATCAATTGATCGGCGCTACAGTAACGTAAATAGCGTGTTTTCAGCAATTATCCAGTCGGCATCTTCCGTAATTTTTTTCTGCGATCTACTCCTTTCTGACGACACTCACCTGATGGCAAGATGATGTATATCAATGCAAAACTGTGATTTTTGCTTATTCTGTAGCGAAATTGCACGATCATGTCGCTATATACATATTTATACAGCGAAAGTGTACATGGCAAAAGCGCCATTTACACGCTAGTATCGGCATAACCACAAAGTACTCTTAAAAATTTGAGTTGCCGTAAGCCAACGCATCTGCAACTCGAAGTATGATGAGTATAAACACTCTAGCCTCTGCACCTGGGTCAAATGATACGGTGCTTTGGCCGTGACAAGACTTGAAAAAGTTTGTCACCAGGGCGCAGGAAGAAATGACTACGTCTCCCGTATTTGGAAAGGTGTACATGGGCTCTCAACTTACCGATGCTTTCGCACGTAAGTTTTACTACTTACGTTTGTCGATTACCGATGTGTGTAACTTTCGTTGCACCTACTGCCTGCCGGATGGCTATAAGCCCGGCGGGGTCACCAATAACGGCTTTTTAACCGTTGATGAAATTCGCCGTGTCACGCGTGCGTTCGCCAGTCTGGGAACGGAAAAAGTGCGTCTGACGGGGGGCGAACCTTCACTGCGTCGCGACTTCACTGACATTATCGCCGCCGTGCGCGAAAACGACGCCATTCGCCAGATTGCGGTAACCACCAATGGTTATCGTCTGGCGCGCGATGCCGCCGCCTGGCGCGATGCCGGACTGACCGCGCTCAACGTCAGCGTCGACAGCCTCGACGCCCGTCAGTTTCACGCCATTACCGGACAGGACAAGTTTCAGCAGGTGATGGCGGGCATTGATGCCGCCTTTGATGCCGGTTTTGAAAAAGTGAAAGTCAACACCGTGCTGATGCGCGACGTAAACCATCATCAACTGGACACCTTCCTGGCGTGGATCCAACCTCGACCAATCCAACTGCGTTTTATTGAACTGATGGAAACGGGCGAGGGCAGCTCTCTCTTCCGTAAACACCATATTTCCGGACAGGTACTGCGCGATGAGCTGCTGCGTCGCGGCTGGATCCACCAGATCCGACAGCGTAGCGACGGCCCGGCTCAGGTTTTCTGTCATCCTGATTATGTTGGCGAAATTGGTCTGATCATGCCTTATGAGAAAGACTTCTGCGCCACCTGTAATCGTCTGCGCGTTTCCTCTGTCGGCAAGCTTCATCTGTGTTTATTTGGTGAAGGCGGCGTAAGCCTGCGTGATTTGCTGGAAGACGATGCTCAGCAACCGGCGCTGGAAGAACGTATTTCAGCCGCGCTGCTGGAGAAAAAGCAGACCCATTTCCTGCATCAGAACAATACCGGTATTACGCAAAACTTATCTTACATTGGCGGCTGATCGCTAAAAGGAGTTTTTCATGAGTCAGGTAAGCGCTGAATTTATCCCGACACGCATTGCTATTCTTACTGTTTCTAACCGTCGCGGCGAAGAAGATGACACCTCCGGCCATTATCTGCGTGACTCGGCGCAAGAAGCGGGTCATCAGATTGTCGATAAGGCGATTGTCAAAGAGAACCGCTACGCCATCCGCGCCCAGGTTTCTGCCTGGATTGCCAGTGACGATGTACAGGTGGTGCTCATTACCGGTGGCACTGGTTTAACCGAAGGGGACCAGGCGCCGGAAGCGCTGCAACCTCTTTTCGACAGAGAAGTCGAAGGGTTTGGCGAAGTATTCCGTATGCTGTCGTTTGAAGAGATTGGCACCGCGACGCTGCAATCCCGCGCGATTGCCGGGGTGGCCAATAAAACGCTGATTTTTGCCATGCCGGGTTCGACCAAAGCGTGTCGTACTGCCTGGGAAAATATCATTGCGCCGCAGCTTGATGCCCGTACGCGTCCGTGTAATTTCCACCCACATTTGAAGAAATAAGTATGTCGCAACTGACTCATATTAACGCCGCTGGCGAAGCGCATATGGTGGATGTCTCCGCCAAAGCGGAAACCGTACGCGAGGCACGTGCAGAAGCATTCGTAACCATGCTTAGCGAAACGCTGGCGATGATCATCGACGGCAGTCACCATAAGGGGGACGTTTTCGCCACGGCGCGTATTGCCGGTATTCAGGCCGCCAAACGCACCTGGGATCTTATCCCGCTTTGTCACCCACTGATGCTGAGCAAGGTCGAAGTCAATCTTCACGCCGAACCGGAGCACAATCGCGTACGTATTGAAACGCTGTGTCGCCTGACCGGTAAAACCGGCGTTGAAATGGAAGCGTTAACGGCAGCCTCCGTGGCGGCGTTGACCATCTACGATATGTGCAAAGCGGTGCAAAAGGATATGGTGATTGGTCCGGTGCGTTTGCTGGCAAAAAGCGGCGGCAAATCGGGTGATTTTAAGGTGGATGCACATGATTAAGGTTCTTTTCTTTGCTCAGGTACGGGAACTGGTGAACACCGATGCGTTAGAAGTTGCCGCCGAGTTTGCAACGGTAGAAGCGCTGCGCAAGCATCTGGCGGCGCAAAGCGATCGCTGGGCGCTGGCGCTGGAAGACGGCAAGCTGCTGGCGGCGGTGAATCAGACGCTGGTCAGTTTTGACCATCCTCTTAACGCGGGTGATGAAGTCGCTTTCTTCCCGCCGGTAACCGGAGGCTAAAATGGCTGAAACGCGAATTGTTGTTGGCCATGCGCCGTTCAGCGTCGGGGATGAGTATCCCTGGCTGGCAGAGCGCGATGAAGACGGCGCGGTAGTCACTTTCACCGGTAAAGTGCGCAATCACAATCTCGGTGACAGCGTTAAGGCGTTAACGCTGGAACACTATCCGGGAATGACCGAAAAAGCGCTGGCGGAGATTGTCGACGAAGCGCGTTCGCGTTGGCCGCTGGGTCGGGTGACGGTGATCCATCGCATTGGCGAACTGTGGCCGGGTGACGAAATCGTTTTTGTTGGCGTGACCAGCGCGCATCGCAGCAGCGCGTTTGATGCCGGGCAGTTCATTATGGATTACCTGAAAACCCGCGCGCCGTTCTGGAAGCGCGAGGCCACGCCGGAAGGTGAGCGCTGGGTTGATGCCCGCGACAGTGATAAGCTAGCAGCAAAACGCTGGTAGAGTACAATTGTTGTAGGCTCATACTGATTCAGGAGATTGTCATGGACCGATTCCCACGATCCGATTCTATTGTACAGGCCCGTTCCGGCCTGCAAACGTATATGGCGCAGGTGTACGGCTGGATGACCTGCGGACTGTTGCTGACGGCGTTTATCGCCTGGTATGCGGCAAATACGCCCGCGGTGATGATGTTTGTCTTCTCCAGCAAAATCACCTTCTTTGGCCTGATCATCGCTCAACTGGCGCTGGTGTTTGTTCTGTCCGGCATGGTGCAAAGGCTGAGCGCGGGTATGGCGACCACGCTGTTTATGCTCTATTCGGCATTAACCGGGTTGACGCTATCAAGCATCTTTATTGTCTATACCTACTCGTCTATCGCCAGCACCTTCGTGGTCACTGGCGGGATGTTCGGGATCATGAGTTTGTATGGCTACACCACCAAGCGCGATCTGAGCGGCTTCGGCAATATGCTGTTTATGGCGCTGATCGGTATTGTGCTGGCTTCGCTGGTTAACTTCTGGCTGAAGAGCGAAGCGCTGATGTGGGCGGTGACCTATATCGGGGTGATAGTGTTTGTCGGTCTGACCGCCTATGACACGCAGAAGCTGAAAAATATCGGTGAGCAGATCGACCTGCGAGACAGCTCCAATCTGCGTAAATACGCGATTCTTGGGGCCTTAACGCTGTATCTGGACTTCATCAACCTGTTCCTGATGCTGCTGCGTATTTTCGGCAATCGTCGTTAATTGTCTGTTGCCGGATGGCGCTGCGCTTATCCGGCCTACAGTTGTGTATCGAAAGTAGGCCGGATAAGGCGTTAAGCCGCATCCGGCACTATAAGCACCATCATTTCGCCATCGCCTTCTCGTTTTTTACCCGCAGCTTTTTCGCCCGACTCTCCAGCAGCAAATAACACACCAGCGCCAGCAGTAGCGGAATAAAATAGTACAGCACGCGATACGCGAGCAGCGCGGCAATGATCGTGCCCTGAGACGTGTCCTCTCCTGCCAGCAGCGCCATAAACACCGCCTCCAGCACGCCAATTCCCGCCGGAATATGCACAATAACCCCGGCAATACTGCTCACCAGCAGCACGCCAAGCACGAAGAAATAGTTAATATTCTGACCCAGCAACAACCAGATAATCGCCCCCATAACCATCCAGTTAGTCCCGGATATCGCCATCTGCGCGAGGGCAAATTTCCAGGAGGGGAGCACCAGCTTTTGGCCCTTGATGGTGATGTGACGATGTTTAGCGAAGGTGCAAAACCACAGATAAACAACAATAATCAGCAGCAGCGCTATGCCTAAAATGCGCAATGTGCCTTCATCGATATACCAGTGAGCGGGCAGTTCGACGACGCCGAAGGTAAATATAAAACCGCCCAGCAGAATATAGCCCAGCCAGTTAGTGGTAATGCTCAGCGAAAAAATCCGCGTTATTGTGCCCCCCGGCAACCCGAGACGCGAGTAGAGCCGATATCGCATCCCAATACCGCCCACCCAGGTGCTTAACGTCAGGTTGAACGCGTAACAGATAAACGACACCAGCATGACCTGGCGTTTTGCCAGCTTGTGCCCGCAGTAGTAGCGCCCGAGCAGATCATAACAACCGTAAAGTAAATAACTGACGATCACCAACCCCACGGCGCTGAGCAGGGCGATCCGGTTGTAATCGCGAATTACCGTCCACACTTCCTGCCAGTTGACTTTGCTGGCATAAACGACCAGCAACACGATCACCGCAATAAAAAATAACCATGTGAGGATCTTTTTCGCTAACCGCCAGCGTCGGTGATTTTTTGCCATCAGGTTTTCCCTCCTGCATCCTCAGTTTGTATACGGTCCTGAGTTTCCAGAGCGGGCTGCGCGGGCGGCTCTACCTCGGCCAGATGCGGGGTATGCGCCGGAAGCCAGCCGACCAGCGCCGGGAAGTGGCGTAAAAAGTGGAAGGCCAACACGCTTTTAGTCAGGTTCCACCAGGTGCGTTTTGGCAGCATGGATTCATCAACCCGTTTGCAGTCCTGCGCAATAATAGGGTTCAGGTTGTCGCGCAGGGTCTGGTTAAACGTGCGGTCATGAATAATCAGATTCGCTTCCAGATTCAGTGACAGGCTCAGCGGATCAAGATTGCTGGAGCCCACCGTCGCCCAGTGATCGTCCATCAGCGCCACTTTGCCATGCAGAGGTTTACGGCGGTATTCGTAGACATGGACGCCACCTTTAACCAGATAGTTGTACAGCAGGCGGGCACCCACTTTCACAATCGGCATATCCGGTTCACCCTGCACAATGAGTTTTACCCGAACGCCGCGTCGTGCTGCTTTACGCAGGGCATGCAGCAGGCGATAACCGGGAAAGAAATAGGCATTGGCAATGATCACTTCCCGTCGGGCCTGGGTCAGCATTTTAAGATAATGGCGTTCAATATCATCGCGATGCTCTTCGTTATCGCGCCAGACAAACAGCGCCTGCGCTTCGCCGGGGCGATGATTGTCGATTGCCCGGTGATGACGTCGCCACCAGCGTCGTACGGCGCTTTGCCCGGGCAGGTTTTCCAGTACAAAGTTCAGAATGTCAGCAACGACTGGACCTTCAACGCGCACGGCGTAATCCTGCTTGGCCTCCGGGCCGTAATCCGACATATGTTCAGCGGAGTAATTGATGCCGCCGACAAAGGCAACACGGTCATCAATGACCACTATTTTTCGATGCATACGGCGAAAGAGATTGGTGCGCATTCCAAAAAGACGCGGACGCGGATCGTAGTAGCGGAAAACAACACCGGCTACGGTCAGCTCTTCAACAAAACTGTCGCTCAGATCCGGCGAGCCGTAGCCATCCAGCAGCACCTCTGCTTTGATTCCTCGTCGGGCGGCTTCGAGCAACGCGGCATGCAGCTGTTTTCCTACCGCATCTTCAAACCAGATAAAAGTCTCAAGGATAATTTTTTGCTGTGCCTGCTCAATGGCGTCAAAGACGGCGGGGTAGAATTGATCGCCGTTTTCCAGCAGTTGAATTTGATTGCCTTCACGCCAGCCATATTTCATAAATGAATCTCCGCACTCAGGGGGGCATGATCGGACAAATGTCGCCAGTGACGCAGCGCAAGCGTCGTTGGGGTACTGGCATTCGCGTTTTTCACATAGATCCTGTCCAGGCGCAGCAGGGGAAACTGCACTGGAAACGTTCGCGCCGGGCGACCGTGGGCGCGGGTAAAAATCTCGTCAAGGCCAGCTTTGGCTTTCAACGGGCGATTGGCCGTTTGCCGCCAGTCGTTAAAATCTCCAGCAATCACCACGGGCTCCGCGTTGGGCAGGGCGTTAACCCAGTCTGCCAGCATCGAGAGCTGGGCCTGGCGGTGAGCTTCACGTAGGCCGAGATGCACACACATCACATGAATGGGGTGGGAGAGCATTGGCGGTACAATGCGGCAGTAAAGGACTCCGCGCTTTTCACTCGCGCCGACTGACACATCACGGTTTTCATAATGCTCAATGGGATACCGCGACAACACCGCATTACCGTGATGTCCTTGCGGGTACACGGCGTTACGCCCGTAGGCGAAGTCGCTCCACATCGTGTCCGCCAGAAATTCGTAGTGGCTGGTATCCGGCCAGTTCTCAATGTGCAGCGAATGCGCTTCGTGCGCTCCCATGACTTCCTGCAGACACACAATGTCTGCGCCGACGGTTCTTACGGCTTCCCGTAGCTCAGGCAAAATAAAACGCCGGTTGAAGGCAGTGAACCCTTTGTGAGTATTAATGGTGAGCACATTGAATGAAAATTGAACTCTCGATCCGCTCATGGACCTCCCGGTGGCGTCACTTCCTAAATAAAATAGTGTAGTCGTCGTCACAAAAAGATGCGGTGTTACGGAATTTTCCGTAAAGTCCGGTACTCTGAACAATTAGTCGAAAATCCTTCAGGAGAATAGCCATGAGGTGGCAACAACGTGTTCGTGTCGCAACGGGTCTAAGTTGCTGGCAGATAGTGTTGCATTTACTGGTAGTGGCGTTGCTGGTAATGGGCTGGATGAGCGGCAGACTGGTGCATGTCGGCCTGGGATTGTGCGTCGTGTACGGCGTTACCGTTTTATTGATGCTTGCATTGCAACGTCACCACGAACAGCGCTGGCGCGACGTGGCTGATGTGCTGGAAGAGTTGACCACGACGTGGTATTTCGGTGCCGCCATGATAGTGCTGTGGCTGCTGTCACGCGTGCTGCAAAACAACGTCTTGCTGGCACTGGCGGGGCTGGTCATCCTTGCCGGACCCGCCGTGGTCTCGCTGCTGGCGAAAGACAAAAAGCTACATCACCTTGCGTCTAAACATCGCATACGCCGCTGATCCGGTCGTGGCCGCTATCACTAATAGCGGCCACAAGCTTCCCCAGACAATCTGCAGACTCGCATCTTTCAGGTAAATCTGTTTCGTGATGTCCGTAAAATGGCGGATCGGGTTTATCCACGTCAGATTCTGCAACCAGACCGGCATGTTTTCGACAGGTGAGACATAGCCCGAGAGTAAAATCGCCGGCATCATAAACACAAACACCCCGATAAACGCCTGCTGCTGGGTGGCGCACAGTGACGAAATCAGCAGACCAAAGCCGACCAGCGACAGCCCGTAAATCACCATTGTGAAATAGAACAGCCCCAATGAACCGGCAAACGGAATGTGATAAGCCCAGATGCCGATCGCCAGCACAATGGTGGCCTGAAAAGTAGCCACAATTAGCGCGGGCACAGCTTTACCGATAAAAATCTGCCAGGTGGTAAGCGGGGAAACCAGCAGTTGATCCAGTGTGCCTTGCTCGCGCTCGCGGGCAACCGAGAGCGAGGTGACGATCATTACGCCGATGGTGGTGATCATGGCGATCAGCGACGGAACCACAAACCATTTGTAATCCAGATTCGGGTTATACCAGTTACGCACTACCAGCTCGCTGTTGTTCGGTTTCGGCTTGCCGTCCATCAGCTCCTGTTGATACTCCTTAACGATTTGCTGCAGGTAATTCGCGGCAATTTGCGCGCTGTTGGAGTTACGTCCGTCGAGGATAATCTGCATGGGAGCCTGCTGGAAGGTATCCAGATTACGCGAAAAGTTGGCCGGGAAACGCACCAGTAGCAGGGCTTTTTGCGTGTCGATGGTGGGCTGGATCTCCTGCGGGCTTTTCAACAGCAGAACATGCGTAAAGGCGCTGGCGCGGGCGAAGCGCTGGGTTAGCTCTACCGAATGTTTACCGTTGTCTTCGTTATAGATAGCGATAGTGGCGTTGGTGACTTCCAGCGTTGCCGCGAACGGGAACAGGATAACCTGAATCAGCACCGGTAAAATCAGAATGGCTCGCGTCTGCGGTTCGCGTAACAGCGATTGCAGCTCTTTGCGAATTAATGTCCATAAGCGATGAAACATGCCTGTCCTCTCAGTCCAGTTTGTAGGCCTGATAAGCTAAGCGCATCAGGCATAATGCCGGATGGCGACGTGAACGCCTTATCCGGCCTACGGCTACAATTTCCATACACGAATTTAATCCAGCCGACGTTTGGTTTTAAGCCACGTCAGGCCAATAAACATCACCGCCGAAGCGATTAAAAACAGCACGTTGATAATCAGCACCACCGGGATATTGCCCGCCAGGAACAGGCTTTGCAGGGTGCTGACGAAATAACGCGCCGGAATAATGTAGGTTACCGCCCGGATAATCGCGGGCATGCTGTCTATCTGGAAGATAAAACCCGACAGCATAATCGAGGGCAGGAAGGCGGCATTCAGCGCAACCTGCGCGGCGTTAAACTGGTTGCGAGTGATGGTGGAAATAAGCAACCCCATGCCGAGCGTACTGAGCAGAAACAGGCTGGTAATGAAAAACAGGATCAGCAACGAGCCACGGTAGGGCACGCCAAGAATAAACACCGACACCAGCATACACAGCAGCATCGCCAGCATGCCCAGAAAGTAATACGGGATTAGTTTGCACAGTAGGAGTTCGACGCGGGTGACTTCTGTCGACAGCAGCGCTTCCATGGTGCCGCGCTCCCATTCGCGCGCCACCACTAATGAGGTGAGGATGGCGCCAATGACCGTCATGATGATGGTGACCGCTCCGGGAATAATAAAGTGCTGGCTGATGGCCGCCGGGTTAAACCAGTAGCGGGTTTGCACGTCGATCAAAGGTTTGAACGATTCCCCGCGATCTTCTGCCCGCTGTTGCTGCCAGATTTGCCAGATGCCTTCGACATAACCCTGCACAAAGTTGGCGGTATTCGGTTCGCTGCCGTCGGTGATCACCTGGATCGGGGCGACATCGTTAGGTCGCGCCATTTGCTGGGCAAAATCCACTGGGATCACCACCAGACCGCGAATGCGCCCGGCCTGCATTTTCTCAATCAGTTCCTGACGATTATCGCTGATAGTGGCGTCAATATACGGCGAACCGGTCATGGTATGGGTAAAATCCAGCGCCTCTTCACTCTGCTGTTCGAGCAAAATCCCTACCCGCAGCTTGCTGGAGTCGAGGTTGATCCCGTAGCCGAAGATAAACAGCAGCAGCAGCGGGATCACCACAGCAATCAGCCAACTGCTGGGATCGCGGACGATCTGGCGCGTCTCTTTCACGCATAGCGCGCGGACGCGACGCCAGGAGAGAGCGGAGTTACTCATGCGTATGCTCCTTATCCCAGTCATTGATTAGCGTGATGAACGCCTGTTCCATGGTCGGGTCCGGCGTGTTGCTGTCGGCAGCCTGAGCCTTCAGGTCGTCTGGCGTACCGCTGGCTATCAGTTTGCCGCGATACACCAGCCCGATGCGATCGCAGTATTCTGCCTCATCCATAAAGTGGGTGGTCACCATCACCGTGACGCCTTTTTCTACCATGCTATTGATATGCAACCAGAACTCACGACGGGTGAGGGGATCGACCCCGGAAGTGGGTTCATCAAGGAACAGAATGTCGGGTTCATGCATCAGCGAGCAGGCCAGCGCCAGACGCTGCTTAAAGCCCAGCGGCAGTTCGTCGGTGGCGTGGGAAGCGATACTTTTCAGGCCAAATGCCTCGCTCATACGATCGATTTTCTCTTTCTGCGCCCGACCGCGCAGGCCGTAGACGCCGGAGAAAAAGCGCAGATTCTGTTCAACCGTCAGGTTACCGTACAGGGAGAATTTCTGCGCCATATAGCCCAGATGCTGACGCGCTTTGCCGGAGCTGACTTTCAGGTCCATATCCAGCACCAGCGCTTTGCCGGAGGTGGGGACCAGCAGACCGCACATCATTTTAAAGGTGGTGGATTTGCCAGCGCCGTTGGGTCCTAACAGACCAAAAATCTCGCCGCGCTGCACGGCAAAGTCTACGTGGTCGGTAGCGGCAAAATCGCCAAATTTCTTGGTCAGCGCTTTGGCTTCGATCACCGTTTCGCCTGGCGTGCCTTCCACGGTATGCAGGATAGCGCCCAGCGGGGATTCCGATGTTCCGGCTCCGCCGAGTAAATCGATAAAGGCATCTTCGAAGCGGGGTGCGGTTTCGTTGATGGTTATCTCCGGCATGCCGTCAGCGTTTTGGATCTGCTGAGCAGTAGCCTCTTTTTTCAGGATTAAACGGACGGATTTGCCCTGAATCATTCCGTCGCTGACCAGCGGCAGTTTTAACGCGCGTTGCAGCAGTCGGCGGTTGTTTTCCTGTGGACTGCTCATCAGGAAGCTGCGACCTGCCATGGTTTGCGTAAGCTGGGTGGGATCGCCCTGGTATAACAGTTCACCTTCGTTCATCAGCAGCACATCACGGCATTGCTCTGCTTCATCCAGATACGACGTACTCCAGAGGATCAGCATGCCGTCCCCGGCCAGCTCGTGGACCATTTGCCACAGTTCGCGACGGGAAATAGGATCGACACCTACGCCTGGCTCATCCAGCAGCAACACTTTGGGTTCGCCAACCAGCGTACAGGCAAGCCCGAGCTTCTGCTTCATGCCGCCAGAAAGCTTGCCAGCCAGTCGTCCGGTAAATGGTCCCAGCGAGGTGAATTCCAGAAGTCGGGCAAAGGTTTTTTCTCGCGCTTCACCGGTGACGCTGCGTAAGTCGGCATAGAGATTGAGGTTCTCCATGACGGTTAAATCTTCGTACAGACCAAATTTCTGCGGCATATAGCCCAGCACCGCATGTAGTGCGCTGTCGTCTTTGATGGGGTCAAAACCAATCACTTCAGCACTTCCGGCATCAGGTTTTAATAATCCCGCCAGCATTCGCATCAACGTAGTTTTGCCCGCGCCGTCCGGCCCGACAAGCCCGGTCACGTAGCCTGCATGAACGGTACAGTCGAGCGGGGCGACGGCCGGTTTTTCCATTCCGGCAAAGTTTTTCGTCAGCCCTTTAAGCGTAATGACGGCGTCATTCATGCCGTGCCTCATCGCCAAACTTTATCGTTACCGGCATTCCCTGACGCAGCGCATCGTCCGCGTCGGTCACCACAATTCGCAGGCGATAAACCAGGTCGGTACGCAGGTCAGGAGTCTCGACCGTTTTCGGGGTAAATTCGGCGGTAGGAGAAACGAAGCCGATTTTGCCGTGATACGGTTTGTCCGGGCGACCATCGGTATAGAGCAGGATCTCACGTCCTGGCTGCGCCTGGCTCAGATTTCGTTCGTCAACGTAAGCACGAACCCAAACCGGACGCGTGAGCGACAGCGTCAGTACCGTGCCCCCTTCGTTCAGCATGCTACCGGGTTCAACTGCACGGGTGAGAAGCGTGCCGTCAGACGGCGAGGTCAGCGTGGTGTCATGCAAATTCAGCTCTGCCTGTGCCAGCTCGGCCTGAGCTTGTTCGAGCGTGGCTTTTGCCTGCTCGATGTCCTGCACACGATTACCGCTGCGATATTGCGTGAGTTTATCCTGTGCGGATTTCAGCGAAGCTAACGCCTGATCGCGAGATGAACGGGCGTTTTCCAGATCGTTGGCTGAAATGGTGCGGCTTTTCCACAATCCGACCTGCCGATTGTAAAAGTTCTGCGCGTAATCATAGGCGGCCTGTGCCTGTTTGACTGCCGCCGCGGTTTGCGCGATCTCTTCTTCGCGATACCCTGCCAGCATCAGATCGTATTGTGCCTGTGCGGCGGCAACGTTGGCTTTTGCCTGCATCAATGCGTTTTCATACGGTGCGCGGTCCAGTTCACCCAGCACCTGACCGGCGGTAATCGCATCGCCTTCGTCAACCGCCAGCGAGGCCAGCCTGCCGCCGACACGAAAACTCAGGTTGACGCTACGGATATCGACATTGCCGTATAGCGTCAGGCCGTTATCTTGCCGACTCTGATACCACCACGTTCCACCGGCAATCACGGCAACGAGGGCCGCGATAACCAGCCCGAGAACGACAGGTTTTTTCATGACTCCAGACTCCTTTGCGTTAAACCTTGCAGAATAAGATCGATGTGACAGGTGATCGTTTGGTCAATCAGCGCGGTTTTATCCTCATCAAATTGTGACCAGCCTGTACGCAACAGAATGGTTTCTTTCCCCAGACGAAAAGCCAGCACCTCGCCGAGTATGGCGTGGGTGTGCAGAATCATTTGGGTATCATTGGCATCGCCGCCCGTATAGGCGGCAATCAGGCGCGTCAGATGTGTATGTAGCGGATTGATAACCTGGTCGTGCACCAGTTGATAAGCCGCGGTGGGGGAAAGCTGTTCGCGCGAGATAAATTTGCTCAGGTTAACGGTGTCGTCCTGAGTTAACAGCATGATCATATTTTTGCAGGCGCGCAGGATCAGTTCGCGCATCGCGCCACGGTCCGGCTCAGGCTGGGCGAATAAACGCTCGGCCTCTTCAGCGTGCGGGCGAAACTGTGCACCGATAAAATCCGCAATCCACTGGGCGCAGGCGAGATATAAATCCTCTTTTGAGCCAAAATAGTAGGTGATAGCCGCAATGTTTTGCCCGGCCTGTGCAGCGATATCGCGCGTCGTGGCGTGCAGACCATACTCACCGAATTGCGCCAATGCGGCGGCAATGAGCTGGTTCTTCGCCTGTTCACCTTTGGTTGTCATGGTGGGTGTATTCATGGCACGACTCTGATCTTAATCAATCGATTGATTAAGATTATGACTGATGTGCAGCCTTGTCCAGTCCGGAGCGTTATTTTCCAGTGAAGGGATAATTTATGCGGCACATCACAAAAACTGCTACACTCCGCCCCTTCATGACATTGTGGTTTTTGTCATCTCTATTGTATGTATCTCCCTGAAAACGACACCGGTAACGGTCAGGGCGGTTCGGAGTTGTTATGTCTTTTGATTCCCTTGGTTTAAACCCTGAAATTTTACGTGCCGTTGCCGAGCAGGGTTACCGTGAACCTACCCCTATTCAGCAGCAGGCTATTCCTGCCGTGCTGGAAGGCCGCGATCTGATGGCCAGCGCCCAGACCGGTACGGGGAAAACGGCAGGTTTTACCTTGCCGCTGTTGCAGCACCTGATCACCAATCAGCCGCATGGTAAAAGCCGTCGTCCGGTTCGTGCGCTGATCCTCACGCCAACCCGCGAACTGGCGGCCCAGATTGGCGAAAACGTCCGTGATTACAGTAAGTATCTGAATATTCGTTCGCTGGTGGTCTTCGGCGGCGTCAGCATTAACCCGCAGATGATGAAGCTGCGTGGCGGCGTAGATGTGCTGATCGCCACTCCGGGTCGTTTGCTCGATCTGGAACACCAGAATGCGGTGAAACTGGATCAGGTTGAGATCCTGGTACTGGATGAAGCTGACCGCATGCTGGATATGGGCTTTATTCACGATATTCGTCGCGTTCTGGCAAAACTGCCGGCAAAACGTCAGAACCTGTTGTTCTCGGCAACGTTCTCTGATGACATTAAATCGCTGGCCGAAAAACTGTTGCACAACCCGCTGGAAATCGAAGTGGCGCGTCGTAATACCGCGTCAGAGCAGGTTACTCAGCACGTTCATTTCGTTGATAAAAAACGTAAACGCGAACTACTGTCGCAGATGATTGGTCAGGGCAACTGGCAGCAGGTGCTGGTGTTTACCCGTACCAAACATGGCGCGAACCATCTGGCAGAGCAGCTGAATAAAGACGGCATCCGCAGTGCGGCTATCCACGGTAATAAATCTCAGGGTGCGCGTACGCGTGCGCTGGCTGATTTTAAATCCGGTGATATTCGCGTGCTGGTAGCGACCGATATTGCCGCGCGAGGTCTGGACATTGAAGAGTTACCGCACGTGGTGAACTACGAGCTGCCAAACGTCCCGGAAGACTACGTGCACCGCATTGGTCGTACCGGTCGTGCGGCCGCTACCGGCGAAGCGTTGTCTCTGGTGTGCGTCGATGAACACAAGCTGTTGCGTGACATCGAGAAGTTGCTGAAAAAAGAGATCCCGCGTATTGCAACGCCAGGCTATGAGCCAGACCCGTCCATTAAAGCTGAGCCGATCCAGAACGGTCGTCAGCAGCGTGGCGGCGGCGGTGGTCGTGGGCAGGGCGGAGCAGGGCGTGGACAGCAGCCGCGTCGTCAGGATGGCGGAGCGCCAAAAGCGAAGCCGCGTAATGGCGAAGGCAAACCGGCAGGTAACAAGCCTCGTCCACCGCGCCGTCCGCGCAAACCGTCTACAGCGCAGTAATTCACCTTGCTGTATGGCAGTATAAACATGCTATCCGGTCTACACACTGTGTAGGCCGGATAGGTCAATCACTCCCCCGAACTTTGCGATTTCAGCACGATTGAGCAGGTATATCGTCCTGCCGGGTGAATCGAAATCGTCGTCTCAAATACTTTCCCGTCCCTGTCCAGATAACGACGCACGATTCTCATTGCTGGTGAATCAGGTGCTACATTGAGAATCTTTGCCACCTTTTTGGGCACGCCGACAGCCGTAATGGTCTGATGCACCTCATGGCTTTTAATACCGTAATGGGTTTCGATCAAATCGCTGATTAACGAGTGTGGGTCGTCACGGATGTACGTACGCAGTTTGGCGTAATCCGTGCTGGCATAGCTGTCCGTCCAGCAGATTGGCGCGTCGGGGTTTTGCGCATCTTCGCGAGTGCTGGCAATGTGCAGCCAACGGGAACCTGGCGGGCAGCCAATCATCTGGGACAACTCTATGTCCGCCACAATCTCATCGATTTTCTTGATGACGCGCAGATTGTTTTTGGCCAGCAGCAACAGATCCTCAAGATGCGATAGCGGGTGATTGACGCCGTTAGCCTTAGGTTCGCAAACGCGAGTTCCCGCGCCTTTACGCCGTGATATCAGACCTTGCTCTGTTAATTCCCTTAACGCCTCACGCATGGTGTGGCGGCTGACCTGCCATGTTTCACACAGTTCCATTTCCGTAGGAAACAGCGAACCGGGGGCAAAGGTTCCCACCGCAATTTGCTGCGCCAGTTCACGTGCTATTCGCTTGTACAGAGATTCTTTCATCGCAGTTTCATCAAAATATTAGTGATCTTTATCACGAAAATTTGTACGGACTATTCCCTACATTTCTTATGAATACTATAAATGTCCGTACATTTAAATGTACGGACATTTGTTTATGTCTGGACATTGTGGCGGCATTTGAATATCCAACAAACTGCCGTAAACACGCATCTTATCATTATCAGATTTTCCAGGGGGATTTATGGCTTCGAATGTACTTGATTCTGTTCTGTTCAGGGACTCTTTCGGCACACCGGCGATGCGCGCTGTGTTTGACGATCGCGAGCTGGTGCGCAAATACGTGGAAGTGGAAGTGGCATTAGCCAAAGCCCAGGCACGCTGCGGTGTGATACCCGAGGCTGCGGCGCAGGAAATTGCAGAAAAATGTAATGCTGACACGCTCGATTTTGATTTATTGCGCCATGAAACCGAAATTGTGGGTTATCCGATCCTACCGCTGGTGCACCAGATTTCTAAACAGGCAGGCGAGTCCGGCGGTTATGTGCACTGGGGGGCAACCACTCAGGACATTATGGACACCGCAGTGGTTCTGCAAATTCGTGATGCTTTTGCGCTCATTGAGTCCGATATGGACAAACTCTGCGCCACGCTGGCCGATCTTTCACGCCGCTACCGTGATACGCCGATGGCCGGGAGAACCCATTTACAACAGGCTTTGCCCGTGACATTCGGTTACAAAGCGGCCATCTGGCTGGATATGTTTGAACGCCACGCGGAACGTCTTTCCCAAGCGCGTCCTCGTGTATTGGTCGGCGAATTTGCGGGGGCGGCCGGTACGCTGGCATCGCTGGGGGATAAAGGGCTGGCGGTACAAAAAGCGATGATGGAAGAGCTTGGGCTAAATGTCCCAACATCCACCTGGCACGTCGCGCGTGATGGTTTTGCCGAAGCGGTGAACCTGTTAGCGGTGATTACCGGGTCGCTGGGCAAGATTGCCTACGACGTAATGCTGCTGGCAGCAAACGAGTTTGGCGAACTGTATGAGCCGTTTGTTAAAGGGCGTGGCGCCAGCAGTACCATGCCGCAGAAACGCAACCCTATTTCCAGCGAGCTGATGCTGGCCTGTGCCAAAGGCGTTCGCCAACAGGCAGGGTTGATGCTTGATGCGATGGTGCAAGATCTGGAGCGTGCAACCGGGCCGTGGCATGCCGAATGGATTGCTATCCCAGAAAGTTTCGTGCTCAGCGCGGGGGCATTGCATCAGGCCAACTTTATGCTGGCGGGGCTGGTGGTTGATGAAGAGGCGATGAAACGTAACCTCGGTATGACCAACGGATTGATTGTGGCTGAGGCGGTCATGATGGGATTGGCCCCGTACATTGGTCGTCAGGATGCACATGACGTGGTGTACGACGCCTGCCGTATCGTCAACGAACAGGGTGGGCGATTGGCTGATGTGCTGAATGCGATGCCCTCTGTCTCTGAACGGCTGGACCCACAGTTGATTGAAAAACTGACCGACCCGGCAAATTACCTTGGAATGGCTCCGGCGATGGTGGATCAGGTATTAGCAAGATACATGTCGCGGAAATGAATGCTCTCGGGCTAACGGAATAAGGATATTTTTATGTCAACGAATTCTGTCACGGGAAAATCCATTCTGTCGTTCCTGATACCGCTGGCGATAGGCGCGATCATTTGGTTTTATCCTGTTCCTGATGGTCTAACGCCTCAGGCCTGGCATATGTTCGCGATATTTGCCGCGACCATTGCCGCCATTCTTACCCAGCCGCTCCCTTCGGGGGCGGTGATGTTGATTGCACTTTGCGTGGTTATTTTCACCAAAACGTTGCCAGAGGCAAAGGCGCTGTCAGGGTTTGCGTCCGGTACGGTATGGCTCATTTTCTGCGCCTACGTCTTGTCTCTGGGGTTTGTGACGTCAGGACTGGGGAAACGTATTGCGTATAAAATGTTATCGCTCTTTGGCGGCAGCAGCCTGGGTATTGCTTACTCACTGGGGGTTTCCGATCTGATTATGGCCCCGGCAATGCCGTCAGTAACTGCGCGGTCCGGGGGCATAATTTTTCCCATCACGCGTTCCATCAATGATGTGTTGGGCTCCGCTCCAGGGGTAACGGGCAAACGTATTGGCGATTTCTTAACCATGGTGTGCTTCCAGTTTACGCCGATTACCGGGGCGATATTTCTCACCGGGATGGCGGCGAATCCGCTGGTAGCGAGCCTGGCGAAATCGTCATTGGGTATGGAGATAACCTGGGGCGGATGGTTTATTTCCGCAGTAGTCCCTGCGATGGTTTGTTTCTGTCTGATGCCGCTACTGGTCTATAAATTATTGGATCCTGAGCTTAAGCGTACGCCAGAGGCAAAAGCGATGGGTAAGCAGGCGCTCGGTGAGCTCGGTTCGATGAGCAGCAACGAGAAAAAGGTCGCGTTTGGTTTTGTGCTGGCGTTGGTTGGCTGGGGCACCAGTTTGATTACTGGATTGTCTGCCACATCTGTCGGGCTGGGGCTGGCTGCTTATCTGTTTGCTTCGGGTGCTGTTAGCTGGAAAAGTTTGCTTAATGACCATGCAGCCTGGGATACGGTTATCTGGTTTAGCGTCATTATTAGCCTGGCGACCGGACTTGCCGATCTGGGTTTTATTAAATGGATGACAGTAAAGTTAGGCAGCGGTATTCAAGGGTTTGGTGCGATTGAGTCCTTTATTGTGCTGGGGATCCTTTACATTTATGTCCACTATCTCTTTGCTACGGCTACCGGGCACGTAGCTGCGCTGTATGCTCCTTTCGCGGCCACGGCGATCGCTGCGGGTGCACCGCCGATGATGGTCGCTATTTGCTTCGGCATCTTTAGTAATCTGATGTGGGGGAATACCGAGTATGGTGGCGGACCTGGTCCTATTTATTTTGCCCAGGGCTATTTTGAACGACCGCGTTTTTACAAAATTAACCTCTGTGTGGTAACGGCAAATGTGATTATCATTTTTGCAGTGGGCATGCTGTGGTGGAAGCTGCTGGGGTACTATTAACCGACACGTTTATTCGGCCTGCAATATACCTGACTGTAGGCCGGATAAGGTGTAAGCCGCCATCCGGTAATTTAAGCCAGAGCTGCGAAGCGCTTTCCAGAATGAGGGAAAAAGGTACATCCAACGCCTGAAATGTGCCACAATAGTGGCTGTTTATACAGTATTTCAGGTTTTCTCATGGCACTTACGGCTGCGCTAAAAGCGCAAATCGCCGCCTGGTACAAGGCGCTTCAGGAACAGATCCCCGACTTTATCCCCCGTGCGCCGCAGCGGCAGATGATTGCTGACGTCGCGAAAACGCTCTCCGGGGAAGAAGGGCGGCATCTGGCGATTGAAGCACCGACCGGAGTGGGGAAAACCCTGTCGTATCTGATTCCCGGTATTGCCATCGCGCGTGAAGAACAAAAAACGCTGGTGGTCAGTACCGCCAACGTCGCTTTGCAGGACCAGATCTACAGCAAAGATTTACCGCTGCTGCGCAAAATTATCCCCGACCTGCGTTTTACCGCTGCGTTTGGTCGCGGACGCTATGTCTGCCCGCGTAACTTAGCGGCGCTGGCCAGCACTGAACCCAATCAGCAGGATCTGCTGGCTTTTCTCGACGATGACCTGACGCCCAACAACCAGGAAGAACAAAAGCGCTGTGCCAGGCTAAAAGGCGATCTCGACAGCTACAAGTGGGACGGGCTGCGCGACCACACCGATATCGCTATCGACGACGGACTCTGGCAGCGTCTGAGCACCGATAAAGCCAGCTGTCTGAATCGCAACTGTCACTACTATCGTGAATGCCCTTTTTTTGTCGCCCGCCGGGAGATTCAGGAAGCTGAAGTGGTCGTGGCTAATCATGCGCTGGTAATGGCGGCCATGGAAAGCGAAGCCGTTTTGCCGGAGCCGAAAAACCTACTGCTGGTACTTGATGAAGGCCACCATTTGCCGGATGTCGCGCGCGATGCGCTGGAGATGAGCGCAGAAATCAGCGCCCCCTGGTATCGACTTCAGTTGGATCTATTTTGCAAATTAGTGGCTACCTGCCTGGAGCAGTTTCGCCCGAAGACCACGCCGCCACTGGCAAATGCCGAGCGTCTGAACGGTCACTGTGAGGAACTGTATGAGCTGATTTCATCGCTCAATAACATTCTTAATCTGTATATGCCCGCTACCCAGGAGGCAGAATACCGCTTCGCGATGGGCGAATTGCCTACGGAAGTGATGGAGATTTGTCAGCGTCTGGCAAAGCTAACAGAAATGCTGCGCGGTCTGGCGGAACTGTTCCTCAACGATCTCAGCGAAAAAACCGGCACTCACGATATCGTGCGTCTGCATCGGGTTATTTTGCAGATGAACCGGGCGCTGGGCATGTTTGAGGCGCAAAGCAAACTGTGGCGGCTGGCATCGCTCGCGCAATCGTCAGGCGCGCCGGTGAGTAAATGGGCGACGCGCGAGGTGCGTGACGGGCAGATCCACGTCTGGTTCCACTGCGTGGGGATCCGTGTGAGCGATCAGCTCGAACGACTGCTGTGGCGTAGCGTCCCGCATATTATTGTCACTTCCGCAACGCTGCGCTCGCTCAACAGCTTCTCGCGTTTGCAGGAGATGAGCGGTCTGAAGGAAAAAGCAGGGGACCGGTTTGTCGCGCTGGATTCACCGTTTAATCACGTTGAACAGGGCAAAATAGTCATTCCGCAGATGCGCTACGAACCGTTAATTGATAACGAAGAGCAGCATATCGCGGAAATGGCCGCCTATTTTCGCGAACAGCTGGAGAGTAAAAAGCATCAGGGCATGCTGGTACTTTTTGCCAGCGGTCGGGCGATGCAGCGTTTTCTTGAGCACGTTACCGATCTGCGCCTGCTGTTGTTGGTGCAGGGCGATCAGCCGCGCTACCGTCTGGTGGAGTTGCACCGCAAACGGGTGACCAACGGCGAGCGCAGTGTGCTGGTTGGGCTGCAATCTTTTGCTGAAGGTCTGGACTTGAAAGGCGACCTGCTGACTCAGGTGCATATTCACAAAATTGCTTTTCCGCCTATCGACAGCCCGGTGGTGATCACCGAGGGCGAGTGGTTGAAAAGTCTGAACCGCTACCCCTTCGAGGTGCAGAGCCTGCCTGCGGCGTCATTCAATTTGATCCAGCAGGTTGGGCGACTCATCCGTAGCCATGGCTGCTGGGGAGAAGTGGTTATTTATGACAAGCGTTTATTGACCAAAAGCTATGGCAAGCGTTTACTGAACGCGTTACCCATATTTCCGATAGAGCAACCTGCTGTGCCAGACGTTATAGTAAAACCAAAAGAAAAAGCGAAACCCACGCGCCGCCGTCGGCGTTAACGATGCGAGCAACAGGCAAGGAGTTATCGATGGATTACCGCAAAATCATTAAAGAGATTGGGCGAGGAAAAAATCACGCGCGTGACCTGGATAAGGATACTGCTCGCGGACTGTATACCCATATGATGAACGGCGACGTACCTGACCTTGAGATGGGCGGGGTACTGATTGCGCTACGTATCAAGGGCGAAGGTGAAGCGGAGATGCTGGGCTTTTACGAAGCGATGCAAAACCACACCATTCGCCTGACTCCGCCGGTAACCAAACCCATGCCGATTGTCATTCCCAGCTACAATGGCGCGCGCAAGCAGGCGAATTTGACTCCGCTGCTGGCGATTTTATTGCATAAACTTGGCTTCCCGGTGGTGGTGCACGGCGTCAGCGAGGATCCGACCCGCGTGCTGACTGAAACCATTTTTGAACTGATGGGAATTACGCCAACGCTGCATGCCGGGCAGGCGCAGGCAAAGCTGGATGGTCATGAGCCGGTGTTTATTCCGGTGAGCGCGCTGTGCCCTCCGCTGGAGAAACAGCTGGCGATGCGCTGGCGCATGGGTGTGCGTAACAGTGCACATACGCTGGCTAAATTAGCCACGCCATTTGCTGAAGATGCCGCGCTGCGTCTTTCCAGCGTGTCCCACCCGGAATATGTTTCTCGCGTGGCGAAGTTCTTCGGCGATATCGGTGGGCGCGGCCTGTTGATGCATGGTACCGAGGGCGAAGTGTATGCCAACCCGCAGCGCTGCCCGCAGATAAGCCTGATAGATTCATCCGGTGTGCGAGTGCTACAAGACCGACAGAGCGAGATGCCTGACGAGCCGGTACCGCTACCGGTAGCAAAAGATCCGGAAACCACCGCGCGCTGGATTGAGCGTTGTCTGGCTGGCAGTGAGCCTGTTCCGGCATCGTTGAAAATCCAGATGGCCTGCTGCCTGGTGGCAACCGGTGAGTCCGCCTCGCTGGCTGAAGGACTTACCCGCGTCGAGCAAAGTTTCTAAACCATTTGTTATCCCGACGGGCCTGTTGCCTGGCCTGTCGGTTCTCTCTTTTCGGCAATGTGAAATTTCTGCACGTTTATTGACCTCCAGCGCACCGTGGCGCAGCATAGTTTGTTGAAAAATAAGAAACACAACAAACACGCGACACAACAGGAGATAACAATGAACAGTGGACATCGCTTCCATGTGCCAACGCTGCACGCCTTTATCCAGGCCGTTTTTCATCAGATGGGAAGCAATGATCAGGAGGCGCGGCTGGTGGCCGACCATCTGATAGCCTCTAACCTCGCCGGTCACGACTCCCATGGCATCGGTATGATCCCAAGCTATATTCGTTCATTCTCGCAGGGGCATCTGCAGATCAACCGTCATGCCAAAGTGGTAAAAGATGTGGGGGCGGTGATTACGCTTGACGGCGACTGTGCGTTTGGTCAGGTGGCGGCGCACGAGGCAATCACGCTTGGAATCGAAAAAGCGCGTCAGTACGGAATCGCTGCCGTGGCATTACATAATTCGCACCATATCGGCCGTATTGGCTACTGGGCGGAGCAATGTGCGGCGGCAGGTTTTGTCTCGGTACACTTTGTGAATGTGGTGGGGATCCCGATGGTCGCACCGTTTCATGGGCGCGATAGCCGTTTTGGCACCAATCCTTTCTGCGTCGTGTTTCCACGTAAAAATACCTTCCCACTGTTGCTGGACTATGCAACCAGCGCCATCGCGTTTGGCAAAACCCGTGTGGCATGGCATAAGGGCGAGCCGGTGGCTCCAGGATGCCTGATTGATGTGGCGGGTGTTCCCACTACCGATCCTGCGGTAATGCAGGTTTCTCCGCTGGGGTCGTTGCTGACCTTTGCCGAGCACAAGGGGTATGCGCTGGCGGCGATGTGCGAAATTATGGGCGGTGCGCTTTCTGGCGGTAAAACCACACATGAAGAGAGCCTGCAGACCAGCGCGGACGCCATCATTAACTGTATGACCACCATCATTATGAATCCACAACTGTTCGGCGCGCCGGACTGCGACAACCAGGTCGCGGCATTTGCTGAGTGGGTGAAAGCGTCGCCGCATGCTGAAGATGCTCCGATCCTGTTGCCTGGGGAGTGGGAGGTGAACACTCGCGAGGAACGGCTGGAACACGGTATTCCGCTGGATGCCGGAAGCTGGCAAGCGATTTGTGAGGCGGCACTGCAAATTGGGATGCCAGACGCCGTGTTGCAGGAATTCGGCCAACGGCTGGAAAAATAGGCAAAAAAAAGCCCGTCCAGTGGCGGACGGGCAAACAAAGGGTAACAAACAGGGTCAATGAGGGTTGGAGCATTGGGTCGTACAGGTAATCTTTCGGTTATTTATAGATAACCGCGGTGCCGCTCATTTTGTCTTTGCCGATAGCGGAAGTGATGCTGTAGCCAGTTGCGCCAGCTGCATTCGCTTTCTCAGCCAGTTTGGCTTCCAGGCCGTCCAGCGTAGTGGCGCCGTCAGCAGATACCACACCAATTTTGTTCATGTTTTGCGCCTGAGTAGAGGAAACCGGCTCGGCAGCGAAAACGCCAAATGACAGGGTAGACAGGGCGATGGCAGCAACAGCAAATTTGATTTTTTTCATGATTAATCTCTCGCAGGGTTGTTCTGTTAGTCAATGTTCTTTAAGAAGACGTTGTTCCGTCGATGTGATAAGTATCACGTTTTTTTTGGTGAGAGAAAATCGAATAGAATTGACGACATCAATCAAAAAAATTGAATGACAAATAACTTATTGAATATTAATAAATTCGAGTAAGGGATTTACAGTTCTTGTCATTGCGCTTTACAGAGAAGGCGACAACGGCACATTTTGCTACACAGGGTGCAAAAAAGCGTGCTCGTAAAGGAAATCGTATGCGCTGAAACTTTTGGTAAAGATAAGTCAACGTAGCTGGCTATCTTTCGAACCTCTGCGATTATATCCTGAAAATGATGTGCTATGTGAATCTTTATCCTGTTGGCAGGCGATGCACAAGCGTACACCAGGCACGGCCTCACGTCTGGCCTGAGGGATAGGATTGCCGCATTCTTCGCATTCATACAGACTTTCTCCCGTCGGTAACTCACCGCGAGCGCGGGCAACAGCATCTTCAATAGTATTGTTGATCTGTTCGTTAACCGCGTCGTCATTTGCCCATCCGGATGCCATGTGTACCTCCTGCTGATGTCTACAGACTAAGTATAGCGAAGGTGATGGCTGAAAAACGACCACGCGCCAGCAGTATCAGATTTCAGACCATTCGCGCAGCAGGTTATGGTAGAGATTGAGTAATGACAGGATCTCGCTGCTCTCCCCATCGCGAGCCTTCAGGGATTGAATGTTTTTATCCAGTTCAAAAAGCATGGCGCGATTTTTGTCGTCACGGACCATCGACTGTATCCACATAAAAGACGCCACACGAACGCCATGGGTCACTGGCGTAACGCAATGTAGGCTGCTGGAAGGGTAAAGCACCAGATCGCCTGCCGGAAGCTTCACCGCATGCTGGCCGTAAGTATCATTGACCAGCAGTTCTCCCCCTTCATAATCATTCGGGTTACTCAGGAATAAAGTTGCGGAAAGGTCTGTGCGCATCCAGCCGTTTTGCGGATGGCTACGCACCGCACCGTCAACGTGAAAACCGTAGGTCTCGTTGTCCTGGTAGCGATTAAACAGCGGTGTGGAGAGCGTTTTCGGTAGTGCTGCGGCGAAGAAAAGCGCGCTGTTATTTATCGCAGTCTGTACCGCCTGTTGTAAAACGCCGTAGCGTTCACTTTGCGTATTCACCTGCTGGTTGTTTTTAACCTGCGCCCCCTGAGCGCCGGTGGTTGCGCGGCCATCAACCCAGTCGGCAGCGTCCAGTTGTTCGCGAAACCAGGCTACATCCTGCGCCGACAGAACGCCGGGAATGTGGTACATCATCAGTTTTTCTCCTGAAAGTGGGGCTTACGCCCCACGCGATGGATTAGAAATGCATATTGGCGGTGAGCAGGAAAGTTCTTGGCTCGCCCGGATGATAACGGTATCCACTCTTGTTTATGGAGGATACATAATCGGTGTCGAACAGGTTATAGACGTTTAGTTGGAAATCGAAATTGCGATTCACGCGATAGCCCAGTTTGGCGTCAGCGACCCAGTAACCTTCAGTGTAGGATGGCGTACCCACCGCACCATCGGAACCGCGATGCATACTGCCCACGTAGCGAGCGCCTGCGCCAACGGAGATATCATCGGTAGCCTGATACTGGTTCCACAGCGTGAACGCATGTTCCGGTGTATATGGCAGGGAAGAGGATCCATCCTGAGCAACGTTTTTACCGCTGTGGATGGTCGCGCGTTGTTGCGTGTAACCCCCAATAATCTGCCATGCGGGGGTGATGTTACCTGCTACCGAGAGCTCGTAGCCTTCAACGCGTTTCTCTCCGTACTGGGAATAGGTACCGTCGTCGTTCTGCTCAACTTCATTCTCAATATCTGTGCGGAAAATCGCGGCGGTTAACAGCAGGCGCTTATCCAGCACCTCCCATTTGGTGCCGATCTCGCTGGTTTTCGCTTTCTGCGGTTTGAAATCGGTACGGTTCGCACTGTTACCGCTGCCGCCCTGAGCAAGAGCAAAGTTGCTGCCGCCCGGCGGTTGCTGAGAAACGGCATAGTTGATGTACACGTTACCGTTATCGGTCAGGTGATACAGCGCGCCAGCTTTCCAGTTCACCAGATTGCCTGATTTGGCAGTATCTACAGTGGTGACCGGGGAACCTTTAGCCACGCCTGTCGGGCACGCGACTGCGCCGCGACCGGAAGCGCCGCAAGCGGTGGCGCTGTCATATTCAGTCCGGTAATTGTCGAGGCGAATACCACCGTTCAGCTCGAATTCACGGGTAATTTGTAGCGTATCAAAAGCGTATACACCGAAGGTATCTGTTTGCCCGTTAGCGTTGGCGCCGTTGCGAGACAATCCGCCGATATTCACATTGTTGTCGGGGTGATAGATATTCACCGGTGGTGGGGTGATCGGCGCCACGCCATAGTTGGTTTGTGTTTCGCGCGTCAGCTCCACGCCGGTGCTGATGTCGTGACCGATGGATCCCGTGTAGAACGTTGAGGTCAGGTTGGTCTGGTTGGTCAAGATCTTATTGCTGACATCCTTGGTATTTGCCAGGCGTGACCAGGTCCAGCTGTCGACGCTGCTGGTGGGTTGGGTGATGTTAGACGCGCCGCCCATCACCGCCGTCATCAGATAATCCTGTTTAATACGCGACCAGCGGGTGGTATTGCGAATAGTGGTGCTGTCGTTCAGGTCATGTTCAAAACGCATCGTCGCGGTATCGGTTGTCGAATCGTCATAATCCGAGTTGGTACCGTAGAAATTATGCGTATCCACTTTGCCTGAATGATTCAGTGCAGAAGTCCCCGCAGAAGGTGCGGAATATCCCGGCAAGCCAATGGTAGGGATGCCGCCATCCGGCGTGTTGTGCTGGGTGACATGTAGATAGTTCAGGTACAGTCGATTCTCTGTGCCTAAGCCAAAAGCGAGAGAGGGGGCCACACCGTAGCGTTCATTCTTAACATTATCGCGACCAGCATCATGCGTTTTTTCACCCATCAGGTTTAAACGTGCGGCGGTGGTCTCGCCGATGACCTGGTTAATGTCCAGCGTACCACGGCGGAACCAGGCGCTACCGACGCTGGCCGATGCATCGATTCCTGAGTCGGTGCGTGGCTGTTTGCTGATCATATTGATAGAGCCAGTCGGTGCGCTACGTCCATAGTCGGTACCGGAAGGACCTTTGATTACTTCCACCTGTTCGGTATTGAAGGTGTCGCGCGTGACGCTGCCAATATCACGGATACCGTCGATATAAATACTGTTCGAGGTATCCGCACCACGCATGTAAACCGCGTCACCGGTGCTGGAGTTACCGTTCTCACCGGCGAAAAATGCGCCAACGCCCGGGACGTTTTTCAGCGCGTCGGTCAGATTTGTTGCGCCTTGATCCTTAATCACCTGCTCAGAAATCACCGTCATGGTGCGGGTTGTATCCGCCACCGGCCGGGAGAATTTAGGGTCGGCAGACTGTGTTGGGGCGTACAGCGAAGGTTTGGCCGCTTCAACGACCAGAGTGTCTTCTTGTTTTTTATCCTGGTCGTCCGCAGCGACAGCCTGAGCTATAGGGGACAGGCCAATGCACAGACCGGCAAAAAAAGTCAGTGAGTGAAAGCTACTGGACGGCAAGTTGCGATTTTTATCCATGTTAATGAGTGACTTATTATTGTTTGAGTGGACGGTTTCACTCGCGCGAAGGGACATCTCTAAGGATGTTATACCCTGCAGGCCTCGCGGAAATGAATGTGTAATTGATAATGATTTTGATAAGCATTACTAATCAATGCGACGTTTTAGCATTCATTACTTCAAAAATAAATACATTTGTTTACATTGGATTCAAAATTACTACACGGTGATTACAATTCGCACCGGGAATGACGTGAATTGCGGACAGAAAACTGCATTCGGGTTGAATGCAGTTGGGCTGAGATGGGGGTTACTTATAGATGGTTGCGGTGCCGTACATCTGATTTTTGCCGCCCGCAGAATCAACGACAAAGCCTTTTGCCCCTTGCTCTTTCGCTTTCTCTGCCAGCTTGTCTTCAAGGTCGCTCAGGTTAGAGGCGCCGGTAGCGGATACTGTGCCGGAAGCTTGTAGCTGACCGGTAGCTGGGCTGGTGTATGGCTGTGCAGCAAAGGAGGCAAATGTCATGCCGGAAAGTACGGTAGCAGCAAGTAATGTGAGGCATTTCTTCATGGTGATATCCTCTGAAAAACAACAGGTGGTGCCTGATAAGTTTAGGCCGCCTGCGGATGATATTTACCGCAAAAAATCGATGATCAGTCGTCTGTTTTTTGAACGATTTATTTGCCATGAGACAGGCATAAAAAATCAAATTTCCTTGATGAGTGTGTTTACCGCGTGGCGTTATGCGGGTATCTTACGCCGCTGTTAAAAGGAGAATGCTATGTCCCCCCAGAAACCGGGATTACACCCACGCAACCGCCACAATGGCCGTTATGATCTTGCGACTTTATGCCAGGTTACGCCCGAGCTGACGCAATTTCTCACCCTCACGCCCGGCGGCGAGCAGAGTGTTGATTTCGCGAATCCGCAGGCAGTAAAGGCGCTCAATAAAGCACTGCTGGCGCATTTTTATGCGGTGAAAAACTGGGATATTCCAGATGGTTTTTTGTGTCCGCCGGTGCCTGGTCGTGCTGACTACATACACCATTTGGCCGATCTGTTGGGTGAAACCAACGGAACCATTCCGGCAAATGCGAGCGTGCTGGACGTGGGAGTGGGGGCAAACTGTATTTATCCACTGATCGGCGTGCATGAATACGGCTGGCGATTCACGGGTAGTGAAACCAGTAGCGAAGCGTTTAACAGCGCTCAGGCGATCGTCAACGCCAATCCGGGATTAACCCGTGCTATTCGTCTGCGTCGCCAGAAAGATGCAACGGCAATCTTCAACGGCATCATTCACAAAAATGAGCAGTATGAAGCCACATTATGTAACCCGCCATTCCATGATTCTGCGGCCTCAGCCCGTGCCGGAAGCGAGCGCAAACGCCGTAATCTGGGACAGGACAAAGACGATGCGCTGAACTTTGGCGGACAGCAGCAGGAGCTGTGGTGTGAAGGCGGTGAAGTGGCGTTCATCAAGAAAATGATTGCTGAAAGCCAGGCCTTTGGTCGCCAGGTGATGTGGTTCACCACGCTGGTGTCGCGCGGTGAGAACTTGCCTCCGCTGTATCACGCGTTAACGGATGCGGGCGCGGTGAAAGTGGTCAAGAAAGAGATGGCCCAGGGGCAAAAGCAGAGTCGCTTTATTGCCTGGACCTTTATGGATAACGATCAGCGTCGTCGTTTTATGGCGCGTAAACGCTAAAGCGTTGGCTCGGTTGGCGGTAGTGGTTCGCTTGCCGCCGACGCAGGACCATTCCCTGGTGCAGGTAACACTTGATACGTCTGTACCGGGGCGCGTATGTTGGCTAGATCGAAGTATTTCTTCACCTGGCTGTCGAGCGCAAAACGTACCGTCCACTGCTTCAGCGGCAAGGTGGTAAACGAGACCCGTAGCGTGAATGCCGTATTGGTTAATCCTACAATCCCGGCAAACGACGGTTCGCCGATAATAAGCCCGCGGATATCTTCTTTTTCCATCACCGCAGCAACCGCGTCTTTCAACGCCTGATTCGCTTTATCCGCATCCTCATGACGGTCTACGTCGTAATTGGCGACGACCGATCCAATTCCACGCACAAAGTTGGCGAAGGTCGTTATCGATGACCAGGGAATGATATGGTACGCCCCGGTGTCCTGACGCACGCCCACAGAACGAATGGACATTCGTTCAACCGTGCCGGTGAGTGGACCGATGGTCACCAGGTCGCCGGTGTTCATACCATTTTCGAACTGAATAAAGATCCCAGTAATAATATCTTTTACCAGCGTTTGCGAGCCGAAAGAGATAGCCAGCCCCAACGCCCCGGCACCGGCCAGTAAGGGGGCGATATTGACGCCAATTTCGGACAGCACAATCATGATGGTGATCGTGCTGATTATTACCGCCAGCGCATTGCGAAACAGCGTCAGCAAAGTGCGGGTTCTGGCGCTGGGGAGCGGGCGGCCATGAATATCGGAAGCCAGACGATTTTCAATCAGGCTGGCAAGGATCGTCCAGCCGATGGCGGAGAAGAATAAAATCAGCGCGATACGGATCAGAATATCCACCGTTTTTTCTCCTGCGCCGTAATGCAGCCAGTTCCAGAAGTCGAACAGTCCCCAGGCATTCAGTAGCAGCATCACCGCAACGCACACCGTCAGGATCCTGGCCACGCTTAACGCCGTCGACAGCCAGCCATTCAGCCGCTTTTGGAGTTCCGGATAGCTGCGCTGGGTGTGTGGCGAAAGGGTAATAGTTTTGGCTATCCAGCGGGAAAACATGCCGGAAACAAAGGCGGCAATTCCAATGATTACCAGGCTGCGCAGCGTAGCGCCCATCATGAATTTCAGGCTGTTGCCCGGATCAAACAGCGAAAAGAAAAACAGCACAATGAAGTAGGCGCTGGCCAGCCAGTGCCATACCAACGCAAAGGCGCGGATAAACAGGCTGAAAAAAGCTAACGATCTTTCTGCCAGATTCTGTAAATGCAGCGTTATCTCTTTCTTATTTCTGAAAATCAGGTACAGCGCCCATAGCGTGATACACAGCATGATGATGACGTTGGCCATCGCGCCGACCTGCACATTGACCTGATTGGAGATAATGGGAACGGCAACTATAAGCCCGTAACCAATCAAACTGCTTAATGAACTCAAACGCCGATTCCAGTAGCGCGCACCGGCATCCTGAATGTTAAACGGACGCAGTTCGGCCACCTTTGGGCAAAATATCAGACGTAGAATGGCTTTGAAGAACTCAATCAGGGCAAAGGCATTGAGAAACAGGCTTTGCTGAAAGGTGATGGTGCGACTGCCCGCATTCATTCTGTCGCTCAGTATCTGCCCGACAAACAATGTCAGCGCCAGCAGAAGCAAATCAATAATGAATGCGCCAACGATCATCGCCGGAAGCTGCAGCCAGTTGCTGCGTTCGCGGTTTTTCCGCCGTGCCCATTGCCCCATTTTGCGATACAGCGGCAGCGCGCACAGGCGAATCAACCAGAAAAAACCGAACACTGACGCCGCCAGCATTAAAAAATGGGTCAGGGCATTGGTGAACGTTTGTGGGTTAAAACTCTTATGCGGTGCGTCGGTAATATTACGGTAAAGTTGGGCAAAGCGGCTGGAGAGCGCCTCACCGTAGTGCTGTGTGATATCCGTGACGTTTTCCAGCACCGTTTTTTCTTCTGTTAATGTGGGTGGAACAATGGTTGGCACCGGCTCGGCAGGGGGCGCTGTCGCCACTTTGCGTAACTGATCGATCAGTTCCTGACGTGAGGCGTCATTTTCCAGCACATCCGCCAGTGCGCCGTAGGCCGCTTTCTTCTGTTCAACATCCGGCTCTTTCGTTGGCGCGGTTTGTGCGTTGGTTGACGTTGGCGAGGTGACGCCAGGTATCGTCACCGCCTGAGCCGGAAGACTCAGCAGACAAACAAAGATGAACAGGATCCAGCGCATGACTCCTCCCATGAGAAAATAAATTCAAAAGGATAAGTATAGATGTCAGGGCGGGAGGGAATTGAAATGAGAGGATTCTGGTGAAAAACCTCCCTTCGGGCGAAGGGAGGTTGAGCTATCAGGAAACGTGCTGCAAGAATTCCTTTAAGCGTTGGCTGGGTGGATTTTCAATCAGGGCCTGCGGATTACCGTCTTCGGCAATTCGTCCCTTATCAATGAAAATCAGGCGTGAAGCCACTTTTTCGGCAAAGCCGATTTCGTGGGTCACAATCACCATGGTCATCCCTTCTTCCGCCAGGTCCTGCATCACTTTCAGAACTTCATGGCGCAGTTCAGGGTCGAGTGCTGAGGTTGGCTCATCAAACAGCATCATTTTCGGTTTTACTGCCAGCGCACGGGCGATAGCCACACGCTGTTGTTGACCACCGGACAGTTCAGAAGGGTAGTGATGTGCACGTTCGGCCAGACCCACTTTTGCCAGCAGCTCTTTCGCCAGTTTCTCGGCCTGTTCTTTATTCGCCCCGCGTACGCGCTGCGGTCCGAACATGACGTTTTCCAGTGCCGTCAGATGTGGGAACAGGTAGAACTGCTGAAACACCATTCCGGCTTCCTGACGGATTAAGCGCTCGTCTACCTTCGGATCGTTTACTTTCAGACCATCGACGATCAGATCACCGGAGGTTATCTCTTCCAGCTTGTTAATGCAGCGCAGCAGGGTAGATTTACCGGATCCTGACGGCCCGATAATCACCACGACTTCACCCTGCTGAATGTTCAGGTCAATATTGTGCAGCACCTGAGTTGGACCAAAGTGCTTAGAAACGTTTTTAAATTCAATCACAGGATTTTCATCCTTCTTTCCAGACGACGCAGAATGAAGCTCAGCACCAGCGTAATGATCAGATAGAACACCGCAACGGCGCTCCAGATTTCCAGTGCGCGGAAGTTACCGGCAATGATTTCCTGGCCCTGACGGGTCAGTTCAGCGACGCCAATGACAATAAACAGCGAGGTATCTTTAATGCTGATGATCCACTGGTTGCCTAGCGGTGGCAGCATACGACGCAGTGCGAGGGGTAAAATAACGTGGCGGATAGTCTCTGTGCGTGAAAGTCCAAGCGCCAAACCGGCTTCGCTGAACCCTTTATGGATTGAGAGCACCGCACCGCGGGTGATTTCCGCAATATAGGCCCCGGAGTTGATCATGATGGTGACAACGGCGGCGCTAAAGGGGTCAATGCGTAAATCGTTAAATGCCATTGGCAGAGCGAAGTAAATAAACATTACCTGCACAACGATTGGCGTACCGCGAATGACTTCGATAAACACCAGCGCTACGTGGTTGGCGATCCAACCGCCGAAAGTGCGCGCAAACCCTGCTGCAAGTCCGATTATCAGACCGCCAGCCAGACCGAGGACCGAGATCCACAGGGTCATTTTGGCGCCTTCAATCAAAAGCGGGATGGCGGGCCAGATGGCACTCCAGTCAAACTGCATATGTCGTTCCTGTTACCGTGGTGTAAATATTCAAATGCCCGTTTTGCCGGATGTGCTGTGCTTATCCGGCCTACAGGTCTCAAAAATCCAGGCGTAGGCCCGGTAAGCATCACGCTACCGGGCAACGCTGCCGGTTATTATTTAGGTTCAGTACCGAACCATTTTTTGTAGATTTCGTTGTAAGTACCGTTCTCTTTCAGCGTTTTCAGCGCGCCGTTCACTTTCTCACGCAGGTCGTCGCTGCCTTTCGGGAAGGCGATACCGTACTGCTGGGCTTCCAGCGATTCGCCTACAGCTTTGAACTGACCATTGCCAGCTGTTTTGATGAAGTAAAGAATGTTTGGTGTGTCGTGCAGTACAGCGTCTGCGCGGTTGGTGCCCAGTTCCATATATGCGTTATCGATATTCGGGAACTGACGCAGGTCTTTGGTTTTGATATTCGCTTTCGCGTAATCAACGGAACCGGTGCCGCTCTTAACTGCAACGACTTTACCATCCAGATCTTTTACGCTTTTGACGTCGTTGTTATTCGCTTTCACCATCACTAACAGACCGCTTTTGTAGTAGCCGTCGGAGAAGTCGATCGCTTTTTTACGCTCTTCGGTGATGGTGATACCTGCCAGTGCCAGGTCGATATTTTTGGTTTGCAGTGCCGGGATGATGCCGCTGAAATCCATCGGTTTCAGTTCATAATCCAGTTTCAGTTCTTTGGCCACGGCAGCCCACAGATCCACATCAAAACCAACGTATTTGTCACCCTGTTTGAATTCAAACGGTACAAACGCGGTGTCGGTTGCGACAACCAGTTTCTTGTCTGCGGCATGGGAGGACACCGCAAAAGCCAGGGTAAGTGCAGCCAGTGAAACTTTTAATACAGACTTCATAGGATTTCCTTTTATATCCACGGGGCGATCCCCTGCGAGAACATATGGCTTAATGAAAAAATCGTGCCAATTTTGCAACTCATTGTTTTAACAAGAGGGTGTCTCGTTTCTCTGCACAATAAGTAGGGCATAGCGAATAATCTGCACTGTTTTGGGGCACTCATTTGGTGCGAACCAGTCACGGTGCAAACGGTATGACTATTTAGCGTAAAAATTGTTGATAAAACAATCTTTCGTTAACGATTGTGTGAGGTGATTATTACAAATAATTTACTTTGGAGTGACGAATGATCAATGTTATGCACCATAGATGTGCAAAACCCCCGCCGGAGCGAGGGTTATATAGGTAATTCTTATGTCTGCTGTTACTCAATGTTGGCTTCGATAAACCACAGGAATTTATCGAGGTCGCGAGAAGCTGCGGTAAAGATATCCGCGGTATCTTCGTCTTTTGCTTCGCTGATAGCTTTACGTACGCTGTTTGCAACTACGGCATAACGTTCGGCCAGCTCTTTTAAGTGGTCCTGTACGCTATGGATATCCAGCGGGTAACTTTTCAGAGGCGTTTTGCTGTTAATAACCTGAGTTGTGCCCAGTGCCACACCGCCCAACTGTACGGCGCGTTCAGCCATGGTGTCGAGGTGATCGGTCAGAGCTGTACGGAAGCCATCCAGCATTTCATGTACTGCAATGAAGTTTGCACCGCGCATGTTCCAGTGAGCCTGTTTGGTGATCAATGACAGGTCAATGAACTGGATTACTTGCTGATTCAGCAGTTCTACGGTCGCTTTCTTTTCGCTATCAGACACATCGTTGCGGGTATAAAGGAGGGCGGATGCTTTTGTTTTTACCAGTTTCGCGGTACTCATATTTTCATATCCTCTTGATATTTATGTCCCAACTCTTCAACGGAATTAAGTATAGCGCTAAATTTGGATTTTTGTTTCCGGTGTTGCCTATCACTTTAATAGTGAAGACGAGGGTGAATATAAAATATCAAATAAAATCAATGTGATGAGGGTTTTGTTACTTGCGTGGTGTTATTTTTATGTTAATTTTAAGATTAAATGAAATATGCGGATGAGAAAATTATATTTATTAGAATTATTATCACGCAGATTTACAATTGGATATTCTGCATGATTATGCAAACCATGCAGAATAATACGTGGTTAATTCACGTCGACTTGTTTTATTTGTGGCTCTTTACGAATAGTGAGCGTAGAGCCCATTGATGCGACAATAATGGCGCCCAGAGCGAGCGTCTGGATAAGCGTCAACGTTTCACCGAGGAAGATCATTCCGGAAACCGCTGCCAGCGCGGGTTCCATGCTCATCAATGTACCGAAAGTACGCGTAGGCAGGCGCGTCAATGCAATCATCTCCAGTGAATAGGGAAGCGCAGTAGAGAGAACTGCAATGGCCAGGCCTAACGGCAGAATGGACCAGTGCCACAGGGCATCTCCGGCCTGGAGTGCGCCGATTGGAACAAATACCAGTGCTGCAATGAATGACCCTACTGCGACGGTTGCCGGACCGTGTTCCGCCCCGGCTCGCTGCCCGGTAAGAATATAGATGGCCCAGCAGGCGCCAGCCCCCAGCGCCAGCGCTGCGCCGGTTAAATCTACGTGAGAAACGTCCTGACCCAGAGGCAGCAGGAACCAGAGCCCGAGTACTGCCAACGCAACCCAAATGAAATCCACCGGGCGTCGGGATGAAAACAGCGCTACCGCGAGCGGGCCGGTAAATTCCAGCGCCACGGCGATTCCCAGTGGGACAGTTTGGATTGACAGGTAGAAAAGGTAGTTCATCCCGCCCAGAGACAGGCCATAAAACAGTAGCGGCAGGCGTTGTTCTTTAGCGAATCGTAAACGCCAGGGCTTAAAGAAAGCGATAAGAATGAGCGTACCCAGCGCAAGGCGCAGCGCGGTAACGCCCGGCGCACCGACGAGTGGGAACAAAGATTTTGCCAGTGATGCTCCGCTTTGAATGGAGGACATAGCAATAAGCAAAACCAAAATAGGCAACCAGACTGGCGCTTTACGTGACAACCCCGGCATCCTTTCTCCTGTCAAATGATGATTACACGTCTCCATCTGTGCCACGCTTCAGCATTGTTCCGACGCAGATGATTTTATGTATAGAAAAGTAAAACAGCGAGTGTAATGGAATTACGCTCAACTGGTTGAGTATTCGTTGAAAAAAAAATTGCTCAGTTCCGTACAATGGCATGAAAATGATGGATTAATAATCTGTGTGATTAGGAATGTTCTGGATGAATGTGCCATATTGTGCGCGCAATAATGGTATTTTCAGTTGAAAAAGTGATGTTAATTGAAAGAGATAGCGGGTTTTTGAAATGTTCTGTTACATGAAAGACCCCGTTAGACATCGCGAATCGCAAAGAGTTTCCCATCAATTTTTGGTATATTTAAAACTTAAGATTTACTTGAAGCACATTTGAGGTGGTTATGAAAAAAATTGCATGTCTTTCAGCACTGGCCGCTGTTCTGGCTTTCTCCGCAGGTACTGCTGTAGCTGCTACTTCTACCGTTACCGGTGGTTACGCTCAGAGCGATGCTCAGGGCGCAGCGAACAAAATGAACGGTTTCAACCTGAAGTATCGCTACGAGCAGGACAACAACCCGCTGGGTGTTATCGGTTCCTTCACTTACACTGAAAAAGATCGTACCGATGCTTCTGGCGACTACAACAAAACCCAGTACTACGGCATCACTGCTGGTCCGGCTTACCGTCTGAACGACTGGGCAAGCATCTATGGTGTAGTGGGTGTTGGTTACGGTAAATTCCAGAACGCAGCATCTCCGGCTGACAACCACAGCACCAGCGACTACGGTTTCTCTTACGGTGCTGGTCTGCAGTTCAACCCGATCGAAAACGTTGCTCTGGACTTCTCCTACGAGCAGAGCCGTATTCGTAGCGTTGACGTTGGCACCTGGATTGCTGGCGTGGGTTACCGCTTCTAATCACTTCGGTGATATGAAAAATCCGCCTCTTGGGGCGGATTTTTTTTGCGTGTAATGCAGGAAGGAATGTCGTTGTAGGCCTGATAAGCGCAGCGCATCAGGCATCGGTAGCAAAATGTCTTATCCGGCCTACAAGCGTATTATTTGGTTGAGAAAATATCGGTACCCAGATGGTTGTAGTCCACCTTCTGCAGTTTGAAGTTGGTGATGTACACCGGCCCGGCTTTTTTCTCTGAGATAAAGCGGTAGTTGTTGGTGATTTCTTTTGCGCTTATCCCCGTCCACTGCGAGAAAAAGCTGAGGAAATCATTGGCGGAGCGACGGGCTTTAATCACCCGATGCGCTTTATCATCGCTCGACAGCACCATGAAAGGCACCTGGAAATTCTGCTGGAACTGATCGTCATGCGCCAGGTACTGCACCTCTTTTCCCCGCTCTTTAAACGCGAGGCCATGATCGGAGAAATAGACCATCGAGAAGCTATTACCGCTGTTACGTAACTGCTCGTAAAGCTGGCGCAGCAGGTCATCCGTCTGCGTCATGGTGTACAGATAACAAGATGTCTCTTTTGACTGGACGAAAGTCTCGTATTTACCCTGCGTTCGGTCACAGGCCTGCGGATGCGAGCCCATTAAATGCAGCACGATGAGCTGTGGCTGGGTGCGCTCGGTTGCCAGCACCTGGGCAGTCATCTTCAACAGCGCTTCGTCACGGGTGTTTTTATCCGCTTCGAAGTCACCGCTTTTGAGGAACTGAACCTCATCAGCGCGCTTCGCAATGCTGGCGATGGCCGTATCGTATTCACCAATCTGTCCCTGATTGGAAAACCACCATGTCTGAAAGCCCGCGCGGTTAGCCAGGGTGACAAAGTTATCCTGGAACTGGGGTTTATTATCCACTACCCGATTAAGCGTTAAGCCGAGCGATTTTTGCGTTGAACCGCTGGCAGCAATGTAATCCGCAAAGATATAGCCGTTAACGGAGCTGGCAAACGGGGTGTTATCCCAGTGACCGCCAAACGCGCCTAACGCATCGCGGCGGGCGCTTTCACCGATTACCACGACGTAGGTGTGATACTTCGGTTTAACGGCGGTTACCGTCCAGCTGTCTTTTACGCTCGACAGTTTCGCCATACGCTCTTGTTCGTCGAGCACTTCGTTGTTATTGACGATAACGTCCTTGGCGAAACGGAAAACCGGATAGCCAGTGTCTTTCAGCTTGAACACGCCGCCCCAGGCCAGGTTTTGTACCGGGGTAACAAAGAATGCGACAACGCTAAACAGCAAACAAATGCTGTCGAACTTATTCCAGCTGCGCTGCTGCACATCTTTTTTACGGCGTACGGCGATAACGCCAAGGGCAAAAATAAACACCCCAACCAGATAACTGTACCAGGGGAAGATGGTCAGGATCTCGGTTGACTCTTCCATATTGGTTGAGTGCAGCGCCAGCAAGGTATTGAAGTTCGGTGAGCCGTAAGCCTGGCCGAACGGAAAGTACATTGCCGCAATGAGTGAGCAAATGCCAATCAGTGCTTTCTGCGCGCGCGGCGCGCTACGCCACAGCAGCATCAATATACAGGTGAAAGCAACGCTATAGAGCAGGCTAAGCGGATAGCCCAGAGCAAGGTTTATTAGCAGAGACTGTAAGAAATAGAGGCCAGTCCACGGACTAATTGCCCGGCTACGAGCAATGATTGAATCTTTGAGGGTTAAATTCATATGCCACTGTTACAAAAACGCCATGTGCTTACCCTGGCGCTAAGGGTCATTGCCTGCCTGAGAGAGCGAGAAGAGGGATAGGGTCCGCATCCGCGAGCCGCAATATACGCAGGGCTGCGAAAAGATAGAGTGTGCGCAAGAGAAGGTCAACTACTACAAAGAAATTGTTTTGCGAGGGACGTGGCAAAACTGACAAAAAGAAGGGTTATTGAGACGAAAACCACCACCGTACCCGAATGACGGCAGGAAAATGAAGCGGCGTACCGCGACGCCGCATTATTTTTCTGAAGGTTTATCCTGCTCTGGTTTGCTGTTAATCATGTCACACAGCATAGAGATCAGCATCAACCGTACTTTAAAGGGAGAGTGACTAAACACGCGTATGCACCTCTTAAATTCATTCATGTAAACCTCCTGACTTCACAATCCCATCAGTCCTTGAGGGATGTCTTTATTATATACAGATATAGCACAGGCTATATTATATAGCTATTGCTAAAACGTTAATTTTTTGTGCCCACGCAACTCTGGTTTACAATGAGCGCTCTCTAATCAGATGCCGTTAACGCGTCACAGTAACGAGGAAGCAGAATGAGTCGTCGCGCAGGTATGCCAACAACAAAAAAAGTGACGCAATTGGTGAATGTCGAAGAACACGTTGAAGGATTTCGTCAGGTCCGGGAGGCGCATCGCCGCGAACTGATTGATGACTACGTAGAGCTGATTTCCGATCTCATTATTGAGGTGGGTGAAGCGCGCCAGGTGGATATGGCCGCGCGACTTGGGGTTTCCCAGCCGACGGTTGCTAAAATGCTTAAGCGCCTTGCTTCAGTCGGATTGATTGAAATGATCCCGTGGCGTGGGGTGTTTTTAACCGCAGAAGGTGAACGACTAGCCCAGGAGAGCCGGGAACGTCATCAGATTGTGGAAAATTTCCTGTTGATGTTAGGCATCAGCCCGGAAATTGCCCGTCGCGACGCGGAGGGGATGGAGCATCACGTCAGTAAGGAAACGCTGGAGGCTTTTAGCCGGTTTACGCAACAGCAAGGAACTGGCTCTGAATGAGTTTTCCTTTATTACGTGCCTTACAGCGCGATCGTTTTTTCCAGCTGTTAATCATCGTTGGGGTTGTACTGAGTCTGTTCACGCCATTTACGCCCCGGTCCTGGCCAGGGGCAATTGACTGGCACACGATTATCACGCTTAGCGGCCTGATGTTACTGACCAAAGGCGTGGAGCTAAGCGGTTATTTCGATGTGTTAGGTCGCAATATGACCCGCCGCTTCAAAACAGAGCGCCAGCTGGCGATATTTATGGTGCTGGCGGCGGCGTTGTTGTCGACGTTTCTGACCAACGACGTTGCATTGTTTATTGTTGTTCCGCTGACCATCACCCTGAAAAAATTATGTGCCATTCCGGTGAATCGCCTGATTATCTTTGAGGCGCTGGCGGTAAACGCCGGATCGTTGCTTACGCCAATAGGTAATCCGCAAAACATTCTGATGTGGGGACGCTCAGGCTTATCGTTTACCGCGTTTACCTGGCAAATGGCGCCGCTTGCGGGGGCCATGATGCTGACGCTGGTGGTGCTGTGCTGGTTCAGTTTTCCGCATAAAGCATTGCACTATCATACCGGTACGCGCGCGCCTGACTGGCAACCACGCCTGGTATGGAGCTGTCTGGCGCTGTATATCATCTTCCTGGCGGCGCTGGAGTTAAAGCAAGAGCTGTGGGGTCTGGCGATTGTGGCGGCAGGGTTCATGGTGCTGGCGCGTCGCGTGATCCTCAGCGTGGACTGGACGTTGCTGTTAGTGTTTATGGCGATGTTCATTGATGTGCATTTGTTGACGCAGCTCCCGGCCTTGCAGGGCATTACCCACCAAATTGGCACGCTCTCAGCGCCGGGACTTTGGTTGACGGCTATTGGCCTGTCGCAGTTTATCAGTAATGTGCCGAGTACGATTTTGCTGCTGAACTATGTCCCGCCGACGCTGTTGCTGGCCTGGGCGGTTAATGTGGGCGGCTTCGGGCTGTTGCCGGGATCTCTGGCGAATCTCATTGCGTTACGGATGGCAAACGACCGACGGATCTGGTGGCGTTTTCATTGGTATTCGGTACCGATGCTGATATGGGCGGCGCTGGTGGGGTATGGTTTGCTGCTGTTGATGTAATTGATGTGGTATGCCGGATGGCGGCTGGCGCCTAATCCGGCCTACTGCGTTGGTAGGCCCGATAAGCGTAGCGCCATCGGGCATATATAGCAGATTAGTTCAAACGAACCGGCATACCTGAACGGTTCTGTACCGCCTGCTCAACGACGGCCTGATCGACGTCAGACTGACCGGTGATGCTGGTAATGCTCTTGGTCAGGGTAATCGGTACGATTTCTCCGCCTTCGAACTGTGCTTCAGTCGTAGACAGTGGGTTATGTACTTCGATGTAACGGCTGCCGTCTGGTTCGGTAGTGGCTTTTACCGGCTCATCAATAAACTGTACACGGGTGCCGACTGGCACATTTTCAAACAGGAATTTGATGTCGTCGTTACGCAGACGCACGCAACCGTGGCTGACGCGTAAGCCTACGCCGAAGTTAGCATTGGTGCCGTGGATAGCATACAGGCGACCGATATACAGCGCGTACAGTCCCATCGGGTTATCCGGACCTGCCGGAACAACGGCTGGCAGCGGTTCGCCCGCAGCGCGGTATTCCGCATGCATTTTCGCCGTTGGCGTCCAGGTTGGGCCCGCTTTTTTACGTTCTACTTTGGTGGTCCAGTTGATTGGCGTGTCTTTGCCCAGCTGGCCGATACCGATCGGCAGAACAATTACGGTGTTGGTGCCTTTCGGGTAGTAGTACAGACGCATTTCAGCGCTGTTGATAACAATACCTTCATGCACGGTATCCGGCAGGATCAACTGCTGAGGAATGTTCAGCACGGTGCCGCCTTTCGGCAGGAAGGTATCCACGCCCGGGTTGGCTTCCAGCATGTTAGACAGACCCATCTGATACTCTGCCGCAAAATACTCCAGCGGTTGGGTGTTGCCTTCAGGAATAGTAATGACCTGGTTTTGGCCAATCAAACGGCTACCATCAGTCGGCAGCGGGTACGTGACGGCTGAAGCGGTATTACAAAAACCAACTATTGCGAGTGCCGCCGCGAAAAGCGTTGTTAATTTCATATTCATATTCATGTATGCGAGATTCAGTGCCAGGCAGGCTAGTGGGTTGAGATTTATGTAGTGTTGGGCACGCATTATATGTGCAATCTGAGCAACAAGGAATTCGGATGTGTACTAAATCACATTTTTTTCCTTTTGGTTTCACTTTTTCCCTTCCGCATGAAGACGCGATCTTCTTGCAGACTTATGGCATAATAAGCGGTTTGTCACATATTTCTTTCTCTTTCAGGATACGCCAGTGTTAGTTTCCAGCAACGTCACCATGCAGTTCGGCAGTAAGCCGCTGTTTGAAAATATTTCCGTCAAATTTGGCGGCGGCAACCGTTACGGCCTGATTGGCGCGAACGGTAGCGGTAAATCCACTTTTATGAAAATTCTCGGCGGCGACCTCGAACCGACGCTGGGTAACGTTTCCCTCGATCCTAACGAGCGCATTGGTAAGCTGCGCCAGGATCAGTTCGCCTTTGAAGAGTTCACCGTACTTGACACCGTGATCATGGGTCACGCTGAACTGTGGGAAGTGAAGCAGGAGCGCGATCGCATTTACGCTCTGGCCGAGATGAGCGAAGAAGACGGCTATAAAGTTGCTGACCTCGAAGTTCAGTATGGCGAAATGGACGGCTACTCTGCGGAAGCGCGTGCGGGTGAACTGCTGCTGGGCGTAGGTATTCCGGTAGAACAGCATTACGGCCCGATGAGCGAAGTCGCGCCCGGCTGGAAGCTGCGTGTGCTTCTGGCACAGGCGCTGTTCTCTAACCCGGACATTCTGCTGCTCGACGAACCAACGAACAACCTGGATATCGACACCATCCGCTGGCTGGAGCAGACGCTGAACGAGCGTGACAGCACCATGATCATCATTTCGCACGACCGTCACTTCCTGAACATGGTCTGTACGCACATGGCGGATCTGGACTACGGCGAACTGCGTGTTTATCCGGGTAACTACGACGAATATATGACGGCGGCAACCCAGGCGCGTGAACGTCTGCTGGCCGATAACGCCAAGAAGAAAGCACAGATTGCCGATCTGCAATCCTTCGTCAGCCGCTTTAGCGCCAACGCGTCTAAATCTCGACAGGCGACTTCTCGTGCGCGTCAGATTGATAAGATTAAGCTCGACGAAGTGAAGGCATCCAGCCGTCAGAACCCGTTCATCCGCTTCGAACAGGATAAGAAACTGTTCCGTAACGCGCTGGAAGTGGAAGCGCTGGCGAAAGGTTTTGATGAAGGCCCGCTGTTTAAAAACTTCAACCTGCTGCTGGAAGTAGGGGAGAAGGTTGCCATCATTGGTGCCAACGGCGTGGGTAAATCCACCATGCTGAAAACGTTGGTTGGCGACTTGCAGCCGGACAACGGTACCGTTAAGTGGTCTGAAAACGCCCAGGTCGGTTACTACGCGCAGGATCATGAATACGAGTTCGAAAACGATCTGACCGTTTTCGAATGGATGAGCCAGTGGAAACAAGAAGGCGATGATGAGCAGGTCGTACGTAGCTTCCTTGGCCGTCTGCTGTTCAGCCAGGACGATATCAAGAAACCTGCGAAAGTGCTCTCTGGTGGTGAAAAAGGACGCATGCTGTTCGGTAAGCTGATGATGCAGAAACCGAATATCCTGGTTATGGATGAACCGACCAACCACCTGGATATGGAATCTATCGAGTCGCTGAACATGGCGCTGGAAATGTACCAGGGCACGCTGATCTTCGTTTCTCACGACCGTGAGTTCGTCAGCTCGCTGGCAACCCGCGTGATTGAAATTACGCCGGAACGCGTAATCGACTTCACCGGTAACTACGAAGATTACCTGCGTAGTAAAGGCGTCGAATAATTATCCCGTCGTTCTCGTGTTACAGGTGTGATGGTTGCACCTGTAACACGAGATACTTAGGGATAAGGGTATATAAAATTAAACAATCCCCAGCGCGCGTTTGCCGTGGATATTCAAATCCTCCAGCGTGAAGCGTCCTTCCCAGTTAGTTTCATAATCCTCCCGTGGAAAATCACCCGGCGACGCACCTTTTTCCAGCGCGGCCTTCACTTTGTGGGCGTAGGCCAGATTCTTTTCGCACATCGGTGCGGCAGGAATGTACATCACGTTACCCCAACCCTGCTGATTTTCCACCGGTGCGACGGAGTGAATCACATCACAATGCCACCAGACGGAGTCTCCTGCGTCCAGTTGTGGAATGCTGGTTAACGCTTCAATCAGCAGAGGATGCCATTGCGTAGAAATCGGCAGCACCCGGCCGGGCGCGACGCCGCAAAGTTCATCTTCTGGCACATCGTCAAGCAATGGGCGTAACAGCACATACGCCATCGCTTCAGGGATCGGGACCACATGCAACAATCCCTGACCTGGCAGCATATCGGACAGTGCAGTCCAGCCCTGGAAGGTACGGAATACCGAACATTTGGTGGTGTTATCCACCGTGTACTCTTCTACCTCGGTGCGATGCGCCGCCTGCCACGGATCGTAATCTTCCAGCTTGCCATTGAAAACATGAGCAAAGACCTGCTGATATGCCGGAAGAAGCCAGCGTTCCAGCGCGCCGGAATCCGTATGCGCGCCCAGCCCTTTGGACGTGGTTCCCGGCGGTCGACGGCGAATGCGGTCAGGGTAAATAACGCTGATATCCGGGTTAAACCATTGTTTACCTTCGCTTGTAAAGGTCCACAAACGATTGAGGAACGACTGTGCATTGGCCATTTCTTCACTCTGGCGAGCCTGCATCTGCGCCTGGGACCAGTAGATGGGGTAGATTTCAGGCCGTGATGCGCTCAGAGTACCGAAGAAATTATCGCCGGGTCCTTTATAGACGTCGTCAAAGTGGTTGCGGTCCAGATAGTCCAGCATTGAGCTGTCCCATCCGAGAGCCTGTTCGCGAGGGAAATGACCTTTAATGACTGCGCATCCGCGACGCTTAATTTCTTCACGCTGCTCTGCACTTACGTGGCCCGCTTTGATATCTGCATAAGATATCACCGGCCACACCGGGGCACCTTGCGCTTTGAGGGCGTTGATTTCCGCCACGCGGGTGGCGATAGCATCGCTCAACTGATTGAAGATTAACTGAACATCCCCAAGCTGTGCCCGCAGTTGCTGTTTCATCTGCCGGATTGCCGCTTTGTGATCGGCGGGCAGCGTGTCGCTGGTAAAAGTAAAAGCCATATCCACCTCGCATTAACTTTCATTCGAAACTTAACTAACTTACAGATGATAATATAAGTTAAAATTTAGTTAACGCAAGTTTAAAACTTGATGGAGTGAGCAAAATAGAAAAAGAGTGAAAACCGGGATGAGGGATACCCCGGTTGGCAGGATTAGACGTTAAAAGGGGAGGTGTTATCCAGCACAGCCTGAATTACGTTCAGCGCGCCCTGATGGTTATTGTCGTCGGTCTGATAGCGAGCAATCGCTTTGATATTCTCTGCCGCGTTGGCCATGGCGAAAGAGTAGTGCGCCATTTTCAGCATTTCCGCATCGTTTCCGCTATCGCCAATGGCGACTACGTTTTGCGGTGACAGGTTCCAGCGTTTAAGCAGGCGGCTGATCCCGTTGGCTTTATGTAGGCCCGGAATGATCAGATCGATAAACCCGAAGCCGCTGGTGACGGGCTTCATGATGCCGTCCAGCGCAGCATGCAGGTGATCGATAACCAATGGGATTTGTTGGTCCGGTAAATTTAGCGAGAACTTGAACAGCACATCGTCGATATCCTGATAATCCTTTACGGGTTTCAGGCGATGGTAGTGTTTTGACATCAATGCGACAAAGGACTCTGGCGCATTTTCGCTAACGTAAGCGCTTTGCAGCCCGCAAGCCACAAAGTTGAGCTGCTTATCTTTTAGCAGTTCACCAATGACAATACGGGATTCGTGGCGGGTAAGCTCGCCGTGAAACAGCTGCTTGCCATGCTCATAAACCAGCGCGCCATTCTCAGCGACAAACGATATTTCGTCTTTAAGTTCCGGGAAAAAGGAGATCAACTGGTAATACTGGTTGCCGCTGGCCACGACAAATTCGATATTTCGTTTTTTCAGTTCCTGATACTGCGCCATAAAACGTGCACGATCGTATTTCTTGGCGTCGTCGAGAAAAGTTCCGTCCATATCGGTGACGATAACTTTGATGGTCATAAAGATAGGCTCCTGGCGATTACTGCAACCAGAAACATTCTAATAACAATGTGACCTGTAGCACAAATTTAATTTCGAATGAAAGTAAAAAGCTGGGTGGTAGCTTAGCCTTACCCGGCTACGGGGAGAATCGTTGTAGGCCGGATAAGCGTCAGCGCATCCGGCAATGGGAAGGTTAGCGTGCCGGATGGCGGTGTGGAATCTCATCCGGCCGACAATATTGTTTACAGCATATGCTCAGTACGCGCGATGATGTCGTCTTGCGCATCCGGAGAAAGCGCAGTGAAGAAGGCGGAATAACCTGCTACACGGACCACCAGGTCACGATATTGATCCGGGTGTTTTTTGGCTTCCAGCAGCGTTTCACGGGAGACAATGTTGTACTGAATATGCCAGCCTTTGTGCTCTTCGAAGAAGGTACGCAGCAGGATCATCAGCTTTTGCTTATCGGATTCATTTTCCAGCGTGGCCGGGTTGAGCTTCTGATTTAACAGCACGCCGCCGAGAATCGAACCGGTCGGCAGTTTACCCACCGAACCAATTACCGCCGTTGGGCCGAGATGGTCCGTACCGGAAGCCGGGCTTGCGCCTTCTGCCAGCGGAGTGTGTGCTTTACGGCCATCCGGCGTTGCCATCGTTGCTGCGCCGAACGGCACGTTTGCCGAAATAGACGAGGTCCCGGCGTAGTAATTGCCGCCAACCGGGCCACGTCCGTAACGCGGATTATGATACTGTTTCAGTTCATCGATATAGGTCTGATAAGCGCGGGCCAGTAGCGTATCAACGCTATCGTCATCGTTGCCGTATTTTGGCGCGCCGTTGATCAGTCGTTGGCGTAACTGCTCATGGGTCAGACCGTCAAAATCATCGGCCAGCGCAGCGGCCAGCTGTTGTTGACCAATAGCTCCCTGTTCAAAGACCAGTTTCTTCACTGCTGCCAGGCTGTTACCGAGGTTGGCAATACCCACCTGCAAACCAGATACCCAGTCATACTTCGCGCCGCCTTGCTTAATGCTTTTCGCCCGTTCAATGCAGTCGTCTACCAGCGCAGAACACAGAATATCGTGCACGTTCTCTTCCAGCATGGTGTCGACGACATACTCAATTTCTATGGATTTACGCGTGTAGTAGCGGATTTGCGTATCCCAGGCATCCATCACTTCGTCGAAATTGTTGAAGTTACCAGCCGAGAGCGCTTTTTCCTGCGGCAGGAAGACTTTGCCGCTGGTGGCATCGCGTCCGCCTTCCAGCGCCGCCAGCATCACGCGGGCAAAGTTAATAAAGCTCATGCCGGTACAACGGTAGCCCCATTTGCCGCCAACGGCGGTTTCGATGCAACCAATAGCCGCATAGTCATAGGCGTCTTGCGGTTCAATACCAAGCTTTATAAATTCAGGTATGACGATTTCATCGTTGTTAAAGGCTGGCATCCCGAAACCGCAGCGGATCACCTGCACACAGGCATCAAGGAAGTCATTACTCATCCCCGCGTGATAACGCACGCTCAGGTTTGGCTGCGTAGAACGCAGACGGCCGCAGGACTCCAGAATCGCGTAGGAGAGCGGGTTGACGGCATCCATCGGCTGGCCGTTGACCAGGTTTTGACCACCAATGGTCACGTTCTGATACAGCGGACTGCCCGCCGAGGCTTTGGAGTGGGAACCGGAGCGGATTTTGTTCACTTCCAGCAGCTTCAGCCAGCAGCTGTGCAGCAGCTCAATGGCGTGCTCGCGATCCAGCGACTGATTCAGCTCCACATCACGACGGTAGAAAGGATAGAGATACTGATCCATGCGACCAAACGACACTGAATGGCCGTTCGACTCAATTTGCAGGATCAACTGGATGAAGTAGCACAACTGCAGCGCCTGCCAGAACGTTTTAGGCGGTTCATGAGCAATCACATCACAGTTTTCCGCCATGGTCAGCAGTTCCTCGCGACGGCTGGCGCGGGTCTCCGTAGATGCCATTTTGCGTGCCAGCGCGGCAAAGCGCTCAATGTGCAGACTGACGGCTTCCAGCACGATATCAATAGCTTTCAGGAACTGATCGCCATGGAGGTCTTCCAGACAAGTCAGGTTGATACGGGAGCGACGTTCATCGACTTTGTGGCGCAGTCCGTCGAGACCTTTTTCCAGCAGCAGCGGGAAGTTCACCGCCAGGTGTGCGTCGCCGGAGGTCATGTTACCTTCGGCTTTGATAATACCGGTTTCCAGCAGCCCTTTCTGCTCATCAGTGAACATCCCGTAGCAGCGATCCTGCACGGTTTGACCACGCCACCATGGGCACACCTCATGCAATACACGTTTGTTCTCTTCGCTTACCGCAAAGCCTGCGCCCGGTCTGTCGGCGAGGTCGTCGATCTCTTTTTCAATCCAGGAGACGGTGTATTCCGGGAAAATAGGCGCGGCACGCACTTCGCTTGCCTGGTTACCAATGATCAGTTCGTCATGTTTGATCCAGATGGTGCGTTCCGCCAGATGATGGGCTAGTGCCAGTGCACGACGTACCGGGATAGGCTTATCCAGGTGTTGCTGATACATCTCGGTATAGTGCTGGGCGCGCTCGGTACAAACCGGTGGTTTCACGATGTGGATCAGGGCCGTTTTATGCGCTTTGATACGGTCGCTGAGTGTGTCCAGTTTCAGAGTGGTCATGGCGATTATCCTCGTAGGGTCGCGGTTAAACCTTTAAGGCTGGCGTACTGCTGGGCAAATTCGAGCAGTGCTGGCGCATCAAGCGGTTTATCCGGTGCGTTGTAGGGTTGACTGAGTAAGTGGTATTTGTTGATGCCCAGGGTGTGGTAGGGCAAAAAATGGATCTCACCGACGTGAAGCTCATCGGCGGCAAAATCGGTAATGGCTTGAATAGCAGCTTCGTCTGCGTTGAATCCCTGAATCAGCGGTACGCGGATAATCATTTTTTTACCGGCGGCAGCCAGTTTTTTTAGATTTTCCAGTACGCGAGAGGCACGCCCATCGGTCCATTGTTTAAACGGCGTATCTGCAACGTGTTTTAGATCTGCCAGAATCAGATCGACGTCAGGTAATGATGGTTCAATATACTTCCACGGGACATGCAAACAGGTTTCCACCGCGGTATGAATGCCTGCGTCGTGGCTGGCTTTGAGCAAAGCAGCTGCCAGCTCTGGCTGCATAAACGGTTCACCGCCGGACAGGGTGAGGCCTCCGCCACTGCGGTCGTAAAACGTTTTATCTCGCAATACGGTCGCCATGATATCGTCCACGCTTTTTACCTCTCCGCAGACGGTTAACGCCTGAGTCGGACAGCAGTCGGTCAGTACGGTGAGTGCGTCATCGGTCAGTTTTTCGCGATGAATAAGTAATCCGCCCAGCGCCCGTTCAATCACCGCGGGTGCAGCCTGAGCACAGAGATCGCAACCGTCGAGGCACAAACGCGCGTCATAAAGCAGGTCCTGCGTGCGGGCGCGGCTTTCCGGATTCTGGCACCACCGACAGCCCAGGGAGCATCCCTTAAGAAACACCACCGTACGGATCCCGGGGCCATCATGCGTGGAGTAGCGCTGGATATTGAAAATCATAAGCGACCTCTTTTCTTTCGTATAAAGATTAAATTACTTTCGAATGAAAGTTATATTGACATACGTCAACTAACCGTGAGGTTTCGCCGTGCTACCTTTTATTCATGCTAATTATTCGTTTGAGGAAAGGTTATGGAACTCTATTTAGATACGTCTGATGTTGATGCGGTAAAAGCTCTGGCGCGCATTTTCCCGCTGGCAGGGGTGACCACTAACCCGAGCATTGTGGCGGCAGGGAACCAGACGCTGGAAGTACTACTGCCGCAACTGCAGGAAGCGATGGGAGGGCAAGGGCGTCTGTTTGCTCAGGTGATGGCGACCACCGCCGAAGGGATGGTCAGCGATGCGCGTAAGCTGCGGGCAATCATTGCTGATATCGTGGTCAAAGTGCCGGTGACAGCAGAAGGTCTGGCGGCTATAAAATTGCTGAAAGAAGAAGGGATCCCGACGTTGGGTACTGCGGTATACGGTGCAGCTCAAGGGTTATTGGCTGCTCTGGCGGGTGCGGAATACGTTGCGCCATACGTTAACCGCGTGGATGCGCAAGGAGGGGATGGCATTCAGACGGTGACCGACCTGCAGACGTTACTGAAAATGCATGCCCCGCACGCCAAAGTACTGGCAGCCAGTTTTAAAACACCGCGTCAGGCGCTGGATTGTCTGCTGGCGGGCTGCGAGTCCATCACGCTACCGCTGGACGTTGCTCAGCAGATGATTAGCTCTCCGGCGGTTGATGCTGCCGTCGCGAAGTTTGAGCACGACTGGCAGAGCGCATTTGGACGCACGTCGATCTGATGTTGTTGCCGGGTGGCGCTAACGCTTACCCGGCCTACGTTGGAGCTGTTGTAGGTCGGGTAAGGCGAAGCCGCCACCCGACTTTTTTACTGCCCACAAACCTCACACCCCGGGTTGCGCATCAGCTTCATTTCGCGAAACTGACAGGTCATGGCATCGTACATGACGATTTTTCCGGATGCCGGTTTACCGTAGTTTGCCAGTAGCTTAATGGCTTCCATCGCCTGTAACGATCCAATCACGCCGATCAGCGGGGACATCACTCCGGCTTCTACGCAGGTCAGGGCATTTTCACCGAACAGACGACTCAGGCAACGGTAGCAGGGCTCACCGTCCTGGTATGTAAATACGGTAATTTGTCCTTCCATGCGAATAGCTGCACCGGAAACCAGCGGGACTCTGGCGGCAAAACATCCGGCATTCAGCTGATTGCGGATGCTGACGTTATCCGTACAGTCCAGCACCAAATCGTGTTCGGTAATAAGCGCGTGAATCTCGCTATCGTCAAGCAGCGCATTCACCGGCGTAATGGCGATATAAGGGTTAATCCGCGCCAGCGCGTCACGGGCGGATAGCACTTTGGGTTGCCCGACGGTTGCATCGCTGTGCAGCGTCTGGCGTTGGAGGTTCGACACGGAGACCGTGTCAAAGTCGAGCAGGGTTAAATGCCCGACGCCAGCGCCCGCAAGGTACTGGGTTGCTGCGCATCCCAGTCCCCCCAGACCAACGACCAGTACCCGCGCATCTTTGAGCGCTTCCTGACCTTCGAAATCGAAGCCGCGCAGAATGATTTGCCGGTTATAGCGCATCATCTCCTGGTCGCTGAGTTCCGCCATTACAGGCCTCCAAACAGTGCGTTAAACGGCTCGACCTCAACCCATTCTCCGGCCTCAACGTTACCGCGATCGCGCTCCAGCACGATAAAGCAGTTGCCCTGGCTAAAGGAGCTAAAAATATGCGAGCCCTGGTGTCCGGTGGTGGTGACTTCCAGTTCGCCTTCCGCGGTACGCTGCAATACACCACGTTGAAAATCCAGACGCCCTGGCGTTTTCTTCAGGCGTGAGGCTGTGCGCACGCACTGGCGCGGAGGTAACCCACAGGCGGTGTTGCCGCTGAGTTTCGCCAGCAGCGGTTGCACCAGCTGATAAAAGGTGAGGGCCGCAGAAACCGGATTACCCGGCAGGCCGCAAAACCAGCTGTTGCTCAGTTTACCAAACGCGAACGGTTTACCGGGTTTGATGGCCAGCTTCCAGAAGGCAATTTCTCCCAGCTCTTCCAGAATGGTTTTGGTGTAATCCGCTTCGCCTACCGAAACGCCGCCAGAGCTGATGACGACGTCGGCCTGGCTGTCGGCTTCGATAAACGCGGCCCGCAGCGCGTTGGGATCGTCGCGAATAATTCCTAAGTTGATCACTTCGCAGCCCAGTTGCTGCAGCATCAGGTGAACGGTCAGACGGTTTGTGTCATAAATCTGCCCGTCGCCCAGCGGTTGACCCGGCAGTTGCAGCTCATCACCGGTGGAGAACAACGCCACGCGAACTTTGCGAACAACCGGTACTTCGGCAATGCCGAGCGAGGCCAGAACAGGAAGCTCGGCAGTTGTCAGACGAGTTCCGGTAGGGAATACCACCGCGCCGTTTGCGATATCTTCACCGCGCAGACGAATATTTTGTCCGCTGCGGACTTCGGCGGTAAAACGTACACCGTCGTCAGTTTGTTCCGTTTGCTCCTGCATCACCACCGCTTCACAACCGGCAGGCACCGGGGCACCGGTCATAATGCGGATGCAGGTTCCCGCAGGCCACTCGCCGTGGAATGGTTGACCAGCAAAGGCTTTGCCAGCCACCGCAAGAGGCTGGTCTGATTGTAAATCGGCTAATCGCACCGCATAGCCATCCATTGCCGAGTTATCGAATCCCGGCACATCAATCGGGGAGATGACGTCGGTGGCCAGAATGCGGCCAAAGCATTGAACCAACGGCAGCGTTTCGACGGCGGTGAGTGGGGTAATACGCGAAAGCATCTGAGAGAGAGCCGTTTCAAGCGGCATCAGTCCGGCGGTAAATTCCATGAGAAGACTCCTGCGGGGCAAAATCGAATCCGCTCATTATGTCAGAAAATGGACGCGGACAGTATGCTACCTCAGGCTTAGGATCCGATCTGAGACAGGTTTTCTGCCAGAGAATAGCTCTACAGGAAAAATGCACTATAGACTCATTATTTCTGCTTTTTTCCAGGAGGCTAAATGGCTGCGACTATCCCGAATTCAATTCGACAACAGGTGAATGCCGCCAGTGCACTGATTGCGCGGATTATAGAGGGCGACCTGGTTGCTGTTCATTTGTATGGCTCTGCTGTTGAAGGTGGCTTAAAGCCCCAAAGCGATATCGATTTACTGGTTACCATTAGGCAGCCACTGAATACCCGGCAAAGAAAAGATCTGATGCAGGGTTTTCTGGAAATATCAGCACCGCCTGGCAGCGTTGATAGCTATCGGGCGCTGGAAGTGACCATTGTGGTCTATTCACAACTTGTGCCGTGGCGATTCCCACCGTCAAGAGAAATGCAATTTGGCGAATGGTTGCGTGACGATATTCGCGCGGGAATTGTTGAACCGAGACAGGTGGATCCTGATCTTTCCATCCTGCTGACCCAGGCCCGGCGCGCCAGCGTAGCGTTGTTCGGTGAACCCGCTGAGACGTTATTCAACGTCATCCCTTTTAGCGATGTCGTGCAAACGTTTCGGCATATCCTTGATATGTGGCAGAAACCGGGCGATTTAGAGGGTGACGAGCGAAATATCATCCTTACTCTGGCGCGTATTTGGTACAGCGTAGTTACGGGCAATATTGTCGCTAAAGATGAAGCTGCCTCCTGGCTTATACCGCAATTACCCGATGAGTATGCTGATACGCTGCAAGCCGCACGTGCAGAATACCTGGGGTTAACCAAAAAGAACTGGGCTGCGTCTATGCCATCTGTTGAACGCTTTGTGTTTTATGCAAAAAAACAGATTGCCGATCGGCTTGAATAATATATTCAACGATGTTGGAAGATACTCTTTCTGTTTAACTCATCTAAATAACCTGATGGGATGGGGCGTGAGGTACGGGCCTTTACCTTTACATGACGTCTGCATCTTTCTATATTCAAAAATCGAATCAATAAGTCACAGAAATTCTGATATTTATAACCCCGGTACCTGCCACCTAATGGACGAAAAAAATGGGTAAAGCAGTCATTGCAATTCACGGCGGCGCAGGGGCTATCACCCGTTCGCAGCTGAGTCAGGAGCAAGAGTTGCGTTATATTCAGGCGCTGTCGGATATCGTTGAAACCGGTCAGCGGATGCTTGAGGACGGTCGTAACGCACTGGATGTCGTTACCGAAGCCGTGCGCCTGCTGGAAGAGTGTCCGTTGTTTAATGCCGGAATTGGCGCGGTGTATACCCGTGATGAAACCCATGAACTGGATGCCTGCGTGATGGACGGTAACACGCTTAATGCGGGAGCCGTCGCCGGAGTCAGCCATTTACGCAATCCGATTCTCGCGGCGCGCCTGGTAATGGAACACAGCCCACACGTCATGATGATAGGTGAAGGGGCTGAAAACTTTGCCATTGCGCAGGGTATGGAGCGCGTATCAGCGGATATTTTCTCGACGCCAGAACGCTATGCTCAACTACTGGCGGCGCGAACAGCGGGTGAAACGGTACTGGACCATAGCGCGAGCCCGCTGGATGAAAACAACAAAATGGGTACCGTGGGGGCGGTCGCGTTAGATATGTTTGGCAATCTGGCGGCCGCAACATCGACCGGGGGGATGACCAACAAATTACCGGGGCGGGTGGGTGACAGTCCGTTGGTCGGCGCAGGCTGTTATGCCAATAACGCAAGTGTGGCAGTCTCCTGCACCGGAACCGGGGAAGTCTTTATTCGTGCGCTGGCGGCCTATGACATTGCGGCGTTGATGGACTATGGCGGCCTGAGTTTATCCGAAGCGTGTGAACGCGTCGTGATGGAAAAATTACCGGCGCTTGGCGGCAGTGGCGGTTTAATTGCTATCGATCATGAGGGCAATGTCGCCTTGCCGTTTAATAGCGAAGGCATGTACCGCGCCTGGGGATATGCAGGCGATACGCCAACCACCGGTATTTATCGGGAAAAAGGAGATAGCGTTGCCACACAGTGATGAGCTTGATGCCAGCGACGTGCTGGCAGTCAGCAATCTGAATATTGCCTTTGAACAGGAACAGCAACGTGTCAGCGCAGTGCGTAATCTGTCATTTCGCCTGAAGCGTGGCGAAACGCTGGCGATTGTTGGTGAGTCCGGTTCAGGAAAGTCGGTAACGGCCTTGTCGCTGATGCATCTGATTGAACAAGCAGGCGGCGAGGTAAGCTGCGATGAAATGCTGCTGCGACGCCGCAACCGGCAGGTTATTGAGCTGGGTGAACAGAGCGCATCACAAATGCGTCACGTGCGCGGTGCGGATATCGCGATGATCTTCCAGGAGCCTATGACATCGCTCAATCCGGTGTTTACCGTGGGCGAGCAAATTGCCGAGTCTATACGCTTGCACCAGGGCGCCAGCCATGAAGAGGCGATGGTAGAAGCGAAGCGGATGCTCGATCAGGTGCGTATCCCCGAGGCGAAGGCGATTTTATCGCGTTATCCACACCAGCTTTCCGGCGGTATGCGCCAGCGGGTGATGATTGCCATGGCACTGTCGTGTCGCCCTGCGGTTTTAATTGCCGATGAGCCGACGACCGCGCTGGATGTCACCATTCAGGCGCAGATCCTGCAACTGATAAAAGTGTTGCAGCAGGATATGTCGATGGGAGTGATCTTCATAACCCACGATATGGGCGTTGTGGCGGATATTGCAGACCGCGTGCTGGTGATGTATCAGGGCGAGGCGGTAGAAACCGGCAGCGTTGAACAAATTTTTCACGCTCCCCAGCATCCCTATACCAAAGCGCTGTTGGCAGCCGTGCCGCAGCTTGGGGCGATGAACGGGCATGAGCTTCCGCGCCGTTTCCCGCTCATTTCATTGCACGATCCCAGCCATGTAGAACCGCAGACCGAGCAGGACACCGTGGTTGAAGGCGAGCCTATTCTGCGGGTGCGTAATTTGGTGACGCGTTTTCCTCTGCGCAGCGGCATTCTAAATCGCGTGACTCGCGAGGTGCATGCAGTGGAAAACGTCAGTTTTGACCTGTGGCCAGGAGAAACGCTCTCGCTGGTGGGGGAGTCGGGCTGCGGGAAATCCACCACCGGGCGGGCGCTGCTGCGTCTGGTTGAGTCTCAGCGTGGAGAAATCATTTTCAACGGACAGCGTATTGATACCCTTGCTGCCAGCAAGTTGCAGCCGCTGCGTCGGGATATTCAGTTTATCTTCCAGGATCCGTATGCTTCGCTCGATCCGCGCCAGACCGTGGGATATTCCATTCTGGAGCCGCTACGGGTACATGGGTTATTGCAGGGCGATGCGGGGTCAAAACGGGTTGCATGGTTGTTGGAACGTGTAGGCTTGCTACCTGAGCATGCCTGGCGCTATCCGCACGAGTTTTCCGGCGGTCAGCGTCAGCGTATCTGTATTGCACGGGCATTGGCGCTCAATCCCAAAGTGATTATTGCCGATGAATCTGTCTCGGCGCTGGATGTTTCAATTCGTGGGCAAATCATCAACCTGATGCTCGACCTGCAGCGAGAATTGGGTATCGCATACCTGTTTATTTCCCACGATATGGCGGTAGTGGAACGGATCAGTCATCGTGTGGCGGTAATGTATCTGGGGCAGATCGTTGAGATAGGCACCCGACAGGCGGTGTTTGAAAATCCGCAACATCCGTACACTCGCAAGCTGATGGCGGCGGTTCCGGTCGCCGATCCATCCCATCACCGTCCCCAGCGCGTGCTGTTGTCGGACGATATCCCCAGCAATATTCGTAAACGTGGCGAAGAGATTTCCCCCGTATCACTCCAGTTAGTTGGTCCGGGGCATTATGTAGCGCGTCCGCTACCAGAAAATGCGCTTTCGCGTTTATAACAGGCAGGCAGGGTTTAAGGAGAATAACATGACAAAAATTGTTGCTCGAAAATGGCTGGTTGCTGTGGGAGTGGTCTCTGCACTGGCCGCATCGCCTGGCTGGGCCGCCAAAGATGTAGTGGTAGCCGTGGGGTCCAATTTCACGACGCTCGACCCCTATGACGCGAATGACACGTTGTCGCAGGCGGTAGCGAAGTCGTTTTATCAGGGGTTGTTTGGCCTTGATAAAGAGATGAAACTGAAAAATGTGCTCGCGGAGAGTTATACGGTTTCTGATGATGGGCTGACCTATACCCTTAAGCTGCGCCAGGGCGTGAAGTTTCAGGATGGAACTGACTTCAATGCCGATGCGGTAAAAGCTAACCTCGATCGGGCCAGTAACCCGGAAAACCATCTGAAACGTTACAACCTGTATAAGAATATCGATAAAACCGAAGTCGTCGATCCGTCGACGGTGAAGATTACGCTGAAACAGCCGTTCTCTGCCTTTATCAATATTCTGGCGCACCCGGCAACGGCGATGATTTCTCCCGCCGCGCTGGAAAAATACGGTAAAGAGATCGGTTTCCATCCTGTGGGGACCGGGCCGTACCAGCTTGATACCTGGAATCAGACGGATTTTGTGAAGGTTAAGAAGTTCGCGGGCTACTGGCAGCAAGGGTTGCCAAAGCTGGATACGATTACCTGGCGTCCGGTGACCGACAACAACACGCGTGCGGCCATGCTGCAAACTGGGGAAGCGCAGTTTGCCTTCCCAATCCCTTACGAGCAGGCGTCGCTGTTGGCGAAGAACAAAAACCTGGAACTGGTGGCCAGTCCGTCTATTATGCAGCGTTACATCAGCATGAACGTCACGCAAAAACCGTTCGACAACCCGAAGGTGCGTGAAGCGCTGAATTATGCCATCAACCGCCAGGCGCTGGTGAAAGTGGCTTTTGCTGGTTACGCGACGCCGGCAACCGGCGTTCTCCCCCCGTCGATAGCCTATGCGCAAAGCTATACGCCGTGGCCCTACGACCCGGCGAAAGCGCGCGAACTGCTGAAAGAAGCAGGTTATCCGAACGGTTTTACCACTACGCTATGGTCTTCGCATAACCACAGTACCGCGCAGAAAGTGCTGCAATTTACCCAGCAGCAGCTGGCGCAGGTGGGCATTAAGGCTCAGGTAACAGCGATGGATGCCGGTCAGCGCGCCGCGGAAGTTGAAGGTAAAGCGCAGAAAGAGAGTGGGGTACGGATGTTCTACACCGGCTGGTCGGCGTCTACGGGCGAAGCTGACTGGGCGCTGTCACCGCTGTTTGCATCACAAAACTGGCCGCCAACTTTGTTTAATACGGCGTTCTACAGCAATAAGCAGGTGGACAGTGATTTAGCGGCAGCGTTGCAAACTAACGATCCGGCGCAGAAAGCGAAGCTGTACAAAGACGCGCAGGATATTATCTGGAAAGAATCGCCGTGGATCCCGCTGGTGGTGGAAAAACTGATTTCGGCGCACAGTACCCGGTTGACCGGGTTCTGGATTATGCCGGATACCGGATTTAGTTTTGATGATGCGGATTTAAAATAAGCTATGCATTCGGCCCCGCAGCCCAGGGGCCGACGAAGGGAGCCTGATGCTTAACTATGTTTTCAAGCGCCTGCTGGGGTTGATTCCAACTCTGTTGATTGTTGCGGTGCTGGTATTTTTATTTGTTCACCTGCTACCCGGCGATCCGGCCCGGCTGATTGCCGGACCGGAAGCTGACGCCGAGGTTATTGAACTGGTGCGCAAGCAGCTGGGTCTGGACCAGCCGCTGCATGTTCAGTTCTGGCATTACATGACCAACGTGTTGCAAGGCGATTTTGGCACCTCGATGGTTTCTCGTCGCCCGGTATCTGAAGAGATAGCCAGTCGTTTTATGCCATCACTATGGCTGACTATTGCCAGTATGGCGTGGGCGGTATTGTTTGGTATGACGGCGGGGATCATTGCTGCCGTATGGCGCAATCGTTGGCCGGACAGATTAAGCATGACGCTGGCGGTCACCGGGATCTCGTTCCCGGCGTTTGCGCTTGGCATGCTGCTGATGCAGATATTCTCCGTTGAACTCGGTTGGTTGCCTACCGTGGGCGCAGACACCTGGCTGCACTACATCCTCCCGTCTATTACGCTGGGCGCGGCGGTGGCTGCGGTGTTAGCCCGATTTACTCGCGCCTCGTTTGTTGATGTGCTTAGCGAAGATTATATGCGCACCGCGCGGGCTAAAGGGGTGAGTGAAACCTGGGTGGTGTTAAAACATGGTCTGCGTAATGCGATGATCCCGGTGGTCACCATGATGGGACTACAGTTTGGCTTTTTGCTTGGTGGATCAATCGTGGTTGAGAAGGTGTTCAACTGGCCCGGGCTTGGGCGACTGTTGGTGGACTCCGTCGAAATGCGCGACTACCCGGTGATTCAGGCCGAGGTACTGTTGTTTTCTCTGGAATTTATTCTTATTAACTTAGTGGTGGATGTGCTCTACGCTGCCATTAATCCGGCTATCAGGTACAAGTAAGGATGCGATTTTTTAACTGGCGCCGACAGGCGATTTTAAATGCGATGCCCCTTGTTAAGCCAGAGCAGATACGCACACCGTGGCATGAGTTCTGGCGTCGGTTCCGTCGACAGCACATGGCGATGGTCGCTGGGCTGTTTGTATTGCTCCTGATCGTGGTAGCGATTTTTGCCCGCTGGCTGACGCCATTTGATGCCGAGAATTACTTCGATTATGACCGTTTGAATGATGGGCCGTCGATGCTGCACTGGTTTGGCGTTGACTCACTGGGACGGGATATCTTTAGCCGCGTGCTGGTTGGTGCGCAAATCTCGCTGGCGGCAGGAGTCTTTGCCGTATTTATTGGCGCGGCGATTGGTACGGTACTGGGGCTGCTGGCGGGATACTACGAAGGCTGGTGGGATCGACTGATCATGCGAATCTGCGATGTGCTGTTCGCCTTTCCGGGGATATTGCTGGCGATAGCCGTGGTCGCCGTGCTGGGCAGCGGTATTGCTAACGTGATCATTGCCGTAGCCATTTTCTCCATTCCAGCCTTCGCGCGCCTGGTGCGTGGGAATACGCTGGTGCTGAAGCAACAGACGTTTATTGAGTCTGCGCGCAGTATTGGTGCCAGCGATGCGACCATCATCTTCAACCATATTCTGCCTGGAACGGTCTCATCGATCGTGGTCTTTTTTACCATGCGAATTGGCACGTCGATCATCTCTGCCGCAAGCCTGTCATTTCTGGGATTAGGCGCACAGCCGCCGACGCCGGAGTGGGGGGCAATGCTTAATGAAGCGCGCGCTGATATGGTGATCGCGCCGCACGTGGCGATTTTCCCGGCGGTAGCGATATTCCTGACGGTGCTGGCGTTTAACTTACTGGGAGATGGTCTGCGCGACGCGCTGGACCCGAAGATAAAAGGATAAACCGTAGGCCTGATAAGACGCTTCAGCGTCGCCATCAGGCATTGCCGGATGCGGCATAAATGCCTTATCCGGCCTACGTTGGGTTACGCTAATTAAACGCGGGTGCCCCACAGATCGTATTCATCTGCGTTTTCGACCTTCACGCGGATGATATCGCCAGGTTTCACCTTGGTTTCACCATTCAGGTATACCGCGCCGTCGATTTCTGGAGCATCAGCCATGCTACGACCAATTGCGCCTTCTTCGTCAACTTCATCAACGATAACCAGAATCTCGCGGCCCACTTTCTCTTGCAAACGTTCAGCAGAGATCTGCTGCTGCAATTGCATAAAGCGGTTCCAGCGTTCTTCTTTCACCTCTTCCGGGATTTGATCCGGCAGGTCATTAGCGCCAGCGCCTTCTACCGGGCTGTATTTAAAGCAGCCCACGCGATCCAGACGCGCTTCCTTCAGGAAGTCGAGCAACATCTGGAAGTCTTCTTCCGTTTCACCCGGGAAACCAACAATGAAAGTGGATCGCAACGTCAGTTCAGGGCAGATTTCACGCCACTGCTTGATGCGCGCCAGCTGTCTGTCCACGGAGCCCGGGCGTTTCATCAGTTTAAGAATACGCGGGCTGGCATGCTGTAACGGGATGTCCAGATACGGCAGGATTTTGCCTTCCGCCATCAGCGGGATCACATCATCAACGTGCGGGTAAGGGTAGACGTAATGCAGGCGCGTCCAGATCCCCAGTTTTGATAACTGTTCGCACAGATCAACCATGCTGGTTTTGACCGGCTCGCCGTTATGGAAACCGGTACGATGCTTCACATCTACACCGTACGCTGAGGTATCCTGAGAAATTACCAGAATCTCTTTCACGCCCGCATCGACCAGACGCTTGGCTTCGCTAAGGACGTCGCCAATCGGACGGCTCACCAGATCGCCGCGCATGGATGGAATAATGCAGAACGTGCAGCGGTGGTTACAGCCCTCGGAAATCTTCAGATAGGCGTAATGGCGAGGAGTCAGCTTAACGCCCTGCTCAGGAACCAGACTCTGGAACGGGTTGTGTTTTGGTTTTGGCACATAGTGGTGAACGTGCTCCAGAACCTGTTCATAGCTATGCGGCCCGGTGATTTCCAGCACCTTCGGGTGGACTTCACGGATCTGATCGACTTTCGCGCCCAGACAGCCGGTGACGATCACCTTACCGTTCTCGTTCAGCGCTTCGCCAATTGCTTCCAGGGACTCCTGAACCGCACTGTCGATAAAGCCGCAGGTATTAACGATAACCATATCCGCGTCGTCGTAGCTTGGCACAACATCATAGCCTTCGGTACGAAGTTCGGTCAGGATGCGCTCAGAATCGACGAGGTTTTTCGGACAACCTAGTGATATAAAACCAATTTTTGCCATTTTCTTATACTGTACATTGCTCGTAATCGGGGGATTATACAGATGCCTTCACGGTACATCTATATCTGATCAGCATAAGACGGAGAGAATAAAGAGCGATACCTATAAAGAGTAGATCGGTTAGTGAAAGGTGTTTAGTGAGTCTAATTCCGGCTTTAAGTGCCGCTTCTTGGCTATAGACACTCATTATCGTAAATTTTATCTCGTCGAGCGTTACTAATGAGGTTAAATTTGAAAGATATTGTTTTGAAGTCGAAACTTGAAATGGCTAAAACTCTTTATGCTAATGGTGTGAGTTTATATTATATCTCGCTTGCCACAGGCTTAAGTTGGCGTGTATTAATGACAGAATTAACGTTTATCGCCAGTCATGAAAATATTCGACAAAAAGCTAACGCTCACGTACCCAAACTTTAAATAATTCACCTGTCTATTACCATCCTACAAAATTTGAAAGGTAACGTTAATATGTATATTTCGCCACTTCCGGTCGCCACGGACTCTGATGTTGATAAACTTAGAGATGATATTGCTAATAAACTTTTATTCACTATTGGCAAAGATCCCGCAATCGCCACGAAACGGGAGTGGCTTAATGCGACGTTATATGCGGTACGCGATCGGATGGTCGAGCGCTGGCACCGTTCTAATCGGGCGCAATTCTCTCAGGATGCGCGCCAGGTATATTATCTGTCGATGGAATTTTTAATTGGTCGTACACTATCCAATGCATTGCTCTCTTTAGGTATTTATGATGAAGTCAGAAGCGCGCTGGAGGCAATGGGGCTTGAACTGGAAGAACTGATTGACGAAGAAAACGATCCCGGGTTAGGTAATGGTGGTCTCGGTCGTCTGGCGGCCTGCTTCCTTGATTCACTGGCGACGCTTGGGTTGCCGGGATGTGGATACGGTATTCGTTATAACTACGGTATGTTCAAACAAAATATCGTTAACGGTGTACAAAAAGAGTCGCTCGATTATTGGCTGGAATACGGTAATCCCTGGGAGTTCAAACGTCATAATACGCATTATAAAGTACGTTTTGGCGGGCGTGTTCAACAGGAAGGGAATAAAACCCGCTGGCTTGAAACCGAGGATATTCTGGCCGTGGCACATGATCAAATTATTCCAGGTTATGCGACGGACACGACTAATACGTTACGCTTGTGGAACGTGCAGGTGAATAGCGAAGTTAATGCGGGCAAACTGAATCAGCAGGCCGACTTTGCTACTGAAGTGGAAAACAAATACCACTTCGATCGTATCTCGCGGGTTTTGTACCCTGATGATTCCACCGATGCGGGGCGTGAATTGCGTTTACGCCAGGCCTATTTCCTGGCCTCGGCGACGATCCAGGATATTCTGAGTCGTCATTATCAGTTGCACAAAACATACGACAATCTGGCCGATAAAATTGCGATTCACCTTAATGATACGCATCCGGTACTGGCGATCCCTGAGTTGATGCGTTTATTGGTTGATCATCATCAGTTTAGCTGGGATAACGCGTTTGACGTGACCTGTCAGATTTTTTCTTATACCAACCATACGTTGATGAGTGAGGCGCTGGAGACCTGGCCAGTAGAAATGCTAAGTCGAATTTTGCCGCGCCATTTGCAGATTATTTTTGAGATTAACGATCGTTTTCTGAAGACATTACAGGAACGTTATCGTAATGACAGCGATCTACTGAAACGTGTGTCGTTAATTGATGAGTCCAATGGTCGTGTGGTGCGTATGGCCTGGCTGGCGGTAGTTGTCAGTCATAAGGTAAACGGCGTGTCGGCATTGCATTCAAAACTGATGACCGAATCACTGTTTGCAGACTTCGCGCGTATATTTCCCTTGCGTTTCACCAACGTAACCAATGGTGTGACTGCGCGTCGTTGGCTGGCGCTGGCGAATCCACCGCTTGCCAAAGTGCTGGACGAAAATATCGGTGACAGCTGGCGGACTAAATTAATGCAGTTGGGCGAGCTGAAGCAGTTTATAGATTATCCGTCGGTGAATGAGGCTGTGCATCGTGCGAAACGTGAAAATAAGCAGCGGCTGGCGCACCATATTGCCACCCACTATGGCGTGGTGGTGAATCCTGATGCGCTGTTTGATGTGCAGGTGAAACGCATCCACGAGTACAAGCGGCAACTCATGAATGTGCTTCACGTTATTACACGCTATAACCGGATTAAAGCCGCGCCGGATGCCAACTGGGTACCGCGAGTGAATATCTTTGCCGGAAAAGCGGCCTCCTCTTATCACATGGCAAAACAAATTATTCGCTTGATTAACGATGTGGCGCAGTTAGTCAATAACGATCCGCTGATTGGCGGCAAACTGAAAGTAGTATTTATTCCGGATTACAGCGTCAGTCTCGCTCAGCTAATTATTCCGGCAGCCGATCTGTCAGAGCAAATTTCCCTGGCCGGGACGGAAGCCTCCGGGACCAGCAATATGAAATTCGGTATGAATGGTGCGCTCACTATCGGTACGCTCGACGGTGCGAATATCGAAATGCGCGAATACGTTGGGGAAGATAACATCTTTATCTTTGGCAATACGGCTAATCAGGTTGAAACTCTGCGACGTGATGGCTATGACCCGAGGCACATCTTTGAAAAGGATGAGGAACTTCATCAGGTGCTGACGCAAATCGGTACAGGGGTGTTCAGTCCGCAGGAGCCAGGGCGTTATAGAGACGTGTTGGATTCATTGATTAACTTCGGCGACTACTATCAGGTATTGGCAGATTATCGCAGCTATGTAGATTGTCAGGATGCGGTGGACGAGTTGTATCGTACTCCCCGGGAGTGGACGACAAAAACCATGCATAATATTGCTAACATGGGGTATTTCTCGTCGGACAGAACGGTTCAGGAATATGCCGACCATATCTGGCGCATAGCAAAAATACGCGTGTAGCCAGTATTTCTAACGCTCAGCCTCTCTCGTTTTCATAACAGGGAGGCTGTTTGCAAATCAGCCAGAATAGGTGAGAGGATTTTGTGGGTATTGCTTTCTTTGCGCGATGAGGCAAACACGCTAAATTGTGGCAAGGGAAACGGAGTGTTTATTTTTTTTAGTCCATACAGCTGAGCGTGTGTTTCAAATACCTTTTCCGGGATCACCCCTAAACAATGGGTATTGGACACAATCGTCAGAATCGCCGTAAACGATGAGGTAAGCAGGCAGCGTTCTCCGGTTCTAAATTTTTTATCCACAATACTGCGATGATAAATGATTTTCTCATTCTTAGTATTGTAACCGACCAGGTTAGCGTTTCTGAATTGCGCTTCACTGATGGTGTTACCATATAAAGAATTATTCTGTGAGGCCGCCAGTACCAGGCGCATATCGCATATTTTCTGGCATGAAAGACTTGCTGACTCTACGGCAAAGGTAGAAAAAACAGCATCTGCCTGACGCATATTCAGCAGTTCAATAATACTCTGTTCATTCAGGTCGGCGGTAAGGTGCAGGAGGCTGATATCGGCGTCAGTCTCGATTATTCTGGCGGTGACATCTGGAATAACGATAGGGGAAATAAAAGATTCCGTATAAAGCGTTAACCTTTTTTTGGCGGCAGGCGTGGAAAGCGGCATCAGCGTTGATAGCTTATCGATAATTGGGATTGTATTATCATACAGTTCATCAGAATAGACCGTCGGTAACAGTGCATTCCCGCTACGGACAAAAAGATTATCACCCATCATTTCGCGCAGTTTTCTTAATGACTGGCTGACGGCGGAAGGTGAGATGTTCAGCATGTCAGCGACTCTGGAAATGCTACCCACGCTATAGATCAAACAGAAAATGGTCAGCAGATTGAGATCTATTTTTGATAGTGTGCGTATTTTTTCTGCATCATTTGCTTTCGACATAGACCCCTCATCATCAACACCATGGCAGTAACCACATCAGGTATAGCAAAAAAAGTCAGGCGAGTCAGACACAGAGCGCCTTCGATAAGCGTACAGAATGAAGTTGTAACATTGTAAATTATGTTAATCAATTGGGCTTTATTGATGTAGGACATCTATTTGTTCAAAAAACAACCATACTATTAAGTTGCACCATAGTTGGAAAGAGGAGGAACAAAGTATGGTTGTTGACAGACTGAGAACCGATCTTCTCAACAAATTGATAAACGCCCGTATCGAACTTGCCGCTTATCTGCAGTTGAGAAAAGCGAAAGGCTACATGTCAGTTAGCGAGAGCGATCGCCTGCGTGATGTTTTTTTTGCACTGAATCGCGAATTGCACGAGCAATCACAGCTTCACGGTATGCATCTTGATCAGGAAGAGTGGAATGCCCTTCATCGTGCTGAAGGGGCGTTAGCCGCCGCCGCGGTTTGTCTTATGAGTGGACATCACGATTGTCCAACGTTTATCGCCGTTAACGCAGAGAAACTGGAAAACTGCCTGACAACGCTGACGCTGAGCATCCAGTGTTTGCAATCTTATCCAACGCTGGAACACGTCTGAATCAGGGGGAGGGCGCTCCCCCTTTTCGTCAAGATTATGTAAATGTAGCGGGATAATTCCCCTTGCTGGCTACGCTTTATGCAGAGCCATTAAGGAGGTGTTATGCGTCGACTCTTTCTCTGTGCTATTCCACTTGCGCTATTTTCCACTTATGCCGCCGCGGTAAAAGTGGAAGTGCTGCAAACTAAACTCGATCACCCATGGTCACTGGCTTTTTTACCCGATAACCGCGGTATGCTCATTACGCTCAAAGGTGGACAGCTTCGACTCTGGCAGCCTGATAAAGGGCTTTCCGACCCGCTGACCGGCGTACCCAAAGTTTGGGCAAATGGTCAGGGAGGACTGCTTGATGTGGCGTTAGCACCGGATTTTGCACAATCTCGCCGGGTATGGCTAAGCTTCGCTGAAGCCGACCGCGAAGGCAAAGCGGGCACTGCGGTAGGCTACGGGCGATTGAGTGACGATCTCAAACATCTGCAAGGATTTCAGACCGTTTTTCGCCAACAGCCAAAGCTTTCCACCGGGAACCATTTTGGTGGACGTCTGGTATTTGATGGTAACGGTTATCTGTTTATTGGCCTGGGGGAGAATAATCAACGCGCTACCGCCCAGGACCTGGATAAATTGCAGGGTAAATTAGTCCGACTGACCGACGAGGGAAAAATTCCGCCGGATAATCCGTTTGTGAACATGGCAGGAGCGCGGGCAGAGATTTGGTCGTATGGCATCCGCAACCCGCAGGGGATGGCGATGAATCCGTGGAGTGATGTGCTGTGGCTCAATGAGCATGGTCCACGCGGAGGCGATGAAATCAATATCCCCGAGAAAGGGAAAAACTACGGCTGGCCTATCGCGACCTGGGGTGTTAACTACAGTGGTTTGAAAATTCCCGAAGCAAAAGGTCAAATTGTTGCAGGCACGGAACAACCCATCTTTTACTGGGAAAAGTCGCCGGCGGTTAGTGGAATGGCTTTTTACAATAGCGATACCTTCCCGCAGTGGCGGCAGAAGTTGTTCATCGGCGCGTTGAAAGATAAAGAAGTGATCGTGCTGAGCGTTAAGGGGAATACGGTCACTGAGGATGGTCGTCTGTTGCAGGAAAGGGGGCAGCGGATCCGTGATGTGCGCGTCGGACCAGACGGTTATTTGTACGTGCTAACCGACGAGTCCGACGGGGAATTACTGAAAGTGAGTCTCTGATTTGGTTAGCTGACCGGGATCATCACGATTTTTTGAAACGCCGGTCGCTCAGTCAGTTGTTGATACCAGCGTTCCAGATGCGGGCGCGGGGTCCAGCTCAGACCAACGTTGAACAGGTTATAGATGAACGGTGCAACAGCGATATCCGCCGTGCCAAATTCAGCCCCGGAGAACCATGGCTGGTCTGCCAGCGCGTTATCCAGAATGGCAAACAGGTTATCGCAAACTTGTTTACTTGCCTCAATGGCCGCCATATCGCGCTGATCGGCAGGTGTTCTGACCAGACCAAATAAGATAACCCGATGCGCAGGGCTTAGCGTCTGATTTGCCCAGTCCATCCATTTTTCACCGACGGCGCGCGCGGCCGGGGCGTCAATCCACAAACGTTTTTGTCCGTACTGAGCGGCCAGATAGCGGACAATGGTATTGGATTCCCACAGGACAACGTCTGTTTCATCATCGCGTAGCAGCGGGACCAGTCCGTTCGGGTTCAGTGCCAGATAGTCGGCATCGCGGTTACCGCCATGCTGCCCGCCCGCCAGAATTTGGTTATACGGCAGTTCCAGTTCCTCGAGCGTCCACAATACTTTTTTTACGTTGGTCGAGTTATTGCGACCCCACAGTGTAATCATAGTAACCCCGCAAATTAATTGAGCAGCTTTATGGCTGCAGATGCCATCTGACTAGCTCACATGGTGGGGTAAACCTAATATTTACGCAACAAAGTCTAAAAAAATCGTGCCAGGAGCAGCGCAGCGCGGCGTTATTGCATAAACTTTAAAAACTTTACCAACTTACGGTTTCTTTAAGCTCGTTAGTGCGTTATTACTCACCGCACTTATTTTACACGTCATCCATCAGACTTTTTCTGCATGGGTTGGTCGAGGTCGCTTGGCCGGTTTTGTGTAAACACGGTGTGGTATGACGTGGTTTTTTGGAATGGATACTCGGGTGGCATTTATGACGCAATACTTCTCTTCACTTCGCAGCTTTGCTGCAGGTTCTGCACTCTTAATCCTTTTGGCGCCGACCGTACAGGCGGCGGAGCAACCGACGGCCCCGCCGAGCGTGGACGCGCGCGCGTGGATTCTGATGGATTACGCCAGTGGTAAGGTGCTGGCGGAAGGTAATGCTGATGAGAAACTGGATCCTGCCAGTCTGACCAAAATCATGACCAGCTATGTGGTTGGGCAGGCGCTGAAGGCCGGAAAAATTAACCTCAACGACATGGTCACCGTGGGCAAAGACGCCTGGGCGACCGGTAATCCAGCCCTGCGCGGTTCGTCGGTCATGTTCCTCAAGCCCGGCGATCAGGTCGCGGTGTCCGATCTGAATAAAGGCGTTATCATTCAGTCAGGTAACGATGCCTGTATTGCACTCGCTGATTACGTTGCCGGTAGCCAGGAATCCTTTATTGGTCTGATGAACGGCTATGCGAAAAAACTGGGGCTGACAAACACGACTTTCCAGACGGTACACGGCCTGGATGCGGCAGGACAGTTCAGTACCGCGCGTGATATGGCGTTGCTCGGGAAGGCGTTAATCCACGATGTGCCGGAAGAGTACGCTATTCACAAAGAGAAAGAATTTACCTTCAATAAAATACGTCAACCGAACCGCAACCGTCTGTTGTGGAGCACCAACCTGAACGTGGACGGTATGAAAACCGGGACCACTGCCGGGGCGGGATACAACCTGGTGGCCTCCGCGACCCAGGGGGATATGCGCCTGATCTCCGTGGTGCTGGGAGCAAAAACCGACCGCATTCGTTTCAATGAGTCAGAAAAACTGCTGACCTGGGGCTTCCGTTTCTTTGAAACCGTTACGCCGATCAAGCCGGATGCGACTTTCGTCACCCAGCGCGTCTGGTTTGGCGATAAGAGTGAAGTGAATTTGGGCGCCGGAGAAGGGGGGTCTGTGACCATTCCGCGTGGCCAGCTCAAAAACCTGAAGGCCAGCTTTACCCTGACTGAACCACAGCTAACTGCACCGCTGAAGAAAGGTCAGGTTGTGGGCACTATCGACTTCCAGTTGAACGGAAAATCCATTGAGCAGCGTCCGTTGATGGTGATGGAAGATGTGGAAGAGGGTGGTTTCTTTAGCCGCATGTGGGACTTTGTGATGATGAAATTCCACCAGTGGTTTGGTGGTTGGTTCTCTTAATCTTATCTATTGCCGGATGGCGCAATCGCCGTCCGGCAGTATCTGTTAGTACTTCAGCGTGATACGTTGTGCTTTAGCGTACTCAACAAATGCCTCGTCAGGACGGCTGTCGCTGATGATGGTATCAAAGCGTTTTAATTCCCCCATCCTCGCAGGTCGCACCTTGCCAAACTTGCTGTGATCGACCACCAAAACGTGATGCTGCGCCATCGACATCGCCCAGTGCTTCACCGGCAGTTCTTCCAGATTAAAACAGGTCGCGCCTTTTTCGATGTGAACACCTGCTGCGGAATAAAAGGCGATATCCGGACAGAGGTTGTTCAGCGTTTCCTGGAAATCGAGCGGTTTAAAAATCGCGTTACTGGCATGGAATTCACCACCACACAGAATGACGCGGCACTGCGGTTTTTCCTGCAGCACCAGAAACGTATTCAACGAGTAGCAGATTGCTGTGAAGGGCAGTTCATTGTCGATCGCTTCAATGATCCACGGCGTGGTCGTACCGCAATCGAAAAAGATGGTCTGATGCGCCTGCACGAGACTCGCCGCCTGCTGGGCAGCACGACGCTTTTCATCAACCAGACGGGATTTTTGATCGCTGATTAAATAGTGGTTAGCGCTGCGGGGTTCCAGAACAATATAGCCCCCGAGCAGCACGACGGGAGCATCATGATTATTCAGGTCGCGACGAATGGTCATCTCAGATACGCCCAGCAACGTCGCGGCTTCTTTGAGGTGTAATTTATCGCTGCGTTTCAGCGCCTGCAGTAATTGACCAATACGCTCGTCGCGTCGAGTTTCCATAGTTCCCCTGGAGAATAGAATAAGTGCTCAGTTTCGCGCTTAATACTACTCTTTTTACCGCGGGTTAGTCACGTACCCAACCTTTACGGATGGGGAGAGCGAAGCAGGTGCGATAGCACGTCTGCAAGCCGAGGTACAAGCTTGTGCCGAACCGTTGCCAGATCATCTGGGCGCTCAGGCAACCGATCAACCCGGCCAGTAATCCGCCCAGCATATCCATCGGCCAATGAACGCCAAGGTAAACACGTGACCAGGCAATCGCCACGGCGACAACCATCAGCAGAGCACCCGTCCACAAGCGATGCCAGAACAGGAAGGCCAGAGCAAAGGTAAAGATAACCGTACCGTGGTCGCTCGGGAAAGAGTCATCTGCCGCATGGTGCAGGAAGTTATAACCGATGTGGTTAACGAACGGACGATCGTGGGGGAAAAGATGCCCCATCAGCCAGGAAATCGTCAGACCGACTACCAACGCAATGCCCATTTTGATGACCAACTGGCGCTGGAGCGTAACCTGACCACGAGGCCCCCAAAGCCAGAGCACAACGGCTAACAGCGGCACAATGCTGATCAGATCTTTGGCAATGAAAATGGCGAGCGAAATTGCCCATTGCGCAGAGTCGGGTGTTGCATTGATCAAGTAAAAAAGCGAATTGTTCAGATTTTCCAGCATAACGTCCAGACTCAGTGTAATCGTTAAATAGACCCATTTGGGGAGAGCATAAAATTGCTTTCACGGGATAAAAAGCGGTCTTGTCTTATTTGCCTGTTAAATGACGATTTTTAAGACAATTAATGAGACTTATTGAGCATGATAGCGGTCTCAACTTAAATTAACCTTAAAGCAAAATGTTCTTGAGCAAATGAGTGTAAAAATGTGCGCATTTTGCTTTCAAATCACATAATTCACTATCACCAGTACGGCGCATTTATTACACTTTGCGCGATTTTTCTATAGTTAAGAGATTGCATGCAGAACCGTTTATCTTCAGGCGTCCGTTTGGGGCGTCAGGCATTACTTTTCCCGCTCTGTCTGGTGCTTTACGAATTCTCCACTTATATCGGCAACGATATGATCCAGCCCGGAATGTTGGCGGTGGTGGCGCAATATAACGCCGGATTAGATTGGGTACCTACGTCCATGACCGCCTATCTGGCAGGCGGCATGTTTTTGCAGTGGTTGTTAGGACCGCTGTCGGACCGTATTGGTCGTCGCCCGGTAATGTTAACCGGCGTGATCTGGTTCATCGTTACCTGCCTTGCAACCCTGCTTGCACAGAATATTGAGCAATTTACCTTCCTGCGCTTTTTGCAGGGGATAAGCCTGTGCTTTATTGGTGCGGTGGGTTACGCCGCCATTCAGGAATCCTTTGAAGAAGCGGTCTGCATAAAAATTACCGCGCTGATGGCAAACGTGGCGCTGATTGCGCCACTGCTGGGTCCGTTGGTAGGCGCAGCCTGGGTACATGTTCTGCCGTGGGAAGGGATGTTTATCCTGTTTGCTGCTCTGGCGGCCATCTCCTTTTTTGGTCTGCAACGCGCGATGCCGGAAACGGCAACCCGGCTTGGTGAAAAGCTGTCCATTAAAGAGCTGGGCAAGGATTATAAGCTGGTGCTGAGGAACGTGCGCTTCGTTGCAGGCGCACTGGCGTTGGGTTTTGTCAGCCTGCCGTTACTGGCGTGGATTGCGCAGTCCCCGATTATTATCATCAGTGGTGAACATCTCAGCAGCTACGAATATGGTCTGTTGCAGGTGCCGATTTTTGGCGCGTTGATTGCTGGTAACCTGGTGCTGGCGCGTCTGACTTCGCGAAAAACCGTGCGTTCGCTCATTATCATGGGCGGCTGGCCAATCGCCGTTGGCCTGATTATTGCCGCTGCGGCCACGGTGGTGTCATCCCATGCATATCTATGGATGACGGCGGGTTTGAGCATCTATGCGTTTGGCATTGGCGTGGCGAATGCGGGGCTGGTGCGCCTGACGCTGTTTGCCAGCGAAATGAGTAAGGGTACTGTTTCTGCCGCAATGGGTATGTTGCAGATGCTGATTTTTACCGTCGGTATTGAGTTGAGCAAACACGCGTATCTGCTGGGAGGGAACGGCTTGTTCAGCCTGTTCAATCTGGCAAGCGGCGTACTGTGGCTGATTCTGATGGTTATCTTCCTGAAAGATAAAAGGGTAGGGAATTCCCGGGAAGGCTAAGGTCCGGATTTCCGCAATCCAGCGCAGATAAGCATAATGACGCCGATAAATTCATCATTATGTTGATAATAGAATCACGCTGTAGGCCGGATAAGCGAAGCGCCATCCGGCGGCCTGTAGCAAATTGCCGGATGGCGGCGTAAACGCCTTATCCGGCCAACCGCTCACCAAAGATCTTAACTGACCAGTATTACGGTTGTCTGGGCCTGGCGACAACTTAGTGGTGGTCGTCAATCTGATGTTCGATAACCATCCCTTCACCGACGCTTGCCACATGTCGCGCATAAGGATGTGCGCGATAGACAGGGGCCGGAGCAGGCGCTGGAGCAACATATACCGTTTGTGGTGCGGTAGTTACGCTGACCGCCTGCGGGACGCTGACGGAAGAGGGCACTACCACCACTTTATAACCGCTGGGGACATCAACGGTAACGCTCTGTGCAAATGTTGTCCCCGCAAAGCCCAGCAACAATGTCGCCATTAGTACACTTTTCTTCATGATCCGCTCGCCTGAAATATTCACTGGAAGTAATAATCCAGCGGGTTAATTTGAGGCGGATTATGAATAGATCATGCCATCATTTTGTTGCCGTCTGTGCTGAGCCGTTAATGCGTAAACGGTGCTTCATTCCTTAACACGCGGTCAATAATATCCAGAACGCCCTCTTCGTTGTTCGAGCCTGCGCGATATTTTGCCGCCTCGATCACCGGCTCATGGGCGTTGGCCATTGCAAAACTAAATCCTGCCTGGCGCAGCATCTCAATATCATTTCCGCCATCGCCAAATACAACAACTTCATTGTCGTTAATATTCCAGCGTTGTTGCAGCAGGCGCAGACCGTTAGCTTTATGCACGCCGGGAATTATTAAGTCGATGCTGCCGTAGCCGGTATGCACTGGTACCATAATATCGCCAATCGACTCGTGGAGATCGGCCTGTACCTGTGGAATTCGGTCGTCGGAAATATTCAGCCCGAACTTGAAGAAAACGTCGTTGAGGTTGTCAAAATCATCTACAAATTCAAGACGATGATAATACATGGCGGAAACGTTCTTATGCTCATCGCTGTACTGTTTCAACGTATAGGCGCTGTTTTTACCACAGGCAATAATGTCGATATCGGCGCGGGTCAGCAGATGCTCTACGATGGCATGGAAATCGTCTTTAGCCAGTTCGCCGTTAAAGACATCTTCTCCTTCACTGACCACCCAACCACCGTTTTCGGCGACAAATGAGATTTCATTGGCCAGTTCGGGGAAAAAGGAAATCAACTGATAATATTGGTTGCCGCTGGCGACTACAAAGCGGATCCCTTGTTCTTTCATCTGGCGATATTGCGCCATAAAGCGCTCACGGTTATAGGTTTTTTGGTCGCTTAAAAATGTGCCGTCCATGTCGACCGCAATTAATTTGATACTCATTAGCTGTTCTCCATCACCGTAGTATTTTTGAGATCCGGTTTCGCTACCGCTTTCGCGACGACGGCGGCGACAAGCACCAGCGCCAGCACCACCAACATAGCGCTGCGCAGGCCATAGTGTTCACCCAGATAGCCCAGAAGCGGCGGTCCAACAAGGAACGCCAGGTAACCGGTGGTCGCCACGACGCTGACGCGGGTTGGGGCATCGGGGCCGGTGTCGCTGGCGGCTGAAATGGTCAGCGGGAAGCCGAGCGATGCGCCGAGTCCCCACAGAATAACGGACACACCCGCCACCCAGGAACTGTCGACAAAAATAATCAGGCTAATCCCGAGAGCGCCCATCAGCGCACTGGCGCGCACCACCGCAACGCGGCTGTAACGGTCGATGAACCAGCCGCCGGTAAATCGCCCAACGGTCATACCCAGCGTAAAACCGGCATAAATCAGCGAGCCTGATGTCGGGCTAAATCCATGTCCGTCCACCATTAACAGTGGAAGCCAGTCGTTGGCGGAACCTTCAGCAAATGCCATTGCCAGCACTACAACGCCGATCAGCAATAGCTGGATATCACGATAAAAAGGCAGTCCTTTTTCACCGGAGTGAGAACCGTCAGCGGCATTTTTGCCCGTGCCGTCAGGAATAGCTTTGATGGCGATGAAAATAGGTGTGATAGCAACCATTGCAGCCAAAAGAATATGCGCGGTAGCCGGGACGCTGAAGGCGGTAAGCATCATTCCAACTCCAGCCCCTGCCAACGTTCCCAGGCTGTAAAAACCGTGCATCATCGGCAGCACGGTTTTGTTCATTTCGCGCTCAACTGCCGCACCTTCGACGTTGATGGCAACTTCTGCCGCGCCAAAGCTGGCGCCAAATACGCTCAGGCCAAACGCGAAAAGCCATGCGGAATGCAGCCAGAGCGCTACGCTGAGGATCGCCATTCCGAGGACTGCACAAGACATGGTGGTGCGAATCACCTTACGCGTGCCAAATCGTTTCACCAGCCAGGCCGAACAAAGTATGCCACTCATCGAACCAATAGAGAGCCCAAACAACACCGCACCCATTTCGGCAGTGGAGATGGAGAGGATATCTCTGATGGCAGGGGTACGCGTTGCCCAGGAGGCCATTAATAATCCTGGTAAAAAGAAGAACGTGAACAGCGCCCAGGTGCGACGTCTTAAGGCTTTGCGTGATGAGATGCCAGTCATGAATTCGAGCCAAAGAAAAGAGGGAAGGAGACAACATTAGCAAGACTGTGTACATTTGTACACAAATGCAAGAAGAGGAAATGTAGTGCGACGTGCAAACGATCCGCAGCGGCGGGAAAAAATAGTTCAGGCGACTCTGGATGCAGTAATAGACCATGGCATTCATGGGGTTACACATCGTAAAATCGCTATGATTGCCGAGGTGCCACTGGGTTCTATGACCTATTACTTTTCGGGAATTGATGAGCTTTTGATGGAGGCATTTGGCCGTTTTACTGACAGGATGCTGTTGCAGTATCAGGACTTTTTTGCCGACGTTAAGGATGCGTCGCAGGCTTGCCATGCCATTACCGATATGATTTACGGCTCTCAGGTCACAACGCCTGATAATATGGAGCTCATGTATCAGCTGTATGCTTTCGCCAGCCGTAAACCAGCGTTGAAAACGGTGATGCAGAACTGGATGCTACGCAGCCAACAAACGCTGGAGCAGTGGTTTGATCCGGTTACTGCGCGGGCGCTGGATGCGTTTATTGAAGGAATGACGCTGCATTTTGTAACGGACAAAAAACCGCTGCAGCGAGAAGATATCTTGCTGATGGTGGAGCGTATTGCAGGGATACCCGCGACAGTCAGCTGTGCGTAGCGCCTCCGGTAATATTCACCACCGTCGCGGTCATGGCGCTGGCATGGTCTGAAGCAAGAAAGGTCATGACCTCAGCGATTTGTGCAAGCGTAGGCAGGCGCGCGAGCATGGTACTTTGCGCCGCACCCCCTAACCATTGATCGACGGTTAAACCCATTGACTGTGCTTTGGCGGAGAAAATTTCTCCGGTATAGGAGCCAGCTGCAACAGCATCCACAATCGCATGCGAGCGCACGCCGACGACCCGGATATTTGCCGGTCCTACCTCGCTGGCGAGCGCTTTAATAAAAGCCTCTGTTCCTGCACAACCAACAATATGACCCAGATGACCAGGCATCGCCATCGGGGCCGCGGGGGCAACAACGCTGAGAATGACGCCCGCACGATTGCCGCCCATGTGCGGCGTTACGGCTTTAGCGATATTGAACTGCGCCGAGAGGAAAGGGGTGATGCCGCTCATAAGCTCAGAGAGGGATAATGCGTTAATGTGTTTGCCCTGTTCGTGCATAAATCCCGTTGCGTTAACCACCACATCTATTCCACCGGTTTGCTGCGCAAGGCGGGTAACTTCCTTCGATGCGTTGTGCTCGTCGAGTACATTGGTGATAAAGGTTTCGACTGTACCACCTGCCGTTCGGATAATACTGGCCGTCCGATCAAGTTTTTCCTGGCTGCGAGCGCCCAGACATATATGGGCTCCTTCGCGCGCCATGGCCTGCGCAACCGCACTACCAATAGCCCCGCTGCCACCAAAAATTACTGCGACTTTGCCAGTAAGCAACATGACTAACCCCCATCCCCGATAAAGCACCGTTTTAAAGTATGTGCCATAACCGGCATGCTGCAAATTTGGGAGGAGTTTCAGAGGTGGAAGGCGATGAGCGCAAATTTCAGGCAACAAAAAACCCATTTATGTAAACGGGTTAATGAAAACAATAAGTTAGGTTAAAAACAATAAGTTAGGTTGGTGGTCAGTGGTGGTTATTACGGGGTAATGCCAACCGCTGCCGCCACTTTGTCGCCACTTGGCAGCGTTGCCAGAGGATTGAAACGGAGCGCCGTTTCTAGATGATCCGGTGCCAGATGTGCGTAACGCATAGTCATTTTTATATCGTGGTGTCCGAGAATTTTTTGTAAGGCCAGAATGTTTCCACCCGACATCATGAAGTGCGCCGCAAACGTATGGCGCAGAACGTGTGTGAGTTGACCGCGAGGGAGCACGATAGACGTTTTTTCCATCACGGATAAAAATTGAAAATAGCAGTCTGTGAAGAAATTGAACCCATCAAGCGCCATGATCTCTTCGTAAAGCTCTTTACTGATAGGGATGCTTCTGTTTTTCTTCCCCTTCGTTCTGACAAAGGTAATTCGGTATTTGGTCACCTGTGAGCGGGTAAGATTTACGGCTTCACGCCAGCGTGCGCCTGTGCTTAAGCATATCTTAACTACCAGTGCCAGAATTGGGTCCTGACGTTTGCAATCAGCCAGCAATTCAACAATCTGCTCATGGGTAAGCCATGCCATCTCTTTTTCTGCGATGGTGAATTTTCGCATGTTCTCCAGTGGGTTCGGATACGACCATTCGCCCAGACGGGATAGTTCGCTAAAAACACTACTTAGATAGCTTTGCTCCAGGTTAATGGTGACCGGGCTTGCTCCTTTCTTCCATTTCTCGCTGAAGTAGATCTCGCCTGTCAGGCGTTTATCTCGATAGTGGGCAAACATTTTAGAGGTGAGATCGGTTGCAAGAGGATTGCCCAGAGCGTCAACCATCAACAGCAATTTGTCATAGACATGCTGCCCAGCTGTCAGAGATTTACCATGTAGTTTGAACCATAGCTCAACCACGTCTTTCAGTGTTCGACGATCCACTGATTCACCCAGCCAGGGCTTTGCTTCGGTTTCTTCCATCGTGTGGCGCTCAAAAGCCAGTGCTTCGCCTTTGGTAGCGAATTGTTTACGCACACGACGCCCACTTCGTCCGGCGGGGTAACATTCGCAAAGCCATTTCCCTGTGGTTAGTTTTCGTACTGCCATAAAAAGCCCTCATATCAGAGGGCTAAATTTAACTGTATATGTAACCAGTAATCAATGTGTGATTACTATGAAACATACATTGCTAAGCAACATGTAGTTCATCGTTGGCGGAAGTGGCTGCTTTGCGCTCCTGCTCAATAGATAGAGACTCTCTATATTCTTTCGCCTCTGCAAACATTGTCCAGTGGGCGTTGATGTTCATGTCTTCAATAACTGATTTGATTTCTTTTAAATTTACGTTAAAAAACTCTTTTCGTGAGTTAATTTTATTGACCTGCTTTTCGTTGAAAACTTTATGCAGATGGTTTTCTAATGATGGTGCATCATCACTATAAATCATCGCATGAACATCGAACGAAAAAGGAACACTAGCATCTCCGAGTTCACGAACACGATCAAGTGGTTCAAGGCGGCGTGTCATTCCAATTTTATATACATCTTCGCCAAATGAACCAATATTACTAATGATATAGACGTGGCCTGATCTGGTTTGTTGAGCCATAGAAATAGCTCGTTGATTTTTAGCTTCAGCTTCTTCATATTTTAACTGTAGTTCAGCTATTTTTTGCTCTAAAGCTAAGCGTTGTTCTTCATTTGCAAGCATAAGTTCTTTCGTTGCTTTATTTATAGCTTGCTGAATAGCTTTTTCTTCTTTTTCAGCTTCTTTTATCGCTTTTTCATATTCTCTACGAGCTCTTTCCTCTTCACGAAGCTGTTCTTTAATCCTTCTTTGCTCTTCTTTTTCTTCGAGCATAATTTCATTAACTGCTACACCCCATTTTAGCTCGTTGAGTCTTGCCTGAAGATAGATGTCACTTATTTTTGCGGACCTAAAGGCAGAGCCATTGTAATTTACTAGTTGAAATGCATCTTTTATTTCTTGGGAAAGTTTTCCAAAATTGTTGTGTTTGACTTTTGATAAAATACTGTCAACTCTTCCATTGAAGGCATCCAAAACAAAGTTTATGGCAGTATTACGCCTGTTTTGCTCAACATAATCACACGAAGCAGCTTTATTAGTTTTTATTAATGATTTGGTTAACTCTCTGGCTTTTTGTAATTCCTTGCCTGCATCTGTAAATTCATAATTTTCTGCCAGCTCATCAAGTACACTACGGTTAGGGATGATCCATTCATCACCATAACCTTCAATTTTATTTTTCATTGATTTTGCAACTGCTTCATATTTTTCTGCAAACTCTTTAGCTTCATATGCTGAACCAGCAATCTCCTTTGCTCTTTCTTCTGCATCAGAAATAATTTTTACTGCATTGTCATTAGCATTTGAGATTAGCTCATTTGCTTTATTATTAGCATTATCAAGACGTTCTTTGGCTTTCAGGCGTGCATCGCGAGCGTCTTTGGTGATTGCTATAGCTTCGCTATTAGCGTTGCTTATTGTCATCTGAGCTTGATAATTTGCTTCGTTTACTGTTTTAGCCGCCTTAATTTGGGCTTCATCTATTTTTTGCTTGGCTATTGAGTCCGCATTTTTTATCTTATTCTCTGCATCCATTACTGCGCTGTGCAATTCTTCGTATTGCCACAATGGTGCTGCTCGCCCTTCAAGCTCTGATAATTCTCGTACGGTCTGTGCTAGTTTTTCTTGATTTTCAATCAGTTGGTTAGAAAGGGCTATGTTGTTAGCTGTCAGGTTATCTATAGCCGCTTTGTGTTTTTTACTTTGTTTAAATAATATTACAGCTAGAACAGGGGCGAGAAATGCTAATAAGAGTATAACGATGGCAAATGAATTCATTTTAAAATCCTTTTACTATATTAATTCGAGACTATTGTACTTCTTATACAAGCAACCACTTCAATATCAGAAAATGCACATTCAAAGCTATTCTCTGCTGTTGTAATTTTAATCATTCCTTTAGGAAGCCTTGTGATTTTTCGAATGGAATAGGTTCCGTCGATATTGATTAACCAGTTTCCATCAAGTACTTCAGAAAATTTTTGATCACAAATGTATGTGACGAGTCCATCCTGAACAACAATTGGTGATGAAAGGTTTGCAGGAAGAAATGATGAATCGAAGACATATGAACCGTCTTCAATCATTTTGCCTGCGGCAAGGCGAAACTTAACAAGCTCTTCTGTAGCTGCTGTCAGCGAGCTTTGCTTAAGGCCTTGTCCGGTAGTTAACCATTTGAGGGAGGTTCCTGTTTCAAGAGCACATTGGATTATCCAGTCAGCAGGAAATGTATCCCGCAAATACCTGTTCGCTAGTGTGCTTTTTGATACTTCCAAGTGATCAGCTAAAGCCTGTCGTGTCGTAAAGCCATAGGCTTCGACTAATCGCTCAATCGCAGCCTTACCACCTTTATTGGGATTTATTTTGATCTCACTTGGGTACTTTGATGTTGACATATCTCTTTTGCGATCCTAGTATCAGTTTTGTACCCAATTGGGTACTTGTCACGATTACTACAGGCTCACCACAAGCCAATAGGAGATGTTGCATCATGACCCCTAACATTTCAATAACTCTGAATACGCCACACGTCACAATCGAGCGTTATAGCGAACTTACTGGTCTTTCAATCGACACAATCAACGATATGTTGGCGGATGGTCGCATTCCTCGGCATCGTCTTCGTAAAGACAAGAAAAGAGAAAAGGTAATGATCAACCTTGCTGCTCTTACCGTTGATGCACTTACTGATTGCAATGTTGTATTCAACTAGTTCCATTTTGGGATACATCAGAGGTGTCGACCATGTTTGATTACCAAGTTTCCAAACATCCACATTTTGATGAAGCCTGTCGTGCATTCGCACTGCGCCACAATCTGGTGCAACTGGCAGAACGTGCGGGTATGAATGTGCAGATTCTGCGGAACAAGCTGAACCCAGCTCAACCTCATTTATTAACCGCACCAGAAATCTGGCTGCTTACCGATCTGACTGAAGATTCAACGTTGGTAGATGGTTTTCTGGCACAGATTCATTGTCTGCCATGTGTACCGATTAATGAGGTAGCAAAAGAGAAACTGCCGCATTACGTCATGAGCGCAACTGCAGAGATCGGGCGTGTTGCAGCAGGTGCGGTATCTGGTGATGTAAAAACTAGTGCCGGTCGTCGTGATGCTATCAGCAGCATTAACTCTGTTACACGACTGATGGCGCTGGCTGCTGTTTCATTGCAGGCCCGTTTACAGGCTAATCCTGCGATGGCGAGTGCAGTTGATACCGTGACTGGCCTCGGTGCTTCATTCGGTTTGCTGTGAGGTGCTTATGCTGACGAAAGAACCATCATTTGCATCGCTGCTGGTAAAACAAAGTCCGGCAATGCACTACGGTCACGGCTGGATCATGGGTGAGGATGGTAAACGCTGGCATCCGTGCCGTTCACAAGATGAATTGCTGGCAGAACTATCTACGAAAAAACGGGGGAACAAATGGCTATTGAAGGCGCTGCGGCGACTGTTCCATTAAGACCCGGTGAACGCCTGAATGGACTTAATCATATTGCGGAGTTAAGGGCGAAAGTTTTTGGTTTGAATATTGAGTCAGAGCTTGAGCGGTTTATTAAAGATATGCGTGATCCTCGGGATATCAATAATGAACAAAATAAACGGGCACTGGCTGCCATATTCTTTATGGCAAAAATTCCAGCTGAACGTCATAGCATCAGCATTAATGAGCTGACCACTGACGAAAAGCGGGAGTTGATTAAAGCAATGAATCATTTTCGTGCAGTGGTGAGCTTATTTCCCAGACGGCTAACCATGCCGAATTAACCAACTAATGAAATTAATGGCGTAAACCCGCCGGGCATCCCTTTATCTAAATTCAGGAGAATTGCTTATGCGTAATATTGAAACCCTCACGACCAAAACCGGACCGGATGATGCAGGTCTTAATCTTTTACTGACAGAGGCTCGTCTGGAAGAACGCCGGGCAAGGGCTGAAGCAATGGCTGCTCGCCTCGATAGCCTGGCGTGTCATATCACCTCCCGCCAGCTAAACCACGTCGAAGCGGCAGAACTGCTGCGTGTGACTGCTGAAGCAATCCAGAACGAAGCGCAGGAGATCCACTGATGGCTGATGCAATGGATCTCGTACAGCAGCGCGTTGAAGAAGAACGCCAACGCCATATCCGTGCTGCCCGTGCCAAAACGCCGGGCGTGTCCCGCGTGCTTTGCGTTGAGTGTGAAGTGCCAATTCCGCCTGCACGCCGCCGTGCCATTCCGGGTGTGCAGCTTTGCATTACCTGTCAGGAAATCGCAGAGCTGAAAGGCAAACATTACAACGGAGGTGCTGTATGAGCACCATCCTGAAATGGGCAGGAAATAAAACCGCCATAATGTCCGAACTGAAAAAGCATCTTCCTGCTGGCCCGCGACTGGTTGAACCTTTCGCGGGTTCCTGTGCAGTGATGATGGAGACGGATTACCCCAGCTATCTTGTTGCGGATATTAATCCTGATTTAATCAACCTCTATAAAAAGGTTGCTGCTGATTGTGAGGCGTTTATATCTCGTGCCAGAGCTTTATTTGAGGAAGCAAACAGGGAGGTGGCTTATTACAACATAAGGCAGGAGTTTAATTACTCCACTGAAATTACTGATTTCATGAAAGCGGTATATTTCCTGTATCTCAATCGTCACGGTTACCGTGGTTTATGTCGCTATAACAAGAGCGGGCATTTCAACATTCCCTACGGTAATTATAAAAATCCGTATTTCCCTGAAAAAGAAATTCGCGCATTTGCAGAGAAAGCCCAGCGGGCAACGTTTATCTGCGCCAGCTTTGATGAAACGCTGGCGATGTTGAAGGTGGGGGATGTGGTGTATTGCGATCCGCCTTATGACGGTACGTTTTCCGGCTATCACACTGATGGTTTCACTGAAGATGATCAGTATCACCTGGCATCCATTCTTGAACATCGGTCATCAGAAGGACATCCGGTCATTGTTTCTAACAGTAACACGTCTTTGACCCGGTCCCTTTATCGTAATTTCACTCACCACTACATCAGGGCGAAACGCAGCATCGGCGTTGCAGCGGGGGAGGGAAAATTTGCAACAGAGATGATTGCCACTAAATCTGCTAATTGGTTTAGTGCCGATTTTAGTAGGGGACGTGACTCTACTGTTATTTTCGGGGTGCAAGTGTGAAAGAAATGCACCACGGAATTCATCATTTCCATGGGACGCCTGTCTGGGGAAGTGCTGGCGACGTTCATCGTATTGCGGTGAGCGGAGCTGGCGCTTTCGTCTCCTATGTACGACCAGATCAGATTGCGGCGTCCATTCAGCACGCTCAGGTCGTCGGCATTGATAACGGCGCATTTTCTGCATGGGTGCGTGGGCTAAAAATTAACTGGAGTGATTTTTATAAATGGCTCCTGAACTATTACCACCATCCTAAGGTCGCTTTTTTTGTCATTCCTGATGTTGTGGACGGAGGTGAACGTGACAATGATGCCCTGATAAACGAAGTTCCGAAAATGTTCTACGGGAAGGCAACTCCCGTCTGGCATCTGCACGAGTCAATCGATCGGCTTATCGAGCTATGTCGTGAATGGCCTCGTGTCTGCTTTGGATCGTCTGGTGAATATGCGGCTATCAGAACTGCGCACTGGCATCGTCGTATGCAGGACGCTTTTGAAGCAATTTATTGCCGACACAATTTCAAAACAGCTGTTCATGGTTTGCGCATGCTTGACGGTCGTGTGTTGGGAAATTACCCACTGGCGACTGCCGACAGTACAAATCTTGCCTGCAATGTCCCCAAATTTAATAGCAAATATCCTGAGCTGACGCGGGCTATTCAGGAGGCTGAGTATTCGCGCAATCTGACGGAAAAGGAGCTGAAAGCTGTCATTCTGAAAAACCGTTGCGCAATTTTAAAAGGTGCAATTGAAGCTGTTCGCCCACCTTCAGTTTCTGATTGGCTGTCGAATGGTTTGCAGCCTTCACAGCTCGAACTGGAGATTGCGTAATGAACTACAGCTATTCCTGGAATACTGAAAAAAAAGCAATCAATCCTTACGTAGAGACGGAAGAGCAATCTTCAGTTTCTGCGCTTTCAAACCTGATCGCTCTGTACGCTGCCGATAACGAGCAGGAACAGCTGCGCCGCGAGGCACTGAGTGATCAGGTCTGGGAGCGTTATTTCTTTAATGAATCCCGTGATCCTGTCCAGCGCGAAATGGAGCAGGATAAGCTCATTAGTCGGGCAAAGCTGGCGCATGAGCAGCAGCGTTTTAATCCAGATATGGTCATTCTGGCGGACGTTAATGCCCAGCCTTCCCATATCAGCAAGCCACTGATGCAACGTATTGAATACTTCAGCAGCCTGGGCAGGCCAAAGGCTTATTCCCGCTATTTGCGTGAGACGATTAAGCCATGTCTGGAACGGCTGGAGCATGTACGCGACTGTCAGCTATCCACTTCTTTTCGCTTTATGGCAAGCCATGAAGGGCTGGACGGCCTGCTGATCCTGCCTGAAATGAGTCAGGATCAGGTGAAACGCCTGTCCACCCTGGTAGCTGCGCATATGAGCATGTGCCTTGATGCAGCTTGTGGCGATTTGTATGTCACCGATGACGTTAAGCCAGAAGAAATCCGCAAGACATGGGAAAAGGTGGCAGCGGAAACCCTGCGTCTGGATGTCATCCCGCCTGCGTTTGAGCAACTCCGCCGGAAAAGAAACCGCCGTAAACCCGTGCCCTATGAACTCATTCCGGGTTCGCTGGCGCGTATGTTGTGCGCTGACTGGTGGTACCGGAAATTATGGAAGATGCGTTGCGAATGGCGGGAAGAGCAGTTGCGTGCTGTCTGCCTGGTCAGCAAAAAAGCATCTCCCTATATCAGCTATGAAGCCGTGATGCATAAACGTGAGCAGCGCCGTAAGTCGCTGGAGTTTTTTCGTTCTCATGAACTGGTGAACGAAGACGGCGACACGCTGGACATGGAGGATGTGGTAAACGCCAGCAGCAGCAACCCTGCGCATCGCCGCAATGAGATGATGGCCTGTGTTAAAGGCCTGGAGCTTATCGCGGAAATGCGCGGTGACTGCGCCGTTTTCTACACCATCACCTGTCCGTCACGTTTCCATTCCACGCTAAATAATGGCAGGCCCAACCCAACTTGGACAAATGCGACGGTAAGACAAAGCAGTGATTATCTGGTCGGCATGTTTGCTGCATTTCGTAAGGCGATGCACAAAGCCGGATTGCGGTGGTATGGCGTGCGGGTGGCTGAGCCGCATCATGACGGTACAGTTCACTGGCACTTGTTGTGTTTTATGCGCAAAAAAGACCGCCGCGCCATCACTGCATTACTGCGTAAGTTTGCCATCCGTGAAGACCGCGAGGAACTGGGCAATAACACTGGGCCGCGCTTTAAGTCTGAGTTGATTAACCCGCGCAAAGGTACGCCAACAAGCTACATCGCGAAATACATCAGTAAGAACATTGATGGGCGTGGTCTGGCTGGCGAGATCAGCAAGGAAACGGGGAAATCCCTGCGTGATAATGCTGAATACGTTAATGCCTGGGCGTCTCTGCATCGTGTTCAGCAATTCCGCTTCTTTGGCATTCCGGGGCGTCAGGCTTACCGTGAACTGCGATTGCTGGCTGGTCAGGCGGCAAGGCAACAGGGGGACAAAAAAGCAGGTGCGCCGGTACTGGATAACCCGCGCCTTGATGCCATCCTGGCTGCTGCTGATGCTGGTTGTTTTGCCACCTACATCATGAAGCAGGGCGGCGTACTGGTTCCCCGCAAATATCACCTCATCAGAACCGCTTATGAAATCAACGAAGAGCCGACCGTCTATGGCGATCACGGCATTCGTATTTATGGCATCTGGTCACCTATTGCAGAGGGCAAGATCTGCACTCATGCCGTGAAGTGGAAAATGGTTCGTAAGGCCGTTGATGTTCAGGAGGCGGCAGCCGACCAGGGCGCTTGCGCCCCTTGGACTCGTGGCAATAACTGTCCCCTTGCTGAAAATTTGAACCAACAAGGGAAAGACAAATCAGCTGATGGGGATACCAGAACGGATATCACCCGCATGGATGACAAGGAGTTGCACGATTACCTGCACAGTATGAGCAAAAAAGAGCGCCGGGAACTGGCAGCAAGGTTACGCCTGGTTAAACCGAAACGGCGTAAAGACTACAAACAGCGAATTACAGACCATCAGCGACAGCAGCTCGTCTATGAGCTGAAGTCCAGAGGATTTGATGGTAGCGAGAAAGAGGTCGATTTACTCCTTAGCGGCGGCAGTATTCCGTCAGGAGCAGGCCTGCGTATCTTCTATCGGAACCAGCGTTTGCAGGAAGATGATAAGTGGCGGGATCTGTATTAATTACGCGGGTTAACAATTCGTGCTCTTAATAATACCAGGCATATCAGGCTGATGAACGTAAAAAAACGTTTTACATCAGTAAGATTATTATATACTGTGAATATAAACAGTGGTTATGTATACAGTATTGCTTTGGTGTTATAGGAGGAAAGATGCAGGACTATTTTTTGGAGTCTTTGAAGCTCCAGCGCATTGATTTTTTTCTTAAGCTTGTAGCGGCTAGTGAGTGTAGTGATGAAGAGAAGGGGCTGGCTTTGCAGTGGGTTTCTGAACTGACAGATGAACTCATGGCAAAAATCAGAAGCCACGAATACAACCGCTCAATGGATGTCATCAGCTGAGGTGACTTTTATGCGCATTGAAATAATGATCGATAAAGAGCAGAAGATTAGCCAGTCTACCCTGGACGCCCTTGAATCCGAGCTTTACCGCAATCTGCGCCCCCTATATCCCAAAACGGTAATTCGTATCCGTAAAGGTAGCTCTAACGGTGTGGAACTGACCGGACTGCAACTGGATGAAGAAAGAAAACAAGTGATGAAAATTATGCAGAAGGTGTGGGAAGACGACAGCTGGCTGCATTGATTTTGTCAATAGATGCTTGTTTTTAATACTTAAAAAGGGTTACATATGAGTGAGAGGTGATGTCAATCAGATATCACCTCGTTTTTTGTCAAGAAAAGAATAATAGGCTAAAAATGAAAATTAACCATATTGCGTTACCTATATCTCTTGCTGTAATCCTAACTGGTTGCGTGCCTCATGCTTCTAACCGAAATATCACAGCTATTGAAGTGGTGAAGCCTGCTATTGGGCAAAGTGCTACAGCCTACATGGGCGACCCCATCATAACATCTGCTACTGGATATAAAACGGACGTACTAGAGCTTGGTGCGGCTAATGGTGCGCTATCTTCTATCTCTGCAGGTACATATTGCAGCGAAGGGAATGGAATTTACCGCAATCATCATAATTCTCAAGCTGTTGCGCTAAAAAATATCTATGGACAAATCGGCACCTATGTTGATTATGTAAGTTACGATGCTGCAAAAAATGAGATATCACCACCAAACGGCACTTCTTATACAGCCTCAGAAATTTCTATCAAGCGTGTTCCTGATGGGCTGTGTCGAGTGAGTAACTCATTGGTTAAGACTATCGAATACAATGGAAATGCAGGCGGTGTAATGAAGTTTACCTATCGTGAGTTTGCAAACGATATGGCTCGTGCAGCGTTTACAACAGATTTTTCTGTAGATTCGAAGGGAAGTGATGTTATCGCTTACAAAGGAGCCAAGTTCAAAGTGAACAAGGCTGATAACTCGTCTATTTCCTATACAATTATTTCTGGCTTTGACAAGGCTGTCACGTTCTAGATTTCACGCTTGCTGAGTATGTTACGATTTTGCACATTCTGCATAAACGCGCATGTCTATGCTGCATGAGATCGCATGATCGTTTGAGGATCTTTTGTGTTAAGGCCCGCCAGTTCTGGCGGGCTTTTGCGTAGATCATGCAGGTGCATGAAAACCACTACATAAAGCGGGCAGGCGTGGCGGGGATACGAGCGCGCGCAACGGGTTGTCATTCAAACTCCAATGCTATAAAACTGTGTAATACAAACAACTAAAGTAGGTGGCCTCAGTGGAACTGCAAGCAAATGCTCGAACCTTAACAAACGTGTTATCTGTAAATAAAAAATATATAGTCCCTAGATTCCAAAGAGAATATTCTTGGGGGAAGGAACAAGTAAGTGAACTTTGGCATGATATAGTTTCCAATATTCATTACCAGGAGGATGGGCAGTATCAATATGATGAGTATTTCATCGGTGCTCTCGTTTTGGTCGGGCAGGAAACTAGCTCTGAGCTGATGATTGTAGATGGTCAACAACGTCTTACGACTCTTACTATATTGTTATCAGCATTATGTGATAAATTTAAGTTGATAAATGAGTTGGCTGTAGCTCAATCAATATATAATAATTATATATCTGGTATGGATGACGATGGCAGACCTTTTTTTAAATTAGTTAATGAAACTCCTAAGCCATACTTTCAAAACAACATTCAGCATATTGATAAGAGAAATGAAGGACCGGAGTCCCTTGAAGAAAGAAACTTGCAATCTTCATATAATGATTTAACTGAGTATCTTTCAGAAGATAATCTTTGCCAGACATTAGGAGTAGATAGAGAGAAATTTATCTACTTGGAAGCGTTGAAGGCTGTGCGGGATCAAGTTCTACGGTATCTGAAAGTGATTTATATTACAGTTAATGATGAAGATGAAGCTTATACAATCTTTGAAACTCTGAATGCTAGGGGATTAAACTTAAGTTATGTAGATCTTATAAAAAACAAATTATTTAAGAAACTGAATGGCACACATCCTGATGATGATGCAAAAACTAAATGGAATAAAATTAGGCAAATAATTGCTAGTCGTAATGGTGTCGGTTCTATCGAGACATTTATCCGTCATTGGTGGGTGTCAAAATATTCTTATGTAAGTAGTGACACTCTTTATAAAGCTTTTCTGGATAAGTGGAAAAAAGGCGACATTGATGCTTCAGCGTTCATTGATGAGCTACTTTCAGATGCCGAGATATATGTGAAAATATCATCGCCTACAGAACAGGATTTTCCTGAACTGGAAATGAAACCAGTTTATCGAGGTTTGCAGGCATTAAGGCTGTTTAACATATCTCAGAATAAACCATTTTTGTTATCTTTATTTAAGGCAAGAGCAAGAGGAACGCTAAAACTTGTTGATATGAATAATGCAGTGCTGTCAATTGAACGCTTTCATTTTATGTTTAATGCTATTTGTTCATTGCGACCATCAGGTATTGAAAGTGCGTATGCTAAAGCTGCTAGGGCTTTAGTGGATGAAGGTTCTACTAAAGCTAGTAATAGACAAGTAATAAAGTCTTTGCTTGAAATGTTGGTGAAGAGAAAACCAGACATTAATATGTTTGTTGAAAAGTTTGTTATGCTTAAATTTTCAAATCAAGAGTTGAAAAATAAAAGGTTGATTCAGTACATTTTTAATAGACTTGAGTTACATCACATGAAAACGGGGGAGTATATGCCTGATTCATTAACATTAGAGCATATTCAGCCTCAGAGTGTGGGGGATTCTGAAGTATATAGCATGATAGGAAATTTATTACCACTTTCAAAAGAATTAAATGAAAAAGCTGGAAATAAGTCTGTTGTGGATAAGCTTGAAATTTATAAACAATCACAATATGCGCTAGTTAAAATTTTTATTGATGAATTTGAAAATAAATATCAAGGAGAATGGACGCCCGATCATATGAGGTCAAGAGCTGCTGAACTAAGTATTTTATCGTATAATTCAGTATGGAAATTGGGGCGTGAGTAAATGCCGGGGGGGGGCCCAGCATATTTATCAAAAAGAATCGTTTGTGAAATTTAGGGAGTAGGCATCAAAGCGTATTGCTTCTTCGCCTAGCCAATAGTTAAGTTCTTGTAGCTGTTTCTGCAGGGGCATCAGTTCGTTGCGGACAAAAACACGACTAGCCTTCTCCACATCACCAAAGCCCCCAACATTATTAGGCATTATCCCCATCATTTGCGGCGGCACACGATGCGCCGCCATCATGTCGTCCCGGCTCACGTTCTTGATATTCAGGAACTCATCCTTCGCCGCCACTTCTGACAACGGGATAATCTGAAGCCCATCCTTTTTGCCGTTAGGCGAGTACATAAACAGGTTACGGAAGTTACCAGGACCTTTGGCACTTTTCATTGCGTTGCGGAGGTTGTTCACATCCTCCTGGTTCTGCGCGGCGTCGGTCATGTACATGATGAAGCCCGCATGGCTGCCGTTGATGTAATACTTCCGGCGGAACAGCGTGGCGGACTCGTTGAGCAGGGCTGACGGAATGGCAGAAAGATAACCGGGCAGGCCGTAGATCTCCTGGTTGATGTCCGGCTCCATCAGATGAAAAATGCTGCCTTTCGTGAACTGATACGGCTGGGTTGTCATACCGTATTGCACAAACCAGTAGGTATCCAGGTCTAACCCGCGTCGGGTGTATTTTGCCAGAGCAGGCTCAAGGGCTATAACTTCACCGAAGCGGTTCGTGCGTTTCTCCAGGTAGGCGTTACCAAAAACCAGATAGTCCTGTACAAAACGCGAAAAAGCCTGCTGGCTGAGCAGCGGGTGAGGGATGTAGGTGCTGGTCAGAATGTTGCACTTTACTGCAATCGGGGAACTATGATGAACGGCAGCGCGGAAGGTGCGCGCCAGTCCGTCAAAGCTGACGGGCGGCTCATACCAGCGGTCCATCTGTACGCATTCCACATAATCCAGCAGTTCTCGGCGGTCCAGAACAGGAACGGGATCGCCGAAGCTGAATGCTTCGGCTGTAGTTTGACTTTTAAGCTGGATCTGTTTCGTCGCCGCAGCGCGGTTCTTCTTACTCTTTCCCATCAAAAAATCTCCACAATATTGCTGGTATTGGCGGATTCGCCCTGCAGCGGTTCGTTAAACAGTGCGTGCATCGTTGCCCAGGCCAGATCGGCGTGGCTGGCTTCTTCGCTGCGGCTGGCTTCATAGGTCGGGCGGTTGCCACTGGCGGTGGTGGCGCGACGGATCGCCATAAAGGACTGCGCTATGTCGGTGTGTCCGGCGTCAAACTCCAGACGGCGGTGGCTGATAATGTCGTAGGCCTTGAGTACCAGGGCGTTTTTAACGTTGGGGTTGTAGACAAACTCCCGGACGGCAGGAAAAAACGCTTTCACGTTCTCGTAAACCCCGTGACCAACGCCGGTTGAGTCGATACCGATATAGGTCACGTTGTACTGTTCGGTCAGTTTTTTGATGGCGTCAGCCTGGGCGCGGAAGTCCATTCCGCGCCACTGGTGACGCTCAAGAATGCGGAACTTACCGCCCGGCACGACTGGCGGCGCCACCACCACGCATCCGGCGCTGTCGCCGTTCTGCGTACCTTTCGCCGGGTCATATCCGATCCACACTTCGCGCCAGCCAAACGGGCGCAGGGCCAGTGCATGAAAGTCGGTCCAGACTTCCCAACTGTCCACCATGCACGCCTGCAGCTCGCTGAGCGGGAACACAGACGCGAGATCGTCCACGAACTCACACATCAGCAGGTTCTGGTATTCGTCCGGGCTGTACTCCATGCGCAACTGGTCGAGGTCGAACAGGTTACAGCCGCCGCGCACCGCATCTTCCACAGTGACTATCTGGCGGTACTGCCCGTCTGCGCACAGCAGGCCGGGGGCCAGATTGCTGTGGGACAGGTCGATGTCCACCTTATCGGCTTTGTTGCGCCCTCGGTTGAACAGCGCACCGGACCAGAACGGATAAGCACTGTGTGTCAGGCTGGATGGCGTGGAAAAATAGGTTTGTCGCCATTTTTTGTGAATAGCCATACCGGAAGCCACTTTGCGCAGCTCCTGGAATTTCGGTATCCAGAAATATTCATCCAGATACAGGTTGCCGTGGTAACTCTGGGCCGTGCGGGCATTGGTGCCGAGGAAGTACAGCGTGGCCCCGTTAGGAAGCACCATCGGATCGCCTTTCAGCTCCACCTCCACTTCTTTGGCGAAGTCGATGATGTACTGCTTAAAGACGTGGGCCTGAGCCTTGCTGGCGGAAAGGAAAATCTGGTTACGTCCGGTTAGCAGGGCGTCAATCAGGGCTTCACGGGCAAAATAGAAGGTCGCGCCGATCTGGCGTGACTTCAGCAGGTTGCGGATGCGGTTGGTTTTTCCGGCTTCCCACCAGTGGCGCTGGTAGTTGAACATGGAGGAATGGAAGATTTCTTCCAGCTTCTCAATCTGTTCATCGGTGAAAACGTTCTTTTCCGGCTGACGGCGCGGGCCTTTGTTGCGGTTGGCGACGTTAGGGTTTAAGTCGGCTTCGTTGCCGCCATTGTTAAACTTGCCGATCCGCGCATGGCGCTCCGACTGGCGCGCCAGCAGGTCAATCTCTTTGAAATCTTTCCCTTCTTTGTGCTCCTTCATAATGAGCTGGCAGTAGCGTGCGGCGGTGGTGAGCTGCATCTGATCTAGCGGCCCATAGTCACCCCACTTGTCGCGTTTTTTCCAGCTGTGAACGGTTGCAACTTTCTCGCCCAGCATTTCAGCAATGCGGGCTACGCGGTATCCCTGAAAGTACAGCAGCATGGCCTGCCGACGGGGATCGAGATCTGCGGGTGTCAGTGTGGTGTTCATGGCACAAACCTACAGCCTTGAATGAAGGCTTTCCCCGCCTGCGGTTTGTGTGGTTGTCGGTACAAATACCGCGCATTGTTTCACTGCCCCCATCACCGCAACCATAAGGCTCCAGTAAGTTTTTTCTAACGGAGCACGGCTCATGACAGTGAAAGCAAAGCGTTTTCGCATCGGGGTGGAAGGTGCCACCACCGACGGACGCGAAATCCAGCGTGAATGGCTGGAACAGATGGCAGCCAGCTACAACCCGGCGGTGTATACCGCGCTGATTAACCTTGAGCACATCAAGTCTTATCTGCCGGACAGCACCTTTAACCGCTACGGCAAGGTGACGGCGCTGTTTGCTGAAGAAATCACGGAAGGTCCGCTGGCAGGCAAGATGGCGCTGTATGCCGACGTTGAGCCAACGGAGTCCCTGGTGGAACTGGTGAAAAAAGGCCAGAAATTATTCACCTCTATGGAAGTCAGCCCGAAGTTCGCTGATACGGGCAAAGCCTACCTGGTCGGCCTGGCTGCTACTGATGACCCTGCCAGTCTGGGTACGGAAATGCTGACATTCAGCGCCAGTGCAGCCCATAACCCGCTGGCAAACCGCAAGCAGAATCCTGCCAATCTCTTTACCGCTGCAGAGGAAACGGTGATCGAACTGGAAGAAATCCAGGACGACAAACCGTCCCTGTTTGCCCGCGTCACGGCGCTGTTTACCAAAAAAGAGCAGTCCGATGACGCCCGGTTCTCTGATGTGCATAAGGCCGTGGAGCTGGTCGCCACTGAGCAGCAGAACCTGAGTGCACGCACCGAAAAATCCCTGTCTGAGCAGCAAGAACGCCTGTCTGAGCTGGAGACTGCCCTGCAGGCACAGCAAACCGCCTTTAACGAACTGGTGGACAAGCTGAGTCATGAAGACAGTCGCCAGGACTACCGCCAGCGTGCAACAGGCGGTAACGCCCCCGCTGACACTCTGACCAATTGCTGATGGAGCACAAAACCCGATGAAGAAGAATACCCGCTTTGCTTTTAACGCTTACCTGCAGCAGCTGGCGCGTCTGAACGGTGTGGCAGTTGAAGAACTGTCCAGCAAGTTCACCGTGGAGCCGTCTGTGCAGCAGACGCTGGAAGACCAGATCCAGCAGTCCGCCGCTTTCCTGACGCTGATTAACGTCACGCCAGTGACTGAGCAGTCCGGTCAGCTGCTGGGGCTGGGTGTTGGCAGCACCATTGCCGGAACCACTGACACCACCGCGAAAGAGCGTGAACCTGTCGATCCGACGCTGATGGTCGATGTGGAATATAAATGCGAGCAGACCAACTTTGACACGGTGCTGACCTACGCGAAGCTGGACCTGTGGGCGAAGTTTAAGGATTTCCAGGTGCGTATCCGTGACGCCATCGTGAAACGTCAGGCACTGGACCGCATCATGATCGGCTTTAACGGCGTGAAGCGTGCGAAAACCTCCAACCGTAGTGAAAACCCGCTGCTGCAGGATGTGAACAAAGGCTGGCTGCAGAAAATCCGTGAGGATGCACCGGATCACGTCATGGGCAGCACCACCACGGGCGGCGAAACCACACCGGGTGCGGTGAAAGTCGGGAAAGGTGGCGAATATGCCAACCTGGACGCTGTGGTGATGGATGCGGTCAATGAGCTTATCGACGTGGTCTACCAGGACGATGACGATCTGGTGGTGATTTGCGGTCGTGAACTGCTGTCTGACAAGTATTTCCCGCTGGTCAACAAAGAGCAGGAAAACAGTGAAAAATTGGCAGCCGATATGATTATCAGTCAGAAACGCATGGGCGGTCTGCAGGCCGTGCGTGCGCCGTTCTTCCCGCCGAATGCGCTGCTGATCACCCGTCTGGATAACTTGTCCATCTACTGGCAGGAAGACACCCGCCGCCGTTCAGTTATCGACAACCCGAAACGTGACCGGATTGAAAATTTTGAATCCGTTAACGAAGCCTACGTGGTTGAGGACTACCGCTGCGCCGCACTGGTGGAAAACATCCAGATTGGCGACTTCAGCGCCGCCGCAGCAGAAACCGGAGCGTAATTCATGAGCCTGAGTCCCGCACGGCAGCATCGCCTGCGCGTTCAGGCTGAACAGGCCGCTCGCGAGGGTGGCAGTGTTCGCCACGCGTCGGGCTATGACCTGATGCTGCTGCAACTGGCGGAAGACCGCCGCCGTCTCAAGGGCGTTCAGTCCACGGTCAAAAAAGCGGAAATCAAAGTGGAGCTGCTGCCGAAGTACGCCGCCTGGGCAGAGGGTGTCCTGGCTGCCGGAGGCGCTCAACAGGATGACGTGCTGATGTACGTGATGCTGTGGCGCATTGATGCCGGAGATTATGCCGGGGCGCTGGAGATCGGGCGTCATGCCCTGCGTCATGGCTGGGTGATGCCGCTGGGTAACCGCAACGTGCAGACCGTGCTGGCAGAGGAAATGGCAGATGCAGCGCAGAGCGCAATGCTTGCCGCAACCGGCTTTGATGCCGATCTGTTGCTGCAGACGCTGGAGCTGACAGACGGTCTGGATATGCCGGACCAGTCACGGGCGCGTCTGCATAAAGCGATTGGCGCTGTCCTGAGTGAAAGCAATCCGGCTTCCGCCCTTAATCATCTCAACCATGCGTTACAGCTCGATCCCCGCTGTGGCGTGAAAAAAGACAAACAGCAGCTGGAGCGCAGACTGCGCAATGACAGCCGCTGACAGAACGTGCCCCCGCGCACGGGCGGCACGGGGTGGCGAAAGGCACAGCCACATCAAAACCCCGTCCACCGCCCTCTATCTCAGGAGAAAGCAGCATGAAGTTTGTTGCGCCAGAACAGGCACCGGAACAGGCGGAAATCATCAGAAATACGCCGTTCTGGCCTGATGTGGACCTGTCGGAGTTTCGCAGTGTCATGCGCACTGACGGCACGGTGACGCAGCCGCGTTTAAAGCAGGTTGCGCTGTCGGCAATTTCGGAGGTTAACGCAGAGCTGTATGAGTTTCGCAGACGCCAGCAGATGCTGGGGTATGCGTCGCTGGCTGAGGTTCCGGCGGAACAGCTGGACGGGAAAAGTGAGCGCATTCAGCACTATTTCAACGCGGTTTACTGCTGGGCACGCGCCATGCTCAACGAGCGTTATCAGGACTATGACGCCACGGCGTCCGGTGTGAAGCGAGGTGAGGAACTGGCGGAAGCAAGCGGTGATTTGTGGCGTGACGCCCGCTGGGCCATCAGCCGGGTGCAGGATGCGCCGCACTGCACAGTGGAGCTTATCTGATGAAAGTGCGTGCGCATCAGTATGACACTGTGGACGCGCTTTGCTGGCGTCATTACGGGCGCACGCAGGGTGTCACGGAGCAGGTACTGAAGGCAAATCCGGGGCTTGCCGAATACGGCCCCTTTTTACCTCACGGGCTGCAGGTGGAGCTGCCGGACATTCCGACCACCACCACCGTGCAGACCGTCCAGCTATGGGACTGAATTATGACGCTTGAGCGAATCAGCGCCTTTATCACGTACTGCATCGCCGTCGTGCTGGCCTGGCTGGGCGATTTGTCCATCAAGGATGCCTCAACGCTGGGCGGCCTGATGATTGGTGTGCTGATGCTGGCTATCAACTGGTACTACAAACACAAAGCCTACCAGCTTCTGCGCGACGGGCAGATCTCGCGGGAGGATTATGAATCCATCAATCGTTAAACGCTGCCTTGTCGGGGCCGTGCTGGCTATTGCTGCCACGCTGCCGGGTTTTCAGCAGCTTCACACCTCCGTGGAGGGGCTGAAACTGATTGCCGATTACGAAGGCTGTCGTCTGCAGCCGTATCAGTGCAGCGCGGGTGTCTGGACAGACGGCATTGGTAATACATCTGGCGTCATTCCAGGCAAAACCATTACGGAACGACAGGCAGCGGAAGGGCTGATCTCCAACGTGCTACGTGTGGAGCGGGCACTGGAAAAGTGTGTGAAGCAACAGCCGCCGCAGAAGGTGTATGACGCGGCGGTGTCGTTTGCCTTCAACGTGGGAACGGGCAATGCCTGCAGTTCCACGCTGGTGAAATTGCTCAACCAGCGGCGCTGGGCGGATGCGTGCCGACAGTTGCCGCGCTGGGTTTATGTAAAAGGTGTGTTTAATCAGGGGCTGGATAACCGCCGAGCGCGGGAGATGGCCTGGTGTTTACAGGGAGCAAACTGAAATGAAAAAGAAAGTAATTAGCGGGCTGTTTCTGATGTTATGGATGGCGCTGTTAATCGCAGCAATGGCGTATCCGCAGGGGATTTTTCCGGTACTGGCAGCGTCCGGCGTTTGGGTAGCCTGTTTGCTGACATGGGCGGTAATTCCGGTAGCACTGGCTGCGTTAATTAAGAATGGCCCGCTCTGGCAGGAGTTGAGGGCATCTTTGCTGAAGACAATTACCCGAAAAGAAAACGTATTTATCAGCTGGATGATGCGATTGCTGATTGTCGTAAGTCTCGCCTGGACGGGGTGGGCTATTACCCTGGTCTTTTATCTGCTGACCGTTATTGCCTTCTGGATCACCCGTAATCAGATGGCGCAACAGGTAGCAGCATGAACCGGTTGCTGCTGGTTGTGCTGGCGTTATTACTGGCGGCGCTGGGCTGGCAGACGTGGCGGCTGGCTGATGCCAGCCAGACCATCAGCACGCAGGCAGACGAGCTGCAGAGCAAAAGCCAGGCTCTGGCAAAGAGCAACAGCCAGCTTATCAGCCTGTCCATTCTGACTGAAACCAATAACCGGGAGCAGGCGCGGCTCTATGCCGAAGCAGAACAGACCAGCGCGCTGCTGAGACAACGACAACACCGGATTGAGGAACTGAAACGTGAGAACGAGGATTTACGCCGCTGGGCTGATACTCCTTTGCCTGCTGACATTATCCGGCTGCGGGAACGTCCGACGCTCACCGGAGGTGCAGCTTACCGTCAGTGGTTGTCCGCGAGTGACGCCGTGTTGGCTGGATCAGGCAGCGCCGCGCACTAACGGTGATCTGAACGCGTTGCTGGATGAAACGGAGGCCGCCTGGGCGGTCTGTGCAGACAAAGTGGACATGATTATTGCGTGTCAGGAGCGAAACAGTGAACAAACCACAATCCCTGCGCCACGCCCTCAATAAAGCGGTGCCTTATGTCCGCAATAACCCGGACAAACTGCATCTGTTTGTGGATAACGGTTCGCTGGTTGCCACGGGGGCCAGCTCCATGTCGTGGGAGTACCGTTACACCCTGAACGCGGTGATTGAGGATTTCAGCGGCGACCAGAATCTGCTGATGGCCCCGGTTTTGCTGTGGCTGAGGGATAACCAGCCCGATGCCATCAATAACCCGGCGTTACGGGAAAAACTATTCACCTTTGAGGTGGATATTCTGCGCAACGATGTCTGTGATATCAGCCTGAACCTGCAACTGACGGAGCGTGTGCTGGTCAGCACTGACGGTAGTGTGTCGAGTGTTGAAGCTATAGCGGAACCTGATGAACCTGAAGAAATGTGGACGGTGAAACGTGGCTGAACTGCAGAAAGTGGACGACTGGCTGAGTGCCTTGCTGGCGAATCTGGAACCAGCCGCCAGAAGCCGCATGATGCGCCAGCTGGCGCAGGAACTGCGCCGGACACAGCAGCAGAACATCAGGATGCAACGCAATCCTGATGGCAGCAGCTATGAACCGAGGCGAGTAACAGCACGCAGTAAAAAAGGCCGTATCAAACGGCAGATGTTTACAAAACTTCGCACCACAAAATACCTGAAAACTGCCGCCAGCGCCGACTCTGCCAGCGTGCAGTTTGAAGGTAAGGTGCAGCGCATTGCCCGTGTTCACCATTACGGCTTGCGCGATCGCGTCAGTCGCAAAGGACCTGAGGTCCGTTACGCAGAGCGTCGCCTTCTGGGTGTAAATGATGATGTTGAGGCAATGACCCGCGACATGATTCTGCAATGGCTGGCGGGGTGATCTTTGTATCAGCACTGATACAAGTTGCAGCACTGCCGCCTTTCTTCCCCTGATGGCAACCTTTCCCTATGAACGCACAATTAACCGAAATCATGCGCCTTATCACCAACCTGATCCGCACAGGTGTAGTCACCGAAGTGGACAGGGCAAACTGGCTGTGTCGGGTGAAAACTGGCGACCTCGAAACCAACTGGATTAACTGGCTGACACTGCGCGCGGGCAAATCGCGCACCTGGTGGAAACCGTCTGTGGGTGAGCAGGTTGTGCTGTTCAGCCTTGGCGGCAATCTGGAAACCGCGTTTGCCCTGCCTGCGGTCTACTCAAACCAGTTTCCGCCACCTTCAGGCTCTGAGGACGGCAACGTGACGGAATACCCGGACGGCGGCTGGTTTGAATACGAACCCGCCACCGGGCGCTGGTATGTCAGGGGCATCAAATCAATGGTCATTGAGGCCGCTGACAATATCACCCTGAAAACCAGTGAGTTTGTGCTGGAGGCTGACCGCACGCGTATTAACAGCGAAGTGGTGATCAATGGTGGCGTTACCCAGGGAGGCGGAGCGATGAGCTCTAACGGGATTGTGGTTGATGCGCATCAGCATACTGGCGTCCTGAAAGGCGGCGATACAACCGGAGGCCCGGTATGACGCTTTATAGCGGGATGAACAATACCAGCGGCAAAGTCATTACTGATATTGATCATCTGCGCCAGTCGGTGCGGGACATTCTGCTGACACCGCAGGGTAGCCGCATTGCCCGCCGGGAATATGGTTCCCTCCTGTCGGTTTTAATAGATCAGCCACAAAATCCGGCATTACGCCTGCAGGTCATGTCGGCAGTGTATGTGGCGCTGAGTCGCTGGGAGCCACGGCTGACGCTGGATTCCATCACCATCAACAGCAACTTTGACGGTTCTATGGTGGTGGAGCTGACCGGGCGGCGGAATAACGGTGTGCCTGTGTCCCTTTCCGTATCAACAGGAGCAGAGAATGGCAGTGATTGACCTTTCGCAGTTGCCTGCACCGCAGATTGTGGATGTGCCGGACTTTGAGACGCTGCTTGCCGAACGCAAGGCCCAATTTGTTGCGCTTCATCCGAAAGATGAGCAGGAAGCCGTGATCCGCACGCTGGAACTGGAATCTGAACCCGTCACTAAATTGTTGCAGGAGAACGCTTACCGTGAGTTGCTTCTGCGCCAGCGCATTAACGAAGCCGCGCAGGCGGTGATGGTGGCTTACGCGATGGGCGGCGATCTTGACCAGCTCGCTGCCAACTACAACGTGACACGCCTGACGGTGACGCCTGCTGATAATGATGCTGTGCCGCCCGTTGCAGCTGTGATGGAAAGCGATGAAGCGTTACGCCTGCGTGTGCCTGCAGCCTTTGAAGGGCTTTCTGTTGCGGGGCCAACTGCAGCTTATGAATTTCATGCCCGAAGCGCCGACGGCCGGGTGGCGGATGCCAGTGCAACCAGCCCGGCACCTGCAGAGGTGGTGCTGACTGTCCTTAGCCGCGAAGGCGATGGAACTGCAGAAAAAGACCTGCTGGACGTGGTGGAAAAAGCTCTGAACAGTGAGAACGTCCGCCCGGTGGCTGACCGTCTTACGGTTCGCAGCGCAGAAATCATCCCGTACCGTGTGGAAGCTACCATTTTTCTTTATCCGGGACCGGAAGCAGAGCCGGTAATGGCAGCGGCAAAAGTCAGCCTGCAGAGGTACATCGCCAGTCAGACACGTCTTGGTCGGGATATTCGCCGTAGCGCCATCTTTGCCGCCCTGCATGTTGAGGGTGTGCAGCGTGTGGAGCTGGCTTCTCCTCTGGCGGATGTGGTCCTGAACAAAACACAGGCGGCATCATGTACGCAGTGGAGCGTAACCAACGGAGGAACGGATGAATAGTCTGCTGCCGCCGGGTTCAACACCACTGGAGCGCCGACTGGCGCAAACCTGCAGCGGGATTTCTGATCTGCAGGTGCCGCTTCGTGACTTGTGGAATCCGGCAACCTGTCCGGTCAGTTTCCTGCCTTATCTCGCCTGGGCGTTCTCTGTGGATCACTGGGACGAGGGCTGGACAGAAAGCGTCAAGCGCCAGGTGGTGAAGGATGCTTTTTATATTCATCAGCATAAAGGGACCACCAGTGCCGTGCGGCGGGTGGTGGAGCCGTTCGGCTTTCTGATCCGCATTATTGAGTGGTGGCAGACCGGAGAGGCACCGGGCACGTTTCGCCTGGATATCGGCGTGCAGGACCAGGGCATCACTGAAGATACCTATCTGGAACTTGAGCGACTGATAAGCGATGCCAAACCATGTAGCCGCCACATGATCGGCATGTCCATCAATCTGCAGACCAGCGGCCCGCATTGGGTGGGAGCCGCCAGCTATCTTGGCGAAGAAATCACGATCTATCCGTATATCAACGAAACGATTATTTCCGGTGGCACCGCGCATGAAGGCGGGGCGGTCCATGTTATTGACACAATGAGAGTGAATCCATGAGCACAAAATTTTATACCCTGCTGACGGATATTGGCGCGGCGAAACTTGCCAGCGCCGCCGCGCTCGGTGTGCCGCTAAAAATTACCCATATGGCGGTGGGCGATGGCGGCGGAGTATTGCCAACGCCGGACGCAAAGCAGACGGCACTGGTAAATGAGAAACGCCGGGCTGCGCTGAATATGCTTTATATCGACCCGCAGAACAGCAGCCAGATTATTGCTGAACAGGTGATCCCTGAAAACGAGGGCGGTTGGTGGATACGTGAAGTGGGCCTGTTTGATGAGTCCGGGGCATTGATTGCCGTGGGAAACTGCCCGGAAAGCTATAAGCCGCAACTGGCTGAAGGCAGCGGGCGTACCCAGACCGTGCGCATGGTGCTGATTACCAGCAGCACGGACAATATCACCCTGAAAATCGACCCTGCTGTAGTGCTGGCAACCCGTAAATACGTGGATGATAAAGTCCTGGAATTAAAGCTGTATGTGGATGACCAGATGAGAAACCACATTGCCGCACAAGATCCTCATACCCAGTATGCGCAGAAACATAATCCGACATTTACCGGAGAACCAAAAGCGCCGACGCCTGCAGCAGGAAATAACACCACTCGGATTGCGACCACAGAGTTTGTTCAGGCCGCTATTACTGCTCTGATTAACGGTGCGCCAGCCACGCTGGACACACTGAAAGAAATTGCCGCAGCCATTAACAATGACCCGAAATTCAGTACCACTATTAATAATGCGCTGGCACTGAAAGCGCCGCTGTCGAGTCCGGTACTCACCGGAACGCCAACAGCACCTACTGCGGCACAGTCGGTCAACAATACACAGATTGCCACCACGGCATTTGTGAAATCGGCGATTGCGGCAATGGTGGGTTCTGCACCTGCGGCACTGGATACACTGAACGAACTGGCGGCGGCACTAGGGAATGATCCGAACTTTGCCACGACAATGCTTAATGCGCTGGCAGGTAAACAACCGCTGGACAATACGCTGACTCATTTGAGTGGAAAGGATGTAGCAGGTCTTCTCGCATACCTTGGTTTGGGAGAAG